>CAYQKY010000024.1:0-64254 GCA_964418125.1 uncultured Phaeodactylibacter sp.
GCCCACCGTCTGTCGTCAGATACAGGGCCGGCAAACCAGAAGAATACCCCACTAGCCAGCCTAAGCTGTCATTTAAAAAAAACATCCATCTACCCAACTGCCGGCTTGCATTGGCATTAAGTTGCTCCTGCCAGGTTTGGCCCCCGTCTGCTGTGTGCAGGAGATATTTAACCATAGTAGATGCAGCATTAGGGCCGTTGGGCCGGCCCAGTAGCCAGCCTTTCTCCCCGGAAATGAATTGCATAGCCAATATTTCGTGGATAAGGCCGAGTTCCGTGTTATATTGCCATGTGTCGCCTCCATCCACTGTCTGATAAAAGCCTCTTTCATGGGTTGCTATCCACCCCGTGTCGGAATTGAAAAATTGAAGGCCTGGTACACTCCATGCAAAAGCATCGGGTGTATTTATTAATATTTCTTCCCGGCTTTGCCCTCCATCTTCAGTACGAAAGATATTCCGCTCATCTTGTATAGCCCAGCCTGTTAAAGTATCCAAAAAATAAACATGAAATAAAGCTCTATGGGAATTTGTAGGAAGGTAATGAAGGGGGTGAGGTACATTTTCCCAGGTATTTCTTCCGTCGCTCGTTTTAACAAATAAGGCATTCCAGCCAACTACCCAACCGTGGTTTTCATCAATAAAATGGATGTCAGCCGGTTTACGCAGTAAAGAATCCTCAAACACCAATTCCCAGCACTGCCCGTTTACTTTCATGTATACTATTACTAGAAAAAATATATTTAAAGCAAGGTATTTCATGAGATACTATATTAAAAAGTTGCTGGCATTATGATGTCAAAACCTTCACTGATATGAAATACGCTGTGCTCTTTTTTGCTGTTTGGCTCTTATCTGCCTGTAACCGTAAAATTTAAAATTGACCTGCATCGTGGCTTTTCCGAACCACCGCCGCAATGTAAAGCTGCCGGCTCTCTAGCCGCACCTTTACACATTTACACCCAGGCACTTTCACACCCTAATCCTCCGCCCTGTCGAGCCCCGCCTTATACACCTTCAGGCAGCGCTCCCGGGCCTCTTTATGATCGACCATTGGTTCCGGGTAATCGGAAGTACCGTACTCCGGCACCCATTCTTTGATGTACTCCTGATTTTTGTCGTATTTCTCCTGCTGGGAGGTGGGGTTGAAGATGCGGAAGTAAGGCGCGGCGTCGGTTCCGGAGCCGGCGGCCCATTGCCAGCCGCCGTTGTTGCTGGCCAGTTCGTAATCCAGCAGCTTTTTGGCGAAGTAAGCCTCGCCCCAGCGCCAGTCGATGAGCAGGTGTTTGGTGAGGAAGCTGGCGGTGATCATGCGCACGCGGTTGTGCATATAGCCAGTCTGGTTGAGCTGCTGCATGCCGGCGTCGACGATGGGGTAGCCGGTCTTGCCCTCGCACCACTTTTTGAATTCCTCCTCGTTGTTGCGCCATTGGATGTAGTCGTATTTTTCGCGGAATGAGTGGTCGACGACGTGGGGGAAATGCGCCAGGATCATGGCGTAGAAATCGCGCCAGACGAGTTCGTTGAGGAAGGTGTCGTTCAGTCTTTTTGCCCGGCGGGCCTTTTCCCGTATGCTGATGGTGCCGAAGCGGAAGTGAATGCCGAGACGGGAGGTGCCCTCTCTTGCCGGATAATCTCTGTTTTTATCGTATTCCCGGATCAACTTGCGGCTCACCGTTTTGGAAGGGATCTCGATGTCGGTGTGTTCGAAGCCCATGTCCTCGAGGGTGGGAAAGGGAGGCGTGCTCATGCTTTCGAAGTTGCCGAAGTGATCTTCAGTTGGGTAAGGCTTCAGGTAGTAGGAAATGGTTTCCTCTTCACCGGATTCATTGGTGAATTCCACCATTTTGCTTTCCAGCTTTTCCATCCACTTGCGGCTGTAGGGGGTGAAAACGACATAAGGATCGCCGTCGTCCTTTAACACCTCGTCTCTTTCAAAGATAACGTGGTCTTTGTAGGTATGGAATGGGATATCCTTTTCTGCCAGCAATTTCCGGATCTTTTCGTCCCGTTCGATGGCATAGGGCTCGTAGTCGTGGTTGGTGTAAACGGCGGCGACGTCGTACTCTTCCAGAAGCTCGGCCCAGATCTCTTCCGGGAAGCCGTAGCGCACCACTATGCTGCTTCCCATTTCCTTCAATTCCTTCCGCATTTCTTTGATGGCGTTGCGGATGAACTCCACGCGGGCGTCTTTTTTATCTTCCAGCTCATCGAGGATCTCGCGGTCGAAGATGAACAGGGGGACGACGGGGTGTTCTCCTTTCAGGGCGTGGTACAGGCCGGCGTTGTCGTGCAGGCGCAGGTCTCTCCGGAACCAGAAAATGCTGACTTTTGACATGGATGTGTTGTTTTCGGAAGGGAAACAGAAGAGGGTGATGATTGTTCAGGGACAGGATGACAGGAGAGACAGGATTGCAACAGCGGCCTCACTCCTTTCTCCGCTCGCCGAAAGTTTGTGAAGGAGAGCAGGGCTGTATTAACAGGATAAGGGCAATTTTTTTGGGGCTGAAAACTCCGATTCAATTTAAAGTCTTTTAAATTTGGGCTTGTATAGCCTGGCTTCTCGCCCTCGATTTTTTGCCACTAAGGCACAAAACTTTTACCCGGCCGCATGGACGGGCCCACGATCCCGATTGCTATCGGGAAGTTGGGATTTAGTGCTTTTGTGGCAGGATCAAACTCTTGTATACATTAAATAAAAATACCTGCCATGAAATACCAATACTTAATATTGATCTTTGCCCTTTTCTCCCTCGCCTCCTGCCAGTCTGAACAGGAAAAGGCCCAGGCTCAGGTCACCGAGCTGGAAAAACAGCTGGAAGACGATCCTACTACGGAAAAAGCCCAGGAAGTGCTGGCGGCTTATCAGGAGTACATCGCTCAGTTTCCGGAAGATGAGGAGGTAACTCCCCGCTACATGTACCGGGCGGCGGCAATCGAATACCGCATGAACCGCTTCTCCGCTGCCGCCGCAACCCTCAGCCGCGCCATTCAGGAGTATTATAGCTCCTCCAATACGCCCAAATCAGCGATCTTCCTGGGAGACCTCTACCAGGAAAAACTGGGTAATGAGGAAAACGCCATTACCGTGTACCAGGCCCTGATCCGCGCCTTCCCCGATTCCGAAGAGGCAAAGTCTGCCCACGAAAAACTGCCGGAAGGGCTGACGGGCCTGGAAGCCCGAATCGAAGATATGGGAGGCCGAATGTTTGACGACTCCACCGGCCGCATCGAATACCGGGTAGCCAACAACTTCATCCATTCCACGGAGCTGTACGCTTTGATACTGCCTCAGTCGGACAAAGCCCCGGATATGCTCTACAAGGGAGCGGAAGTAGCCCGGACCATCCGTTCATTTGATAAGGCCCTGCAGCTGTACGCTCAGGTCAGTGAGCAATATCCGGAAAGCGGCCGGGCGCCGCAGGCCCTCTTTATGCAGGCATTCACCCTGGATTCGGACCTGCGCCGGTTCGATGACGCCAGGGTATTGTACGGAAAGTTCATAGCCGATTATCCCGATGACGACTTCGTGGATGATGCGGAGATCCTGCTGGAAAACCTCGGAAAAGACGATGAGGAGATCATTCGTTCGTTTACGGAAAAAAATGAGGAGGCGGAGGAGGCGGAGGAGGTGCAGTGAGGGCTGTTGCTGTATGGTTTGATTGTTAACTGGCTGGGCGCCCTCCCCCCGGGCCAACCATCAAACCATCTGGCAATTTAACCATCTACAGTTTGACCTGAATGATCTTACGGTCGAACGGGTTGAGGGCTACGCCTTTGACCTGTGCTTCGGCTTCTACCCTGAACTCCGACCTGACGCCCCGCAAGGCTTTTGCCGCCAGGGCCAGCCCTCCAAAGAGGAAGTTCCTTTTTCCGAACTCGTCGACATTGGAACGGACGAGGCTGAACGGCAGGTGGAATGGCACTTCGACAACTTCTTCCGCCGGCACTTCTATGATCTGGTGTATTTCCGTGGCGCCCAGCTCATACTCATCGATGAGCTTTTCTTTGCCACGGCCACGGGAATACTTCTCAATGAGTGCGATCTTTATTCCGGTGACCGTCTGGGGATTGAGAGACATAAAGCGGATGTTGCCGTGGATCTCACGGGCATTAGCCTCCACTTCTTCCGGAAGGGCCAGCTCCAGCTTCACGCCCTCGATGCCCAGCCACTTCTTCACTTTCCCTAACATAGGCAGTTTTTTTGTGGCGTTTTATTCAGGTTTGCTTCGGTTTCGGCGCCTTGCTCTTTAAGTACGGCGATGTACAATGAGCCGGGCGCCAGGCCTGGGAGGAATAAAACGCCACTGTTCTCAATTAAGAGGGAGGAATGTAGGTGTTTTTTCAATTTCCAGGATCAAAATTTGACAAAGCCCTCTTTTTCGTAGACGGGTATTCATTCCTTCAATAATTCATTCCCTCATTCAATATTTTACACCATCCTCTTATGCCAGCTCTGGCTCAGGGGCTTCAGCCAGTTTTCGTCCAGAGCCCCTTTGGTGTTCACAAGCGTATCGAACACAAGAGTATCGTCATTGATCTTCCCTTCCTGATACAGGCGGGTGAACTCTTCGCGAGGTACGGTAATCACCTCCTCGCCGTCCTTGTAGGAAAAAACCATGCGGTCGAACAGGTTGACCCCGTATTCCGCCTGCAACTGCTTGAGAAAGTAGACTGATTTATCGATAGAGCACCCACTGGCGTCCGCCTGGCCTTCATCGACCATTAATACGATGAAGCGGTTGTGCAGTACATCCGCATGGGCGCGAAGCTGGCGGTTGTGGCTGACCCAGCTCTGGGCGAAAGCCCGCACTTTCTCGCGAACCGCCGGTATGTCTTCATCCCGGAACGGGCGGTTAGCCTGGTAGACCCAGACGCGGGTGGTATCGGGAAGGGTGTCGTAGGTTGTCATGTTTGTTGATTGTCAATTTTTCAATACTGACCTCGTCTCTGAATAAATTAACACTTGAAGGAAAAGGTAGTTTTGGTGAAATGTGTTGACTGTTTTGGGTAGTTTGCCGGCGCCAGAACCAGCAACAGACAGCAGACAACGATCTGCCCTCTACCGGTTATCCATATTATTCACGATCAGCTCGGCCAGGTCGTACACCATTACATCATCCTGTTTGTCTTTCGCCTTGACCCCGTCGCCCATCATGGTCAGGCAGAAAGGGCAATTGGCGGCAATGATGCTGGCGCCTGTTTCCAGGGCTTCCTCCGCCCGCTCCACGTTGACGCGCTTGTTGCCGGGTTCGTCTTCTTTCCACATCTGGGCGCCGCCGGCCCCGCAGCAAAGGCCGTTGGTTCGGCAGCGCTTCATTTCGACGAGGTCGCCGTCGAGCGCTTCCAGCACTTTGCGGGGCGCTTCGTAGACGCCGTTGACGCGGCCCATATAGCAGGAATCGTGGTAGGTGATGCGTTTCCCCTTGAATGCGCCGCCCTCTTTCATTTTGATGCGCCCCTCGTCGATGAGCTGCTGCAGGAGCTGGGTATGGTGGATCACCTCGTAGTTGCCGCCCAGAGCAGGATATTCGTTCTTCAGGGTATTGAAGCAATGCGGGCAGGCCGTGACGATCTTTTTGACGTTGTACATGTTCAGCGTCTCGATATTCTGGAGGGCCAGCATCTGGAAGACAAACTCATTGCCGGCGCGGCGGGCGGGGTCGCCCGTGCACTGCTCTTCATTGCCGAGAATGGCAAAGTCCATGCCGACGGCATTGAGGATCTTACAGAAGGCGACGGTCACCTTCTGGGCGCGGTTGTCGTAGCTGCCGGCGCAGCCGACCCAGAAGAGGATGTCAGGCTCGCGGCCTTCGGCGGCCAGGGTGGCCATTCTGGGGATGTTGAGGTTGCTCATTTATGTAGTGGTTTTCTTTTTGTTTTGATTGGATCGTCGATGAGGGTTTCGGCGGGTTTCATGCAGGAAGTTGTTTTGTCCGGATCTCAGCGATGGTTGACCGTACGGTAGCCAACTCTTGAGAGGCGCCAAGTTGCTCGAAAATGCGTTCGGCTTGTTTGACACATTTCAGGGCTTCATTCGGGTTTTCTTTGTCTACATAGATCATACCCAGGTTATTGAGTTGAATAGCTTCGCCATACAAATAACCGGAATTGCGAATGGCACCCAAAGCCTTTTTATGATACATCAACGCCTTTTTATATTCACCTTTGGCTTTATATACTAGGCCAATATTACCCAGATGCATAGCTTCGCCCTTCTTATATTGAAGTTTTTGATGTAACTTTAAGGCCCTGTTCAGGTAAATCAATGCATCATTCAACTTACCTTTGTCTTTTTTGATTAATCCAATATTGCCTAATACGGCTCCTTCTCCTTTTAAGTCACCAATTTTTTGAGCCTCTTCAAGAGCGGCCGAAGCTTCATTAAACAATCCCATATCCCTGTATACTATACCAATATTTCTTAAAGCTCCACTCAGAAAATGGTCATCATTTAATTGGCGAGCTAATTGAATAGCTTCAAGGTAAAATTTTAAGGCTTCCTCTAATTTGGAGACTTTGTAAGCTGTTTCCCCCGTTCTAAAAGCACGCATCATTAACCTCCTTGAGTCAGGCTTTGTCTTCTCTTTTTCTGCTTTCCATTCTTTCAAGGCATCCTCGTAAGCGACCACGCCACCCGGCTTTTGCTCCAAAGGGTGGAAGTCATCTTCAACAGTTTTAGCCTGGTCCTTAAAACGATGCGTAAAAGAGGCTACCGAGACAAAATCGAAAGCCTTGGTATGCAAAGCATGGAATAAAGGTTCAGAAACAACTACAACCAGCGCCAGCTGCCGCCGAAAAAGCTCATCCCTGTGCAGTAATAACTGGCCGGCCAGGGCTGTATTATTCTTAGCCGGATAGGTAGCCAAATTCAGCAACACCGGTTTCTCTTTTTGCGTCCAATCCAAAACCAGGCGATGCAAATTACCGGCATCTTCATCTAATCTCGTTTCAAAAAATGTTTCGGGGCGGATAGAAAATAATTCCCGCTCTAAAGCTCCTGCCAGTCGTCTCGTATCCGCCCCCAGTACTCCCAAATACGGCTCCCCCGTCTCCAGCCGTTCCAGAGAATCGGCAAAGAGCCGGTGCTTCAGCATGTCTTTCTTAGACAGTAGGGAAGCAAGCTTAATATGCAGCGGTTCATCCGACCAAAGCAGATCTTTACGGATCTCAGCAATAATATCGCCGTACACATCCACGTAGAAATGCCGGTTCTCCTTGGTAAGGAATTCCAGAGGGTTGAGGTTGTTGTACAACTCTCTCAGCGTTCGCGCCGGCTCTCTGTGTTTGATTTCCATGTAGTGATCACTTGTGGGGACGCCTAACAAACAGTAAGATACCCTTTATTTCTCAAACAATAAATACCCTCAGGCCGTTACTTTTATAATCATTATATTTATAATCATTATTTTTGCAATGATTATGAATGTAACGAACTACCAACTCTACCTATTCAAACGAGCCTGCTCAATAACCAATAACCTGCCAAGAAAAGGCCCCGAACTCCAGCCAACTTCAATCAACCGCCAATAGCAAAACACCGGCCGTCATCAACCACCCCCCTACCCTTTCTCCACCTCCTGCGCCCACTTATCCCGGTCATCGGGAATGGCCCAGGCGGAACCGCTGTTCTCCATACTGGTGAACATGGGCACCCATTCCTGCGGCCCCTGTGAAAGGGCCAGGATCTCGTAGCGGCGCATCTTCAGGATGGGCTCCAAGGGGTTGATCAGCACGGGGCAGGCCTCCACGCAGGCGTTGCAGGTGGTGCAGGCGTGGAGTTCCTCCGGTGTGGTATAATCGAAGAGGGATTTACCGTCGTCGTAGTTGTCTTTACTTACGGGTTTGGATTTGTCTTTGGCGAACTGTTCGTCTCCGCTTTCGATATTGCGGCCTACCTCCTCGGCCCGGTCGCGAATATCCATCAGGATCTTGCGGGGAGACAATTTCTTACCCGTGATGTTGGCCGGGCAAACAGAAGTACAGCGGCCGCATTCGGTACAGCTGTAGGCGTCAAGTAGGTTTTTCCAGCTAAGGGTAAATACATCGTTGGATCCGAATTCCGGCAGCTCGGCATCCATATCCATAGCATCGCCTCCTCCATCTTCCGAAAGGCCCATCATGCTCTTGACTTCGTTCATCACCTCCGGCATATTGTCCATTTCACCCCTTGGTTTCAGCCGGGCGTAGTAGGTATTGGGAAAAGCAAGGAAGATGTGCAGGTGCTTGGAATACGGCAGGTAATTGAGGAATACGAAGACCATGAGCAGGTGAACCCACCACCCGAAGCGCTCAACGGCCTGCAATGCCCCCTCGCTCATGCCGCCGAAGAGGGCAGGCCCCAGCCAGGTGCTGACCGCCAGCTGGCCGGTTTCGGGATAATGCTGCGGGTCGATATCCTGGAGCAGCACATCAGCCCCGTTCATGCTGAAAATGCCGATGAGCAGGATGATCTCAAAAATGAGGATCAGGTTACCGTCCAGCCTTGGCCAGCCCTTCATCTCCGGCGTCCAGAAACGCGGGGTCTTCAGTACGTTCCTCCGCGCCAGGAAGATGATGGTAGCCACGAAGGCCAGGATGGAAAGCACCTCGATAAAGCTGATGACAAAGGTGTAGAACCCGCCCAGCTTATCGGCAAAAAACCGGTGCCGTCCGGAAAAGCCGTCGATAAAGATCTCGATCAGTTCTACCTGGGTGAGCAGAAAAGCAACGTAAATGAAAAGGTGAAAAACGGCCGGTATCCAGCGGGTGAACATCTTCTGCTGGCCAAAGGAAACCAGGAGCACATTGCGCCAGCGCCGGCCTGCATCTCCGCTGATCTCCTCGTCCTGGCCCAGAAGGACATTTCGGCGCACCCGGGAGAAGGAACGCCAGGCCAGTGCGAAGGCGGCTGCAGTTACCAGAATAAAGAGGATCTGTTGTATCATGGATGTGATGGTTAAAGGCACAGCGAATTTTCGCTAAAATAACAGCTACTGCCGAAGTAAAAAAGCAATTTCCGTAAATTATGTCAGCGCTAAAATAGAATCATTTCTCACAATCAGGCAGAATTTGTTCCCCAAATCCTTAATTTTAGCCATGCAAAAAACCACCTGATGAAAATACTCGATCAAGAACAGATACAGCAGAAGATCAAACGCCTGGCCATCGAGATCCTCGAGAACAACTACGAGGAAAAAGAGCTCATTCTTGGCGGCATTAACAAAACCGGCCTGGGCTTCGCGAAGATGCTCCTGGATGAACTGAAAAAGATCACCGACATCCCAATCACCCTCACCCGGATCCGGATCAACCCCGCCGCTCCGCTAAGCCAGGAAGTACAGATCGAGCTTCCCGCCGAACAGCTGGAAGGCAAGGCCATCATCGTGATCGACGATGTGGCCAACACCGGGCGGACGCTGTTCTACGCCATGAAGCCACTCCTTGGCGTCCTGCCTAAAAAAGTAGAAGTTGCCGTACTCGTCGACCGTACGCATAAATCCTTTCCGGTAAAAGTCGATTACTTCGGCCTTTCCCTGGCCACCACCCTGATGAATAATATCGACGTTCAGATCCTGGATGTGGAGGAGCAGGCGGTGTTTTTGAATTAGTTGATCGGTTGGTTGATTGGGTTGAATGAGTTTATTAGGCGCCTGGCTTCCGGGCAGGACGGACTAAATCAACCCAATCAACCGATCAACCTTTTCAACTCATCCATCCTCTCCATCGCCGCCCTGTAACCAATATCGAACAAAGGCTCATAGCGGTTCAACTGAAAGATATTGAAGTCATGGACCTCCTTGGGCTCGATCAGCAGGTCGCAGAGCTCCATATTGGGGCGGGTGTTGGCCAGAACGGAAAGGTCAAAACAACGCTGGGCGATACCCAGGACATTCTGCACCGACTTGCCGGGCACGGTAACGTGCGGCATCACATTCACAGCAACGGTAATATCACAGAGTTTCTTTAGCGGCCCTACCGGCATATTGTCCAGCAACCCTCCATCTACGTAGAACTGCCCATCGATCTCAACCGGTTGAAAGATAAGCGGAATGGAGGAAGAGGCAGTGACCACGTCGAAAAGCGGGCCGCTGCTGCGCATTTCGCATTCTCCGGTATTGAGGTTGGCTATAGCGACGATGAGCTTCTTTTCCAGGGCTTCAAAGCTGTCTTCCGGAATGCTTTCGGCAAGCCTGCCGCGCAAGTACGTAAGCCTGGTCAATCCGGAAAAAGGGATGGACACTTTAAAGAGCTTAAAGAAGCTGGCCTTGCGCACAAACTCCATGATCTCGCCGGGTTTCTTGCCGGCTGCGTAAAGGGCCCCGACAATGGCGCCGGCACTGGCGCCGGAAACAACCTCCGGAATGATGCCCTGCTCTTCCAGTGCCTGCAACACGCCGATGTGGGCAATGCCTCTGGCCCCCCCGCCGGACAGGGCGAGGCCGATGCGCTTCTTTGGTGCCATTTGTAGTCCATGGTTAAATGGTTAAATTGCTGTATTGTTTTGCCCCACGGCCTACAGCCATTCAGCAATTTAACAATATACCAATACAGCAATTTAACCAGGGTTCATACTACTGCTTCACCAGTTCCTGAGACCATATCCGGTTGTCCTGCACGAAAGTGATCAGGTAAGCGCCTGCCTCCAGCCTGGATACATCCAGACGGGTGGAAACATCGGGGCTCCTCCATTCCTGCACCAACTGCCCGGTAAGGGTGCTGATGCGGATTACATCCAGGGGCTCTGTGCTGAGTATCTGCAACTGCTCCCGTACCGGATTGGGGAAAAAGGCGATGGTTTTACCCAGAGAGGGATCGAGCACATCGCTGTAAGGGTCGATATCTTCCATGTAGCGAGGCAGCAGCTGGTAGCCCTCATCATAAGGGGAGCTGCTGTCGAACTGGCTGCCGATGCCCGTTACGCTGAAAGTACCGGTGGGAGCCGGAAGGGTAAACAGGTCGACATCGTCATCTATACGGATGGTATAGGTATTCGTCTGATCGGAAACGGTTACATTAAAGCCGTCCGTCCCTACGCCCCAGGCGGAGGGATCATCCAGCGATACATTTTCTATTCGCACGAGCTGAGATTCCGTCGATTCATCCAGTGCTGAGACAACAGTAGGGTTCACCAGGGTATTTCCACTACTGAGAAGTTCCAACCTGGCGGGCACGATCTGCACCAACCCCCTGAACTGGTCGATTTCTCCCTGAATGGAAACCTCGTCTCCTTCCTGTACGGTGTAGCTAAAGTTTTCTCCGCCACTGAAAACGCCTATTCCATCATTATTACCGTCGATGATGGTAAACTGCAGTCCTTCCGGCCGCAGATTAACGCCATAGACGATGCCCTGCAGCTGGCATTCCACCCCCAGAGAATCAGCAACTCCATCAGCATCTACTGTAGTGACTTCCCCAATGGTGTACTCCGGGTAAAAAACCGGGCAGTTGATGGTTATGGAGGCCTCTGCAGTCATACATTCTCCACCGACACAGACTTCATAAGTGAAAGCATCCATACCGCAGAAGCCCAGATCCGGTGTGTAGGTAATGGTATTGTCCATATTGATCTCTACATCTCCGTTCTCCGGGCTTACGACAACGGTAAGGCTTTCCAGTGGCGCCGGCAGAAAGTCATTGCCGAGCACATCAATAGTAACAGCTGTGTTAACATCGGTTGTAGCTACGTCGTCATTAGCGGTGAGGGGCCCGGACCCCATGGGGTCGTAAGTCCCGGCAGGGAAGGGGTTATCGGCCGTACTGTTGGTCATGCCACCTTCCAGAGCATCAATGCCGCCATAAGTCCAGTTGGATGGAACGAAAGTACTGCCATCAGGGCCGGTGCCATTTACGCGGTATGCCCAGCCGTCCAGGTATTCCCAGGGCTGGCCGGTGCCGTCTACATTGATGTCTCCGAAGACATCTACAACCTCTCCATTGCGAAACAATTCGATGGCGTCATCTCCGTTAATTGACATCGAAGAAGGGCTGGCGTCATCGACAAAATCGGCATCGAAGCCAAAGAAGGCGCCAAACTCCACATCGGCATTGGTGATATAAAGAAAGGTTCCGGCAGTTACCGACATGGAGGGGAAAGTGAATTCCACCCCACTCGACCCACCTCCGTTGTTGGCAGAGCCAATGCCATATTCACTAAGGTCTGCAATGTCATCCAGTACATACATCTCCACTCCCTTGGGCAGGCCTCCGGTGAGGGTGCCGTCAAAGACGCCGGTCAGCAGCAAGCTGGTAGCGCCACCTGTACCTCCCTGCACGGTTATTGTCCCGGTCATGCCCAGGCCCAGATGCGGGTCGCAGTGGTATTCATAGGTTCCGGGCTGGGTAAAGGTAAAGGAATAGGACCAGGGCGCCGGGGCGGCAGCTCCACTGCCAAAACCCTCCGGATTGCTGGGATATTCCGCCAGGGTTCCATTGACGTTATGGGTACCTCCGGTATTGTTCCAGGTAACCATGTCTCCGACATTGATGGTCAGGGCGTCAGGCGAAAAAGAAAAGTCCTGTGCCGTCACCTCATGTTCCTGCTGAGCCTGAGTGCCGGAGAGGGAAACGAAAAATGTTAAAAAAGAAAGGTAGGTAAATAGCCTCATGTTGGATACTTTGATTAAGAAAATGGGTGAAGAGAACAATAAAACAAAAATAGTGGAAGAATGCCCTCCTTCAAATTCAAATTAAATTATTGTGGAAAAAAACGGGTTTTTCTTTCTATCCGAAAATTATAACTCTCATCAATTTCAGCCCGGTTAAATAAATTAATATACGCTTAACATCTGCTCCTTACATTTGCCGCCGGAATGGTTTTCTAAAGTGAAATAGAGTTATTGAGTTCGGGGATTTTGCCTTATTTTTGACCCGAAGCAACGTCAAATCGCCCTGACCTGAAACGAAAAACTACAGGCTACTTTATAAAAGCAGCCAAAGCCAAACAATTATTTGTTCATTTAAACTCACTCGTTTATGAGATTTTCAATGCTAATGAGAGCACTGAGTGCCTTCGCATTACTCCTTGTTTTTCAAGGAATGGCGCTTGCTCAGGGTGTCACCACCTCCTCCATGCAAGGGAAGATCCAGGATGTAGACGGCGAACCGCTGATCGGCGCCAACATTCTGGCGGTGCACCTACCTTCCGGCACTACATACGGTACCGCTACTGATGTAGAAGGGAACTACCGCATTCCCAACATGCGGGTTGGTGGCCCCTACAAAGTGACGATTTCCTACACCGGCTACGGAGAAACCGTGCTTGACGGCATTTTCCTGCGCCTGGGCGAGGCCTTCCGGCGGGATTTCGATCTCGAGGAACAGGGCATTGAACTGGAGGCAGTCCAGGTAGTGGCCCGCCAGGGTACTACCGGCTCCAACTCCGGCGCCAGCACGCAGATCACTTCCGAAGACATTGATGTTGTGCCAACCCTGAACCGGGACCTGGCCGATTACGTCCGCCTGACTCCTCAGGCGACCGGCTACAGCGGCGGCACCTCGTTCGCCGGGGTGAACAACCGCTACAATGCTATTTACATCGACGGCGCGGTGAACAATGACGTATTTGGTTTGTCTGGCCAAGGCACCAACGGCGGCCAGACCGGTATCGCCCCCTTCTCCATCGACATCATCGACCAGTTCCAGGTGGTGCTTTCTCCGTATGACGTAACCCTGGGCGGTTTCGCCGGCGGCGGCATCAACGCAGTGACAAAATCCGGGACCAATGAATTTGAAGGAACCGCCTACTACTTCTGGCAAAACGAAAGTATGGTCGGCAAAACCAACGAATCGCTGACCGACCGCACAGGCAGCGAGCGGGAAAAAGTCGCTGAATTCTCACAGAAGACCTACGGCGCTTCTCTGGGAGGCCCGATCGTGAAAGACAAGGTGTTCTTCTTCGTCAACGCGGAGCTCCGCCGGGACGAAACGCCTTCTCCCTTTGACTTCGGAGTTTACGATGGCGACGCAGACCAGGGACAGCTCAACACACTGCGTAACTTCCTCATCAACACCCACGGTTATGACCCGGGAACTTTTGGAAGCGTTACCGATGAGCTGAACGGCACCTCGCTGTTCGGTAAACTCGACATCAACCTGAGCCAGAACCACCGGCTGACGCTGCGCCACAACTACACCAACGCAGAGAACATCGACCGCAACGTTTCCGGCGCCCGCTTCATCAACTTCTCGAATAATGGTGTTTTCTTCCCAAGTATAACCAATTCTTCAGCTCTGGAACTGAAGTCCAACTTCGGCAGCGATTTCAGCAACAACCTGATCATTGGCTTTACTTCCGTTCGCGATGACCGCGACCCGATCGGCAGCGACTTCCCT
Source organism: uncultured Phaeodactylibacter sp. (assembly GCA_964418125.1). GTDB lineage: Bacteria > Bacteroidota > Bacteroidia > Chitinophagales > Saprospiraceae > JACJXW01. Next base: position 14,312 of record CAYQKY010000024.1, read on the forward strand.
TATGTTTACATCAACGACGGCGCCGGCCAGATCGCTTTGGGTTCTGAGGAGTTTTCTACAGGTAACGCCCTCGATCAGGATATCTTCACGATAACAGATAACTTCAAGATCTACAAGGGCAACCATACCATCACCCTCGGCACGCACAACGAATTCTACAGTATTTACAACCTGTTTATCCGCCAGAACTACGGTACTTACCGCTTCGAAAACATAGATGCCTTCATCAATGGCGAGCCGGCTATTGAATACGACCGCTCCTACTCGCTGGTAGATGACATCACGGGCGACGGCTCCGCCGCTGCGTCTGATTTCAACGCTATGCAGCTGGGCTTCTACGCTCAGGATGAGTGGACCGTGAACTCTCGTTTCACCCTGACGGCAGGCATCCGCCTCGACATTCCGGTCATCACCGACGACCCGGCCATCCACCCGACCTTCAATACGGAAACCCTGCCGGACTTGCAGGCTGCCTATCCCATTGCCAGTGACGTAAGGGGCGGGGCGGCTCCCGACGGCCAGCTGATGTTCTCGCCGCGCGTCGGTTTTGAATACGACCTGGCCGGAGACCGCAGCAGTATCCTGCGTGGCGGCGCCGGTATCTTTACCAGCCGTATCCCGTTCGTATGGCCGGGCGCCATGTTCAACAACAACGGCGTTACGATCGGTAGTGTCTCCGAACGGGATATCTCCGGAGACATCGACTTCATCGCCGACATCCAGAAGCAGTACACCAACCCCGGATTCTCCATTCCCCAGGGACAGGTAGACCTCTTTACCCAGGACTTTAAATACCCGCAGGTGCTGCGCGGCAACCTGGCGGTAGACACGAGGCTGCCGGGTGGTATTTCCGCTACCCTGGAAGGTGTTTACACCAAGACGTTGAACAACATCGTCTATACCAACGTCAACTCCGACCCGACAGTAGACTTCAACTGGACCAATACCGGTGGCGACGACCGCCCGGTATTCCCCCGCGATGACATCGCCGGCCCTTACGGCGCCGGTATCTACGTGGGCCACAACACCAGTGAAGGATACACCTACACTCTTACCGCCGCCCTGGCCAAGCAGTTTGACTTCGGCCTTTCCGCCAACCTGTCCTACACCTGGGGAGATGCAGAGGCTGTGAATGAAGGTACGTCTTCCCAGAACTCTTCTCAATGGCGCGGCCAGGTGAGCATCGACGGCCGCAACTTCCCGGTACTGGGGCGTTCTGACTTTGCACTGGGCCACCGGGTACTGGGTGCGCTCACTTATGCCATCGACTGGAATAAGGAGAAAAATGCCACCACTACCCTTACGTTGCTTTACGAAGGCCTGACCGGCAGCCCCTACTCTTACGTCATCGGTGGCGGCGGTGGCCGCAACATCAACAACGAAACGGGAAGTACCAGCCGTAACCGCAGCCTGATCTGGATCCCTGCTAACCAAAATGAGATCAACCTGGTTGAAACTGACGGCATCTCCCCGCAAGAGCAGTGGAACCGCCTCAACGCCTTCATCGAGGATGACCCGTACCTGAGCCAGAACCGCGGCAGCTATGTGGATAAGAACTCCAACTGGATGCCCTATACCAGCTTCATCGACCTGTCCCTGCGGCAGGACTTCGGACTGAAAGCAGGCGGTAAGATGCACAAGCTGCAGTTCAGCTGGGATGTGTTCAACCTCGCCAACCTGCTGAACCCGAGCTGGGGCGTTCGTTACAGCGTGCCGGGTGACTTCAACAACTACTTCCTGTACAACTTCGAAGGGTATGCAGCCGACGGCACCACGCCGCAGTTCTCCTACACGGAAGAAGCATTAGGAAAAGATGCGCTGATCATCAGCGACTTCGGTTCCCGCTGGCGCATGCGCTTCGGCTTGAGATATATCTTCCGGTAAGAAAAATTTCTTCTTGCTGAAACATATATAACTTATGAAAAAGAGGCTTGCCGGAATTCCGGCAAGCCTCTTTTTTTTATCGGTATCCATATCTCAGGCAGCACATTTCCATGTATTTCCCTTCAACCCCAGCCCAGCCCTACTTCTCCGGCAGAAAAATCTCCGCCATCATGCAACGCGCGCTGCCCCCACCGTACTTCTCGATCACATATAACGGGCTGTACAGTATTCCGGAATGTTTTTCGATCTGCTCCAGTTGCTTTGGGCGCAGAGATTTGTAAGCCTGCTCCGACATCACGAGCCAGGGCGTGCCATCCTGGCTGCGCACCTGCAGCATATTGCCGGCGAATGCCGTCATCTGATCCAGGGAGATCTCGATCACCTCTTTATCAGTTTCGGCAAATTTATTCAGCAACCGGTTCCGTTCCCCTTCAGCTCTTACCGATTCAAGGCAGATGACAACAAAGGACTCCCCCAGGGCCATCATGACATTGGTGTGGTAGATCTCCTGCCCGTTGGCATCCACAGCGATGAAAGCAACCTTTTCATAGCCCAGTTTATCACAGAAATCGTCCAGCAGGTGCTCGTCGGTACGGGGGCTCAGGCAGGCGTAGGCGATGTGGTTGGGGCGGTCGAGGATGAGGCTGCCGGTGCCCTCCAGGTACATGCCCATCTCTTCGTAATGTTCGAAGCGGAGGTGATCTCCCAGTTGGAACCGCTTACCGAGCATTTCAAGGATGTCTTCCCGCCTTTCCAGACGGCGCGTAGGTGCATTCATCGGGTAGGTTACTACCCTGCCGTCCTCGTGGAAGGTGATCCAGTTATTGGGAAAGACGGCATCCAGCTTTACCGGTGTTTCCGTATCTTCCACTACTATGACCTCTACTCCTGCCGAGCGCAGTTTCTCTACAAAAGCATCGAATTCCCGCCTTGCCCCCTGCCGCACTTCCCGGGGTTCCAGCGATTTGTCCATGACCTGAAAAGCATTGTTCACGGCCGTCTCCTCATTGAACCCGAAATGGGCGGGGCGGACCATCAGTATATGGCTGGCAATCTGTTTTGTCGGTTTCAATCCGGATAGGTTTGGTTAGTAATGATATGTTGCGAAGGTAAGGTTAACGTGGGGATTTGACAATAGAGCGTTGTGTTTTATAATCAACCGGTTCATCTGTATATTTGCCATTCGCGCCTCGGCTATCCGGGCCGGCAAAAAACAGCCCATGCGACAATTCCTTTTTCTGATATTGCTCCATTTCAGCGCTGCCCTCCGCAGCCAGGAGATCATCGCTCCGGAAGTACGCCCGGGCGACACCAGCCAGCTCCATCTGTTGGCCACCGAAAGAGGAGACCGTTTTATTGGCAACCTGTTTTACATCCAGCCTCCGGAACTGGGCTTCCGCCTGCGCGCCGGCGATACGCTTTTCTTTGACCTCAGTGCGGTAAAAGGTGTGGATATTATCTCCGAAGAGGACTACCAGCTAATGAAAAAGCCACGCCGATATGGGGCTTCCGGCCTTTATCAGGACCTCTTTATCAGCAATACCGCTTACGCTCCCCCCAGGGGAAGCCGCCAGTTTCGCAATACCCAGCTGGCATGGAACCACATCGACTTTGCCGCCACCGACCACTATTCTATCGGAACGGGCTATGTGCTGCCGTTCTTTCTGGTGGTCCGGATGCGGCTGGCCAGCAGTTCTGAACGCCTGTTCAATATTGGAGCGGGAATCAACTTTCTGTTTTCTCTCTCTCCGGAACCCGAGTTCCCGCGCACTGCTCATATTTATGTGGCGACAACCCTGGGAGAAAGGGATAAATACTTCAACCTCAACGCCGGTTATGCCGTGGGGCTGAAGTCCAACAGCGATTCACAGTTCCTGATCAGCCTGGGAGGCGCCTTTCGCCTGGCCGGGCCATGGTCGGTTATCATTGACACCCTATACCTTCCCGAGTTGAACGAAGGGAAATTATATCCCGGCCTGGGCGTCAGTTACGCCCGGAACAACAACCGCCTGGACCTCGGTTACTTCTTTTTTACTACCTTCAGCACCAGGGTCGTCAACAGCCCCGGAATCGGCTATTCACGAAGCTTTTGACCGGGTGCAAAAACAATGGCTGCCGGCAATCGTTGGATAGAATAAGAACATACTGATCATGGGCAAAAAAAACAAAAAGAACAGAACAGGCGTGGTCTACTCGACCAACCCCGATTTCGAGTACGAATATCAAAGCGAACCGGAAGCAGACGAGCTCCCGCCCCAGCAACAGAAACTCCGGGTCATGATCGACCGGAAGCAAAGGAAGGGGAAAGAGGCAACTCTCGTAACCGGCTTTACCGGGCCGGAAGACAGCCTGAAGGAACTTGGAAAGTATCTCAAATCCAAATGCGGGGTCGGAGGTTCGGTAAAGAATGGGGAGATCCTGATACAGGGCAACCAAAGGGACCGGGTGGTCGAACTGCTGAAAGAAAAGGGATATTCGAATACGAAAGCTGCGGGAGGATAAGAGTTTGTTCATTCATCCAAAAAATAAACCCTTACAGCTAAAGAATTCGTATTCCAATAGGAAGAAAACTACTTTTGAAAGCTGTTACATGCAAAAAAGCAACCTGGCTGATGAAGAATAAAATTGTAGCGGGCATTCTTGCCCTGCTCTTTGGGTTATTTGGTGTTCACCGCTTTTACCTCGGGCAACGCTTTCTGGGCATCATCTACTTTACCTTTGCCATGTTCGGCATCTTTATGGCAGTCGAAGAAGGAGCTCCCATCATAGCCGCTCCCGCCATCCTCGGTTTCATCGATTCCATCCTGCTCTTTGCCATGCCCCGGGAAGATTTCGACGACAAGTACAACGCCAAACGGCGCCGGCGCAGCCACCAACGGGACTGGCAGCGCTACCACAGCCAGAGCTTCCGCTCCCCTGCCCCGGGCCTCTCCGCCTACAAGAGCAGCGGCATCAAGAATTTCCGGAATTATTACTTCGAGGAAGCGGCTGAAGATTTCGAAATGGCCCTCGACTTCGCTCCCAATGACCCCACCCTGCACTTCAACCTGGCCTGTACTTATTCCATGCTGGAGGATGCCGGCCGCGGCTTTTTCCACCTGGAGCGCGCCGTAGAGCTGGGCTTCAATAAGCTTGACAAGATCCACCAACACGACGCGCTGGCCTTCCTCCGCGCCCTGCCCTCCTTCGATGCCTTCGTAGAAAACGGTTACCGTCGGCCGCCAGCCAGCCTGCCGGCTCCACAAGCCAACCTGCTGGACGAGCAGCCCGGCTCAGATGAAGCCTCCGCCACCAGCGACATCCTCAACCAGATCGTCGAACTGGGCAAGCTGCGCGATAAAGGGATACTGACGGAAGAGGAGTTTGCTCAGCAAAAAAGGAAGTTGTTGGGGGGAGAGTAAAAACCCTTGAGCCACCCTGGACTTTGGACGAACCGAAGGAAAAGCCGGAAGTCGAATTGAACAAGGCAACCAACCAATAACCGAACAGCCCCCCTCTGTTCAGAATCTCGCCACCAGCCCCAGCATCGCGTTGATCCCGAAAGTCGGATACCGATGCCAACGCTCCCGTTTATTATTCGCCAGGTTATTTATCTGTACGAAACCGCCAATATTTTCCACAAAGAAAAAGTCGGCTCCCAGGCTGATGTCGAACAGGCCGTTTAGATTCTGGGCATTGCCGTCGTCATCCAGGTAGGGTACGCCGTTCTCCAGGAAGAAGTCGCCCCTCAGGACCAGCGTGGAACCCGCCCTTTCATCCAGGACGGTAGTGTAGCGGGCGCCAACGTTTACCGTAAAGGAAGGCAGGTGCCAGGCTTTCTCCTCCCGGTCCAGCGAGAAGAAATTCTGGCTGACGGTTCCTGTAAGTTCAAAACCGGAAAAGAGTGGAGCAGTCAGAGACCCCTTGATGAGGAAAATGTTGGCCGTATCGTAAAGCACATCGAAACGGGGAATGGTGTCATTCACATCCGGCAACAGGAAGAGGGCCAGGTTGTCCACCGTTTTATACCCCACCTGAGCATCATAATCGATACGCTGGATTGTTCCTCTCACTCCTCCGTAGAAATTGTAGTAATGGCTGTTTTTGACCTGTATCCTCGAGCTGATGAAAGGGTTATAGTCGCTCAGGGTGCGGAAATCATTTTTCTGTAAAGTACCGGAAGCCCCTACGTAAGCGCCAAGCAGGCCCTTGATGATAATGGCAGAGAGTTCCACATCCGGGAAGAAGAAGTACTCATCGTCATGCGAGGCAACGTTAGCGCCGACTTTTGCCTTGAAGATATCGGCGTGATAGGTATAGCTGGGGCGCAGAAAGAAGTTGTTGAGGCTTTGTTTGGCCGTATCCTTGTAGGAAGTAAAATCAGTTTCCAATTCAATAGTCAGCGGGTGAGAGCCATCGAACCACTTGGTTCCCCGGATAAGAAGGTCAAAGCCGTTCTCCCGGGCGGCGTAATTATCTTCCATGAAGTACAACTTGAGGCCGGCGTGGTAATTGAAGTCCGCTTCCGTGCGAACGCCGTTGAAGATGCTGGCTTTGGCGTCAAAGATAGAGAACCGCTGACGGACGGCTTCCGGTTCGAAGGTGTACTCTTCCTCCAGGGCCTCTGCCACCTCATTGTAGCCGTAAAAATGTACGACATCGGAAGTGTACCCCAGGCCGGCATTGACGGCAAACCCCAGGTCGTGCTGGTAGGTGCCGTCAGCGCCAACTTTGGTGTAAGCAAAACGCTGGTTTTCCACACTCCGGTTATTATTGGCGGAGTGGTGAAAAGCAGAAAGGCCCAGGTCGAAATTCTCATCGTTGGAGAAGTTATAGAAGCCGTTGCCGTACAAGGAAGCAGGGAATCCTCCTCCCAGTTTAAGATATCCGTCATAGCTTTCGGGCAGGTCTTCCCCCCTCATAGCCAGGGGCCGGATCTTCGGCGGCAGGTATTCCACCTCCAGCGGTTTGGTAACGACCTGGTATTCGAGGCGGCGGGTAGACGTATCCAGGGGCGGCAACTCGGGGTCGACCCGAAAGCGGTCGGTAGCTTCCAGGCGGGCGTCGAAGCTTTTGATGATGTCTACCTCCTCGACGGGTAGCTCGGGGTCCTGGGCGAAAGCGGAGGTTGCCAGGCAGGCAAATAACAGCAGGAGGAAATTATTTTTTGAAATTTTCATTGTCGTCCGTTGATTTTTTTGGATCTGTTTTGTCACGTTATGGACAGCAAAAGCAATTCGTTGCATGGGATGAGATCAGTTGCCGTCATCCATTTCCAGCGTATTCGGGTCTCCTCCGGTCCGGAGGCGGCTCGACTCGTTGATCCGCTGGTTAATGGCGTCAAGTTTCCGCTGGGCTTCACTGATCAGTTCCTGGTCCCCCTGGTAATTTTCCAGCAAAGCCTCGAGAGCGGCTCTGGCGTTATAGAGGTCCCCTTTTTCCTGCAGGATATCGGAAAGCAGAATCACACTCTTGGCCACCCAATAGGGATAACCCGAGCTTTCCTTATTAGCGTTGATACAGATCTGCTGGGCTGTTTCCAGGTCGCGCCGAAGGTAATAAATATAGGCCTTGAGGTAACGCGCCTCGGCAGTCTGTTCATTATCGCTGAGGCGGATAACCTCATTGAAAGCATTCAGCGCATTATTATAATCTCCCTGGTCGAAGGCCATTTTCCCCAGATAGAACTGAGCAGTGGCCACCTGCAGCTGGGAGGCATTGGGATTGCTCGCCACTTTTCTCGCCAGTTCCGGCACTGCCTGGGTGTTCCCCGAGCGGTAGGCGCTTCGCAGGGCTCCGAGCTGGGCTTCGAAGCGCATATCCGGGTTGGTGGCCACCTCTTCCAGCCGGGAATAGAGGTTGTAGGCCTTACTGAAATCCTGAGAATGGTTATAGGCAATGATTGCCGCCTTTTCCAACGCTTTTACATAGTACTGGCTGGGGCCGCGTTCAGCCACTGCCTCGTAATCGGCGAGAGCCTGGGAATATTGTTTCAGCACGCTGTAAGACTCAGCGCGGTGGTAAAGGGCAGTAAGGGTATAAGCCCCGCGCGGGAATTTCCGCAGGTAGTCGGTATAAGAGGCTACCGCTCTTTCATAATTGGCATTTTCAAACTGGGACTCCGCCGCGCGGAAGTTTATGGAATCGCGCACTTCCCCTCCGACACTGCCCCGTACCGATTCGAGGAAGGCGAAATAATTATCTGCCTGGCCGAGGTCATCCACATAGATCTCTTCAAGGGCGGCCAGGGCCAGATTGGCGTCACCCTCATCCGGGTTGTTGGCGAATACCTGTTTGTAGTAGTTGATGGCAGCATCGAGGTTGCCCTGGTTGTAGCTGATCAGGCCCAGCCGGATTAGGGCTTTAGGAATGAGCTCGGATTTGCCGCGGTATTGCCGGAGCAGTTCCTTGAGAGGCTCTGATGCCTTGCTGAGCTGGCCGATCTCCTGATAAGTAGCGCCCAGTTGCAACAGAGCGTCATCGGCGTATTCGGAATCCGGATGGTTCTTTGCCAACTGTTCGAGGGCAAGGATCTTGCTGGTCGTACGCCCCAGAAGCCCTTCGATGATCGCCTTTTGATAAAGCGCGTAAACAAAGCCGGTGTAGCGGTTATCTACCGCCTGGTCGTAATACTGAACTGCCCGCGTATATTGGTTGCGCTTGAAGAGGCAATCGCCTGCCCGGAGGGTAGCGTCGCCCAGCACCTGTTGTTTGACTTTCTGATTGCGGATGAATGCGCTGTTGCGCTGTATGCCTTGCACCGCTTCCTCAAAAAAACCGAGAGCGGCCGAATAATTTTCCTGTTTAAGGTAGTTATAACCCTGAGTATAATTGGCGGTGTGGATGGAAGATTCATCCGGCAGGTTACTGACCGTTTTAGCGAGGGTAAGAAACTGGCTCATCAACCGGTTGCTGGCCTCGTAGGCTTCATCTCGATGAGCGATATCTCCCAGCCAGTAGATAGCCAGGGCGCGGGTGCGCGTATCGAGGGAGATGTCCATCGACCGCTCGAAATATTTCTTGGCTTCCTCTTTATTCCCGTTTTGCAACAACTGGAGCCCCCGGAAATAAGTGACCTTCTGATAGGTTTCCTGGAGCCGGGGCGTTTTGTCCGGAATCTGGCTCAGGATCTCAATTGCCTGCTGATAGTCCCTGTAATTGAGGAAGATCTCACTCATCAATTCCTGGGCCTGGATGTAATACTTGGAAGAAGGCCGCAGTTCGCGCAGGCCATTGATCGCCTCGCGGGGGTCATTGAGTTCATAGGACAGCTTGGCGTAGTTCCAGAGGGCTTCCTCCTGTATGCCGGCATCGTAGGCCATTCGCTTGGCATTACCGAAGGCGGCCCGCGCATTAGCGCGCTGGTTAAGCCTCAGATAGGAATCGCCCAGAATATACATGGCATGTTGTCCGATCTCGGAATCAACAGTGCCCAGGTCTTTCAGATACTGAATGGCTTTTGCCTCATCCCCTACCTGATAATAGGTATAACCGATCTGATAGAGTTCTTCCTCCCTCAACTTGCCGGTGCTTTCCGCATAAGCCTGCAGATAGGGCAAGGCCTGGCTGTACTGCCCTTTCTCAAAGTAGGCCTGCCCCAGCAGCTGCTTGATCTCCGTCTGCTTCCGAACAGTAGGGTCATCGGCTTTAAGGCGGGCGTAGGCGATCAGTTCGTCATAGCGGCGCTCAGCGAAATAGATCTGTGCCTGGTAATAAGGGACATGGGGGCGGTAGCGGGAAGAACGCTCCACCACTCTGAACTGGGCAAGGGCAGCATCGTAGTTGCCTTCAAAAAAATGGCAAAGGCCCAGGTAATAGTTGGCAGGATAGTAATATTCCGTCTCGAACCCCTTTATGGCCTGGAAGTTGTTCATGGCCTCCCGAAAGCGCTTTTTGACGAAAAGGGAATACCCCAGTTTGAATTTTACGGCCGATTCCTGTTCCGGAGTCATTCCCCGGGTTGGCACATCGGACAGGTAATCGATCGCCTTGTCCCATTGTTTGGAGTTGTAGTAATAATCAGCCACCTCGACCAGGGCTTCGCTGGCCATGGGGTTAGGCGATTCGGCGCGAATGAAATCGAGGATGAGCTTTTCTCCGTCCGGTTGCTGCAGCCGAACAGCACAACGCGCATAGTTCAACTCGGCTTTAGACCGCAGCAGTTCCGCTTCCGGTTCATTGACAGGCCGCAATAAGTCAATGGCTTTTTTAAACTCTCTCTGCGCTTTACCGTAAACGCCCTCCTCGAAAAGGATGGCTCCGGCCTTATAAGATTCGTTGGCTTCCGTGAATATGGTAGTTTCTTGTGCCATCAGCGGCAGCAGTGCAGTGCACGCCGCCAAAAGAAGGGCGATTCTTTTAACCATTGTGTTGATGTTTTGATTCGGGCCCTCAGCAGTTCCTGTTGCGGACTCACCATATCGAACGAAGAGGCAGCCCCACAGCTTGCCTCAACGCGAACGAAATTTAAAAAAAATTAACATTTCCCCTTCCGGGCTATTTTTCAAATCCGAGTACAGTTTCAACAATAATGTCGCAGCATTCCTGGAGTTGCTCTTCCGTCATTACCAGAGGAGGAGCAAAACGAATGATGTTTCCATGGGTGGGTTTGGCGAGCAGGCCGTTATCCGCCAGCTTCAGGCATATATTCCAGGCCGTTTCACTGTCGGGAGTATCGTTGATTACAAGGCCGTTGAGCAGGCCTTTACCCCGCACCAGGCTGATCAGGCCCGATCTTTCCACCAGTTCTTCCTGGATCCGGCGGCGGAATATCGTGCCCAGGCGGCTGGCATTTTCGGCCAGGTTTTCATCTTTGATGACTTCCAGTGCTTCCATCGCCACAGCACAGCCCAGTGGGTTGCCTCCGAAGGTAGACCCGTGCTGGCCGGGTTTAAGCGTAAGCATCACTTCGTCATTGGATAGCACTGCCGACACCGGGAATACACCGCCGGAAAGAGCCTTGCCAAGGATGAGAATATCCGGCTTCACCTCTTCATGCTCACAGGCAATCAGCTTACCGGTACGGGCGATGCCGGTTTGCACCTCATCAGCAATGAAAAGGGCGTTGTTTTTCCGGCACAGCTCATATGCTTTTTTCAGGTACCCCTCAGCGGGGACGACCACACCGGCTTCGCCCTGGATGGGTTCAGTCATAAAACCGGCAACATTGGGGTCCTGCAGGGCTTCTTCCAAAGCGTCGAGGTCATTGTAAGGAATGATCACATAACCCGGCATGTAGGGCCCGAAATTGCGGGTGGTATTGGGGTCGACAGAAGACGAAATTGCCGCCAGGGAGCGCCCCCAGAAATTGCCGGAGACAAAAATGATCTTCGCCTGGTTGGCGGGCACCCCTTTGACTTCGTACGCCCATTTCCGGCATAGTTTTACGGCTGTTTCACAAGCCTCCACGCCGGTATTCATGGGCAACATGCGGTCGTATCCGAAATATTCGGTAATGTATTTTTCATAAGGCCCCAACACATCGTTGTAGAAAGCCCGTGAAGTCAGGGTTAACCGCTGTGCCTGCTCCGCCAGGGCATTCACGATCCGCGGATGGCAGTGTCCCTGGTTTACCGCCGAATAGGCGGAGAGGAAGTCGTAGTACTTTTTCCCTTCAACATCCCATACGTAGACCCCCTGCCCTTTCGACAGGACGACCGGCATCGGGTGGTAATTATGAGCGCCATAGCGATCTTCCAATTGAATGAGTTCCTGAGACGACAGCATGGTTTCTTGCATCATGGCTGTAAGGTTTTCTGTTTCCGGTAATGGTTCTTTTTCATCGGCCTTCCAGAGTTATACAATGATAGCACCTTTTTCGCTCATTTTCTCAACCGCCTCCTTCAAAGTGTGGCGATATCAGGCAGAGGTACAGCGCCTACTCTTATACCACACCTTCCGCGGCTGCTTTGTTCACTGCACTGGGCTACCCTTCTGATGTCGGACAAGGCCCCGTTGTTAATAATTGGTTGTCCGTTGTTGGCCAGGGGCCCTTCCAAGGCAGTCCGGGGCCGGCGGCTATGCCTGGAAACAACCAACGACCGGCAACTTGTCCAGCCTCAGGCGGATGCCCAGCCCGGGCAACAGGCTCAGGCCAGGCGGCCATCTTTCATCTCCAGGGTGCGGTCACTCATTGCCGCCAGTTCTTTATTATGGGTGACGATGACGAAAGTCTGTTTGAAATCCCGGCGCAGGTCAAAGAGCAGTTGGTGCAGTTCCTGGGATGAGGTGGAGTCGAGGTTGCCGGAGGGTTCGTCGGCAAAAACGATGGCGGGTTGGTTCATCAGCGACCGGGCAACGGCCACGCGCTGCTGTTCGCCACCGGAAAGCTGAGCGGGTTTATGCGTCAACCGGCCGGATAAATTCAGGTACTCCAGCAACTCTTCCGCCCGCCGGCGTGCCTTGCTTTCCGGCTGTTTACTGATCAAGGCAGGAATGTAGACGTTCTCTAGGGCCGTAAACTCCGGCAGCAGGTGGTGAAACTGGAAGACGAACCCGATATTGCTGTTGCGGAATGCCGCCAGTTTTTTGGGGCTCAGCTGGGAAACTTCCTCTCCGTTGATCAGGAGTTTTCCCGCATCGGCTTTATCCAACGTACCGAGAATGTGGAGGAGCGTGCTTTTTCCCGCCCCTGATTTTCCAACGATGGAAACCACTTCGCCCCGGCCGATCTCCATGTCTACCCCTTTGAGCACATGCAGTTGGCCATAAGATTTATGAATATTGCTCGCCTGAATCACCAGTTATGCTTTTGTAGAAATATTAGGCCGAAAGTAAAACAAAAAAACAGGACAGTAAAGTTCTGCCCTGTTCTCTTTGTTTTTTTACCAGAAGGCGCCGACCACAATGGCAGTTACAATGAGCAGAATGACGGCCAGAATACGGTAATTCTGGTACCAGGGCAAACCCTTAAGCTCTGCCGTTTCAGCGGTAAACATCGATCTTTTCCAGGTGTATTCCTCCACTTTCATTTCGGGTGGAGGCGGAGTAGCCAGGCTCACCACAATGTGGATGGATGCGCAGATCACAAACAGGAAAAAGGCCCGGTGCAGGAAGTGGATTCCGTTCAGGAAAGAGATCCATCCGGCGGGTTCCGTGCCGGTGGCTTCAGCCGTTGTGGCAATAGTGGAAGTAATGACCAGGAAGAGGGCCAGTACAAAACCGGTAAGGAGGCTGACAATAGCTCCGGTAGAGTTGGCCCGCCCCCAGAAAAGGCCCAGGATGAAAACGGAAACCACCGGCGGGCAGATAAAGGCCAGCACCAGCTGGAGGTATTCCCACAGGGAGCTGAAGCGCTCGATCTGCGGAGCCCAGGCGGAGGCCAGCACCACCAGAACAAGAGTCGTGATCTGCCCCACACGCACCAGTTGCTGGCTGGTCAGGCCCGGGCGCATTTTCTGGACAAAGTCCATCGTCACCAGAGTGGAGGCGGAATTGAAAGTAGCGGAGACGCTGGACATCATGGCTGCCAGCAGCCCGGCCAGCACCAGCCCCAGGACACCGGCAGGCAGGAGGTCAAACAGCAGTACCGGATAGGTCATATTCGGGCATTCCGCCAGGCTGGTGCAGATCTCTCCGCTGGGCATCACGTAGTTGAGCGGCGTGAGGTCGAGGTTCGAATACAGGAGGATGGCCGCCGTGCCGGGAAGCACCATGATAAACAGGACGGGCAGCTTGAGCAGGCCCGCAAAAAGGGCGCCCCAGCGACCGTGGTTGACATCTTTGGCGCCCAGTACCCGCTGCACCATAAACTGGTTGTTCGCCCAGAAATAGAAGCCGAGGATCGGCGCACCGAGCAACAGCCCCGTCCACGGCATAAAAGCATCATTCCGGGGCCGGACCAGGCTCAGCACCTCCTCGGCATTGTTGAGCCGAAGGCCCGATTCGCTGACAAAGGCGCCCTCCGCCGCCATCTTGTCCAGCCCGGCGATCAGGTTGGACCAGCCCCCTACCCGGCTGAAGGCAAAATAGGTCAGCAGCATAGACCCGAAAATGAGCAGGATCGCCTGTATCACCTCCGTTTGGATCACCGAGTTCAGGCCACCCGGTATGGTGTAGGCGGCAGCCGCAAAGGCCAGAATGACAATGATCACCCAGGTCGGCAGCGAGGGAAACATCAGCTTGAGGACGATATTGCCCACATACAGGCCGGCAGCCGTGTCGAGCAGAACATTACCGACTATCGTGATGAAAGAAAAGTAGTAGCGGGAGCGGCTGTCATACCGCCGTTCGAGGAATTCCGGCATGGTATACACCTTCGACCTCAGGTAAAAGGGAAGGAAAAAGATGGCAAAAAACACCAGGATGACCGCGGCGAGCCATTCGTAGTTGTAAACGTGAGTGTTGGTCTTGAAGGCATCGCCGGCCAGGCCCACGAGGGTAGAACTGGAAATATTGGCAGCAAACAGGGAAATACCTACAATAGGCCAGATCATGTCTCTTCCCGCCAGAAAATATTCTTCTGAATTCTTCCTCTTGGCGTGGTAAAGGCCATATGCAATGATCAGTACGGCATACAACAACATGATCCCTATGTCAAGGGCGCTCAGTCGGAATTGCTCCATGGTGTAAAGTTGGTTTAGTAAGTTTCATACTTTTCGTAGCGGCCTAAAAATAGGGCATTTACCACAATACCCGGGTAATTAGATTTGGAATTTTACCGATAAACGAAAGAAAAGCGCACGAAAGGAGGGGGAAAGTTAATTCTGTTTGGAGCGGTTTGCGCGGAAGATAAAGGAGGGCTTACCGGTTCTGTCTGTTTTGGTTACAGGCCACATCAATGTGGCCCGTCCGAAAAAAAGAGAGCGAAGTCATTAAAATGCTTCGCTCTTGTAAGAAATCACCCGACTGTTATTATGAAGGATTTAACATCCTCCAGAATATACTACCATTTAATCTTAAACCATTTAACCAAAAACATTTATCGAAAGTAGATCGATTGCAATTTTATTCTGCTACAAAGGTACTCACAAAGATACAAAATTGTGAACAAATGTTAAAATAATCTTAAATTTTTTAACACATCTTTGCCGCCCCTACTCGACAAGAGGTTGATTATTCGTTGATTATGCTAATAATTAATACAAAAACCCATAGGGGATAGTTCTTTGTACGGTATAATTTTTGAAAAGATGCAAATGGGGATAAAAAACCTTCCTTCGCCGGGAAAAGAAGTTAAAGGTCTGCCCGCCGGACTACCAGGAAGGCCAGGCCGACGAATATAGTGGAATAGACAATGACCGCAAGGGCCGCCTCCGCCGGGCTGAGAAACAACCGAAAGCCATATTGGGAAAGAAACTCATCGGCCATTTGGGTGAAGGGCAGGGGAACGAGGTCTTCCACAGCGTTCATGGGATAGAAATGCATGCTCCGGTGTTCAACCAGCTGCAGGTGAACGCCCCACCGAAGGATCTGCTCGACGAACATGATGTAGGCAAGGTAAAGGAAGAGAGCTATCCCCGTTCGTTTCACCAGGAAGCCGAGCATCAGCCCGAAACTCATGTACCCCAGGCACATCAGAAAGTACCGTGGGATGTAATCGGCATTCTGCCATACTTTGTGCCAGTAAACCGAGGAAGTATTGAAATATCCGATCAACAGGGCGCACAGGGCATAATAGGCTGTGGCAACGAGGCTCATGGCAACGATGAAGTATACCTTTCCCAGAAAATACTGCCGCCGGCTAAGGCCGGTGATGATGTTCTGCCGCATGGTGCGATAGGTATATTCCGTAGTGATCACAATGATGGACAGGAAGCCGAAAAAGAAAAAGCAGAGCCAGTTGCCGATGTATCCCAGGTATTCCCAAACCGTTGGAAAGATGAAGAAGACCTCATTGGTCATCAGCGGTGGGGGGAGTTGTTCGAAGCGCTTGCCGACCAGCAGGAGGGACGGAAGCAACACGAAATAGAAAATGGTGAATATGCGGAAGGACAGCAGCTTGTTGAGTTTTATCCATTCCAGTTTAAGCAGGTATAACATCTTGGGTTCTGGCTTTGCAGTGATGGTCTGATGAATTTAATCGCGGCTTTGTGACTTGAAACGGGCTCAGGCCGATCCCGCCTTACCGGTGATTTCCAGGAATTCCGACTCCAGGCTCTTTTTGACCACCCGCAGGTGGGAAAGGGCGAGGCCCTGTTCAAAGGCCATCAGGTTCAGCTTTGCCGGCGGCACCTCTTCACTCAGGTAAAGGAGCAGCTTGTGGTCATTTTCATCGATGCGGCGCACGGCGGGGTACTGTTCCATGGCGGCCCGAAGGGCCGGCAGGTCTTCAGCGCTCACCTCCACGAGCATATCATCGGTAATGATGGCCCCCACCGTCCCGCTGGCCAGCATCCTGCCGTCCTTGATGATCGCAACATGTGAGCACACCTTCTCTACCTCGTCCAGAATGTGGCTGGCCATGATGATGGTCTTCCCCATACCGGCGATCTCCTTCAGCGTTTGGCGGACTTCGGCGATACCCTGTGGGTCCAGTCCGTTGGTGGGCTCGTCAAAGATGAGGACCTCAGGATCGCCGATCATAGCGGCGGCGATGGCCAGCCGTTGTTTCATCCCCAGGGAAAAGGTCCTGAATTTGGAATTCTGCCGGTGGTAGAGGTTGACCATTTCCAGCAATGGGCCGATCCGGGGCTCTTTTACCTTTTTAATGTGGGCGACGAGTTTGAGGTTGTCCACGGCATCGAGGTAGGGGTAGAAGTTGGGGGTTTCCAGCAGGGCCCCGATATGGTGGCGGTGCCAGGGGCCGTACCTGCCATCAAACCAGGTGAAGGTTCCTGAATTTTGATGGATGATGCCCAGAATGATGCCCAGCGTTGTGGTCTTGCCGCTTCCGTTGGGGCCCAGGATGCCGAAAGTCATCCCTTTTTCCACTTCCAGGTTGAGGTCGTCCACCGCCGTTATTTTTCCATAACGCTTGGCCAGCCCCTGAATCGTAAGTACACTCATTTTTCCGGTCCGTTTTATCGATAGGCTTCAAAGATAGGAATCTCACCTCACCGGAAAAGCTTTATTGATCAATAGAGGAAAAACATGGATGAACATTGGGAAAGCCCGGCTGTTGTGCTGATAAATTTATTTTCAGATGGCTCAAAAATACCGCAAGCTGAGGCTCCTCCTGGGCGATCAGCTCAATATCCGGCATTCCTGGTTTGAAGAACAGGACGACGAAACCCTGTACGTGATCATGGAAACCCTGTCGGAAACCGGATATGTCCGCCATCACATTCAAAAAGTGATCGGTTTTTTCCTCGCTATGCGGGCCTTTGCGGAGGGACTGCAGGAAAAGGGGCATCAGGTGCATTACATCCGGCTGGATGAGGAAGGCAATGAACAATCCATCAGCGGGAACGTCAAGGCTCTGATCCGGAAATACGGCATTCGGCAATTCGAATATATGCTTCCCGACGAGTACCGCCTCGATGAGGAGTTGAAAGCCCTTTGCCGGGAACTGGACATTGAGAGCCGGCATTTCGATACGGAGCATTTCCTCGCCCCGAGAGATGGCGTGGAATCCTTTTTTGAGGGGAAAAAAACCTATCTGCTGGAAAGATTCTACCGGCAGATGCGCAAGGAATACAATATCCTGATGGAAGAGGACGGAGAAACGCCGCTCACCGGGCAGTGGAACTATGACCAGGACAACCGGAAAAAGCTCCCGAAAAGCCAGGCGATCCCCGCTCCCCTGCATTTTGAGCGCGATGTCAGCAGCCTGGTGGAAATGCTTAAGGAGAAAAAAGTAGAAACCATAGGGGCCGTAGACCCCAAAAAATTCACCTGGCCGGTAACCCGCCGGGAGTGCCAAAAGTTGCTCCGGCATTTTGTGGAAAACCAACTGCACCTGTTCGGAACCTATCAGGACGCCATGACGGAGCGGGGCTATTTGTTGTTCCATTCCAGGTTGTCTTTTGCCATGAACGTCAAGCTGCTGCACCCTCTTGAAGTCGTTGAAGCCTGCGTGAAACACTGGAAGGCCAACCAGGACAGCATCGATATTTCCCAGATCGAAGGCTTCGTCCGGCAAATCATCGGATGGCGGGAATACATGCGGGGGATCTACTGGGCTAAAATGCCGGATTTCGCCGAAATGAACTTCTTCGGCCACAGCGCCAAACTACCGGAATGGTACTGGACAGGAGGGACCAAAATGAACTGCCTGCGGCACGCCATCGGGCAGTCCCTCGACAAAGCCTACGCCCACCACATACAGCGCCTGATGGTTACCGGCAACTTCGCCCTGCTGCTGGGCGTAAACCCCGATGAGCTGGATGAATGGTACCTGGGCATCTACATGGACGCCATCGAATGGGTGGAGGTCACCAACACCCGTGGCATGAGCCAGTTTGCGGACGGCGGCATCGTCGGAACCAAACCCTACGTTTCCAGCGCCAATTACATACATAAAATGGGAGACTACTGCTCCAATTGTGAATACGACCGAAAGGCCAAATACGGAAAGAATCCCTGCCCCTTCAATAGCCTTTACTGGGACTTCTACGACCGCCATACCGACAAACTGAGCAACAACCCCCGAATTGGCATGATGTACCGCGTCTGGGACCGGATGGATGGAGAGGAAAAGGAGAAGATCCTTCGACAGGCGGCTGAGTATAAGGAGAGGGTGGAGGGATTGTGAAGGAACGATGGAATGAATGTGTGGGCCCAATCATTCCATCATTCATTAAGAAGGCCTTCCGCAGCGCCATCAACCACGAAACCGATTAAATACCCCTTTGTCCCGCCTTTGTGTTACTTTTGCGGGAATTTCAGCCCAATTGCACCATGGTAGAAGCATTCATCGAAAACCCGGTCCTCTTGCTTTTTGTCGTGGCCGGCCTCGGTTACGGGGTAGGCAGCATCCGCATCCGGGGCAGCAACCTGGGCGTTGCCGCCGTGCTCTTCGTCGGCCTGGCCATCGGCGGGCTGAGCCCTCAGCTGCAGATCCCGGAGACCATTATTTTTCTGGGGCTTGCCATCTTTGTCTACACCATCGGCCTGAGTTCGGGGCCAAGTTTCTTTGCTACTTTCCGGCAACGCGGGTCACGTGACATCATTTTCGTGATCATCATGCTCACCTTTTCCGCCAGTATTGCGGTGGGACTGCATTTTCTTTTTCATTTCGAGGCCAGCACCACCTCCGGGCTGTTTGCCGGCAGCACCACCAATACGCCGGCCCTGGCGGGCCTGCTCGACGCCATCAGCAACATCCGGGCGGCCGACGGCAGCATCAAGGAAATGAGCGAACAGGCGGTGGTCGGATATTCCCTCTCCTACCCCATGGGCGTGTTGGGGGTTATGGTGGCCATCGTGCTCATGCAGCGCGCCCTGAAGATCGATTACCGCAAGGAGGAACAGGAACTCAAACAGGAGTACCCGGTGAAACAAGACATAGCCAGCCAGACGCTGGAAGTGGCCAGGCCGGAGATCACCGGGATCTCCATCCGCGACCTGAAGAAAGAACATCAGATGGCCGTTGTCTTCGGCCGCCTGCAACGGGGCGAACAGACACAGCTCACCAACATGGACACCACTTTCCAGGTGGGCGACCAGGTAGCTATTGTCGGCGACCAGGAGGAGATCAACCGCGTTGCCGGGATCATGGGCAAGCTCCTGCCCTACCGGTTATCCTACGACCGCACCGAATACGACACGCGGCGCATCTTCGTTTCCAACCCCAAGATCGCCGGCGAGCGGCTGTCCACCCTCAACCTCAACGAGCAGTACGCCGCCATCGTCACCCGGGTGCGGCGGGGCGACATCGATATCCTGGCCAACTCCAACACCGTCCTGGAACTGGGAGACCGCGTTCGCTTCGTCGCCCGAAGAACAGACATTCCGAAGATCTCCCGCATCTTCGGCGACTCCTACGACGACCTCAGCAAGATCAACCTGCTCTCTTTCGGCCTGGGCATGGGCATGGGGCTGCTGCTGGGCATGATCACCTTCCAGCTGCCCGGCGGTGTCTCCTTCAAGCTGGGGTACGCCGGAGGCCCGCTGATCGTAGCCCTCATCCTGGGCGCGCTGCGCCGCACCGGGCCTATCGTCTGGACGCTCCCCTACAGCGCCAACCTCACCCTGAGGCAGATCGGGCTGATCCTCCTGCTGGCCGGTGTGGGCGTCAACTCCGGCCATACCTTCATGGATACCGTCGCCCGCGGCGGCGGCGGCATCATCTTCCTGGCGGGAACCATCATCAGCTTCCTGACCGCGGTGGCGACCCTATTCATTGGATATAAAATGCTGAAAATACCCTTCAGCTTCCTCATCGGAATGGTGGCCAACCAGCCGGCCATCCTGGATTTTGCCCTGGAAAAGTCGCAGAACAAACTGCCCAATATCGGTTTCACCCTTATGCTGCCGGTCTCTCTGATCACCAAGATCGTCTATGTGCAGATCCTGTTCGCCTTCCTGAGGTGAGGGGCGCCACGAAATGGGCAGCACTCCCTGGAAAAATTCCGGCCCGTCTTCGCTGCGCTCTTCCGGGTAAACTTCCGCCTTCCGATTTCCGCCTTGCCCTTCACCTACCTAAGCCTGCCGTTCAACGATCATTTTTGGGCCTTACCTGTTCAGGGCCTAGTTTTGCCTGTGTACCAACAAACCGCATATCATGAAAAAGTTAATGGCATTTGTAGTTTTAGGGCTGGCGGCCCTGCTGCCTTCATGCATCCCTTCCCTCCATCCACTTTATTCGGAAGACAAGCTGGATTTCCGGGAAGAGGTCCTCGGGAAGTGGAAAAATGACAAGGAAACCTGGGATTTCAGCAAAGGAGATGGAAAGTACTATAAACTGGTATTTTCCGATGAGGATGAGCGCACGGAGTTTAAAGCCCACCTCGTCCGCCTGGGAGAACATTATTTTTTCGATTTTTACAATACCAAAAACCGCTGCAGCGATGATGACGGCCTGGCCATCGCCCCCTTGCTGGCCACCCACTCCTTCGCCAAGGTGGTTTTCGACAGAAATGACATGAAGCTCTACTTCTTTGACATCGAATGGCTGGAAAGCCTTTTCGAGCAGCGGAAGATCCGCCTCCGCCACGAAGTCATGGAAGAAGACATTATCGTCCTGACAGCGCCAACCGCCGAATTGCAGGAATTCGTGCGCAAATACGCCGAAGAAGAAAAGGCGTTCCTGTCTCCGGAGCACTTAACGAGATGATGGCCAAGGAGATAGCTACGATCTGTTACTGGTAATGGTATGATTCGAAAGTACCATTGATGAAGGTAAAATTGGCCAGCTGGAAAAAATTGTCTGATATCGGTTGTTTGTTGTTCGTTCCGCAGCCCAGCGCTGTCCCTGACAACAAACAACCGACAACAAACAACAACATGCGACAAGCCGCTCGCCCTACAAAGGTAATCCTTCGCTCGAGACTGCTGCAGCACCTGGCCTTCTGGGGTTTGTCGTTTTACGTTCTGGCCCGCCATTTTGCCTATGAGCAGGAAATTCAGCTCGTCGACCTGGTTTACACCCTGCTCTTTCACCTCAGCCTTTGGTTTACGGTGTATATCAACCTGTTCATTCTCATTCCGGAGGTGTTACAAAAACGCCGGTTTGCTTTGTATGCCTTGTCGGCCGCCGCTTTGCTGGCAGCCGGCGCCTACCTCAATATCCTCACGTTCAGTTACCTGGCAGACTGGCTATTCCCCGGCTATTATTTCATCTCCTATTTTAAAGCCCCTGAGATCGGCCAATATCATATTGTTTACCTGGCCGTTACTACCCTGCTTAAGCTGTCGAAGGGTTGGTTTGAGGCCCAGCAGCAGCAAAAGCACATCAGCCGGCTGGAAAAAGAAAAGGCGGAGGCCGAACTGAAAGCCCTGAAAACCCAGGTTGACCCCCACTTTCTGTTCAACAGCCTGAACAACCTGTACAGCTTTTCGCTGGAAGGCTCGCCAAAAGTGCCGGAAGCAATCCTGCGCCTGGCCGACTGCATGCGCTATATGTTGTATGATTGCAATGCAAGCAGGGTGGCACTGGAGAAAGAGCTGGAATACATCCGGAATTATATCGAGCTCCAGCGCTTACGCCTGGGTGAAGGCGCAAGGGTTGATATGGTTGTAGAGGGTGATCCTGAAGATATTGACGTCCCGCCGCTTTTATTTATACCTTTCGTGGAGAACGCTTTCAAACACGGGTTAAAACAGGAAGAGGAGTCCGCTTTCATCCGCATCCTTTTCCGCCTTGGCGGGGAAGGCATTTTTTTCAATAGCGAAAACGATATGGCCAGGCCCGATGAGCAACTTCCCGAAAGGAAGGGCGGCATCGGGCTGGACAACGTCAGAAAGCGCCTGAAACTGTTGTATCCGGAAGCACACGAGCTGATCGTTCATGAAAACGGCAAGGTGTTTTCCGTAACCATGAAGATCGATAAACTATAACCCATGGCCCTGACCTGCTACATCATCGACGACGAGCCCCCTGCCATCAAGGTACTGGAACATTACATCCGCCAGACTTCACAATTGAAATTGCTGGGCAGTTCAACGGATGCCATCCGGGGGATGGAGGCCGTGCAGGAGCAGCGCCCGCAGCTGCTCTTTCTGGACATCAATATGCCCCGGCTTTCCGGCATCGGGCTGGTAAAGGCCCTGCCCCATCCGCCGGCGGTCATATTCACCACGGCCTATCCGGAATACGCCCTGGAGGGATTCGAGCTGGAAGCCGTCGACTACCTGCTCAAGCCCATTTCCTTCGAGCGTTTTCTGAAGGCGGTGAACAAGGCCCAGCGGCTGATCGCCACCCCGGAGCCCCATGACAACATTCCATCCTTCCTGCTCCTGCAGGCCGGCCGGAAGCTCTACCGGGTGCCGCTGGCGGAGATCCGCTACCTGGAAGCCTACGGGGATTATGTAAAGGTGCATACGGATAGGCAGCTGTTCGTCCCCAAAAACACCCTGAACCAGCTGGAGGAGGAACTTCCTGCCGATGCCTTCCTGCGCATCCACCGCTCCTACCTCGTCGCTCTGTCCCGGATCCGTTACCTGGAGGCCAATTTTGTAGTGATCGGGGAAGAGAAGGTGCCGGTGGGGCGGTCGTATCGGGAGGAGGTGCTAAGGCGGTTGCAGGAAAAGGGGTAAGCTGACGGTGGGAAGTACATGGGCTGCCTGCCTCGGCCACCATCAATTCACAAAGAGCTTCAGGCCCCACATCCAACCCGAACCACAAAAACTATCGCCCCGGAATTATTTTTCCATTTCTGAGGTTTCTTTTCTGAAAAAAGCAATTTACCTTTGCAACCGCCAAAAATAAAGGAGGAGTGGCAGAGCGGTTGATTGCACCGGTCTTGAAAACCGGCGTACCGAGAGGTACCGGGGGTTCGAATCCCTCCTCCTCCGCAAAACTTTCAGATGGGCCGCCAATTGTGCGGCCTTTTCTGTATACGGGCAGTAGCGGGAGCTCGCTCATGGCTACTGCCCGTATACAGAAAAAAGCCTGCAAGGCTATCTGAAAGTTTTGCAGCGCCCCCACCTAGGGATGGGCGAAGCCAATCCCTTCCCCGTGCGCCGAAGCCCTGGCGAAGGCGTACTCCTCCGCCTCCGCCCGCCAGAGCTTTACGCGACGGCGGGCTTCCTTTGGTTCCACTTCTACCTTATCACCGGGATGCCCCCTGGTGAAAAGCTTCGGCGGACAGCGTCCGCTCTAAAGAGCTCTCTACCTGATAACCATCCAAACAAGCTCTGAAAGCTATCTTTTCCTATCTTCGCCCCATGAAACGACGACTACCCGCCGAATGGGAACCGCAGAGCGCTATACAGTTCACCTTCCCGCACGCTGAGAGCGACTGGGCGGACAGCCTGGACGACGTCATCCCCTGTTTTGTGGATTGCATCGAAACGGTAAGCCGCTTCGAAAAAGTGCTGGTAGTGTGCCATAACCGGGAAGAAGTGGCCACCCATCTCAAAAATGCCGTACAGGAGCACCTCATCCTGGCCGAATGCCCCAGCAACGACACCTGGGCGCGCGACCACGGCCCCATTACCGTAGAAGAAAACGGGCAACCGGCCCTGCTCGACTTTCTGTTCACCGGCTGGGGGCTGAAGTTCCCGGCCTTTCACGATAACCTGATCACCGGGCGCCTGCACGAGCAGGGCGTCTTCGGGCAAATGCCATTGCGCCGGCCGGGCATGGCGCTGGAAGGCGGCGGCATAGAAACCGACGGGCGGGGTACGCTGCTGACGACCGCCGAATGCCTGCTCTCTCTCAACCGCAACCCTCACCTGGGAAAGGCGGAAACGGAGGCCAAACTAACCGAATGGTTAGGCGTGGATCACTTCCTATGGCTGCACCACGGCTATCTTGCGGGCGATGATACCGACTCCCACATCGACACCCTGGCGCGGCTGTGCCCGGATGATACCATCGCCTACGTCCGTTGTGATGATCCGAAAGACGAGCACTACGCTGCTCTCAAAGCTATGGAAGATGAGCTGAAATCCTTCTGCACGAAGGCAGGCAACCCCTTCACCCTCACTCCCCTGCCCTGGCCCCGCGCCTGCCATGCCGCCGACGGCCACCGCCTGCCGGCTACCTACGCCAACTTCCTGATCATCAATGGCGCCGTCCTGATGCCCGCCTACGGTGTACCTCAGGATGATGCCGCTCTGGCCGCCATCGCCCCCTGTTTCCCGGGCCGCGAAATTATCGGCATCAATTGCCGCCCGCTGATCGAACAACACGGCTCCCTGCATTGTATCAGTATGCAGTATCCGGAAGGGGTATTTTAGGATAACGGCAGACGGCAAATTGTAGACAGCATACTTACTGTAAGGCAGCAAAATAACAATTCAACCATTCAACAATCCAGCCAGCCGTTACTTACGGGGCGATTGTCGTCTCAAATGGCCAGTAGAAAAAACATTTAATTCAAAACAGCTATGAATAAACTCAAGATAGGCCTGGTCCAGCAATCCAATACCGATGACCGCCGGGCCAATGTGGAAAAGAGCATAAAGGGCATCCGCGAATGTGCCGCAAAGGGAGCGGAACTCGTAGTACTGCAGGAACTCCATACCGGTATCTATTTCTGCCAGGCGGAAGACACGGGCAAGTTCGATATGGCGGAGCCCATCCCCGGGCCCTCGACCGAAGAGTTCGGCAAAGTAGCCAAAGAACTGGGCATTGTCCTGGTGACGAGCCTGTTCGAGCGGCGCGCCCCCGGCATCTATCACAATACTGCTGTGGTACTGGAGCGCGACGGCAGTATAGCCGGAAAATACCGCAAGATGCACATCCCGGACGATCCGGCCTATTACGAAAAGTTCTACTTCACGCCCGGCGACCTTGGCTTCCGGCCGATCGACACTTCTGTGGGCAGGCTGGGCGTGCTGGTCTGCTGGGACCAGTGGTACCCCGAAGCGGCCCGCCTGATGGCGCTGGCCGGAGCGGAAATGCTGATCTACCCTACCGCCATCGGCTATGAAAGCACGGACCCCAAAGAAGAGCAGACGCGGCAGTTCGGCGCCTGGCAAACCATCCAACAAGGCCATGCCGTGGCCAACGGCCTGCCCGTCATCGCGGTAAACCGCACCGGTTTCGAGCCGGATTGGAGCGAAGTGACGGGCGGTATTCAATTCTGGGGGCAGAGTTTCGTCGCCGGCCCGCAGGGAGAGATCCTCTATCAGGCTCCCGCCGACGAGGAGGTGAACGCCGTTGTGGAGGTCGGCCGGCAGCGTACGGAGGATGTGCGCCGCATCTGGCCTTTTTTCCGCGACCGCCGGATCGATGCGTACGGGGCGCTGACAAAGCGGTATATTGACTAGTGATTTGTTGTTTGTTGCTGGTTAATGGTTGTTCGTTGGGCATGCCCAGGGAACCAGCAACAAACAACAATATTCAAAATCGGCCGCCAGGCTTGCATCTCCCGCCTTTTTTCCCCACTTTGCCCACAAAAAACATGGGCTCATTAAAATCCATTTCCGGCTTTCTTGTTCTGCTTCTCCTCCTTTATGGCTGTCCCCGCCAACCCATGCCGGACCAATCGCTGGAAGATACCAACTGGATCCTGCTGAAGTACAGTATCGAAAACGGTATCCTGGAAGAGCCCCGTGGAGAAAAGCCCGTTAGCCTGAAGTTCCAGGGTAACAGAGCATCGGGCAATACCGGCTGTAATTCATACTTCGCCTCTTACGAATCAAAATCCGGGCAGCTGAAGTTTGACGGCATCGGCGCTACCGAAAGATACTGCGAGGGCCTTATGGAACACGAAAAGCATTACCTCAGCCTGTTGGAAGACGCCCTGTCCTACACCATTAGGCCCGGCCAGCTGGAGATCGTAAGCAAAAACGGAAAGCTTTTGTTTGAGCAGGAAGGCAGTGAAGGAGGAGTGCAGGACCCCTGACCGGTGAATACATAGAAATACATCTAATAATATTTCTCTCCGGGTAAATATTTATCTTCCTGAACTTTGATTAATTTCGGCTTTTCCGGTTGCGCCGGGCCCATCCTGTGCGCAGCGGTTTGTTCATAATACTGGACGCAGCATTTGAAATAGGAAAACCCCAGGCCGCCCGTACTTCTACCCCGGCAGAAAATCCTGTAGTTGATAACCGTGAAAACGAGCCGATAAGATGTATTTCACAGCCCCCTTACCCGGAAAGGCCATAGTTGCCTTAACTTTTTGTGTTGCCTTTATGCTTCCCACCCCGGGCGCCGGCCAGGTAGTTTATGTGGACGTAAACTCAGCCTGTACCACCGGCTGCGGCGGCTCCTGGGCGGAGGCATACCCCAACCTTCAGGACGCCCTGGCCAATACCGGCAGCGGAGAGGTCTGGGTAGCCCGCGGTGTCTACCGGCCGGTAGACTGTAATCCTTGCAGCAATGCAGACCGCGAGCAGTTCTTCCCCCTGAAAAACAACGTAGCCCTCTACGGCGGCTTTGCCGGAACCGAAACCGACAGGCAGCAAAGAGACATAGATGCCAACCCCACCATCCTCAGCGGCGATATCGGCCTTGCCCTCGACAGTACCGATAATGCTTTCCGGGTTCTGATCGCAGAAAATGCAGACAGCACTGCCATTCTGGATGGGTTTATCGTTGAAAGAGGAAATGCCAACGGCCCTTTCGGCTTTTCTCTGGGGGGCGGCCTTTTCATTGACGGGGCGGGAAACGGAACCGGCAACCCGGTTATCCGCAATTGCATCTTCCGCCGCAACTACGCCACCGGCGGCGGTGCGATCGGTATTGACGGCAGCGGCAACGGGACAATCCGGGCAGAGATCCGCAATTGCCTGTTCGAAGGCAACACCTGTTCCCTGCAGGCCGTCAGCAGAGGGGCTGCTATTTTTGTCACTGCCTCGGTCGGCGCCACCATAGAACCACAGTTTACCGGTTGTATTTTCCGGGACAACTATTCCGGCGACGACGGCGGAGCTATAGCTATCAATGTAACCAGTACCGCTTCCCTGAACAGCAGCTACGCAGCAGTACGTATCGACAGCTGCCTGTTCGAGAACAACCGTACGGAAGGGGATTTCGGGCGCGGTGGCGCCATCTGGATACTCACCGGCTCCAATACGGAATCCCGCAACGTGATCAGCAATTCCCGGTTTATCAACAACCTGGCCGGCGGCCACGGCGGAGCCATTTTCAACCGGGCCTCTTTCGCCTTAGGCCTGGCCAACGACCGCATCATCAATTGTTTCTTCTCCGGCAACCGCAGCCTTCAGGACGGCGGCGCACTCTACTTCCGCGGCGCCGAGGGGGCTATCAATACCGGCCAGGCCATCAACTGCGCCTTCCTCAACAACCAGGCCGCCCTCAATGGCGGAGCGGTTTTCACCACTTCCTTCTCCAGTGCCGAAGGCATCACCCAGAACCAATTGGCCAGTTGTTCCTTTTACGGCAACACCGCTCAACTGGAAGGGGGCGCCATCTGCCTGGACGGAGCGGCGGGCGGCACCAACGGCATGGAGGTCAACAACTCCATTCTATGGAACGACAGCGCCGGTTCCGGGGAAAACGAGATCGCCAATAATGGCGGAACAGCTTCGCTGTACCACTGCATCATTGAACAGAGCCTTCCACCCAACGTAGACGATGAAGGCAACAACCAGTTCGAGGACCCCCAGTATGCAGATCCCGCAGGCGGCAACCTTCAGCTATTATCCTGCTCTCCCGGCGTCGATGCCGGCCAGAACGCCATCGTCCCTCCTTTTCTGGTTTCCGACCTGGATGGAGATGAGCGTATCCAGAACGGCATTATAGACATCGGCGCCTACGAAAGCGGCAGGCTCTATGTCGACCTCGACGCCACCGGCAACGACGACGGCAGCTCCTGGGCCGATGCCTTTATTGATCTTCAGGACGCTCTGAAAGCTGCCAACCCGGGCGACCAGGTATGGGTGGCGGAAGGCATATACTACCCCGCCGAATGCAACCCCTGTACGGATGCTGGCCGGCGGCTCGCATTCTCCCCCAGGACCGGCGTGGAACTCTACGGCGGGTTTGCCGGAGTAGAAGACGAGCTGGCCCAACGCGATTATGAAGCCTACCCAACCATCCTGAGCGGAGACATCGGCATACAGAATGACAGTACGGACAATGCTTTCCAGGTAGTGGTCCTGGAAAATTCCGGCGCCAAGACAATAATAGATGGCTTTATTATCGAAGAAGGCAACGCCGACGGCCCCTTCGGTTCCTCCTCCGGAGGCGGGATCTACATCAACGGCACCAACGGGGGGGCCATCAGCCCCCTCATCCGGAATTGCACCATACGCAACAACTACGCTACAGGAGGCGGAGGAATCGGTATGGACGGCAGCGGAGGAGGCGCCATCCGGGCGGAGGTGCGCAACTGCCTGATCGAGGGCAACACCTGCTCCCTGCTGGCCATCAGCCGGGGCGGGGCGGTTCTGATACTGGGTTCCGTAGGTGCTGTCATCGAGCCTCAATTCGTGGGCTGCACCTTCCGCAATAACTTCTCCGGCGACGACGGGGGCGCCATTGCCTTCCAGGTTACCAGCACCGAGCAGCTGGAACCCAGCTTCGCCGCCATGCGCATCGACAGCTGCCGGTTTGAGAATAACCGCACCCAGGGTGATTTCGGGCGGGGTGGCGCCATCTGGATGCTCATCGGCGCCAATACCACCTCAAAGAACGTGATCAGCAATACCGGGTTTATCGACAACTTGTCCGGCGGCAATGGCGGGGCGGTTTTCAACCGGGCGTCCTTCCCCCTGGGGCTGGCCGATGACCGCATCATCAACTGCCGGTTCTCCGGTAACCGCAGCCTGGTGGACGGCGGCGCTCTCTATTTCCGCGGCAGCCAGCAGGCTGCCAATACCGGGCAGGCCATCAATTGTATTTTCCTCAACAACCGGGCCACCCTCGGCGGCGGAGCCGTCTTTACCACTTCCTTCTCTACGGAGGAAGGCGCCACCCAAAACCGCCTGATCAATTGCTCTTTCTACGGCAATACCGCCCTGCGGGGTGGAGCGGCCTACATCGACGGGGGCTCCGGAGGGGTAAATGAAGTGGAGATACAGAACAGCATCCTCTGGGAAAATAACGCCTCCGCCGCCGGAAAAGAGATCTTCAACAACGCCGGGGCGCTTTCGCTGTCCCATTGCATCGTTCAGAACGGGTACAACGGGCAGGGAAACCAGGAAGCCGTTCAGGATGCCAACCCTCAGTTCCTGGACGCGGACAACGGCAACCTCCACCTCTCTCCCTGCTCCCCTGCCGTCAATGCGGGCCGCAACGAATTCCTGCCCTCCGATGACTTTGACCTGGACGGCGACCTCGACAGCCTGGAAAGGTTGGAGATCGACCTGGAAAGTAATAACCGTTTCTTTGAAAACATCGCCGACCTGGGCGCCCTGGAATGGAATGGCGCCCCTTCCCGCCTGGATACCCTCGAGGCCCAGATCACCGGAATCAGCTGCACCGGGTTTTGTGACGGCAGCATTGAGGCGCAACCGGTAGGAGGAGTGCCCGAATACAGCTACCTCTGGTCTACCGGCGATACGACGAACACCGTCAACGGCCTTTGCACCGGAACTTATCTGCTCACCGTTTCCGACAATTACGGATGCCGGGATACCGCCAGTTTTCAAATCGAAGAAAGCGAACCGCTCCTGGCCAACGCCGGCCAAAACCAGGCCATCTGCCTGGGCGCTTCGGCCACCCTCAATGCTTCGGCTACGGGAGGAGACGGCAACTACTCCTTCTCCTGGAGCGATGGCCTGGGCAATACGGCCTCGGTGAGCGCCACTCCTTCCGCCTCTGCCGAATACGTCGTTGAAGCCACTGACGGGCGGGGTTGCACCAGCCGGGATACCGTTCTGGTACAAGTTGTTGACAACCCCCTGCCGGTCATCAACGGAGACAGCAGCTTTTGCCGGGGGGAAGGAACGACCTTCGAAACCGGCGCCTTCGAATCCTATCTCTGGTCGACCGGAGACACCACCAGCTTTATCGTAACCGATCAGGAGGGCATTTATAGCGTAACCGTTGCGGACGAGTTTGGCTGCACCGGAGAAGCGTCTATTAATGCCAGCGCAGTGGAAACGCCCATGCCTCAGGTCACCGGCAGCCTTTCCTTCTGCCCCGGAGGATCTACTACGCTCGATGCCGGGGAGTATGAAAACTACCTGTGGTCAACCGGCGGCTTCACCCGGACGGTAACGGTCAATACCGAAGGCTCCATCACCGTCACCGTCGTCAACGCGGAAGGATGCACCGGGCAGGCTGTCGTTGAGGTCACCGAAAGGCCGGAACTCACGCCACAGGTCAGGGGGGAGCTGTTTTTCTGCTCCGGAGCTTCCACCCTGCTCGACGCGGGGGGATACGAAAGCTACCAATGGTCGACCGGCGATACGATCCGGGCCATCTCCGTAAACCAAAGCGGGACATTCAGCGTCACCGTTACCGACGAATTCGGCTGTACCGGCGTTTCTTCAGTGCAAACTACCCGGAACCCTACCATAGTGCCGGAGATCACCGGTGAGCTTTTCTTCTGCCCGGGTTCCACCACAACCCTCGACGCCGGCGCTTACGCGGGCTACCTCTGGTCGACCGGAGATACCACCCGGACGATAACCGCCGACACGGGAGGCATTTACACCGTCATCGTCACCGATGAGTTCGGCTGTACCGGGCAGACTTCCGAACTGGCCACCCTGGGCACGGCACCCATGCCGCAGATCAGCGGCCAGCTTACCTTCTGCACCGGCGCCTCCACCACCCTCGACGCCGGCGCATTCGAAAGTTTTCTGTGGTCGACGGGGGATACCACCCAGGCCATTTCCGTCAACACCGCCGGCGCCTACAGCGTCACGGTTACCAATGAACAGGGCTGCCCGGGAACAACAACGGTGGAGGTAATTGAGGTTTCCGGCTTAATGCCGGAGGTCAGCGGACAGTTATCTTTCTGCCCGGGCGATTCCACTATCCTCGATGCGGGCGCCTACGCCGATTACCTGTGGTCTACCGGAGATACTACCCGGGCCATCACAGTAGTGTCGGAAGGCCTTTACAGCGTCACGGTATCGGACGGGCAGGGTTGCTTCGGAGATACCATCGTGCAGGTGTCCCAAAGCGCGGCGCCCATGCCTCAGATATCCGGCCCGCTCACCTTCTGCCCGGGGTCCACCGCCACCCTGGACGCCGGTAGTTTCAGCAGCTACCTGTGGTCAACGGGCGACACCACCCGGGCCATCACGGTTAATACAGAAGGCCCCTACACCGTCACGGTAACCAACGAGCAGGGCTGTTCCGGGGAAGCGTCGGCAGAGGTAATGCAGAGTGAGTTGCTCATGCCGCAAATTGTCGGCCCGTTGTCTTTCTGTCCCGGCGATTTCACTACGCTAAGTACAGGAACCTTTGAAAGCTACCTGTGGTCCACCGGTGACACGACACAGGCCATAACCGCCAGCGAGGAAGGCACTTACAGCGTTACCGTTTCCGACGGACAGGGCTGCTCCGGGGAAGCGGCCGTGGACGTCACGGAGAACGATGCGCCAATGCCGCAGATCAGCGGCCAACTCTCTTTCTGCCCCGGCGACTCCACCGTCCTGAGTACCGGGATGTTCAACGGCTACCTATGGTCCACCGGCGATACCACCCAAACCATAACTGTCAGCGAGGAAGGCACTTACAGCGTAGCCGTCACCGGCGAGCAGGGCTGCTCCGGAACGGCGGCCGTGGAAGTCACCCAGGATGGCGCGCTCATGCCGCAGATCAGCGGGCAGTTATCCTTCTGCCCCGGCGGCGGCACCACCCTCGATGCCGGAACCTTCGGCGGCTACCTGTGGTCGACCGGCGATACGACGCGGGCGATCATTGTCAGCCAGGAAGGGGCCTACAGCGTCACGGTATCCGACGGGCAAAGTTGTTCCGGGGAAACGGCGGTGGAAGTCATGGAAAGCCCCCTGCCCGATGCAGCGATCATCGCTTCCGCCCAAACCGTATGCGCAGGCGAAAGCCTGGAATTGCTGGCCGATGGGGCCGGCACTTTCGAATGGCTGGATACTACCGGCACGCTGAAAATTACCGGCCCGGAAAGCGCATTGGTTTCCCCCGGGAGTACCTCCGTTTTCTTCCTCATCGGATCCAATGAATGCGGAACGGATACGGCCGGCATTGAAATTACCGTGCTTCCTGCACCGGAGGTGGAAACGGGCGAGGCGCCCAGGCTCAGGGCCGGCGAGGCCTTCACGCTGATAGCAACCGGGGCGGATCAGTACGAATGGATACCCGGTACTTTTCTCGATTGCACCGACTGCCCGAGCCCGGTGATAACGCCCGATTCTTCGATCACTTACCTGATCGTCGGAATTAGTGAGAACGGCTGCCGGGATACGGCACGCCTTTCCATAGAAGTATTCCCGGAGGACGCCCCCCTGATCGACCCCATTAACACCATCACCCCCAATGGTGACGGAGTGAACGATTTCTTTGTCATTCCCGAACTGGCGTTCTACCCGGGCCACAAGCTGTCCATCTTCAACCGCTGGGGGGATGTCGTTTTCGAATCGCGCAACTACGGTGGGGGCTGGGACGGCACCTACAAGGGTAAGCCCTTGCCCGCCGGCACCTACCTCTATGTGCTGGTAGTCGAGAAAAACGGCGAGCCCTACGCCATCCGCAAAACCATTACCATCATCCGAGAGTAAACCCACTGGCATGAAAAACTTCTACTTCTTCCTCCTTTTCGGGGCCCTTGCCACTGCGCTGCCCGCTCAGCAGCTGGCCCACTGGGCGCAGTTCCGCTCCTTCGACTACGTCGTCAACCCGGCCGCTGTGGACCCTTTCGACCCCTATGGTTCCTGGAAAACGATGGACGTAGACCTGGCCTACCGCCGCCAGTGGACGGGCTTCGAGGGCGCCCCGCAGACGATACTGGCTGCTGCGAAGTACACCAATGAAGACAACCACATGAGCTTCGGCGGTTTTGTCGCCAATGACCAGTTCGGGCCCACCAATTACACCCAGGCGCAACTGTTCTATTCCTACCAGCTGCAGTTTCACCGCTACCGCATCCACGGCCTGTCGATCGGGCTGGGGGTTTCCGGCTCACAGTTTCAACTGGACGGCAGTAAGATCAAGGTAGAAAACCTCAACGACAACCTGCTGAGCGACGCCATGCAGTCCCGCTTCTTCCCCAACGCCACCGCCGGCCTCTTCTACTACCTGCAGGTAGGTTCCGCCCGGCGCAACCCCAGGTTTCTTTTCAGCGGCCTGTCCGTAGAGCAAAGCTTCCCCGGCGACCTGTACTTCGACGGGCAGGGCCAGCAGCAGGGCAACCTGAAAAGGGCGCTCCACTACCACGCTTACGCCGGCATTCGGTTCTATTTCGATGATGGTTATGGCTACGCCGAGCCGGTGGCCTGGGTGAAAAAGGTGTATTATGCGCCCACTAATATCTGGACGGGGGTGCGGGTGGCACTCTTCGATCAGCGCCTCTTCACCGGCGCCGCCATCTCTTCCGACTTACAGGCGCATCTGCAGCTGGGCGCCGGGCTGGGAGAGAACTGGCAGCTGCATTATTCCAGCTCCTTCTTTCTGGCGAGCACCTTCGAGGCCGGCGTGGGGCTGACGCATGAGCTGCTGCTGTCTTATCAGATGGGGTGGGATTGATTCGAAGTCGGAAGTCGGAAGGCATTCCAGGGTTCTGACTTCCGCCTTCCGCCTTCCCGAAGTCAGGCCTCCAACACGCCCGTTCCTTCCCTGATGATAAGCGGCTCGGCCCCGGTGCAATCCACAACGGTAGAGGGGATGTTGCCGCCGATGCCGCCGTCGATGACCAGGTCCACCAGTTTCTTGTAGTCTTCGTAGATATCGATGGGGTCGGTGAAATATTCCAGGATCTCGTCTTCTGACTTAAGGGAGGCGGTGAGAATGGGGCGGCCCAGTTCTTCGACGATGGCGATGCAGATATTGTTGTCGGGTACCCGTACGCCGATGGTGCGTTTGCGGTTCTTGAACATCTTCGGCACCTGGTTATTGGAGTTGAGCACGAAGGTAAAAGGCCCGGGCAGGTGCTTTTTCATCAGGCGGAAGACCTGGTTGTCGATCTGCTGGGCGTACTCGGCAACCTGGCTGATGTCTTTGCAGATAAAGGAAAGGTGCGCCTTAACGGGGTCCAGCCCCCGCAGTTTGCAGATCCGGTCTACAGCTTTGTTGTTGTTGATGTCACACCCCAGGGCGTAGACCGTATCGGTGGGGTAAATGATGACGCCCCCGTTGTCGAGTACTTCCACCGCCTGGCGGATCTTTCTTCCTTCGGGGTTTTCCGGATTGATCTTCAGTAACATGGAGTTGGGTTTTCTGTAGAAAAAAGCTGGGGGCATCTGAACGCTTTGCTTACAGATGCTCCCGGTAAATGTAAGGAAAACTTATACTCCAATCAACAATCAATTATCATAATCGTCGTCGTCGTCAAAGAGGTCGTCATCCAGCATGTTGGCCAGCAGGTCGCGGAAGGAAAAGCTGGACTCCAGGACTTCCTTGTTGATGACGTTGAATTCGGCCAGGCCGTGCAGGGCCAGTTCCATGTAGGTGTAAACGTCATCACCTTTCACATCGAGGCTGTCTTCGACGAGCTTACGCAGGCCTGCCACCTCGTCCAGCGCCTTGTGAAAGTCTTTCTCGCCGGAGTCGTTGAGCAGGTCCAGCTCGTTACCGCCGGAGAACCAGGCGCGGATGGTGCCGTAGGGATCTTTCTGTACGCCTTTTTTGAGCTTATCGGGATTGGGGAAGTGGTCGAGGAATGCCTTCTTGACGGCTTTGCTCAGCAGGGAGATGGCCACCTGGTACGGGCCTTCCTGCTCGCCTTCATAGACCAGTTCCACCTTCCCGGTAACGGAAGGGACCACGCCCCAGAAATCGATGATGCGGGCGCGGGCTTTCTTTTCCTGGTTGAGGAGCATACGGCGTTCGGCGGTGCTGACCAGGTTCTCGTAGCCGGAAATGGTCAGGCGGGCGGACACGCCGCTCTTCTCGTCGATGTACTCGCTTTCGCGCGCCTCGAAGGCGATCTGCTCGAGCAGCACCTGGAGCAGGTCCGGCACTTCGACGGCCGAGCGCTGCTCTTCCGCCAGCCGGGCTTCCTGCATGGTGATCTGCCGGGCGACGTCGATGGTCTTGGGGTAGTGGGTCAGGATCTGGCTTTCGATCCGGTCCTTCAACGGTGTGATGATACTGCCCCGGTTGGTATAATCTTCGGGGTTGGCCGTGAAGACGAACTGTATGTCCAGGGGCAGGCGCAGCTTGAAGCCGCGGATCTGAATGTCGCCTTCCTGCAGTATGTTGAACAGGGACACCTGGATGCGCGGCTGCAGGTCGGGCAGTTCGTTGATGACGAAGATGCTGCGGTGGGCGCGGGGCACCAGGCCGAAGTGGATCACCCGCTCGTCGGAGTACGGCAGTTTCAGGGTGGCCGCCTTGATGGGGTCAACGTCGCCGATCAGGTCGGCGACGCTCACATCGGGGGTGGCCAGTTTTTCCACGTAGCGGGCGTCGCGGTGGACCCACTCGATGGGCGTATCGTCTCCTTTCTCGGCGATGATATCGTGAGCATGCCGGGAGATCGGGTTCAGGGGGTCGTCGTTGAGCTCACTGCCGGCCACGATGGGCATATATTCGTCCATCAGGGCCACCAGCATGCGGGCGATGCGGGTCTTGGCCTGCCCCCGCAGGCCGAGCAGCAGGATGTTGTGCCGGGAGAGGATGGCCCGCTCGATATCGGGGAGGACCGTCTCGTCAAAACCTATAATGCCCTGAAATATCTTCTCTTTGGACTGCAGTTTCCTGATGAGGTTGCTGCGCAGCTCCTCCTTGATCGTTCGGGGTTTGTAACCGCTTTTCTTAAGTTCTCCTAAAGTCTGGATGTCCGTCATTCCTGTATCCGGTTTTGTTCAGCGTTGATGTAGATCATTGAAACGCATGAGAGGGGATTTGGTTGATTGGGTTGATCGGGTTGATTGGGTTGATTGGGTTCGGGGCAACCCCTCATTAACCAGTCAACTTATCCCTTCTCCCCCACTTTCCGCAGATAATATTCCAAATTCCAACCAGTAACGCTTACTTTTAAGCAGTTAACTAAATATCCAAAAAACTTTAGCGATGACTAAGAATATTTTCCTTTTGCTGGTAGCCTGTTCCTTTTTTCTGACCGGTTGTATCGAGACGCTGGAAGAGATCTATCTCAACAAAGACGGCTCCGGTAAATACAACATCACTTTCGATATGAGCGAGTTCTTCAGCAACCCCATGATGAAAGGCCTGATCGAAGAGGCTGCCAAGGAAGAGGGTGAAGAAGGCGGTTTCGAACTGGGAGAGGCCGACACCCTGATCTATTTCGGAGAAGGAGGCATGGCGGAAGGCGTAATGAAGGATGCAGTGATGCGCATGCAAATGAGTGATTCCCTGGGCACTTTTCTGATCAGCATCAACTTCCCTTTTGAAAATGTAGGCCAGATCGATGAGTTCTTTCAGAAACTCAGGGAAGAAGGCGCCGGCGCCGATGCAGGCGCCATGGGCGGCATGAGCAGCCTGATGATGCCCGGCGGCAAATTCGCCTTCAAAAAGAAGAGGCTCACCCGCCTGCAGGCCGAGGATGGTGGGGAAAATGAGCTCTTTGCCGGCGAGGACGGCGAGTTCGTCAAGATGTTCTTCAGCGGCGGCACCCACACCACCGTTTACCACCTGCCCGGCAAGGTCAGAAAAACGACCATCGAAGGAGCCGAAGTGGACGGCAATACCGTCACCGTTGAACGCCCGCTGATCGACCTTATGGAAGGGAAAGTGGGAATGGATGGGGAGATCAGGTTTAAGAATAGATAACACCATGATCGACAAGTTCAAAAAAGCCATTCAGGACGCCTCCGGCGTCCTCCGCGAGCAGGCCGCCAGCCTGGGAGAAGGCGCCAAGGAAAAGACCTATCAGCTGATCGAGGAATGGCTGCAGGTCTTCCCCAAGCTGGAGATCTACGGGCTGGAGATCACCAGCTTTTCCCTGGCCGTGGCCCTCAGCCCCGCCCTGGAAGTGGAACTCAGGGGGGAACACGCAAAATTCACCAAAGAGCGCCTGGACGAGATCATCCACGAAGTGCGCAAAAGCCCGGCGCTGACCTCCGTCTTCACCACCATCCGCACCACCTACAGCCTGCACCGGCGCACCTACGCCAATCTCGCGGAC
Source organism: uncultured Phaeodactylibacter sp. (assembly GCA_964418125.1). GTDB lineage: Bacteria > Bacteroidota > Bacteroidia > Chitinophagales > Saprospiraceae > JACJXW01. The sequence continues at coordinate 51,814 of CAYQKY010000024.1, forward strand.
CCGCTGATCGTCAAGATCCGCATACGGCTCTCGCCGGAGATCCGGGTGTATATCGGGAAGCCGATCGTGGAGTAGGTTTTTTGAGAGGGGGAGATTGGGGTGCACCAAATGAACAATCACCATGATATATCTATTTATCCCAAAAACTGAAGTAACATGAAATACCTGTCCATCCTTACTTTTCTTTTCTGCCTTGCAGCCTTCCAGGCCAATGCCCAGCCGGAAACGATCGAAACGCCGGACATCACCATTACCCCCATCCTCCACAGCACCCTGGCCATGGAGTGGGACGGCAATACCATCTTCCTGGACCCCTACGGCGGCGCCGAACGCTTCGCCGGCTTCCCCGCCCCCAACCTGGTGCTCATCACCGACATTCATGGCGACCACCTCCACAAGGAGACCCTGCAGGCGCTGGACCTGTCGCAGGCGACCCTGATCGGCCCTCAGGCCGTAGTGGATCAACTCGAAGATATATCGTTCAAAGAGGTCCGGATCTTAGCGAACAATGAACAAACCACCTGGAACGGCATAAGCATCCAGGCCCTGCCCATGTACAACCTGCCGGAAACCGAAGACAGCCGCCACCCCAAAGGGCGCGGCAACGGCTACCTGCTCACCGTCGCCGGCAAGCGCATCTACTTCTCCGGAGACACGGAAGACATCCCCGAGATGCGCCAGCTCGAGGACATCTACGCCGCCTTCGTCTGCATGAACCTCCCCTACACCATGAGCATCGAACAGGCCGCCGACGCGGTGCTGGAATTTCAGCCGAAAGTGGTGTATCCTTTCCACTACCGGGGTAAAGACGGGCTGAGCGATGTGGAGGCGTTTAAAGCTATGGTTGAAAAAGAGAATGCCGAGATCGAGGTGAAGTTGCTGAACTGGTATCCGGAGCGGTGAAGCCGTGTATTGGTGTATTCGTGTATTGGTGTATTGGTGTATTCGTGCATTCGTGTATTCGTGTATTTGTGCTTTGGTCAATGGTGTTTTGGTGTGCCAAGTGACGGCCACGACAAATGCACCAATACACACATACACTTATACACTATCCTTCAATCAAAAACCACCGTCTTATTCCTGAACGGCAGGATCTTGTGCTGGATCTCCAGCCAGACGGCGCGGGCCAGGACGACCTTCTCCAGGTCCTTCCCGATGCGGATGAGGTCTTTGACGCTGTCTTTGTGGGAGATGCGGCGGACGTCCTGCTCGATGATGGGCCCTTCGTCCAGGTCGGCGGTGACGTAGTGGCTGGTGGCGCCGATGACCTTCACGCCTCGGTTGTAGGCCGAGTGGTAGGGCCGGGCGCCCTTGAAGGCCGGCAGGAAGGAATGGTGGATGTTGATGATCCGGTTGGGAAAGCCCGTCACGAAATCATCGGAAAGGATCTGCATATAGCGGGCCAGCACGATGAAATCCACATCCAGGGAATGGAGCAGTTCTGTTTGTTTCTTCTCCTGTTCAGCTTTGTTCTCTTTCGCGATGGGAAAAACTTCGAAGGGGATCTCAAAGCGCTCGGCGATATACTGCAGGTTCTCGTGGTTGCTGATGATCACGGGGATATCCACCGGCCATTCGCCGGAGTTACAACGTTGCAGGATGTCGTACAGGCAGTGCGACATTTTGGAGACGAAGATGGCCATCCGGGGCCGGTGCCCGGAGAAGTGCAGCTGCCATTCCATCTGGAACTTCTGCCCGATGAGCGTGCCGAAGTAGTCGTCGATCTTCTCCTCCGGGATGGCGAAGCCTTCCAGCTCCCATTCCACCCGCATGAAAAAGCGCATGGCCCCGCGGTCCACGTACTGGTCGAGGCTAATGATGTTGCCGTTGTTCTTGTATAGGAAGTCCGTCACCGCCGCCACCAGCCCCGTCTGGTCCGGGCAGTGCATGAGCAGGATGGCGGTGTTGCCGTTTTGGGTGTTCATGAGTTCATGGTTTTTAAAAACGAGGTGCAAATATAGGAGATTTCATGGTTGAATTGTTGATATTGTTGGATTGTTGAAGGGTTCTGCGGGCCATTGAGCTCCCAAGCCATTCAGCAATATAACCATCCAACCATTTCCCCCTGAGCCTGCCGAAGGGCACCCCATGAACATGGGGTTTCGCCAATGCATTTTCCCCCTTACCTTTGTACCAGCTTGAGTTAGTAAGGACTTTGTAAAACTAAACCCTAGTTATAAAATCTACATCCTTCCTATTCACCTATCAACAAGAAGCGTGTTTACAATGAAGGGCTTTCCAAACTCTCTCTCTGGAAAGCCCTCCTTTTTAGGAAGGCAGGATGGAAAAATTACTGACTTCTACTCCACTAAGAAGCAAAACCTCAGAAAAAAGCAGGGCAATGACCGTTGTCCTGCAATTTTTTTATCCAGTGCTTGTTTGGAGGTAGTCATTTGGGCTACAAAAGCACCACCTCCAAACAAACACTCAGATGTCCGGAGCCAAGGGGGATTTGATGCTACCTCACTCAATTGCCCTGAACGAAGGGAAGCCCCCTGCTCCATTTTTCTTTTTTCATAAAGGGAACCTTCTCCTCACCACCACCCGCATATTATCAAAATACACCGCCTGTACTCCGGCATTCCAGCAGTATACCTTAAGTTCCTTATTCCGGCTGTTGGCCGGCACCTCAACGGTACAGTACAGCCGTTGCCAGCCATTTTCTCTGCTCTCCACCGCTTCGTTGCAGCTCAGCCACATCAGGCCGGGCACCTCGGCGACGATATGGCCGGAAGCGGGATCTCCCTCCTCCACAAATCGCCACACTTCCAGCTCCAGTTGCTCGGTTCCCGTCAGGCCCGGTATCTTCAGCTCAAAGCCGTAGGGATTGTCCGGTAAGATCGCCAGGCAGTGGCTGCCCTCGAAAGCCACCCTGTCCGTTTGGCGGGAGGCGCCGGAAAAAAGGCCGCCTTTGCCTTTGAAAACAGGTTCGGTATGGTGCAAAACGACTTTCTCGGCCCCGCACCAGAAGGACAGGCGGCGGGGCTGCAAAAGCCCCAGCCAGGCGGCGGCGAAGAGCAGCATGGCCAGCCAGAACGCCATTGTAAGGGCGAACTCACGGGCCACCCGGCGAAAGCGGCCGGGCTCGGGGATCACAGGAGAACTCATTTTTTCCGGGCTATTCGTATCCAAAATTCTATATTTGTCCGCAAGTTATTAAATTCAGCATGGTATTCAGCAGCCTTTACTTCCTACTTTCTTTTCTGCCTGTCTTCCTGCTCTTCTACTACCTGAGCCCGGTGAGGTGGAAAAATGCCGTTGCCCTGCTGGCCAGCCTTTACTTCTATGCCTGGGGAGCCCCCTCTTTCATCTTTATCATTTTCACTTCGCTGATCATCGACTACTACCTTGTGCAGCTGACGGCCCTGTCGGAGGGCAGGAAGCGCAGGAGGCTGCTGGCGCTTACCATCATTCTGGACGTGGGTATCCTGGCCGTCAGCAAGTACCTCAATTTTGCCGTGGAGAACCTCAATATGGTGGCGGCCCTATTCGGCAGCGAAGGCATCCGGATGGCGCGCATCGCCCTGCCCATCGGCATTTCTTTCATCACCTTTCAGAAGATCAGTTATGTGCTGGATTGCTACCATGGGCGCGCCCGGCCGCTGGACAACTTTTTCGACTACGCCCTGTATATTCTGCTGTTTCCCCAGCTGATCGCAGGCCCCATCGTGCGTTTCAACGAGGTGGCGCTGCAGCTGCCCGCCGCCAACCGGAAGCTCTCTTCGGAAATATTGCTGGAGGGCCTGCTGCGCTTCCTCATCGGCCTATCCAAAAAAGTGCTGCTGGCCAATACCCTGGGCGAAGTGGTAGACGCCGCCTTCGCCCTGCCCGCCGGCGAGCTGGGCATGCTGAGCAGTTGGGTGGTGATCGTGGCCTACGCCTTTCAGATCTATTTCGACTTCTCGGGTTATTCCGATATGGCCATCGGGCTGGCGCTGATGATGGGGTTCCGCTTTCCGGAAAACTTCAATTTCCCCTACATCTCCCAGAGCATTACTGAATTCTGGCGGCGCTGGCACATCACCCTCAGCCGCTGGATGCGCGACTACCTGTACATCCCCCTGGGCGGCAACCGCGTATCTACGGCCCGCCTGTACGTCAACCTCAGCACCGTATTCCTGCTTTCCGGCCTGTGGCACGGCGCCGCCTGGAACTTCGTCATCTGGGGCGGCTACCACGGGCTGTTCCTCATCCTGGACCGCCTGGGCCTGCGCGGCTGGCTGCACCGCCTCGGCAAGGCGCCGGCCGTACTGCTGACCTTTCTGACCGTGCTCATCGGCTGGGTGTTTTTCCGGTCGCCCAGCCTGGCCCATAGCACGGCCTACCTGGGGCAGATGTTCAGCTTCCAGGGAATGGAGATGACCGTTTTCACCAGCCACCGCTTCTGGTTCATTCTGGCGCTGGGCGCCCTGTTTTCCTTCGTGGGCGTATCGCAAATTATCGAGGGCCGGGCCAGCCGCTGGCATGAGAACACCGGGCCGATGGGGCAGTTGGCCTTCAAGCTTTCGTGCAGCCTCCTCCTGGGGTGGTTCTGCCTGGCGGAGATCTACGCCTCCGGCTTCAACCCCTTCATTTACTTCAAATTTTAAACTGCCCGGCCATGAATATCCGCTACCTGCTTTTCTTTCTGGTTCTGGCCCTGATCACCCTGCCGGAGTATTACCTGCCGGTGATGCAGCGGGCCTTTCCCAGCCTGCAGGCGCCGGTGCTGGGCGGCAGTTTTGAGCGGGTGGATTACCCCCGCTTCTGGCCGCAGAAATGGCTGACGGGAGACTATCAGGAGCAGTTTGAACAGGCGCGCCGCAACCAAAGCCCTATCGCGCCCTTCGTGGTGCGCCACCGCAATCAGCTACTCCGCGATGCCTTCGGCGACAGTGGCGCGCCCCGGGTGGTGTATGGGGAAAACAATTATTTCTTCGCCGCAGAATACTGCGAGGCGTACGCCGGAACGGACTACACCGGGCGGAGCGCCATTCAGGCCAGGGTGCAACAGCTGCAGCGCATTCAGGAACTGCTGGGCCCGGAGGGGCCGCGGCTGCTGGTGCTGCTTCCTCCCGGCAAGCCGCGGGTACTGCCGGAAAACCTGCCCTCATTCTACCGGGAAAGGCAGGCCGACAGCACCAACTGGCAGGTGTTTTCCGAACTGCTGGCACATTCCGGCGTTCCGTTTCTGAATTTCGAATTCCTGATCCTGGAAAAAGAGGCCTTCCCCTACCCCATCTATCCGCAGTTCGGCCTCCACTGGAGCTATTACGGCGCCACGGTGGCTGCCGACAGCATGCGCCGGAAGATGGAACATCTGATCGGTAAAGAACTGCCCGTCATGGAATACCAAAGATCGGTTGAAGTAAGAGACTCCCTGATGAGCACGGATAAGGAGCTGCTTTACGGCGCCAACATCATGCGGGAGCCGCCGGCAAAACCCATGCCCTACCCCAGCATCGAATACCGGCGGGACAGCCTCACCTATTTGCCTAAAGTACTCGTCATCGGCGACAGCTACTACAAGATATGGTACGACTACGGCATACAGCAGGGGCTTTTCCACCCGGAATCATCCTTCTGGTATTACTACGGCACGATCTATCCGCCCCAGGGCGGGCAGCATGCCCGGTCGCTTCCCATCCTGAAAGAAACACTAAGCCGTGACATCATCCTGTTGCCGCATGCGGAGATCAACCTCAACAATTTCGGGTTCGGGTATCTGGACAAGTTGGAGGAGGCGCTTTTGGAAGAGCGTTGATCCGTTGACTGGTTGATTGGTGATTCGTATCCCCGTAACAGGGTAGCAAAGGAGCCTGCAGGCCCCCTGCTTCCTTGCTATCCGCTGAATTTATGGTAATCAGCGGCCCCTTCCCCCATTTCCCCGGCCACATTAAAATCATCCGCCATTCATTCGTTAAACTAACAAATTAGCCCTACCTTAACGTCAAATTCATTACAACTACAGGTTTTTGGGTGCAGCCGCATGGCTGCACCTGCTGTTTTGGGGCTACGCTATAATTTCAGCGTAGCTGCCAAAGAAACAATAGAGATTACAAATGGCTATCTTGCCCCTCTATTTATATTGCTGGTTATCAAATCAGTAAATGCAATATCCGACACAAACCCCTTAAATAAGGCAGGACAAAAAACCAAACAACTGTCCTTTTTTGGGGGCGGGGAAAGGGGTATCTTTGGGCAATAGATTTTTGATTTGCGATTTTTGATTTGCGATTTTTGATGTAGCGGATACTCGTACCGCTTTCGAAAATTGAGCGCTTTCATCCAAAAATCCATCGCCCAATGACCTCTAAAGAATTACAGGAACGGTTGATCTGTTTTGCCGTTGCCATACTAAAGCTATTTCGCAAAATGCCGAAAGAGCCCGATGCGATTCATATTGCTGGGCAGTTCATGCGCTCTGGCACCCACCCGGGAATTCATTACGGAGAAGTGAGAGCAGCTGAATCAGATAAAGATTTTGTTCATAAACTAAAAATGATCAACAAGGAATTAAGGGAAACGTATAATTCCCTAACCATCGTGCAATTGATGGAATATGTGAAGCCAGATGACATTGCCCCAGTTCATAAAGAATGCAATGAGCTGATCGCAATTTTTACCGCTACCATCATGAACCTCGAATCGAAGGAATATCGAGGAAGAAGCAAAAGGTAAGCCATGCCCCCTCCGGCACATCAAACATCAAACATCAAAAATCAAAAATCATGAGGCTTTCCGCCGCTAAAGAGGCGCTCAAAAAATACTTCGGCTACGATAGTTTCCGCCCTATGCAGGCGGAGATCATCGAGCAGGTATACCAGGGTAAGGACGCCCTGGTGCTCATGCCCACCGGCGGAGGCAAATCCCTTTGCTATCAGATACCCGCCATCACGCTGCCGGGGGCTGCAGTGGTGGTCTCCCCTCTGATCTCCCTGATGAAAGACCAGGTGGAGGGCCTGCGGGCCAACGGCGTGCGCGCCGCCTTCCTGAACAGCACCCTCAGCGAGGTGGAGCAGCGCCAGGTTGAAGACGCTTTCTTCAACGGCGAGCTCGACCTGCTGTACGTCTCTCCGGAAAAACTGGTGTCCCAAAATTTCATCCCCCTCCTGAAGCGGGCGCCGGTCAACCTCTTTGCCATCGACGAAGCCCACTGCATATCCGCCTGGGGGCACGACTTCCGCCCCGAGTATACCCAGATGCGCTTTCTGAAAACAGAATTCAAGGAAATACCCGTCATCGCCCTGACCGCCACGGCCGACAAACTGACCCGCAAGGACATCATCAGCCAGCTGAAGCTGAAGGAGCCCAGAACCTTCATCGCCTCTTTCGACCGCCCCAACCTCAGCCTGGAAGTGCGCCCCGGCCAGCGGCGGCGCGAACAGATCATCCGCTTCATACAAAAACGGCCCAAGCAGCCGGGCATCATCTACTGCCTGAGCCGCAAAGGCACGGAGAGCCTGGCGGAAAAACTACGCGACGCCGGCATCGACGCCGCCCACTACCACGCCGGCATGAATGCTGACGAGCGCACCAAAGTCCAGGAAGATTTCACCAACGACAATACCCTGGTGATCTGCGCCACGGTGGCCTTCGGCATGGGCATCGACAAGTCGAATATCCGCTGGGTCATCCACTACAACCTGCCAAAGAACCTCGAAAGCTACTACCAGGAGATCGGGCGGGCCGGCCGCGACGGGGCGAAGGCGGACACCCTGCTCTTCTACAGCTATCAGGACGTCATGATGATGGAAGACATCCTGAAGCAGAACGAAAGCGACATGCTCGACGTCAAGATCGCCAAGCTCGAACGCATGCGGCAGTACGCCGAAGCGGTGGGCTGCCGGCGCCGCATCCTGCTCAGTTACTTCAGCGAGGACGTACACGAGGACTGCGGGAACTGCGACATCTGCAAAAACCCGCCCAAAGCCTTCGACGGCACCGTCATCGCCCAGAAAGCCCTCTCCGCCATCTACCGCCTGCGGCAAAGCGTGGGCATGGCCACCGTGATCGACGTGCTGCGCGGTTCAGGCAAAAAAGAAATGTTCGAGCGGGGCTACCACGAGATCAAAACCTACGGCGCCGGCCGCGATATTCCCTTCCTGGAATGGCAGCACTACCTGCTGCAGCTGCTCAACTACGGCTACATCGAGATCGCCCACGACCAGAATGGCGTCGTAAAGCTCACCCCCGCCAGCCAACGGGTGCTGTTCGAGAACGAAAAAGTACAACTGGTGCGCTTTGCCACCATCAAAGAGCGGCAGCAGGCGGATAAGGCCAAGGCCAAGCAGGCCACCAAACCGCAGAGGGTCCGCGACGAGCTCTTCGAAAAGCTGCGGCAACTGCGCAAACAGCTGGCCCAGGAACGGGGCGTGCCGCCCTACATCGTCTTCAACGACGCCACCCTGGAAGAGATGGCCGCCGTGCGCCCCATGGCCGACGAGGAAATGAAGAACATCAGCGGCGTGGGCGAGCGCAAGCTGCAGCTCTACGGCAGCTACTTCATCGACGCCATCATCGAGTTCGTGGGGGCGGCCGGCAGCCACGGCAAAACCTCCACCTACCAGATTACCTACGAGATGTACCAGCGGGGGCTGAGCGTGGAGGAGATCGCCCGCAAGCGGCAGGCCACGCCCTCTACCATCTACTCCCACCTGGCCATCCTCTACGAGCAGGGTTTCGACATCGCCCTGGAAGAGATGGTCAGCCCGGCGGAAGTAGATAAGGTGCTGAAGTCCCTGCGCTACCTGCAGGAGCCTTACAAGCTCAAGGACATCTATGACTACCTGGGCGAGCAGGTGCCCTACCATAGGATACGGCTGGCGCTGGCGTATGGGAAGAGGGAGGAGAGGACGAGGTGAGAGGGGGACTGGGAGATTGGGTGAGGGGGAAGTGGTGTTAGTACCTAGAAATACATAGAAATACCTAGAAATGTATGGAAATGCAATGGGCATGCCAGCTCTGTGGAATTCGGCAGAGGGGATTGTTCAAAAAACTGTGCTTTTCTAAAATGCATGCTGATTTTCAGGCGCCTGCGAACTGCCGAACACTGAATTCCGAACAGCGCCAATTCGCAGAGCGATTATTCCACAGGGCAGGCCCTGTTTCAACAGGCTTGACAAGCTTCGCGGAGCCCGGCGGCGGAAAAACTTGTCAAGTCTGTCGAAGAACCGTATTTTTAGAAAAAATGGAGATCATGTCGACATCCGCTGCAAAAAAGACACAACAGGAACCGCACAAGAAAAAACGGATAAGCTGGGAAGCTTTCCAGAAGAAATATCTGACGCGCGAAGATAGCTACAAGTATGAATGGCTCAATGGTATTGTGGAGAAAACCCCGTATTCAATGGACAAATCTCAGCTTTACATCTTACGTAATCTCCTGGATTTTTTCATGAAGCTTAAGTTCAAAGGCAAAATAAGCGGCCAACTGATCCCGGAAGCGGGCCTTTTTTTCCTGGAAAATCATCGACGGCCGGACATTTGCTGGCTGACCGATGAGCAAATAAACCGGTTAGCGGAAAATGAATACGAAGTCCCGGCTTTTGTCATTGAAGTGATTTCCAACAAGGACATGATGAACAAGGTCGTTCAAAAAATGCAGGATTACCGGGCGGCAGAGGTGAAAGTAGTATGGCACATCCTCCCTGTTCATGAGGAAGTGCATGTGTATACAGGGAAGCATCTTCAGAAGATGGAAGTCTGTACAAGAGATATGGAATGTACGGCGGCGCCGGCCTTGCCGGAGTTTGTGATACCGGCGAAGGATGTGTTTAATAAAGCCAACGGTTAGGCTTGACAAGTTTCCTGCGAGCCCTCCCTCCCATTACCATAATTTTCAAGCCTTCAAAAAAAGCGACTATTCAGTATGATACCTAAAATGCTCCTGATGCTGAATGGCGACTAAAAAACAGGAAATGACATACCGATTCTTCTCTCTCCTCTGCTTTTCTATACTCTTTCTATCCGCCCAGGCCCAGCCCGCCCGCTACCAGTCTGCCATCGACAGCGCCCGAAGCCTGATGGAGCGCTTTGTGGCCTTCAGCGATATTCCCGGCGCCTCCGTTTCCGTATCAGTGGGCGGCAAGATCGTCTGGTCGGAAGGCTTCGGTTATGCGGACCTGGAGCAACAGGTACCGGTATACCCGGATAAGGCCAAATTCAGGATCGGGAGCGTGAGCAAGCCGATCGCCTCCGCTGCGTTAGGTGTGCTGTATGATGAAGGGAAAGTGAAGCTGGATGTTCCCATTCAGGAATACGTTCCGGGCTTTCCGGAAAAGCGCTGGCCCGTTACTTTGCGGCAGCTTTCCGGCCACCTGGCTGGCGTCCGCCACTACCGGGGTGAGGAGTTTCTGAGCAGCAAGCGCTACGCCACAGTCAGCGAAGGATTAGCCATCTTTGCTGAAGACACCCTGCTCTTCGAGCCGGGCCAGCGCTTTTCCTACACCAGCTACGGCTACAACCTCATCAGCGCCGCCGTGGAAGGGGCCAGCGGGAAGGATTTCCTGGCTTTCATGCAGGAAGCCGTCTTCGACCCCCTGGGCATGGACAACACCACCGCCGACTTCACCGACAGCCTGATCGCCTACCGCACCAGCTATTACGCAAAAACGGAAGACGGAACCATCATCAACGCCCCCTTTGTCGACAACAGCTACAAATGGGCGGGCGGCGGTTTCTTGTCCACCACCGAAGACCTGGTGCGCTTCGGCCATGCCCACATCGAGCCCGGCTTCCTGAGCGACACCACCCTGGCGCTTTGGCGCACCCCGATGAAAACCACTTCGGGCGAGCCCACCGGTTACGGCATGGGCTGGTTCGTCAGTAAAGACGGCACGGGAATGGAGCAGTTCGGCCACGCCGGCGGCTCAGTCGGCGGTATTACCCAACTGATCATTTACCCGGAGCCTCAGGTGGTAGTGGCCATGCTCACCAACGCCTCCCGAGTAGACTACGGAGACACCCACCTGCGCATCGCCCGCCTGTTCATGCCGGAGCCCCTCTCCTACCCGGCCCTGGACGAAGCGGCCCTGCAGCCTTTCCTGGGCAAGTACCTCATTAACGGAGACACCCCGGCAGAGATCACGCTGGAGGGTGGCCGGCTCTATCTTTCCCGCCGCGGCGGCCTGCCGCAACTGCTGATCCCACAGGTGGATGGCAGCTATGTGACGTTGGCCAGCAATGACCGGTTCCGGTTCCGGATTCATCCGGAGATGGTGGTGGAGCGGGAAGGGCAGGAGGAAAAGGCAGTGGGGGTGAAGGAGTGAGCGGCCGGGGGGTGTTTTCCTGTCATAAAGTTCTGCTTTGTTTTGCAGGGCAGAAGCCCTGAACTTTGGACCGTGTACGACGGGCCGAGATGGTTCATGCCAAATGGGTAGCCCGCCTTCGCTACTCAATGGGGCCGTGTCAAGCTTCGGCGGACGAAGTAGTGCGCTTCTTTAGTGATCTCCAATTCATTGATCGCCGTCGTCGGGTCCTCCTCCGTCAGCTCGATCAGGCGTTGAAGTAAGTAAAAATGGTGTCATGAGTATGGAGTGTTGCATATCTGATCCTGACAACAATTTTTACGGTTATACAAAAAGGTGGGACTTGTGGAGGTTCCCATTGGTAAAACCCTATGAACTAGTTTCTCCTACTAACTTCAGCAGTGAGGAATGGTTTTTTATTTTACACGACTTTAATCCATTTGGTACGGAAAGCCGATATTCAATTACCAACATTGATAGCGTTGCGATTACCGATAAATATATTTTCCTTCACAGTGAAAGAGTCTTATATCCCGGAGGAGACAGGCCGGCATGGCTTGTCATCAATTTGGAGGATGACTCAAAAATGCTTCTTACAGGACAGGGCCGGCTCAAACCCTGGCTTGACAGTGCAAGGATAGAAAAAATAAGGATTTACAAATTTGAAAAGATCCTGAAAGACTTTCAGGAAAACCTGAAACTGCCTCCGGAATGGCCAGGGTAGGCCGTGCCCTGTTTTACACCTATGTTTACAACAAAGAAAGTACTGCACGGGTAGCCGAGGATAACACCTGCGACAATTCCTGCATACAGAACGAGGACCCTGACTGCGAGCCCAACCCCTACCGGCACAAGGCCAGGCGCTTCATCCAGATAGACACCCTGAGAGAGCTTCCCGAAACCTACCTGGACAGCGTACAGCAGGTAGTGCTGGACTCCATCGGCGCCCACTGCTCGGCCACCTGCTCCCTACAGGCTGACAGGTGGATGGATAAGCTGAGCGCCTCCTGCGGCGTCAGCGGCCAGGACAGCACCGATATCCGGGAGCGCCTCATCGCCATCTGCGAGCTGGGCTGTGACAGCGAACACCCCCTGGGCGCATCCTCCACGCCCAGCCCCGAAGACACCACCAGCTTCGGAGACCATAGTTTCGAACAAGTTGTTGAAGAATTCCTCACTTCCAGCCTCAGCCCCTGCGACACCAGTTGCAACC
>CAYQKY010000025.1:0-62428 GCA_964418125.1 uncultured Phaeodactylibacter sp.
TCCTGCTCGAGCTGCATCCGGGTTATGATTTTGAAATGGTGTATTTCAATGCCGACGGTGGAGAGGGGAGCATGTGTGGCAACGGCGGCCGTTGTATTGCCGCTTTTGCCCGGCAGCTGGGCCTCATCGAAGAGCAATGCCGTTTCCTGGCGGCGGACGGGCCTCATGAGGCCCGTTTCCGGCCCGATGGGTGGGTGGAACTCAGCATGGGAGACGTGAAAGACATAGAGCAGGGGGACGGTATCTGTTTTCTCAATACCGGCTCCCCCCACTACGTCGAGTTTGTAGGTGCTCTGGAACAAATAGACGTCCTTCAAAGAGGGCGCGAAGTTCGATATTCGGAGCGCTTCCGCAGGGAAGGCGCCAACGTCAATTTCGTAGAACTAACCGAAAACGGCATTGCGGTAGCTACTTACGAACGGGGCGTCGAAGACGAAACCCTGTCCTGTGGTACTGGTGTAACGGCTTCGGCCATTGCCCATTATCTGCAACGGCCGGGCAACGGGCCGCAGGCTGTGCCTGTGCAAACTAAAGGCGGCCGGTTGGAGGTTCGCTTCACCCCGCGTGGCGACAGGTTTACCGATGTATGGCTATGCGGCCCGGCGCACCTGGTTTTTGAAGGAATGATTGAAGGAATGGCTTAATGAAGGAACGAATGGGCCCAATCATTCCTTCATTCCCTCTTCTATTCCCCCTGCCCCAGAGAATACGCCCGTTGGCCATCTATCTGGTACAGGTTTTCTATTTTAATGAAGTTGTACCCCTCCTCCGTCAGGCGTTGCAGCAGGGCGGTAATGTCGCCGTAGGTTACCGGAACGGCGAGAGACATTCCTTTGGCTTTTTTGTTGAGCCTGGAATCTCCGGAGACGAACCGGCAGCGCCAGTGGTCGGTGCAGAAGGTTTCCGGGAAACCGTTGGGGTACACCTTTACTCCCCGGTTGGTGATCATTTTGAGCTGCATGCTTTCGCCGGCTATTCGCTCCAGTTCTCTGCCCAATTCGTTGGGGTCGCGCTGTGCTTCGGACCAGTCCAGAAAAACATCGGCGCCCACCAGTGTTTTGGAGGCGGCGGGGCGGGGCTTTACTTTCACCTCGATGGGCCGGTTCTGTTTTCCCAGGCTGATCGCTTTGAGCTTCTGTGGTTGCTTGCCCAGGCGTTCGATCACCGCCTGGGTGAATTCCCGGGTGCCGGCGCGGTGTTTGGTAAAGGCTTCATTGTACAGGTCGGGCGTATGGATGCCATCCTCCAGGGTACAGAGCAGGGCGTTCTGAATGCGTTCGGCCACTGCGGGCTGGCCGATGTGAGTGAGCATCATACAGGCGGCGTGGAGCAGGCCGGAGGGGTTGGCAACTCCCTTGCCGGCGATGTCCGGCGCCGATCCGTGGATGGCCTCGAACATGGCTACGGTATCGCCTATGTTGGCTGAACCGCCAAGGCCGACGGAGCCTGCCACCTGAGCGGTAATGTCGGAGACGATGTCTCCGTAAAGGTTGAGGGTAACTACCACGTCGAATTTTTCCGGGCGGGCCGCCAGCAGGGCGGCGCCGATATCGATGATATGGTGGTTGGATTCGATCTCCGGATACTCGCGGGCCACTTCATCGAATACCTGATGGAACAACCCATCGGTATGCTTCATGATATTGTCCTTGGTCATGCATGTCACCTTGCGTCGGCCGTAAGCGCGGGCGTATTCGAAGGCATAACGTATGACGCGCTCGCAACCGGGGCGGGAGACCAGCTTAAGGCATTGCACCACTTCCGGCGTCTGCTGGTGTTCAATGCCGGCATAAAGGTCTTCCTCATTTTCCCGGACTACCACCAGGTCCATTTCCGGAAAGTTACTCTCTACGAAAGGAGTGTAGGCCCGGCAGGGGCGAACATTGGCGAACAAGCCCAGGGCTTTGCGAATAGTAACGTTGAGGCTCTTGTAGCCCCCACCCTGAGGCGTGGTGATGGGGCCTTTGAGAAATGCCTTGTTTCGACGGATCACCTCCCAGGCTTCCGGGCTGATGCCGGAGGAATGGCCTTCGAGATAGACTTCCTCTCCGATCCTGGCTTCCTCGATCTCCAGTTTGGCGCCGGCGGCCTTCATTATGGAAAGCGTCGCTTCCATGATCTCCCTGCCGATACCATCGCCGTAGGCGACAGTCACCCGGGTGGGTTTGGTTGAGGAAAGAGGCTGAACGTCCGGCTGAAAAGATGTTTTAAACTGCATAGTGATACTGATTTTTTTTGGCGGGCAACTCTCTCCCGCCTGGAAAAGAATTTGCTGTGCCAAAGATAGTTTTACTATCAACAAGTTGTATGAAAGCTGGTTCGTAAATAGGGGAGAAAATTTTAAACTGTTCCCGTGATCCTTTTTATTGGGGTGTTTTCTGCATCAGGAGTGGGATAGCGCAGGAGGTAGGAAAGCTATCTGGTGTTCATCCATTATTACCGTTCTTCTCCGTAAATACAGCCTGTGGCGAAGGTGTGCAACATGTACACCACCTCATCCAGGAAGCCGGGCTTGAAGCGGATATCGGTCAGGCGGGGCAGGTGCTGGGCGAAGTAAATGTTATTGTTGGCGGTCTCGAGGAGCGTGCTGGCCAGGGATCGCGGATAGGAAAAACGGGGGTTGGCTTCCAGGATGATATCGGCGAGCTTGCCGCACAGTGCTTTATAGGAAAGGAAGAAGCCTTCCTTGTTCTCTTCATCCACGTTCTTCTTATGGTAGGCCTTGGTGCCTTCGGTGACCATGATGCGGTGTAAGGCCTCCGTGTCTACGTAGTCCACGGAAGTGCTGCGCTGAGAAGTATCTACGATCACCCGGATGGCCGCCTTAAGTTTTTCCAGTGGCTCGGCCACGTTCATGGTGTAGAAGCCGACCCTGAACTTCATCCATTCCCAATACCAGTTTACCAGATAAACGAACAACAAGTGCTTGTTCTCGAAATAGCGGTAAATAGAAGCCTCGGTGGAAGCGATCTTGTCGGCCAGTTTTTTAAAAGTAAAGCTCTCGAAACCTATCTCATCGATCAGCAGTATGCTGTGTTGCACGATCCTTCGCCCGAGCTCCGTTTCTTCAGGATTTTTCAGATACAGGTTCTTATTGATGTCGAGTTTGATCGTTACCTTCAGCATAGCCATTATTTTAAGGGCAAGAGTAGTACTATTACAAAATAGTACAAAAATATTTGTTTGTCGGTTCTCTTTTTCACCCATTATTTATTTCAGGCTACTAAGAACACAGGGTTGAGTTGAAGGCAGAGCTGGAAAATACCCGCTGT
Source organism: uncultured Phaeodactylibacter sp. (assembly GCA_964418125.1). Classification (GTDB taxonomy): domain Bacteria; phylum Bacteroidota; class Bacteroidia; order Chitinophagales; family Saprospiraceae; genus JACJXW01. Next base: position 3,273 of record CAYQKY010000025.1, read on the forward strand.
TCCGGCTCGGTTTTTCCTGAATTTCTTCCCGTTTTGGCAACTTTGCCGGGCGGCCGAGTGATTTTTGAATAGTAAAACTATTTTTATTTTATTTGCAGAGCAGGGATTTGGAGTGCAGTCAAAAGGAGAGGAAATTAATTTTAAAAATAAATTACTGATTATCAGATGTTTATTTTGTTTTTTGAAAAAAATATCTTTTTTCTAAAACCAAAAAATCTTATAATTGTATAATAGTAAAGCTATCAATAAAAAAGACGATGACAAATGCGATAAAGGAAATAATCAGGTTATCTCTGTTCCTTGCCGGCTTCGCACTGATCGCAACTGGTATTGCAAACTGGTTCAACGGTTGGCCCGCTGCCGGCAAGTTTCTGGTAGCTACAGGAATATGGTTTGAGCTGCATCTTTTCAGTATGATGCAGGAAGAAATATAAAGATCAAAAGTTGTGCTTTCAGTATGCAGTAGTATAGGGCTGCCTCCGATGGGAGGCAGCTTTTTTTTTGGGAACTTTTAACCGGAGAGCCGCCAGGTTTCAAAGTAAATAAAAAGCAGAACCGACTATTGCTTTTCCTGAAATCCCGCTCCTGCCTTTCTTAGTACATATTACAGCCTTATTGGTATAATCGGGTTGCGCATTTGTCGATGGTTGAGTATTTTTATTCCATTCACCCGACTGACATGTTATACAGAACGTTTATCTTGATCATCGTTTTGCTGAGCAAGGGATTTCCGGCGAAATCCAACCTTCCTACAGGGCGGATGGCGGTCAGCCAATTGACTTTCCCCCGGGGCGAAACGGTAAGTATCCATACCATTCGCATCCCCTTCGAACTGGCGGGCCGCCTCATCGTTGTGCAAGCTAAAGTGGAAGGCCTCATCGGCAACTTCATCCTCGACACCGGTTCGGGCAAACTCATTCTGAACGCCCGCCATTTTGAGGGTAGCCTCTCCCGGCACAACATCGCTTCGGTAGGCACGACCGGCGCGGTGGAGGAAGCCAGCGCCCGGCGCGTCCGGGCCTTTTCCTGGGACAGCTTGAGTTTCGGGAAAATTCAGGCGCATATTATTGACCTGAACCATATTGAAGAGAAGAAGAATATCGAGGTGCTGGGCCTGATCGGCTTCGAAGTGCTGAAGGATTTTGAGGTGCTCATCGACTTTCAGCTGCAACAGCTCACCCTTACCCGCCTGGATGAAAAAGGGGAGCGCCTCGACAGCCTGGCCATCCTGGAAGAACCGGAGGACAGCCTTGATTTCCAGCTTAAGGGACATGTCATTATCCTTGACGGTTGGGTGGAAAGAACCCCCGTACAGTTCGGGCTGGACTCCGGCGCCGAACTCAACCTGCTCCACAGCAGGGCCAAAAGGCGCATCCTCAACCACTTCAAGATCTCGAAACGAGTGAATCTCAATGGCATGGGAGCGCGGGAAGTAGAAGTGCTGGCGGGAAAGCTATACCGCTTCCGCTGCAATAGCCGGATACGTTGTTCCGGAATGCGAACACTGCTCACCAACCTCGATGAGATCAACGCCGCCTTCGGCGCCGGCCTCGATGGCCTAATCGGATATGAATTCCTGTGTATGAGGCGAACGATTATAAACTATAAGAAGGAAAAATTGTATTTTTTGAAGTGGTATGGGCCGTAGGGGCAGGAACAAACGGGGGCGTGTACGATGTACGAAGAGGACTGGATGTGGGCTGTACATGCCCTCACGAGCCGGCGATATAAGAATGCCCCCCTCAATCTACAACCATGAAGATCCTGAATCAACATAAAATGAAAATACTCCATATCCTTATCTTAATCCTCGCTTCAGCAGCGCCGGCCCTGGCGCAGCCGGAGGAGGCGCCTTACCGGGCTTACTACTTCGAAGGAGATGAGGTTGTTTTCGAGTTTGACCTGCGCTATTTCGAAGAGGCTACGCTTCACGATACCAAAAAGCGAGTGGATTTTGATGACCTCGAGATTTTCGAGGTGGCATTGGCCGGCGACTTTAACAACTGGTCCCGCAAGAAGTGGAAAATGAAGAAAGTGGGGCCGCAGCGCTATCAGCTACGCAAGAAGATCGAAGATTTCGATGATGCCTTCAAGTGGGAATACAAGTTCGTCATTAACGGGAAATACTGGGCGGAGCCTTCGGAAGAAGTAACCAACAAGTCGGAAGTCATCCACGGCAATATCGTATTCAGGGATGCTTACAACCTTTCCCTCTTCACGGCCCGGCAAACACCTGGCGGCAATGTGCGCTTTTTCCTTCCGGGCTTCGAAGATTCTGGCCAAGTCGTCCTTACCGGTTCATTCAGCGGCTGGGATGAGAACGCTTTTATCATGGACAGGGTAGAGGGGGGCTGGGCCACCCGCCTGCAGCTCGATGCCGGCCGCTATGAATACAAATTCATTGTCGACGGCCAATGGGTGGAGGACCCGCATAACCCGGAAAAACGCAAAAACCGGTACCAGACCTACAATTCCGTCCTTTATGTTGCCAGGCCTGTCACTTTCCGCCTTGAGAATTATGATGATGCCCAGAAGGTGATCCTCGCCGGCTCCTTCAATGACTGGCAAACGGACGACCTCCGCATGCGCCGCGAGGGCGACACATGGGTGGCCACTGTAGAACTCAAAGGTGGCAAACACTGGTACAAATTCATCGTTGACGGCCAGTGGATCACCGACCCGGCCAACCCGTTCAAGGAGCACGACGGAATGGGGCATATCAATTCGGTGATCGTGGTAAAGTGAATCTGGATTGTCTTATCTTTGCCTCCCAAATCCAAAACCTATGTCCGATAACAAAGTCATCTTTTCTATGGAGGGCGTCTCCAAGACATACCCTCCCGGCAAAAAGGTACTCAATAACATCTGGCTGAGCTTCTTCTACGGCGCCAAGATTGGCGTGCTCGGGCTCAACGGCTCCGGTAAGTCCACCCTGTTGAAGATCATCGCCGGCAAGGACCCCAACTACGACGGGAAGATCAGCTTCGACGGCAGCTACCGCATCGGCCTGCTCGAGCAGGAACCCGGCCTTGATGAAGAAAAAACCGTCCGCCAGGTGGTGGAGGAAGGTGTGCAGCCCATCGTCGACATGCTCAATGAATATGAGGCCATCAACCTAAAGCTGGCCGAGCCGATGGACGACGACGAAATGATGAAAGTGATCGAACGGCAGGGCGAACTCATGGAAAAGCTCGACCACCACAACGCCTGGGAACTCGACAACCGCCTCAATACGGCCATGGACGCCCTGCGCTGCCCGCCCGAAGACGCTTCCATCAAGGTGCTCTCCGGTGGAGAACGCCGCCGCGTGGCCCTGGCGCGCCTCCTGCTCAGCAACCCCGACATCCTGCTGCTCGACGAGCCCACCAACCACCTCGACGCCGAGTCCGTCGACTGGCTGGAGCAGTACCTGCAGAACTTCCCCGGCACCGTCATCGCCGTGACGCACGACCGCTACTTCCTGGATAACGTCGCCGGATGGATCCTGGAACTCGACCGGGGCGAAGGCATCCCCTGGAAGGGCAACTACTCCTCCTGGCTGGAACAGAAGGCCAAACGCCTCGAACAGGAAGAAAAGGCCGAAAGTAAGCGCCGCAAGACCCTGGAACGGGAACTGGAATGGATACGCATGGCGCCTAAAGCGCGGCAGGCAAAGGGTAAGGCCCGTTTGAACGCCTACGAAAAGCTGGCCGATGAAGAGGTAAAGGAGAAAGAGGCCAGGCTGGAGATCTACATTCCGCCCGGCCCGCGCCTGGGCGATGTGGTGATCGATGCGGAGGACCTCACGAAGGGCTTCGGAGAACGCATTCTTTTTGAAAACCTCAGCTTCAGCATTCCCAAAAATGCCATTGTTGGCATCATCGGCCCCAACGGGGTCGGTAAGAGTACCCTTTTCCGCATCATCATGGGGCAGGAGCAGCCGGATAATGGCAAGGTGGTTATAGGAGATACCGTGCAACTATCTTACGTTGACCAGTCCCACAAAGACCTGCAGGACAAGGAAAAGACCGTCTATCAGGCCCTTTCCCAGGGCAACGAGATCCTGCAGGTGGGAAAGGCCTCCGTCAACGCCCGCGCCTACCTGAGCCGCTTCAACTTCACGGGCGACGGCCAGCAGAAGAAGCTGGGCGTGCTCTCCGGCGGGGAGCGCAACCGCCTCCACCTGGCCATGGCCCTGAAGGAGGGGGGCAACGTCCTGCTGCTGGACGAGCCCACCAACGACATCGACGTCAACACCCTGCGCGCCCTGGAAGACGCCCTCGACAACTTCGCCGGCTGCTGCCTGGTCATCAGCCACGACCGCTGGTTCATCGACCGCCTGGCCACCCACATCCTCTCCTTCGAGGATGAGGCCGAAGTGGTGTTCTTCGAAGGCAACTACTCGCAGTACGAGGAGATGAAGAAGGAGAAGTACGGGGAGGTGCAGCCGCATAGGCCGCGGTTTAAGAATGTGATCAACCGCTAATGCTCTGTAACATAAGTTTGATCGAAGAATTTCGAGTCTATTTTGGTGTTGGGCAAGACGCTTCCGACGCACATAGTGGGGCTACGTAAGGAGGGAGCAACGCCGCCCAGCGCCAAAAGAGGCCGAAATTGTCGATAGGAATTTATGTTACAGAGCACTAGAGCGATTGCCAGACACGAGCGCTCAGGCTGAATATCGTCCCCGGCGTCAGCTCTCCGTTCCGCACCAGTTCCTGGGCATATTCGATGAATTCGGAGGGGCCCAGTTCTTCAATAGCCCCTTCCCGTTCGAAGTGCAGGCTGTATATCTTGCCTACCGCGCCGGTGAAGAACCCCATCACGGCGGCTTCGGTCAGGCTTTCCGACCAGGTTCCGGACTTCTCGTTCGGATTGAACAGGGCGGTGGCGCCGGCGGAGAACAGGTGGGCGATGGTGCTGAAGGAAAGGGTGCTGAGCACCGTGCGCACTTCCCGGGCTTCAAATGGGATCCCGTACACTTCCGCCAGCTTTTTGACCATGCGGTACTGAATGCCCGTCACGAGAGCAATCTCCACCCTGGCAGGCAGAAAAAGGCCGGCGGCGGAAGACATCAGGATGTGGTTTTTGATGATTTCTTCGGCGGCTTCCCCAGGGGTTTGGGCCTTGATTGGTTCGGTGGATTTTTCTGTTGATTCATTCATTGTTTCCGGCTTTTATACCTGGCTCATCGGGCGAGCTCATCTATTGAATGAAACGCAGAGGTGGGACGGCAGGTTTGGCCCAATGCTTAATTCCGGCATTCAAAATTGGCAAACTTATTTTTTTAGTGTTGCCAATTATGTTAAATTTGTGTTTTCCTGCTTTCTCATTTGTGGAATTGTGCAAGCAACTGTCTCCCTCTTATACCGGCGTGCTTCCTGTTGGGTAGCATCGCTCCCTTCTGCAATACATTCATTCTGGAAAGGAACCCCCTGCAACGGCACAGTATGGTGGTAAGGTTACGGCCCTGGGCCGGTGGCTGCGGGTGGATTTTGCTGGTATTAAGAGTTTGTTCAAATTTCATACTTCGGGCTGAAAATGTCCCTTTTTCGCTCATGCTGCGTTGCCAAAACAGTCACTTACCTAAGGGTATGCTCCTGTTTCGGCGCCTTGCCTGAGCAATAAATGAACTATTCTCATCTCCAAAAACGAAACTTGAACAAACTCTAAAAAACAGGACATTCATGAAGCGTTTTCTTTTGTTGATTTTGCTTTTCCCTTCCCTCTTTTCCACGGCCCAGGTCGAGGTGCGGCTGACGGTGGAAGGGGCGGTTACCGCCTCCGATTGCGACGACCTTTTTTCGGGCCCCGACCTGCTGTGGGAGGCCAATGTAGAAAACGAGGGCTGGGCAACTTATCCTCAGAACAGCACCGGCACTTGTTTTACGGCCTTGCCCAACCAGCAATACACGGCCACCTATGATTGCGCGGCGGATCTGCCTGCCCAGATAGAGGTGTGTTTCCGCGCTTTTGAGAACGACCCCATCCTGCCTATAGGATGCCCGGTCAATCCTTCCTGCCTGGAGGAGATCTGCGGCAATTTCGACATCCCGGCTCCGGGGCAAAGCATGTCCCATACGCTGGCCCTGCCGGCCGGCGGCGCCTCCACCGGCGAGCTCAGCTTTACGCTGGAAGTGATCGGCATCGGCGGCGCCAATGACGAACCCTGCTCCGCCCTGAGCCTGGGCCTGCTCACCGGTAACGATACGCTGGGAAATGTAACCCAGGGGTTGTACAGCAACCGCTGCGGGACGTTCTCCGCCGGAGAGCCCAACCCGGCCGGGCAGGGCGGCTTCGCCAACGACCACGGGGTTTGGTTCAACTTTACTACCGGCAATGACATCGGCCCGCTTCTGCTGGTACAGGCCCTGAGCGACCCGGAGGCGGCCGGCGATTCCCTGGACATACAGCTGGCTGTTTACAGTACCGATAACAATGCCTGCGACGGCGCCTTCAACCTGGTCCTATGGACGTCGCCCAACGATAGCTACGACGCTTTCCTGAATATCCCCTGCCCCCAGCCGAATGCCGAATATTACGTCCTGGTGGACGGCGCATTTACCGTTCCCGATTCCGAGCTGGGCCGCTTCAGCCTGCAGGTGGTCAATGTGGTAGCGGAAGAGGCGCCCGACAATCGCTGCGACGCCCTGATGCTGGGGGCGGTGCCGGAAGGAGGCTCCGTCAGCCTTCCGGAGCCGATGAGCAATTTCTGCGCTACCGCCGTGAGCGAACCGTTCAACCCCAGCTTCGTCCTCCAGTCCTCAGTCTGGTTCCAGTTCATCGCTCCTTCCTCCGGGCACATCATCGTCGATGCCGCTTCCCTCCGGGGGCCGGACTCCATCGGCATACAGCTGGGCCTTTACCGGGGGCTGAGCGGCTGTAACGGCTTTTTCCAGCACATTCAGAGCCAGTATACGTTCGAGGACCTGGAGGAATCTATGGAGGTTACCTGCCTTTTTCCGGGAGAGCCCTATTATCTGGTGATCGATGGGGATGCCAGCGCCAACCGGGGTATCTTCACCCTCTCTATTTCCGATGCCGGCGACATCACCCCGGTAACCAATCAGGACACTACCATTTGTTTCGGCGACAACTTTACCGTAGGTACTTCCGTATATACCGAATCCGGCTTCTATTCCGATACCCTGCAGGTCTTCCGCGGTTGTGACAGCATTGTCAATACCAACCTCACCGTCCTTACCCCCATTATTATCGAGGTGGATCAGGTACAGCCGGCAATCGGCGAGGGAAACGCCAACGGCATCGGTATGCTGAGCGCTACCGGAGGGGCGGGAAACTATACCTTTGAATGGTGTGACGGCACAACCGGGCCATCCAACGATATGCTCATCGGCGGGGCCGTCTGCTGCGTGACGGTGAATGACGGGTTCGGCTGTATGGCGGATACCTGTTTCACCGTGGAATTCATTACCGACATCATTCCTTCCTTCACTGCGGATACGCTGGCCTGCTTCGGGGATGAGAACGGGGAGATCACTTTCTCCGCCGTCAACGGACAGCCTCCCTATACCTACACCTGGCAGAACAGCGATGACTCCATCAACGGCAACGGCACAATTGCCGAAGCCGGGGAGGAGGTCGTACTGCCCGACCTGCCGGCGGGCGTATACACCATCACCGTCATGGATATGTTCTTTGACACCACCTTCCCGGTAACGATCCTGGAGCCTGAACTGCTGACGCTTCAGTTGACCGGCACAGAAGACGCCAGCTGTTTCGGCGCCTGTGACGGGACAGCGGCTGCCGAGGCCGGGGGAGGAGTCGGCGGCTATCAGTTCACCTGGAGCAATGGCGAGGCCGGAAATGCGGTGGGCGCCCTCTGCGCCGGCGGCTATTCGGTGACGGTTACCGATGCCAATGGTTGTGAGGAGGAAGTGGGCTTTAACATTTCCGAACCGGAGGAGTTCATCGCCACGGCCGTCGAAGTGCAGCCGGTTTCCTGCTTTGAAGGCAGCGACGGTGTCGTCTCGGTGGAAACGAACGGCTCCCCCATTGCCTTCCAGTGGAGTACCGGTGATAGTGAACAGAGCGTAAGCGGCCTGCCTGCCGGCGGCTACACCGTCCTCGTGACCAATGCCGACGGCTGCCAGGATGAGGCGGGCGTAATGGTGACACAACCGGCGGCTCCGGTTGGTGTAGGCATTTTGCTGGACAAGCCGGTGAGTTGCCAGGGGGATACAGACGCCATCCTTCAGGCGCAGCCCTCCGGCCCGGGCCAGTCCTTTACCTATCAGTGGTCGAACGGTTCCAGCGGGGCTACCGCTTCCGGGCTGGGCGCCGGCGCCTATTCTGTCCTCCTCACCAACGAGAAGGGCTGCCAGGCCACTGCGGAGTTTGTCCTCGGTGAGCCCGAGCGTATCGGTGCAGCGCTCTCTGCTATCGATGTTACCTGTGTGAGTGGAGAAAATGGGGGCGCCATTTCCGTGGATACTACCTTTGGAGGTACGCCTCCCTATCGTTATTCCCTGGACGGAGTGGTGTTCGGCTCTTCGGGCCAGTTCTCCGCTCTGTTTGCCGATACCTATACCGTCGTCGTGCAGGATGCCGCCGGTTGTGAGGAAGAGTTCATGCAAAGAGTTGAAGGGGCGCCGGAGTTGGTGGTCGAACTGGGCGATACCCGCAGCCTCCAACTGGGCGATTCCCTGTTGCTGACGGCACAACCGAGCCCAAGTAGCGGTGATCTGGTTTATACCTGGTCACTGGCGGACAGTACCGGCAGCAAGGAGTCCGGCCAGTCGATATGGGTAGCTCCTGCCATTTCCAGCGGCTATTATGTAGAAGTGCTGGATACGGTGACGCTCTGCCGCGCCAGTGATTTCGTCCTGGTCAACGTACGTACGGATCGCCGGGTGTTCATCCCAAATGCCTTCAGCCCTAATGAGGACGGCCGCAATGACTTTTTTACTGTTTACGGAGACCAGGCAGTGACACGGGTGAAGGCCCTGCGGGTTTTCAGCCGGGCCGGCAGCCTCGTCTATGAAGCCCTCGATTTTATGCCCAATAATAACGGTGAGGGCTGGGATGGGACGTTCCGCGGGCAGGAGATGGACCCCGGCTTGTTCGCTTACATGGCGGAGATTGAGTTCGTGGACGGGCGTACGGAGGTGTATAAGGGGGATGTGATGCTGGTGAGATAGGGACAGGGACAGGATGACAGGATTGACAAGATAAACAGGAAAGGGGAAAGCGCCTTTGGCGCCTTTCCTTTCAGTATCCTATCCTGTCAATCCTGTCATCCTGTCATCAGTTCGTAGATGCCGGCGATGCCCTGCCCGCCGCCGACACAGGCGGTTACCATGCCGTATTTCTTGTTCTGCCGGCGCAGTTCGTTAAAGAGCTGGGTGGATAGCTTGGCCCCGGTGCATCCCAGGGGGTGGCCCAGGGCGATGGCGCCGCCGTTGACGTTGACGATCTCCGGATTGAGGCCGGCTTCCTGAATGACGGCCAGGGCCTGGGCGGCAAAGGCTTCATTCAATTCGATCAGCTCGATGTCGGCCAGTTTCAGCCCGGCCTGCTTCAGCGCTTTGGGGATGGCCACGCAGGGCCCCATGCCCATGTAGAGCGGGTCGACGCCGCCCACGGAGCAGGCAACCAGGCGGGCGATAGGCTGCAGGCCCAGCTGTTTTACCATTTCTCCGCTTACCACCAGGGCGAAGGCCGCCCCGTCGGAAGTCTGCGAAGAGTTGCCGGCCGTGACGATGCCGCCCTGAGCGAATACGGGGCGCAGCTTTGCCAGCACCTCCACACTGGTGTCGGAGCGCACACCCTCATCGGTATCCACCGTATGTTCGCTTTTCACGCGCTTGCCGTCTTTCACAAAAACATCCTCCACCGTTACCGGCACTATTTCGTCCTTGAACTTGCCGGCGGCGATGGCCGCCGCCGCTTTTTGATGGGACTGGTAGGCAAACTCATCGGAGGCTTCCCGGGTGATGTTGTATTTTTTGGCCACTGCTTCGGCGGTCAGGCCCATGCTGGCCAGGTAGTTGGGCGTGGAGGAAGCGACCTTGTAGCTGGGCGCCAGCTTGTATCCCGTCATGGGGATCATGCTCATGTTTTCGGCCCCGCCGGCCACGTAGATGTGGCCCATTCCCGCTTTGATCTTGGCGGTGGCGATGGAGATGGCCTCCAGGCCGGATGCGCAGTACCGGTTGATGGTCATGCCCGGCACTTCTTTTCCCAGCGCCCGCATGGAAACCTGCCGGCCGATCTGCAGGCCCTGTTCTCCTTCCGGGTTGGCGCAGCCGGCGATGACGTCATCGACCAGCCTGGGGTCCACTTCCGGCGCCTGGGCCATCAGGTGGCGGATAATGTCTACGGAGAGGTCGTCGGAGCGGTAGTTTCGAAACCCTCCCTTTTTTGCTTTGCCCACTGCCGAGCGGTAGGCCTTTATGATATATGCTTCCATGGTTGTTTTTTCTTTTTTGCTGTCGTTTATGCCACGAAGGCTCCAAGGCACGAAAAAAACACTAAGTTGTTGTGCTCAGGCGGCTTCTGGTTGGCACATCACAAACGGCAGCGTTAATTAATTGCGCAAGGGCCTGTTGGTTTTGAGCATGTGCTGGATGCGTTCCTGGGTCTTGGCCTCTCCGGCCAGGCTTAGAAAGGCCTCCCGCTCCAGGTCGAGCAGGTACTGTTCGGATACCTGCTGGGCTCCGGTGAGGTCGCCTCCGCAGAGCACCCAGGCGATCTTGTGGGCGATCTTAATGTCGTGTTCGGAGGCGTAGTTGCCCAGCCTCAGCTCGTTGGCGGCCGTGTAGAGAGCGGCCAGGCCCTGCCGGCCGAGCACGGTAATATCTTCTCTGGGGATAGGCTGCGTATAGCCCTCGGCCAACTCCAGCGCCCTGGCTTTGGCATCGGCAATATTGCGGTCTCGGTTGAGGACCACCTGGTCTCTTTCGGGCAGGAGGTAGCCGTAGCGGAAGGCCTCGTGGGCAGAAGTGCCCACGCTGGCCAGGGCAATGGTTTTGAACTGTTCGATCAGGGTTGGGATCTGAACGTCTCCTTCGAAGAAACGGTCGGAGGCGCGCAGGGCGAACTCTTTGGTGCCGGCGCCGCCCGGGATGAGGCCCACGCCCACTTCCACCAGCCCGATGTAGGATTCGGCGGCGCATACTGCTGCATCGCTGTGCATGAGGAACTCACACCCCCCGCCGAAGGTATACCCCTGCGTGGCGGTGACAACCGGAATGGCGGAATAGCGCAGGCGCATGGAGGTTTGCTGGAAAAGGTTGACCGCCATGTTCAGCTCATCGAATTCCTGGCTGTAGGCAAACTGGGCGATCAGCATCAGGTTGGCGCCTACCGAGAACTGATTGGCGTTATTGCCGATGACGATGCCTTTCCAGCCGCCTTCCTCCGCCAGGTGTATCGACTCGTTGATACCGCGGAGGATGCCGTCGCCGATGGCATTGTGCGGGCTGGTAAATTCCAGGCACAGCACGCCGTCGCCGATGTCATGAAGGGTCATTTCATTGTTTTGCAGAACCGGCTTCTGGTCGCGGTAGTTATCCAGGATGATGAACTCATTGGAGCCGGGAACGACTTTGTATGCCTTGGTGGCCACATCGTAGCATTTCCTGAGCCCTCCTTCCCGCTTGTAGAATTTGTCGTGCCCGGCAGCCACCATTTCCTTTACCCATCCGGCGACAGTTTCGCCCTTTTCCTCCGCCAGCTCCATTCCCTTTTTGACGCCGATGATGTCCCAGTATTCGAAGGGCCCCAGTTCCCAGGCGTAGCCTGCTTTCATGGCGTCGTCGATGGCGTACAGGGTGTCGGAGATCTCGGGAATGCGGTTGGAGGCGTAGGCGAACAGCCCGAGGAGAGACTTACGGATGAGCTTGCCGCCCCGGTCTTCCGCTCCGAAAAGCGCCTTTATCCGTTTGGGAAGGCTGTCGATCTGTTTGGTGGCCTTGAGGCTGGGCAGGTCCGGCAGGGACTGGGGTTCGTATTCCAGTGTTTTCAGGTTGAGGGCCAGGATGATGGGTTTACCCTTCTCGTCCCGTTCCCTGGTTTTTTTGTAGAACCCCTGGCCGGATTTATTCCCCAGGAACTTGTTGTCCAGCAGGAACTGCAGGTAATCGGGAATCTCGAAAGCCGCCGCCTGTTCGTCGTCGGGGCAGTTCTGTTTGATGCCGCGGATCACATTGGCCGCCGTATCGTGGCCGACGAGGTCACCCAGGCGGAAGGTGCCGGTTTTGGGGCGCCCGATGGCCGGGCCCGTCAGGCGGTCAACGGTTTCGATGCGCATTCCCAGTTCGGTAGTGAGCTGGTAGATCTTCGACATAGCGTATACGCCTACCCGGTTGGCGATAAAGGCCGGCGTATCCTTACACAAGACGGTTTGCTTTCCGAGGTACCTGTCGCCGTAGTGCATCAGGAAATCGATCACTTCCGGATCGGTATCCGGGCCGGGGATGATTTCCAGCAGGCGCATATAACGGGGAGGGTTGAAAAAGTGGGCGCCGCAGAAGTGCCGGCGGAAATCTTCGCTCCGCCCTTCCTGTATGGTGTGGATGGGAATGCCGGAGGTGTTGGAGGTCACCAGGGCGCCTTCGGCCCGGTAGCGGTCTACTTTTTCAAAGATCTGCTTTTTGATATCCAGGCGTTCGACGACCACTTCGATGACCCAGTCATAGTCTTTGATCTTTTCAAAATCGTCTTCGAAGTTGCCGATGCTGATTCTGGAGGCGAAGCTCTGGTCGTAAAGGGCGGCAGGCCTGCCCTTAATGGCTTGCTGCAGGGCTTCGTAAGCTATGCGGTTGCGTTCGGCGGGCTTATGCCGGCCCTCTTCAGAGAGGCCGGGGGGAATGATATCCAGCATCAGTACTTCCAGCCCTGCATTGGCAAAGTGGCAGGCGATGCCCGAGCCCATCACTCCCGATCCCAGGACCACTACTTTTTTGATTCTTCTGCTCATTAAATCCGGATTATTAGGTTTGAATTGACTACAACTGGCCTTGTTGCTCTTTGCAAAACAACAGCGGGATGAATTCGTTTCTGAAAATCCAGCGAATTTTCGCTGGTGTGACAAAAATAAGAACTTCGCCCAAAAAACAGAATTACCGGGGCTTATTCTTAATTTAACCCTTTAAAAACGGAAAAACGGCCGTCGAGGGGGGGGGCATACCCATCCGGAAAGCTGGTATTGATAAATTAATGGCGCAACTCCGCAGTTTTTGTCAGCTATTTAATAATTTGGCAATTTCCAAATTCGTTGTTTTTCAATATTCAGATTTTGAACACAAACTAAAAACCAATCATTCATGTTGCAACAAACTTTATTGTTGTTTCAGGAAACGGAAGGCCTGGATCGTGAATTTGGCACCCAAAGCCTTTTCGACATCATCGCCAAGGGGGGCACCCTTGGTATCATTATCGTCCTGGTTCTATTCGTCCTTTCGGTGATCGCCCTCTACATTTTCGTGGAGCGTTATCTCACCATCAAGCGGGCCGGCCGCATCGATGAGAGTTTTATGAACAACATCCGTATGAATGTGCAGTCGGGCAACATTCAGGGCGCCAAAGCCCTTTGCCAGACCACAGACTCCCCCGTCGCCCGAATGGTGGAAAAAGGCATTCAGCGCATCGGCAAACCCCTGCGCGATATCGATGCTGCTATCGAGAATGTAGGCAACCTGGAGATCTTCAAGCTGGAAAAGAACCTCTCCACCCTGGCGAGTATTGCCGGCGCTGCGCCCATGATCGGCTTCTTCGGTACGGTTACGGGTATGATCCTGGCCTTCTACCGCATGGCTACCGAGCAAAACGTTACGCCGGATGTACTGGCAGGGGGTATCTATCAGGCCCTGATCACTACCGCCTGCGGGTTGTTTATCGGCATTCTGGCCTTCATCGGTTATAACGTCCTGGTGGCCAACGTCGAAAAAGTGGTCTTCAAAATGGAAAGGACCACAGTCGAATTTATGGACCTGCTGCAGGAGCCGACAGCGTAGGGGTGAGGGTATTGTTGAATGGTTAAATGGCCTCATTGTTCTGGGGCGCCTGAAATGGCCAATGCAGCCACTTGCTCATTCACTCATTCATTAATTCACTCATTTCCATGGGATTAAAGAAGAGAAGTAAGGTAAACGCCGAGTTCAGCATGTCGTCTTTGACGGACATCATTTTCCTGTTGCTGATCTTTTTCATGCTGACGGCGACTTTTGTGCGTATCCAACCGTTCGAACTGCCGAAGTCGGACTCCAAAACGGTGGCTTCCACTTCGATCGTGGTTACGATTGACAAGAGCGGGAAATTCACCGTTAACAATAATGAGGTGGGCAAGCGGAACCTGGAACAGGCCCTTCGCCTGGCCGTCCGGACCTCCGACAACCGCGAGAACGCCACCATTACCATAGTGGCGGAGGTCGGCACCCCCTTCGATAATGTGGTGCACGTAATGGAAGCCGCCAACCGGCTGAAAGTCAATGCCATTATCGCTACCGAACCCAAAACCAGTTGAAATATGGGATTAAAGAAAAGAAGCAAAGTCAGCGCCGAATTCAGTATGTCCTCCCTGACGGACATCATCTTTCTGTTGCTGATCTTTTTCATGCTGACCTCCTCGCTGGTTGCGCCCAATGCGCTCAACCTGAAGCTGCCCAGCAGCTCAAAGACAAGCTCGCCTTCTACCGAACGTATTGACGATGTACGCATCAGCCTCAACGGAAATTACTATATCAATAACCAGCGGACCTCGCTCGAAGCGCTCGAATCCGAGATGGAACGCCTGGCGCGCCGCGCCCGGAACCCGGCCATCACCATATCTCCGGACCCCGGCACTCCAACCGAATACGTCGTGGCCGTAATGGATATCGCCATGCGCTACCGGATCAACGGGGTGTTGTCGACAGAGAGTATGGAATAGGAGAGGAGGATCGCTGGATTGTTTCTATGTGATATGGCTATATTGCTGGATGGGCGTATTTACGATGTACTTGAGGGTGTAGCGGAGAGCGTGTTCAGTGTGCGGGGGCCATGGAGCCGTTTCCGCTCTTTGGGTTTTGCCCCGCCCCTTAACGGTCCAGTCAAAACCCAAGGAGCGGAAGAAAAAAAACTAAATCGTTAAGAAATTGATAAATAGGGGGAAAAAGGAATGCAAGCCGGGCGTTTTGCGTTTAAGTAGTATCCCAAATTTGAACATTAAAAAGAAAAAGCATCGTTATGGCATACGATACCGCCGTCACTCGTGAAGACGAACAGAATAAGAAGCGGAGCATGATCATCAGCGTGGCCATTCATGTCGTATTAGTCATGATGGCCCTTTTGCCTTTGCTCACTTTTCCGGACCCTCCGCCCGGGCAGGCAGGCATCCTGGTCAACCTGGGCCTTCCCGATGAAGGGCAGGGCAGTGAAAATGCAGGGCCGGCCGAACCGGCAACCGCCGAAGAAGTGCCGGTGCAGCCGCAGGAAGAAGCAACTCCTCCTCCGAGCGAGCCAAAACCTTCCAAGCCGGAACCCGAGCCCAAAAAAGAGGTCATCACCACCGAAGACCCCAATCAGGTCGCCATCCGAAAGGAACAGGAGCGCAAGGAAAGAGAACGCCAGGAACAGCTCGAACAGGAACGCCGGGAGCAGGAACGCCTGGCACAGGAACGCCGCGAACAGGAAGCCCGTGAACGGGCTGAACGCGAGGCTAAAGAGCGGGAAGCTCAGGAACTCAAAAACTCCATCGGCGGCCTGTTCGGAGATGGAGAAGGTAAAGGCGAAACCGGCAAGCCCGGCAACCAGGGCGACCCCGGCGGCGACCCCAATGCCGACCGGGTCACCGGTATCTCCACCGGCTCGGGCGTAGTGGAAGGCTTCGGCGGCCGTGGCGTCCTCCGCTCTCATAAGCCACAGGACAATTCCCAGGACCAGGGCACCGTCGTGGTTCGGGCCTGTATCGATAAAAACGGCAATGTGATCAGCGCCGAATTCACCCAGGCGGGCTCCACCGCCACCTCCAGCCGCCTCAAGCAGCTCGCCGTCGATAGCGCCAAGCGCTGGAAGTTCGCTGCCGGCCAGGTAGATAAACAGTGTGGAAAGATCATATTCAATTTCCGCCTCAATTGAGTTTTTTTGCCCAATAAAAGAGGGGCGGTGAGCTGAATGCAGCCACCGCCCCTCTTTTATTGGGCGCCTGCGCTCCCCCGTCCCGCCTTTTCATATCCTTAACAGATGGGTTAAACTTGTGTGAATTGTGACTTTCGGTTGTGGCCGGGGCCCTGCTCGGGCGTTTAAAGGATATACGCAACTCCAAAGAAACAATAACCCATGGCCGGAAAAGCATCAAACAAGCAGAAAATGAGGCTGGGGGCTGCAGTGCAGTGCCTGCTGATCGTTTTGTCCTTCCTTCCCGTCTGGTTGCTGAGTGCCGGCAGCACTCCGGAAATAGCCCCCAATACTTCGGATACCGCCACCATCCCGGAAACCCATCAGCAGCGGCCGGCAGAGGCGCCTTACCCGTTGGATGTTCCGAGGCCGTAGCCATGGGGAGGTTGATTAGGTTACTCTAAGTTGACCAGGTTGGTTTCGTTCCTTAGGCCAATCAACTCAATCAACCAATCAACCAAAACCACTAGCTTTGCCGTGGCAATCAGCCGAAAAAGCAAACAACCATGCCATCCAGAAATGACCGATACCAGGAAACCCTGGATTTCCTCTACAGCCAGCTGCCTATGTTTCAGCGCATCGGGCCGGCGGCGTTCAAGAAAGACCTGAACAATATCCGAAGCCTGTGCGAGGCCCTGGGCAATCCCGAACGCCGGTTCCCCAGCCTGCATATCGCCGGCACCAACGGCAAGGGCTCAACAGCGCACATGCTGGCAGCTGTGCTTCAGGCGGCGGGCTGGCGCGTTGGCCTTTATACCTCTCCTCACTACCGTGATTTCCGGGAGCGCATAAAGATCAACGGGAAGTACATCACCCGAAAGCAGGCCGTTGAGTTTGTAGAGCGTTGCCGCTCCTTGTTCGGCAGCATTCAACCCTCTTTTTTTGAGATCACGGTGGCAATGGCCTTCGATCATTTCGCCCGCCAGAAAGTAGATATTGCAGTTATTGAAGTGGGCCTGGGAGGCCGGCTGGACTCCACCAACATCATCACCCCGGAGCTGAGTGTCATTACTAATATCAGCTTTGATCACATGGACTTTCTGGGCGATACCCTGCCGCTCATCGCTGCGGAAAAGGCGGGGATCATAAAACCGGGGATACCGGTGGTGGCCGGTGAGACGCAGGCTGAGTCCCGCCCCGTTTTTCTGGAGAAAGCAGCGGCCGAAGGGGCGCCCATCACCTTTGCTGACCAGCATTTCCGGGCCGACCAACAGGAGGCAACACTGACACATACCATCTACCATATTTATCGGGATGGGCAACTGTTGTACGACAACCTGCAACTCAACGCGCATGGCCCCTACCAATACAAAAACCTGCAGTCGGTCCTGCAGGCCCTGGAGTGGCTTCCCGCCCGGTTTCGGGTTTCGGAGGCGCAGTTACGGGAAGGGCTGTTCCGCCTCCGGGAGCGCACCCGCCTGCTGGGCCGGTGGCAGGTGCTCGGAGAAAGGCCCACCATCCTTTGCGACAGCGCCCACAACGAGGCCGGCATGGAACTGGCGATGAAGGCCATCCAGGAGATGCCGTTCGATCAGCTTCATATCGTATTGGGTACGGTGAAAGATAAGGACCCGGTAAAACTCCTCCGCCATCTTCCTCATCAGGCGCAGTATTATTTTGCCCGCCCGGATATTCCCCGCGGCCACGATGCGGAGCTGCTGAGGGAGAAAGCGGCTGCCTTAGGATTAAAGGGGCGTGCCTATTCTTCGGTCCGCAATGCCCTGCGTGCGGCGCGCCGGCATGCCGGCCCCGAAAGCCTGATCTATGTGGGCGGAAGTATTTTCGTGGTGGCGGAGGTGGTTAGGTAGAAGGCGGAAAGCGGAAGGCGGAATTTTTAGGGCTGAGTGATACCACGACGGGGCTGAAGGCGCTCTTTGTCCTCATCTTGGCAACATTCCGGCTTCGCACTTACGCTTTCCGCCTTCGTTTTCATTCGCTGGAGGCCGGCTCTTCTTCAACAATCTTCTGGCGGACCCGTACGGAGAAGGAGTTGGGGTCGATGTAGCCTCGTTTTTCTTCAATATATACCCGGGTGAATACACCGCCGAAAAGGAAAATAATAGAGGCGTAGAATACCCACAGCAGGATAACCATTACCGAGCCGGCGGCTTCGTAGAGGTTGGCGGCCTGGCTGTTGGCGATGTAAAAGCTGATGAGAAACTTACCGACGAGGAACAGGACTGAGGTGACCAGGGCCCCTACGATCGTATCTTTCCAGTGGATCTGTACATCGGGCAGGTACCGGAAGATCATTCCGAACAGGGCGGTAATGATGAGGAAGGGAAATAATTCGGAGGCGATGGTAGCCAGGATCATGGATACTTTAGGAATGAACTGAGAGAGGTAATCCCCCAGGGCATTGATCAGAGCGGTGAGCACCAGGGAGACGATGAGGATGAAAGCAATGCTCAATAACAGGGCGAAAGAAATCAGGCGGTCGCGCAGCATCTTCAGCCATCCCTTGGCTTTGGGCTTGGGTTTAACGTCGAATATGCGGTTGAGGGCATTCTGAATGGTGACAAAAACGGTGGTCGAGGTAAAAACCAGTACAGCGACACTGATGGCGGAGGCCCACCAGGTGCCTTCAAACAGGCCGATGCGGTCGAGTGTACGGGCAAGCGACTGTGCGCTTTCCTGGCCCACCAGCCCGGAGATCTCCCCGAAGATGGTCTGCCGCATGGTGGAGCGGTCATAGAAAATGGTGGTCGTGAGCAGGATGACCATCAGCATGGGCGGCAGGGCGAAAATAGTATAGTAGGCGAGGGCTGCGGCATGGGCAAAAACGTCTTCCTGGAGAAAGCGCTGAAAACTTCTCTTGATGACTTTCCAGTAGAATCGAAAGAAGTGGATTATCCTCTGCTTCATGAGCTGTTCTCTTCCTTTTCCTGCTGGCCGTTCTGCGCCTCGGAGGGGTCAAAGAACTGCCCGACGGTGTGTACTGCCTGTTCGGCAAAGAGCAACCAATCCGGTTTCTTCCCGTTTTCCGGGTGTTTGGTGAAAACCAGAGACGCCAGCCCTCCTACGCCCAGAGGAATGAGAACTCCGTTGACGAACGCCCGTTTGGTTTCCCGGCTGGTTTGCCGGAGGCTCTGGAACAACCCCATGCGGGTGATCCTCATTTCCAGGCGGAGCTCTTCTTTTCGCCTGCGCAGGTCTGCCAGCCCGTTTATTTCGTTTTCTTTCATCTGACTTCGAAGAATATTTTGATGATCCTGGATACGACGGGGTTGGTGATCAGAGGCCGCCGAAACAAGATAACGGCAATGGTGATAGCCAGGTAAATACCGCCGACAATGAGGAAGCCCTGGACGTATGACCCCAGGCGCTGGCTCAGGTATACCCCGAAAGCGAAGGAGAGAAAACCCAGGACGAAAAAGATGAGTTGTATGACCACAATGGCGGTTATGGCAGAAGAAATGGAGATGGAGAGGCGCTCGGCAAGATCGAGTTTGGTGTATTCGACCTGCTGTTCAATATAGGCTTTAGCGTAACCATAAGCTTCGCCCGTCGACTCCATGAGGCCATCTGGTAGTTTCATGTGAGTAGGGTAAGATGATTATTGAAATAACATAAGCACGGGGCAGGCGTCAGTGTCTCGAACCCTGCCCAGTGCCACCGGGGTTTGGCTTGGGATTAGCTTTTGGCTACTTTCTGCAGTTCCTTAGCCCTTTTTTTGATGTTCTTGAGCGCATAGTCTACGCCGGCTTTAAAGTCCTTATTGACGACATCGAGCTTTTCTTCCGTAGCTCCTCTCAGCCACTGTGCCTTCCCTTTGATGGATTCACTGGTGCTGGACACAAATTCGCGGCTGCGGTCAACGGCCTGGTTGACATCCTTGGATAACCGCTCGGCTCTCGCACGGGCTTCGTCACTGAGGTGGTTGAATTCGTCCCGGGCTTTTTCGCTGAGTTCATTGACGCGCTCGCCGGCATCGTGGCGGATCTTACGGCCTTTGTCGCTGTTGAGGAAAAGGCCAATGGCGGCGCCTGCCAGTAATCCTAATCCAAGCGCAACTCTTTCTCTGGTTCTGTCTTTCATAATGGTTTGATTTTGAAAATTTATATGATTATGGAATCGGTCTCAATTTTGAAGGAAAAGCATATTTCTCCTTACTTAAGTGCATGTTTGGCTCTCTTTATATAATTATGAACAAGCCGGAAGGCTAAGGTGTTCGAATAGAAGATACAGTTGTTGACTATATACTCAAAATTTATACCCCGGTTCGGGGCCAGGAGGTATAATGTTGTATGTATTCACAATCTGGCTTAGAATTTTTAGGCACCAGGTTGAAAAATTTTCTTTGTCCGGGTGTAAAAACAGATAAATGGAGGTGATAAGATGGACCTTACCAGCTACCTATCCAAAAATATCAGGTTTCTCCGGAAATCGAGGCAGTGGAGCCAGGAAGAACTTGCTCAGCGCCTGGGGATTAAAAGGAGTAACATTGCTGCTTATGAAAGCAAGAACGTGGAGCCGCGCCTGAGCCTGCTACTGAAAATGGCTAAGCTTTTCAATGTCGACATGGCGGAATTTATTCACACCGATATAGAAAGCGCCGGTAAAATTCAGCAGCCCTTCGGTATCCTCCCCGGCCTGGAAGGCCTGGAAAAAGAAGAACAGTTCCACTTCTCTGGCCTGGCCGGCGAGGAAGCCCTGGAGGAATTCGTGGAAAAATCGGTGAGCATTCGGAAGATGCTGGAAGGATTTAAGATCTTTTACCAGTTTAAAAAAGAGCAGCAGGAAAAAGAAAGCTCGCCCAACGGCAGCCCTGCTATCGACATCGACAATTTCCTCAGCCTCATCGAGCACATGCTTACTCTGAACGAAGCCACCATCAAGATACTGGAAAAGGCACAAAGCTGGGAAAGATCCCGGTAAAACCAGCCCGGGCCCCGACGCCAGCCCGGAAGGGAGTTCACATCAGCGTTTCAATAATGCCCAGTATTTTCTGGGCGCTCACTACACCAATGAAGTGTGCCGCCACTTTACCTTTTATAAAAAAAAGCGTCGTTGGAATTTTGCTGATGCGGTATCTCGAAGCTATTTCCCTGCAGGTTTCTACATCTGCTTTGAAGATAAGGATCCCGCCTCTGGTTTTCGGCTCCGCTGAGATCCTTTTGAAGACAGACAGAAGTATATCCCCGCTGGCCACCCCATCTTTCAGAAATGCAACTATTGCGAGTTTACGACATTTCAACACCTTCATATCAAATTCCTGAGGCTTAACCTCAATTAACCATTGATCCACAACTAGGCTTTTACTTTTTGGAACGTGCTCTTCTGACGGCATGTTCATCGGTGTGGAAAGTAGTTTCAGGATTTTCGCCCCTGTTTTTGAGTGTTTTTTTCACCAGCTGTTGATTAAATTTAATAAAAATAATTATATTTAATCAAAAATAAGGAATAGAATCGTCGTTTTTCCTGTATTTGTGCTGATTTTGAGCTTTGGCATGGCTTTTGCTTCTATATTCGTGTAAATTATTGACAAAGCTATTTTGCATTGTTGAAAATTTAAAAGCACATATGTCCACATTAGAATTTAGCAAAGAGTTCAACGCCTTAGAAAACATTCTTTATTCGTTCGCACTGCGGCTGACCAAGAACCGGGAAGACGCAAAGGACCTCATTCAGGAAACGGCCCTGCGGGCCTACAAGCACCGCGACAAGTTTACGGTAGGGACTAACTTCAAGAGTTGGGTCTCTACCATCATGCGCAATACTTTCATCAACCAGTACCGAAAGGCGAAGCTGCGCCGGAATGTAAACGAACCGGTTGAGAGTTTCCTGTTTGCCGTTGAGAATAAAAATGCCATCCCCAATCAGGGAGAGATCAACATCCGCATGCAGGAATACGGCCGTATTTTCGGCGAGATCGGCGAGATATACAGCATTCCTTTCCTCATGTTCTACCGAGGTTATGAATACAAGGAGATTGCCCACTATCTCGACATTCCCATCGGAACGGTCAAAAGCCGGATCTTTCTCGCCCGTAAGAAGCTCAAGAAGCTCATCAATGAACGCTACGAGAGATAATACTGCGGGCCTTTGCCGGAAGCGAGGGAAAGAGCCGAAGGCTCTGGTTCCCTTCTTTCCCCGTTCGCTGCGCTCTTTCCTTTCTTTTCTATTACTACAAAGTTCGCAATCATGTTCAGAACGCTACTACTTTCCGTATTGGCGGGCCTACTCCTTTTTTCCTGTACCAACAACAGCAAAGATGCCTCTCTGGATACCGAGGGGCCAGTGGCCAACGTGCTGGATACCATTCCCCCACCTGCCGATGAGGCCGACGGGGTGGACAACCGCCCCGGCTACCACACTACGCAGATGTCGACGGAGGTAGATAAAGATATTCCCATCCCCGACGGTAATCTGAATATTCCGCCAAAGGGTATGGCCTTTATGCCGGAAAGGAGCGAGATCGACTTTTCTCCGAACCGGTATACCTACCGCTATCTCATTGAAGAGATGGAGGAGGAGGAGGAAGTAAGCCCTGTGAAAAAAGAGCGTCCGCCTCTGTTCACTTCCGCCTGCATCAGCTCGGAGCGCGTGCTGGAATGCTCCAACGAAGCTTTGCTGGGCTACCTGCGCCAGCTGCCGGCCGCTTCGGAGGAAGGGCGCCTGTTGTATGCAGTAGTGACGCTCGGGCCAGACGGGCAACCGGAAAATATCGAACGCATACAATGCACCGGCACATTGCCGTGTATTGCCTATCAGAACAAAGCCTGGAACGCTCTGCTGGATATGCCGTCCTGGGAACCGGCCATGTACGAAGGCCGTGCGGTAAAATCACAGGTGGTCATTCCCATCCGCATCGAACTGGAGGAGGGATAAGCGGAGAGGTTTTTGCCTTTTTTAACAACAGGAGCCATCCCGAAACTGAAATATCCGGGATGGCTCCTGTTGTTAATTTTTACGGCGCCGTTCACTGAAATAATTCAGGAAGCGATACTCTTCTTTATCGTATTTCTCGAAAAATATGTCGCTTTTTTTGGATAACCCGCTTCCCAGTAGCTCGCTGATAGGTTGCAGGGGAGTGATGTGGTCCATGAGGACTTTCATGATGGCAATGAGCGGAAGGGCCAGGATGAGCCCCGATATTCCCCAGATCATCCCTCCTGCGAAGAGCGAAAAAATAGCTGCCATGGGGTTGATACTCACGCTGTCGCCCACCACCTTGGGCGTAATGATATTGCCCTCCAGTGATTGTACGCCGGCATATAACATGACCACGGCTGCCGGCTGCCAGAACGTGGAGGTAGTAGCTATGGCATAGACGAAAGGGAAAATGCCGCCCAGAGTAGTTCCGATGTAAGGAATGATGGCAAGAAAAGCGGCGAGAAACCCCCAGAAGATAGCGTAGTTGATCCCAATTACCCAGAGGCCCAGGCTGTTCAGCACCCCCAGGATGACAATGACCAGCAACAACCCGTACAGGTATTCCTGAGCTACGTGCTGTACCTGGTGGAGAACATGGGAGGCTTCCTTCCTCTTGCTCTTGGGGGTTTGTGCAAGGGCAAAGTTCTTGAATGCAGTACGGTACAGTAGGGCAAAAAAGGTGAAGAGCAAAGTGAGTAATGCCCCGGCGGCCAGGGCGGTGGAGGAGGTCAGGCTGTCGCCTAGCAGTTGCAGAGGGGCGTCCAGAATGGTAGTCAGGTTGGTGCGCAACCATTCCTCCAGGCTGGTGGAATCCATTTCGAGGTATCGCTCGGCCAGATTGAAAATGTGGCTGACCCCCTTTTTCAATTGCCCGGAAATGGAAGGCATATCCTGCAGCACCGTGGTCAGCTGGTAGGAGAAAAGCCCAATGGCGGTAAGGATAGGAAGCAAGGCGATCAGCATGGAGAGAATGATGGCTCCCGGGCGGTAGGGTATCCAGCTTTCGATCTTTCGGCAGATCGGCAGCAGCAGGAAGGAGAACAATGCCGAAAAAGCGATCGGTACGGCCAGGCTCTTGCCCATGACCATAATGTAGGTTCCCAGGGAAAGGATCACCAGCAGATAGGCGATACGCTGCAGGTTGATGTTGATTTTGCTCATGCTTCGACCGGATTTTCTTAGACGTAACATCGGTATGGCGTATTAATATAAATACACCTTTTAAGTTGGCAAAGCACTTTCCGAAAAGATCACAAATAAAAAAGGGCCATCCCGGAAGCCGGAATGGCCCTTCTATCCGGAATGGCGCTTTATATGCAAAAAGCAAAAGGGAATATCAGAGGGTTATTTTGACGAGGATTCTCGTTCTTTGATCTTTACTTTATCTATAAATTCGATCAATTTCACATCAGCATACATGCCGTAAGGAGATATGATGATCCCCTTGCTTCGGTCTTTTCCTTCCACTGCTAATACGATAGACATGTCACTGGGGTTGGAAGTGCCTTCGAAGCGGTGGTATTCGACGATTTCCATGTCCTCGGGCGCATAGCTTTTATCATTTTTTATATTACGCATTTTATTGGCTTCCTTATCCAGCTTGAATTCTGCTGTATACCCTCTCTTTTTCAGAGCTTCTACTGCATGGGCTACTGTGGTATATCGGTTAAGTTTCATGCCTGGGTGATTAGATTAAAAAAAATAAGGAGGCAGTGCTGCCTCCTTTTTCTTTAGGCCATAGCTGCCTCTTCTTTTTTGACTCTCCATGCGTCGAGCATCCAGCTTTTCTTTTCCAGGCTGCTCAGGAATCCGCCGATCATATCTATGGTGCCTTCGTCACCGACTTCGTCGGCGGCGCGGATGACATTGCGCATATTTTCTATGATGATCTTGTGGTTTTCAAGAATGATGTCCACCATTTCATAGTCACTGCTGAAACCATCGGCTTCGTCAATTGCGGCGGTATTGATGTAATCCGACATGTTGCTCAGCGGGCGCAGGCGCAGGGTGAGAATGCGTTCGGCGATCTCGTCGATCTTGGCCCGGGCATCGTCGTAGAGTTCTTCGAATTTATTGTGGAGGTCAAAGAAATTTTCTCCGTTTACATTCCAATGGAAATTGCGCAGGTTCTGATAGTAAACGTGGTAATTGGCCAGCAAGAGGTTGAGCTGGCTGACGGTTTTGGAAACGTCATTTCTCTTCATTCCTAAATAATTCATAATCAATTTGTTGTTTTATTTTTTTTTCGTTCACTAATAGAACGGGAGTAGGGGCGGGGATGTTCATTCCCTCATTCCTTCAATCATTGTAAAAAATCCTCCCGGCGGATGCCCAGGCGGCGCATCTTGGAGGCCAGTGTCCTGCCGTTCATTTTCAGCAGCCTGGCCGCGCCTTTGGGGCCGGTGACCCGCCAGTTGGTGCGTTTGAGAGCGGTGATAATGTAATCGCGTTGCATTTCCTCAAAGGATTTGAAGAAGCCGTCATCTTTGTTTTTTTCCCGGCGGGCCTGGGGGAGGCTGTCCGCCAGGTTCAGGGTATTGCCGTTGTTGAGGATGATTGCCCGCTCGACGATATTCTCCAGTTCCCGAATATTGCCGGGGAACTCGTATTTAAGGAGCTTGTCGATACTGGATTTAGAGATTTTCCTGATCGTTTTCCCCGCTTTTTCGCTGTATTTTTTAACAAAATGCTGTACCAGAAGAGGGATATCTTCACGGCGCTCTCTCAGGGGGATATTGCGGATGGGAAAAACGTTGAGCCGATAGAAGAGGTCTTCCCGGAATTCTCCCTCATCGACCATTTGCTCGAGGTTACGGTTGGTGGCGGCGATGACGCGGGCGTCCACATTGATGGTTTTATTGCCGCCCACCCTTTCGAATTCGCCCTCTTGCAGGACGCGGAGGAGTTTAGATTGCAGGGCAAGGGGCAGCTCGCCGATCTCGTCGAGGAAGATCGTTCCTTTATGGGCCAGTTCGAAACGCCCTTTCTTCTGTTGATAGGCCCCGGTGAAGGCTCCTTTCTCGTGGCCGAAGAGTTCGCTTTCGATGAGGTCTTTGGGCAGCCCGGCGCAGTTGACCTTGATCAGGGGGTTGTCGTCCCGTTTGCTGAGCTGGTGAATGGCGCGGGCCAGCAGTTCTTTGCCGGTACCCGTTTCCCCTACGATCAGAACCGTGGCGTCCGTTCCGGCAACCTGTTCGACCTGTTGCAATATTTTTTTGTAATCGCGGGACTGGCTGATGATGTTATTGAAGTTGTAGTTGAGGTTGATCTCCTCTTTAAGCAGAGTGTTCTCTTCCTGCAACCTCTCCGAAAGCTCCCTTATCTTTTCCAGGGCGTCGTTCAGTTTTTTCTCCTGTTCCATTTTCTTGCGCCAGTCTCTGGCAAATACACAATTGATCTCCTGGCCCTGGAACTGGATGTAGTTCATCGAGCAGTAAATGGGGATGAGGGCGCCCTCTTTGGTTTTGAGGGTCGATTCCAGTTCAGTTTCCCCTTCCCGGCGAAGGGTGGCCCAGGTGGCGGCGCTTTCTTCCTTGGAGTACTCGTACACGATATCTTTGACGGATAACCCCAGCAGTTCCTCCTTGGTATAGCCCAGTTTTTCTGCGGCGGTAATGTTGGCGTAAGACAGGGACCCGTCGGCCCTCTCCCAGAAGATCATCTCCCGGGCATGATCCAGGGTAAACTGGGTAAGATGGAGGTCTTCATGCCTGGCTGCCAGGGAGGAAATATCCTGAATGGTGCCGTAAATGCGGATGGCCTGCAATTCGGACTGTACAGGTATCGCCCGGAACACCATTCTCCGGTGCTGCCCGGGAGAGAGTTGCAGCGCCAGCTCTTTTTCAAAAGCCTGCCCCTGGCGTATGGCCCGAAGCATGAGCTGTTTCAGTTCCTTGTAGTCGCTGGGATGAAGAACCTCTTTGGAAAAGCGCCGGATAAAGGTTTTATCGGAGAGTTTTTTTTCTTTTGCGTTGAGGCCGAGCAGGACGTAGAGTTCTTCAGATGCCAGCAACTTATCATTGATGAGGTTCCATTCCCAGGCGCCGACCTTGCTCACCCGGGTGGCGGCTTTCAGGAGATCTTTGTAGCGGTTGGCATCCATGAGGTTTTCAACGCTGGCCAGGCAGTAGGGCTGCTGGCTACTGTCCACCCGGATCCCTCGTATGCGAACGGGCAAAAGCATTTCATCTGCGGTCATGTAGCTGGTTTCCAGAGAGAATTGCCCCTGCTTTTTCAATTCACTCCACAATTTTTTCCAGCTGATGACGCTCAGGTGGGGGTCGATCTCGAAGATGCGTTTCCGGAGAAAAGCAGCCTGTTCATACCCCAGCCCCTCCGCTATCTGGGGGGAGGCGGAATGGATATTTCCACCTTCATCGATCAAAAGGATGCTCAGGCCGTAAGATTCGAGAATCTTTTCATAGGCGGGTAGTGCTTTCAGTTCAGGTGCTTCCAGGTTTGTAAGTTGTTGGGATTGGAGATCCATAGACTAGCTGTTATCTGGGTTTGAAAAGCCACGTTTATTCCTCCTAAACCCAAAAATAAGGACATACGTATTTGTTCCGTTTGCAGGAACATAACAATAAGATACAAAAACAGTTGAAATAATAGCTCCCTGAAAGAGCATTGGTGGGTATGAAAATCGGAAAATTTCGTTCTGCGGGTGGAAACAGGCTGTTTTCCGGGGTTTTTCCTGCCGTTAAAAGATTGAGGCATCCTTTTTCCGCCGTTCCAGCTCTTCAACGATGATCTTTTCTATCTGGTGGGCTTTCCGGACGGAGCCAAACTTTCGGTTGAGGTAAATGGAGCCTCCGGTAAAGGCCAGGATGGATACCGGTATCATGGCGAGGGCAAAGAAGGCGCCCAGGTTGAAATCCAGGCTCTGAAACAGAAAACAGAGCGCGAACCATAGGGTTGCCGTTCCTCCCACCAGGAACAGCCTGCTCCGGTAGTGGGCATAGCGACGGGCTCTATGGCCGAGTTCCCGCAACAGTTGATGTAGCTCTTTTGTCGGATAACAACGAGCGCCAAAAGACAGGATCTGAAGGAAGTCGTCATTGGCTTCCCTTTCGATCCGGCGGATCTGGCGATTCAGGAAAAAATCTTTCATCCAGGCCAAAGCTTTATCTGTTTCAAAAATACCCGATTGCCTGCAAATTTAGGGATTTCAGGATTGAAATGCCCGGAACTTTTAAGCTGTTAACATTCCTGTTAATCGGTTTTTTATCAACGCTTCAACTTTCGTGCCTATTTTGGAACTCCGTGCTTTTCTCAATTTTTCAGGCGTAGCCGGCAATCTCCCGAACAAGGCCTCTTTCCTGCCCGTTCCACTATAGAACCAACCTACTACTTTGAATGTCCATACTTGGAAGTATTGTCAAGTCGGCGATCGATATCAAACATACGCTGGCCTCTGAGAAGAAAGATTTCGAAAAAATCCAAACCGAACAGTTGGAGAAGCTTTTGTCAAAGGCATCTTCCACCTCCTTTGGTTTGTATTACCGCTTCAAAGAGTTGCTGAACGCAGATTCTCCGGTAAAAGCCTTTCAGGAATCTGTCCCCATCTTTGATTATGACACCATGAACAGCCGGTGGTGGCGGCAACAACAGATCGCTCCGGACATTACCTGGCCCGGAAAACCCCGGTACTTCGCTTTGAGTTCCGGGACTACCGGCAAGGAAAGCAAGCGCATCCCTGTTACCCGGGAGATGCTGGAGTCCATACGCTCGGTAGGCATCTCTCAGGCGGAGAGCCTGGCGAAATACGACCTGCCCGCCGGCCTTTTCGAAAAGGACATTCTCATGCTGAGCAGTTCGGCCAAACTTACCCGGCACCCCAATGGCCACCTGGAAGGAGAGATCAGTGGCATCAGCACCAACAACATCCCGTCCTGGTTCAGCGGCTTTTATAAGCCCGGCCTGGAAATTGCCGGTATCAGTGACTGGGATGAACGCGTGCGCGCCATTGCCCGGAAAGCGCCGGAATGGGATGTGGGCGCCATTGCCGGCATCCCCTCCTGGGTACAGATGATGCTGAAAACGATCATCGGATATCACGGCCTGGATAACATCCATCAGCTTTGGCCGGCACTGAGTATTTTTGTCTCCGGTGGGGTGGCTTTTGAGCCCTACCGTCAGAGTATGGAGCAACTCATGGCCCGCCCCCTTATTTATATGGACACCTATCTCGCTTCCGAGGGCTTCTTCGCCTACAACGCCCGGCCGGGGACAATGGCCATGAAGCTGGCCCTGGAACACGGCATTTTCTTCGAGTTCATCCCCTTTGACGAGCGGGGTTTCGACTCCCTCGGCAACCTGCTTCCCGAACCTGAAGTGTTTACCGTCAGTGAGGTGGAAGAAGGCCGGGATTACGCCTTGCTGGCGTCTACCCCGGCCGGCGCCTGGCGCTATATGATCGGCGATACCGTCAGGTTCACCAACCTGAGGGAAATGGAGGCTGTCATCAGCGGCCGCATCAAATACTTTCTCAATGTGGTGGGCTCTCAGCTTTCGGAGGAAAAAATGAACGCCGCCATGAAAACGCTGGGACAAGAGCTGGGCCTCCATATCAATGAATTCGCCGTTGCCGCACTCAAAGATGAAGCGGGTGAATTTTATCATCAATGGGTGCTGGGAACCGATAAGGAAATGGATGAGCAACACGCAGTACAGCGGCTGGACGAGATCCTTCAGGAACTTAACAAAAATTACGGGGTGGCCCGCCGCAAGGCACTTAAAGGAGTAAAACTCAGGGCCCTGCCTGCCCAGGTCTTCTACAACTGGCTGGAGGCCAATAAAAAGAAGGGGGGGCAGGTGAAGGTGCCCAAGGTGATGCCGGAAGAAAAAATGAGGGATTTCCTGGAATTTGCGGAGGTGGAGTGTTGAACTTTTACAGCAGCTTGTCCATCCTGAGCTTTTCCCTTTCTTTTTCGTTTTTCTGTACCATGAGCGCCACTTCGTCGGCTGACATGTAATAGCGCTCTATCCTGGTTTTGTAGTGGCCGGGCAGGCTGGATTTTTCGAGTATGTATTTTTTGGTGGCAATGATGGGGGCGGAAAAGCCGCGGGCTATGGCGTAAATGTCGGCTTTGCGTTCGGCGCCGATCCGGAAATTGGGAAAGGCCAGATAACCGATCCCGAATTTCAGCAGGTTGGCGGCGGTACGGGGCAGATAATCGATCAGGTGGCCCAGCTCGTGGGCGAACCACCCGACGAGGACTTCTTCCGGCAACTCGTGAACCCGGATCTGATCCTTAAGGTGGATATTATCGCTCAGGCGAATGATGTAGTGCCGCTTTTTCCGGCTGAAGAAAGCCAGGTTGACAATGGGTTGCGCCTGCATGGTCGTTATGTGCATTGCCTGCTGCCGGACGACCAGGCGGTGGCTGTGCAGCTCCGGAAACCCCTTGTAGGCCTTCATGAAACAATCCTGAATATGTGGTGCGGATATATTCTGGAATTCTACTTTCATAACTGGATATAGAACAGGCCGGGGGTGGGTATGTTCAGCCGGATGGTTTTATGGGCCCCTGGTTTGCAGGGGTTGGGCAGCCTATCCATGAGCCGATGGGGTCGTGGAACGATCAATTACGGGCATTTCCCCAAACGTTACGCTAAAGGGATACAGATGGGAATCGCCCCCCCCTTACGAACATGGAGTGAGTTTAACCCGTTAGATAACAAACGAAAAAATATAAAAAATTATCATTATGAAAAAGTTGATCACCACCACTTTTGCGCTTTTAACCATAGCCAGCCTCAGCTGGGCGCAGATGCGCATTCATCCGACAGTGGGCGTGAATTTTTCGAGGTATGATGAAGGTTATGAAGATAAAGAGATCGATGGTACCGCCGGCCTGCAGGCGGGCGTGGGCCTTCGCTTCGGCGATCAGGTATACATCGAGCCTGCCGTTCTTTATTTTCAGACGAATAACGACATAAGTATTTACGAAACAGATGCCATCGACGTACTCGTCGATGAACGCGAAACGAAAGTAAAAGGCCTGAAAGTGCCGGTTCTGGTCGGTGTAGACCTCATCGCCGATACCCGAAATGCACTTCGTATTTACGGGGGCCCCAATCTGACATACATTGCAGAATCCAATGAGCAGGTCTTTGGCAACGAAGAAGTAGAATTCAACCGGGCCGGCTGGGGGGCAAATATCGGTATTGGCGCAGACATCGGAATGATTACCCTCGATGTGTATCACGAGTGGGGTTTAAGCGACAGCTTCAACGATGACTTCGCCCAAAGCAGAAATAATTTGCTGTTCCTGTCTGCCGGACTGTTATTCTAAATGCAAAGAGATGACAAGCGCTAAATGAGAACTGCCTGACAACGGCCCACCCGGTCCGTTGTCAGTTTTATTCAGTATCCCGTTTAAAAATTGCTGAAGAAACTTAATTCTTAACTAAAGAGAGATAGATGAAAGTGTTGAAAAGAAAAATTGGAAAAACGGCTCAAAAAGTATACTTCCTGATACTTGGCCTGCTGCTGTTCATAACCGGCCTGGCCGCCCAGGCGCCGGAATATGGGGAAAGCCCTTACAGCGACCAGAAATTCGAGGGCGCTCAGCAGATCCCCTGGTATCAGGAACCGTTGCTATGGGTTGGGCTTATCCTGTTAGTCCTTGTACTGAGCGTTATCTTTTTAAGGCGCAGAAGAAAGTATACATAAGAGCGGGGCCGCCCTGCTAATTTTTGTCTGGCTTGGAAGGGCGCCGACGGTGTTTTTTGTAGAGGATTTTTACGTTGCGCTTTCTCCGCATGCTTTTCAGCCAGTTGACGATATATTTTTTCTTTCTTTTTTTTCTCTGGGTGGCAGTCTCCATGAAGCCTAGCTATTGCTTTAAAAAAATGAGGAAAAGGAAGGTATAGTGTTAAAACAGGCAGGAGCAGGTTACTGTTCAGGGCGGCGCTTTCCCTGGTTGCGAACATCAACTATTTCGATTCTGTTAAATAATTGAGAGTCAATAAGGTATAAATATAAAGTTACATGTTGAACGAAAAGAAATTCAAAGAACTAAATCAGCGGAGTGGAAACAACCTCGTTTCCATTTTCATTCCCACCTACCGGGCCAACCACGCTCAGGAAGACCGCCTGAGGCTGAAAAATGCCCTTAAGGAAGCGTCCAGGCAACTGGAAGAGCGAGGCATGAATAAAGGAGATGCCAGGGCCTATCTTGAAGAAGGGTATCAGTTGGTGGAAAATGAACGTTTTTTTTCCAATCTGTCGGATGGCCTTTGCCTCTTCTTTGACGAAGGCTATTTCTACTATGAAGCGCTGCCGGTAAACTTCACTCCCTATACTTTCGTCGGAGAGGTATTTTACCTGGCTCCCGTACTGCCTGTACTTACCGGGCAGAGCCGTTTTTTCCTCCTGGCTCTCAGCCAGAATGAGGTGCGGTTTTTCGAAGGCCATCAACACAGCATCACCCCGGTAAAGATCGATGACCTAGTGCCGGCGAACATGAAAGAGGTCTTCGAAATGTCGGATGTAAAAAACCACCTCCAGCAGCACAGCGGCCAGGGAGCGCGGCGTGGTAAGCAACCCTCCCGGGAGCCTATGTTCCACGGCCAGGGTTATGGTAAAGACGACCAGGCAGATGACCTTAAAAAATACTTCAAGGAGATTAATGACGGGCTGATGGAAATGCTTTACGATGAAAAGCCGCCCATGGTCATTGCCTGTGTCGACTACCTGTTACCTCTTTACAAGGAGGTAAACACTTACCATAACCTGCTGGATGAAAACATCAGCGGCAACCCGGAAGGCGCAGGGCCGGCAGAACTTCACGAAAAGGCCTGGGGGGCCGTCAGCCGTTATTACCAGAAACTGCGGGAAGAAGATAAATTAAGCTTTGAAGAGGCGATGGGCCTGGAAAAAGCCTCTGCCGACATTCACGAGATCGTTCCCGCTGCCATAAACGGGCGGGTAGAAGTGCTTTATGTCGATAAAGATTATCACACCTACGGACAATACAATAAAGAGGATCATTCCATCACGATACACGAGGAGCGCCGCTCCAATGGCCGGGAACTGCTGGGTATGGCAGCTGTTCAAACCTGGCTGCAGGGTGGTTCCGTACAGATCCTGGAACGTACCGAAATGCCTGTTCCTACTGCCAGCCTCAATGCTGTTTTCCGATATTGAGTATTGAAGGATAAACAGAAATGCAATAAACAGCGGCCCTGCCGGAAAAGAACCCGGCAGGGCCCCTGTTTTTTCGGACGGGCTGCCTGTAGTAAGAGAAAGATAGAAGCGGCTTTCCACTCCCCTCATCTTTTACTTTTTTTCCAGCGGTTTATTGAAGGGCCTCGATCTCGTTTGCAGGAGCTGCTGCCGGGTAATGGACGCGCATCATTCCCTCAACGGTTTCCCCGGATTGATTGACCAGCTTAACCCGCCAGGCGGAACCATCGGCCGTGTCTAATTCCGAAACAGTATACGTCAGTTCCAGAGGGCTTTTTCCATCGCTTCGGCGGTAATAGTTCATTTGCCCGGGCCCGAAAAGGATGAGGGCCAGTTCGGCCTTTTTGGGCTCCCACTCCGCGGTAGCAACGATGGAACCCGGCTGTTCTACTGTCAGCTCAATGGTTTCTTTAGCGAAGTTATCCAGTTTAAAGGCCTTTTCGATGAAGCCGTCGGCAGGAGGGCTGTTTTGGAAGGAAGCGCTCAATATGAACACCAGTAGCAGAGCCAGCATGCTCCCCACCACCTTTGCGAAAGCTGAAAATCTGTTTCTTGCTTTCATAGTTCGAGCATTTGGATGAGTAAATGGCACCCCGCCGCCCGGATTGACAAAGTGAGGCGGCTTGAGGCATGTAAATATTACATCACTTCTCTTTTTCGCTCAATGATATTGGTCATCGTTTAGCTATGGCATGTATCACTGCGGCAGCGTTTTGCCCTGCATAATTTTTTAAGAAAAATACCGGAAACAAGAGTGACTTTGAGCCGGTTCGAGGTCCCTCTAGGGATTAATATCGTCAACTTAACGCAGGCCGGCAAAGTCAAGAAACAACTTGAAGCTGTCATTTGGCGTGCGCCCTTTGAGCTGACACCTTCGAGTTGCCTGCTCAATTGAAACGTGCTGGCTGGCTTAAGTGGACGACATTAGCTCTAGGGATATATCCTATTTTTTTGCCGGATCAAATATTTTTTTGCCGATGTACCTGCTCATGCCTGTTCTTTTTCTCATTGGTTACCTTTTTATAGCCCTGGAACACCCCCTCAGGATCGATAAGTCGGCTTCTGCTATCCTCACAGGCGTCGTATGCTGGACGGTACTGGCCGTCGGTATGGGCCATGGCCTGGAAATCCCCGGGTACAGCCCGGGAGAGGAGCGCTTTGCCGAACATTCCCTGCTGGAGCACCTCAGCGGCATCGCCAGCATTCTCTTCTTTCTGATGGGGGCCATGACCATTGTCGAGCTGATCGACGCCCACGAGGGGTTCAGCATAATCACGGAAAAGGTACGGACCACTCATAAAGTCAAGTTGCTCTGGGGCCTGAGCTTTCTCACCTTTTTTCTGTCGGCGGCTCTGGACAACCTTACCACGGCTATCGTCATGGCGGCCTTGTTGCGCAAGCTGATCAAAGACAAGGAAGGCCTGTGGTTCTTTGCCGGCATGATCATCATCGCCGCCAATGCCGGAGGCGCCTGGTCGCCGATTGGGGACGTGACGACCATCATGCTGTGGATCGGCGGGCAGGTCACTGCCCTGAACATCGTCAAAGAGGTCTTCCTGCCCAGCGTCGTCTGCCTGCTCATTCCCCTTGCTGCCGCTTCCTTCCTGCTGAAAGGAAACCTGGAGCGGCCCGATGCAGCCGGCACGCCGGATGACGAAGACCTGGTGCCGCCCTTCGAGCAGAACCTTATTCTGTTTCTCGGGGTTGGCTCCCTGCTGTTCGTTCCCGTTTTCAAAAACATTACTCACCTGCCGCCATTTATGGGAATTCTGCTTGGCCTGGGGGTACTCTGGCTGGTTACCGAACTGCTGAATACCAACCGCATGCACCAGAGTAACCGGAGCGTGGTGGCCGTTCTCCGACGGATCGACGTCCCCAGCGTACTGTTCTTCCTGGGCATCCTGCTGGCGGTGGCGGCCCTGGAAACGGCCGGCTATCTGGAGGAATTGGCGGAGGTATTGGATAAAACCTTCGGCAGCATATACATCGTCAATATCCTCATCGGGCTGCTCTCCTCGGTCGTCGATAACGTTCCCCTCGTTGCCGGCGCCATGGGTATGTATCCGCTTACCGTTTATCCGCAGGACGGCATATTCTGGGAACTGCTGGCCTACTGCGCAGGCACCGGCGGCAGTGTACTCATCATCGGTTCCGCAGCCGGGGTGGCCATCATGGGTATCCTCAAGATCGATTTTATCTGGTACCTGAAACACATCAGCTGGCTGGCCCTCCTGGGATATTTCGGTGGGGTAATTACCTATTACCTGATCAATGGGTAGGCTATTGTTGAATGGCTCTATGGTTGAGGATATTCCGGAAAGCCCCTCTTTTCTACCGGAATTAATACATATAGAATTATTTTCATTCCATCATTCCTTCCCGGGCATTTCGGAGCGCCCTCACTTCTCCACCCCTCCGCCTCTCCACCCGGCCGTCCACCTGAAACCCTCCGCCTTTTTTGCCGTAAAACAACATGCAGCCATTGCTTTTCCGGCCGCAGGCAAGGCTTTATTGTAAACAAATACCCCGGATTTCTTTTTTAATCTGAGGATCATTCATTATTTTTTTCGCAGCCCTATCCCTAACTCTTCAACGCATGACCAAAGATCTTACCGGAACCCAGGATGCCTTGTGGTTTAAAGACGCTATTATTTACGAATTACACATCAAAGCATTTGCCGACGGTAATGCCGATGGTGTAGGTGATTTCAATGGCCTGATCGAACGCCTGGATTACCTTAAAGAACTGGGGGTGACCGCCATCTGGCTCCTCCCTTTCTATCCCTCGCCCCAGCGCGACGGCGGTTACGACATTTCAGACTATTACAGCATCAACCCCGCCTACGGCACTATGGAGGAGCTTAAGGCCTTCATGAGCATGGCCCACGAACTCGGGCTGAGGGTGATCACCGAGCTGGTCATCAACCATACCTCCGACCAGCATCCCTGGTTCCAACGCGCCCGTAAAGCCCCGCCGGGCAGTAAAGAACGCAACTATTACGTATGGAGCGATACGCCGGAAAAATACAAGGATGTCCGCATTATCTTTCAGGATTTTGAAAACTCGAACTGGACCTGGGACCCCCTAGCGGAAGCCTACTACTGGCACCGTTTCTATTCCCATCAGCCCGACCTCAACTACGACTCCCCGGAGGTGCAGCGGGAGATCTTCAGGATCATAGACTTCTGGATCGATATCGGAGTGGACGGCTTTCGCCTTGATGCTATTCCATACCTGTTCGAACGGGACGACACCAACTGTGAGAACCTGCCTGAGACCCATGCTTTTCTAAAAAAACTACGGGCCCATGTCGATTCCAAAAAAGAAGGAGTACTGCTGCTGGCCGAGGCCAACATGTGGCCGGAAGACTCCGCCGCATACTTCGGCGACGGGGATGAGTGCCAGATGAACTACCACTTTCCCATCATGCCCCGCATGTTCATGTCTATCAAGATGGAGGACCGGTATCCTATCATAGACATCATCGACCAGACGCCGGAGATACCGGAGAACTGCCAGTGGGGCATTTTCCTGCGCAACCACGATGAGCTGACCCTGGAAATGGTGACCGATGAAGAACGGGATTATATGTACCGTGCCTACAACAAGGACGCCCTGTCGCGCATCAACCTCGGCATCCGCCACCGGCTGGCGCCCCTGCTGGACAATAACCGGCTGAAGATCGAACTGATGAACTGCCTGCTGTTCTCTCTGCCCGGCACTCCCGTCATCTATTACGGCGATGAGATCGGCATGGGAGATAATGTACACCTGGGCGACCGAGATGGGGTGCGTACGCCCATGCAGTGGGACCTCGACCGCAACGCCGGTTTTTCCAATGCTCATCCGCATTCGCTGTATCTTCCTCTCATCAATGACCCGGAATACCACCACGCCACGGTCAATGTAGAAGTACAACAGAACAACCCCTCCTCCCTTTTGTGGTGGATGCGGCGTATCATCAGCATACGCAAGCGGTACCAGGCGTTTGGCAGGGGCGATATACAGTTCCTCTCTCCCGAAAATTCCAAGGTGCTGGCTTTTACCCGCACTTACCAGGAAGAACACTTGCTGGTGGTGGCCAACCTGAGCCGCCATTCTCAGGTTGTAGACCTGGAGCTGCCGGAATTTGAGGGGTATACGCCAGTGGAGGTTTTTGGGCAGGCCCGCTTCCCCCAGCTGGACCGGGGTATCAACCGCTTTACCCTTGGCCCTTACGGCTATTTCTGGTTTGACCTTCAGCCGGAGGTGGAACAGGGAGGAGATGAGGAGGATATTCCCGAACTGAACTGGGTGCCCGAAGACTGGATGCAGATCGCTATGGGCAAAGGAGCGGAAGTAATGGCTAAAAGCGTCCTGCCGGTATTTTTGTCCCGCAGCCCCGGATATAACTTCCACGGGCGCAAACTGGACCATCTGGAGGTCAAACATGCCCAGCCTGTCATTTACGAAGGAGGCCGGTCCCTGTTGTTGATCCTGAAGCTGTTTTTCACCGAGGGTTTGCCGGAGCTGGCCTTTTTGCCCGTTTCCATGAGGAAGGGCGACCCGCGGCAACAACCCAATGCGCCTTCTTCCGGCCAGATACTGGCCAGGCTGTCCGGCGTTTCTCAACACGGTTACCTCTTTGAAGCGGACGCCAGCCCGGCCTTCCGCAACTACCTGCTGCGCAACCTGCTGGCGGATGGCGGCCGTGCGCCCTTGCATTACACTTTTGTGCGCAACGATGTGTTCAGCTGGCAGAAGTTTGAGGATGTACCGCCGGCCCGGGTGGTGGAAACTTCCGGTGATACGATCAACCTGGCCTACGGCAACCAGTATTTTCTCAAGATCTTCCGCCGCCTTGAGGATAGCATGAACCCCGAGCTGGAGATCAACCGGCGCGGCGGCGGTAATGGCCTGCCGGTGCCGGGCTATCTCAGCCACCTGCAGTTTGACCGGGGAAATGCGGCGCCTTATATCCTGGCCATGCTGCAGCCATACCGGGCCAACCAGGGTACGGCCTGGCAGTATTTTTACGATGTGTCGCGCCGTTTCCTGGAGCAGGTGCAGTCGCACTCCGGCCAGATACAGGTGCCGGAAGATCTTCCCCAGGCCGGCACTCCGCTGAGCAAAGAATGGGAAGGGTTCATCGGAGATATGGCCCTGCACCGCGCCCGCCTGCTGGGCCAGACGGTAGCCCATCTGCATACCGGCCTGATCGGTGACGATGATTCCAGCTTCCGGCCCGAACCTTTCTCTCTGCACTTTCAGCGTTCGCTGTATTCCGCCTGGCAGTCTCAGGTTCGCCTGGCCTTTCAGCGCCTGAGCAAATATCAGGGGGAGCTTCCCGGAAGGGAGTTGCTGCTGGAGCAACGCTCAGCAATACTGGAACGCCTGCGGCGCATTTACAGCCACAAGATGGACGCCCTGAAAGTACGCATCCACGGCGACCTGCAACTGGAAAAGGTCCTCTTCACCGGTAAGGACTTCCTGCTTTACGATTTTGAGGGAGACCGCACCCGGAGTTTCAGTGAGCTGAGGCTCAAGAAACCTCCGATGAGCGACTTGTCGAGCCTCATCAGTTCTCTCCATTACGCCGCCCTGGCCGCCCTGGAGGTGGAAGTGGAGCCCGGGCGCCTGGGCGAAAGCTCCTGGCTGCCCAGTATGCAGGCCTGGTTCGAAGGCATGACGACGGCCTTTCTGAATGGCTACCTGCCCGCAGCCAGAGAAGCCGGGCTGGTGCCGCCCGCCAGGGAAGACTGGGATATCCTGCTCGACTCTTTCCTCCTGGAGCGCCAGCTCTATGAACTGAGCTTTGAGTTGGAACGCCGCCGGGGGTGGGAAGAGATCCCTCTGCTGGGCTTACTGAGAATGTTGAAGTAGAACAAGCCCGAAATGTGCGAGGCTTTGCTCAAAATGTGCAGGCCCCTGGCCGGCATAGGTGTATATTGAATAAGTATTCTAATGAATATTTAATTTGGCATAAACCATTTTTACCGATTTTTGCCAATGTTTTACTGTTGAGTAAGCATTTGTATCCGGGAAGTTCCCCGAATTTAAAATAAGAATATTTTTTAAATTCATATAAATCATTTGCTGCCCCGGCAGAGAATTCCTATTTTTGTCTCTTTATTCTGTTTTTTGCGGCTTTACATAGTGCCTGTTAATATTTTACCTTTCTCTTTACGCCGGCTAAACTAAGCCGGTATTAACGCTTACAAACACTTACCAGCAGTGCTTTTCAGGCAGGTTGCTCTTCATTGGCATCTGGGCTGAAAATATTTTTTTGACTATAATTCTGGCTTCTCATGAAAAGACGACTACTACTGCATTTACTGATGGGTTTTGTTTTTTTGAATCCGCTGTTTTTAGCCGGGGTGTGGGCAAATAACCCTACCTATCTTTGGAAAGGTTATAATTCGGATGACTGGAATGATCCCGGTAATTGGCTCGACCTGGATTCCGGAACAATTCCAATAAGCCTGGCCGATAACATAGATATGATGATTGATGGGGGGTATACGGTTCACGTTACTTCATCCACAGTTACCGGTTCCATTCAGCTTAGCGGGGGGGCTGTCTTGGTGATTGATGCCGGCGTAACTTTGACGACACAAGAAGGTGGACTGGATGGCAGTCATGGAATCAGATTGGATCTGGCAGTAGGATCGGTTGCAACCAACTTATATGGCTCAAGTACCTTTTCTGGAATCAGTGCAGCCAGTGCCTTGCTCGTTTACGGTACGCTAAATATCAATGTAGCGCCCGCCCCGAATTTACGCGCACCCAAATCCGGATTGTACATTGGCGAATCTACTTCGGTTACTGTTTATGATAATGCCACCGTTAATATTATTATTGCTAAGACCAATGGTATGGAGGTTGCTGGCAGCCTTTCCAATTTCGGGGATATTACAATAACTGATCCTAATGATAACGGGATCAAGTTTAGGGGTGGCGGTGTTGTTACTAATGAAAATACGGGTACAATAGCTATAACCGGTGGCATGGAATGTATCCTCTTTCGGAGTAATACTTCCTTTATCAATGATGGAGAGGTGGTTTTGTCCGGAGCTTCCACAAACCTGATCCATGGGGGAGACGGCTGGAGTTTTGTCAACAACGGTTCTTTTCAAGGGGCGGGGATAGTAAACGCAGCCTACTTCACGCATAGTCCAGGATCAACCCTCATCCCTGGAATGTCGCCCGGTACGCTGGCTTTCGACAACGGAAACAATCCGGTCATCCTTTCCGGTGTTAACCTTCAGATTGAGATTGACGGAACTATTCCCTGTGACCAATATGACCAGATCGAGATTCTTGGAGGTGGAATTGTCGACCTATCTTCGGCTAACGTTAATTTAAGTGGTAATTATACTCCTGTCAGTGGCAATAGCTTTATCATTGTTAGTGGAAGCAACATCAGCGGTACTCCCAACGGTGGACCTTTTATACTCAACGGAGTTGGATTAGAACATTCTTCCAATGGAACGCTCGTGGTACCCCAGGCCCTCCCCGTCGCCCTCACCACCTTCACCGCCCACCCCGCCGGCAAGGAAGTAGAACTCCACTGGGCTACTGCCACCGAAACCAACAACGACTATTTCTCCATCGAGCATTCCACCGACGGGCGGCACTTCCGGGAGATCGGCCGGGTAAATGGCTTTGGCGCCTCACAGGAGCCCCACGAATACCGCTATGTGCATTATATGCCTCCCAATGGCCTGAACTACTACCGCCTTGGCCAGCACGATTTCGATGGCGGCCATGAGTACAGCGGGATCGAAACTGCCCTCATCAAAGGCGGGGAGGACTCCTGGACGATCCGGCCCACGCTGGCCCATGCCTCCGTCACGGTAGAATGGGTGGCGGCACCCGGAGGGGATTCCGTCATTGAAGCCTTCAACCTTGCCGGCCAGAAAGTATACGCCCATAAGGCGCCCACCCAATCGGCAAAGCTTCAGATCCCGGTGGAAAGCTGGGCCCCGGGTATGTACT
Source organism: uncultured Phaeodactylibacter sp. (assembly GCA_964418125.1). Taxonomy (GTDB): domain Bacteria; phylum Bacteroidota; class Bacteroidia; order Chitinophagales; family Saprospiraceae; genus JACJXW01. The sequence continues at coordinate 44,417 of CAYQKY010000025.1, forward strand.
GGGTGCTGGTGCGGAACAAGGGGCAGGTAACGGCCCATCAGTTCATAAAAGATTGAGATACAGACGATAGCCTGTATCCGCCTGTTGCCCCGGCGGCGGACAAAAGCGGCTGTCAGCTTCTCCCGGGCGTTGAATTTTACCAGCAGTATATTTTTATGCACCAGCCCGGCTTATTGAGACGGCCGTAGATCAAAAATTATTACTCTCCGACAACCTTCCCCAGCAGCGCTTTCACCGGGTCGTGGTGTTTTACCATGATGACCGTTTTTATCCGCTCCCATAGCGATCTTTTCGGGAATGTTGCCGAAGAGGATCTGCGGGTAAATGCTCTGCCGGGTGGCCCCCACCATGATGGCATCGTAATCGCCGGCCGCCTCGATGATACCGTCGGCAATGGAATCGTTGTGGATGACTTTACTTTTGATCGTGAAGCCCCCATCTTCAAAGGTGCGTTCCACGGCAGGTTTCAGGCGTTCCCGGTGGATCTCGGCGTCCGTCCGGCTCTCATCCTCAGGCACTACGCGGCAGACGGTGACGCTGCCGTCTACGGCGCGGGCGATGGTGGCGCAGTATTGCTCTGCCCACTGGGCGTGTTCTCCGCCGGCGGTCGGCAGCAGGATGTGGTTGATGGGGGCGTCGCCGACGAATTTGACAAGCATGATGTCCGGATATTTCCGCCGGCGGGCGATCAGGGCGCCGATGCCGATGGCCAGGGCGGAAGTCAGGCCGAGGTCCCGGCTCAGTTCTGTTTCGATGTGGTTGTTAGGCCGTTGATTTGCCATTTTCCGGGTTTTTCTTCAGGCATGATTAGGGCTAAGCGAAAGTTTGGAGGCCTTCAAACTTACTCTAAAGCAGGGAACTGGTTTCAAAAATAAAAACTTTGAGAGAATCGCATCCGGCGGAAGTGGATCTGAACTTTTGGAGGCGCCGGCATGTCCCCCGAATGGAGGAAGCGGAATGATCCCCGGCCGAATTTTCGGCGCCTACGCTATAAGCTGAATAAAAAAGGCGCCGCTCTACAACACATTAAACGACAACCCCACAAAGAACCCCAGTTCATATACCGAACGCAACGGCAGCGCTCCGGCCTCCGAGACCAGGCTGTCGCCCACCTGATAGCCCTGTCCGAGGCGGTCGACCCTGCCGCCCATGAGGCCGCCGCTGAGGGCGATTCGTTCGCCCTGCCCCAGGATCAGGCTGGGGCCGAGCAGGAAATGGATGGACTGCCCGCCGCCGTCGCCGCCCAGGGACAGTCCCAGCCCAAAGGCGCCGCCGAAGGACATATTGCCCGCACTCTGCGGATAGAAGTGGAGGAAGGAAGTGATGATCGGCAGGTAGCTGTCTTTGTCTTCCGAGACGATCACCCCGTCGCGCAGGAAGTAGCCCTGCGGCTGCTCGAAAAAGCTGCCGAAGCTGACACCGATGCTGGCATTGACCTTGAATCCGCCATAGACCGGTAATTCCAGTGTGGAAAGCTCCTGCCCGTAGAGGTTCGGGATGGAGAGCGAGTCTATGGGGTCTAGCCTGAGTTTCAGCTTTAACAGGTCTCCTTTGGCCTGGGTGCGGAAGGTGTGGGAGAACGTATTCGCCTTGAGTTCTTCCAGAATATAGCGCAGTTGAATGAGCTGCTCCAGGTTGTTGTCTTCTATGGTGGCCAGTGCCTGCCGCGCCTCGATCGCCGTTTGCTGGTAGGCCTCGGCCTGCGACAGGCCGGAGTCCTGGAAAGCGGCAATGGCATTCTGGAATTCCACAAACTGTGCGGAAGGCAGGGCAATATGGCCCAGGGAGTCCCGTATCCAGGTAACCAGTTCGTAGTACTTTTCCAGTTCCCGGGCGTACTTCTGGTATTCCTCCAGCTTTTGGGAAAGTTCTTCCCGGGCGTTGGTTTTTTCCAGAAGTTGTTCCAGGTTCTGGACCTCCGACTCATGCCCGAGGATGGTTTCCAGGTACTCCATAGACAGGCGCCGGATCTCGGTAGGCGGGATGGCAGGGTTGTAGCGCAGCTTTTCGATCTCGGAAACAGCTATAGATTTGATCTGCTGGGCTCGCGCCAGGCGCTGCATCTCATCGCCCACTTTCCTGAGGTCCTCCTCTGTGTTCCGGATCAGGCGTGTTGTTTGGCTGAATTGCTTGAAAAGGGCGTTGGCAGCCTGCGCCGCTGCACTGGACCCGGCGAAGCCGTCGCCCGTGTCAAAACCGCCGCCAAAATCTCCGAATGGGAAATTGCTGCCGCCGCCGGGAGCACCAAAAAGCCCGGAGAGCATGGAAAGGGGAGAAGCGCCGCCACCCGGGCCGGCGAAAAAGCTGCCGAAATTGCCCCCCATCACCGGCGCCATCCGGGCCCGTTCGTTTTCTTCCTTTACCGAGGCTCTGTACAGGTAGTTGTTGTAATTTTTGATCTGAAGGGTGATGGGTTCTCCCTTACGCGCCCTTACTCTCTCAAGGGGCTGCCCATTTCGGGTAAAGCTGATGGTATCGGCCTGTACGTCGTAGTAGATTTTCAGGCCCTGCCCTTCCAGAGATAAGAAGAGGCCCGCAAAAAGGATAGAGAATAACCAGGTTTTCATCGAATTGTGTTTAAATTGGGCAACAGGTGCTGGCAGTAAAATTAAAACTAATTGGCGCCGGCGCTTCTTTTTGCCCGCCTTTTTCTGCAAAAAATGATGATGTATGGTCCATTTGTCAGGCAGCAAAAAGGTAACCCTTTGCGGGCTGAACAAATAAAAACCGCAAAAAACGTGGCTTATGCGTGCACTGCTCACCTTGGTATTCTTATTTACTGCCCTATACGGAACAGGAAATTCATGGGGAAATGGCTTTATGGGCCTATGGGCCCACTGTTTGGACTCCTGCGCCCCCCCGGCAATGAACCCATCTGACAATGAACCCATCAATTGCGCCGCCGGTAGGCTTTTTGCACCGCGAGAACCCCAGGCTGATGCCCGTCCGCACAGCAACCTCCAAACTTCCTGCTACCATGAAGACGGCATCTTTGCTTATATTCAAAACCGAAACGGAAAGCGGCCCGGCTCCGGCGTGCCGGAATACAAGGTTGCCGTTGTCCGCTCGGTATACCGGAAGCTACTGGAAGCCAGGGGGGATTTTCGTATGCCGGCCCCCGAGCTGGTGATGAACGACGGACAGCTTTACGTCGCCTGGATGAATCCGAAAAAGGGGCAGGTCGGCCTGGAAGAGAAGGCTTATGATATCTGCGCTTCTTTCGGGGCCGATTCCCTCAACGCCCTGGCGGCCCTGCTTGCCCATGAACTTACCCATTACTACGAAAAACACAACTGGACACGCCACTTCTCCAGCACCAATGCCAATACCGAAACTGCGGAGCAACTGGCCAAACTGGAGGAAGGCCTCAAGCTGGAAACGCAGTCCGACTACCTGGGTGGGTTCCTGGCGCTTTCCGCCGGCTTTCATACCTACGGGATCATCCCTCGACTGCTGCCAAAAGTTTACGAAGGCTATATCCTGCCCGAGGAGATCCCCGGCTATCCCTCTCTTTCCGACCGGGTCGCTTTTGCCGGCAACGCTATGGAACGGCTGCGGGAACTGCAGCTGGCCTTCGAGCTGGCCAACTGCCTGGCCCTGGTGGAAGCTTACGAGCCGGCTTCCGGTTATTACAACTACATCCTGCGCGACTTTCAGAGCCGCGAGCTGTACAACAACCTTGGGGTATTGAGGGCTCTGGCGGCCCTGCAATATTTCAGCAAAGAAGAAATGCCTTACGTACTGCCAATGGAACTGGACATGAAGTCCCGCCTTTCGGCCGGCAAGCGCGGCTTCGGGGCCGATGCCGAAAAACGGGACGCCCTTCTGGAAGCGGCACTGGAAGCTTTCGAACGGGCCGAACTCCTGGACAAGGAGTACCCTGCCGCCTGGATCAATAAGGCCTGTGTTTACCTGCTGCAGGGGCAGGCGGAGGATGCCCGCTACTGGGCCGGCAAAGCCCGCAGGCAAAGTGAACAACTGGGCCTGGCAACCGAAGCCGGCGATGCGCAGGTGCTGCAGGGTATTATCAGCGCTGTGGAAGGCCGGGAAGATGAAGCCCGAACCCTGATTGACCCCCTGGCCCGGGCCGGCCATCTGGCAGGCCTGGCCAATCTTTCCATTCTCAATAAAGAACCCGGGCGGGCCGATGACGTCCTCTCCTTTGCCCGGGGTGTGGAACGAATCGACAGCCTGCTGCTGGACAATTATCTGGAAAATCCGGAGCCGGAGCTTCAGGTTGATGTCGGAGGGAACGTTTTCTGTGGCCTTCAGCACTTCAGCCATTCCAAAGTGCTGGTGCACTATGCTCAAAACGGAGAGCAGTATGCTGTTTTTCACCTCACCGGCGAAGGCTACGAAGGCGCTACCCGGAAGAGCATACGCCGGGGCAGCTCCCTGGATGAAGTACGGGAAAAGTACACCACCCCTTCCCGGACGGTAGGAAGCCGGCAGGGGGCTTACCTGGCCTATCCTGAAGAGCACATTATATTCCGCTTCGGCCAGGATGGGCATGTTAATGAGTGGATACTCTTTCGGGAACAACTGGAAGAATAAGATTGGGCGCCACTTTGGCGGCTGTTAAAGATTTTGCTAATTTGAGGTGGTAAACAGATTTTCAGCGTTCAAACAATCCACCGGCAGCGGATGTCTGCCGGTATTCCCTTAACCCAAAAGAAAAATTACTATGAGCAATCGGATCATGTTATTTGTAGGATGCTTTCTGCTGAGTATTGGCCTGCAGGCTCAGGTGGATGTTCCCATACTGCTGACCAAGACGCACAAAAAAGTCAAATATGCCCCGGAGCAGGGCGCCCGTTTTTCTAAAGTGGAAGCCACCAAGTCCCTGGATCCGGGAGGGGTGCTGAAACTGCGGGGCAAGTCGAAGGCCCGCTTGTATTGCAACGGAACGTTCAAAGAACTGGAGGGCAAGGGGAATTATGCTGTTGCCGAACTGTTTGAGGACGAACTGCGGTATGCCCCTATGGGCTTTTCGAATGTCTTCAACGACCGGCTGATGGCTGCCATAGGCGGTTCAAAGGGTAGTGATACTATGGCTGTCAGTTCCGGATGGGGCAACAAGAAATTCGACATCATCAGCCAAACCCCTATCGGTAAAACCACCGCCGGCCAGCCATTGACTTTCCGCTGGCAGAGCAAGGAAGAATTTTCGGAGTATGCCTTCACCATAGAGGATGAAAGCGGCAAAACGCTCTATTCCGCTACTGTAGGGAAGAAACAGCATACGGTTAACCCCTCCGAACAAGGGCTCACGGCCGGGATGGCCTATACCTGGAGAGTCACCCAGCCGGGTGAAAACGGCGCCTCTTCCAATAAGTTCTATTTTTCTATTGTCGATGAAGCAGAAAAGGCTGAAGTGATGAAAGCGCTTCAGGAAGAAGAAGCCTATCAGCAGGCGGACCCCCTCATGAAAAAACTGATGGAGGCGGCCTATCTGGAGGATGCCGAATTTTATTACGCTGCCGATGAAGCTTATGAGGCAGCCGCCAGGATGGAGGGCGAAGGCGGCCTGCCGGAGGAGATGCATAAAGCTTTCGTCAGAAGGCGGCAGCGGGACGAATGACGAATTTTCTCCATCTGGAGAACAATATGGGCCATTCCAGCGGTTTGGTCCAGGTATGATAGAACACGGATGACACGGATCTACTGGATTTTCGCGGATTGGCCGTTTGCCGTAGCCGATCCGTGGAGACCCGCCTGATCAGCGTCATCCGTGTTCTTTTTAAACATTTATTAGGAAAGGCTTATCCGTTTTATTCCGGATCTTTACTTTTCAAATCTGTTCAATAACTCCACAAAACGCGGGCCGGCCTGCAGGTTCTCGAGAAAGGGGGTGGACCGCAGGTCATTGAAGGCGTCGAAGCCTCCTTCCAGCGCCTGCTCCAGCCATTGCAGCGCCTCTTCCTGCTTATTCTGCCGGGAAAGGGCGCAGGCCAGCAACACCAACCCTTCCATGTCTGCCGGTTTCAGTTTGACGTACTGCCGGAAGTGCTCTTCGGCCTTCGGAAAGTCATTTAACTCTGAGAGGTAGGCCCAGCCGAGGTTGTAGTGAGCATTGGCAAAATAGGGATGAGACCTTACTGCCGCCTGGTAGTAACCTACAGCCTCTTCGTACTGCCCATCTGTCAGTGCCAGATACCCCAGGCTGTTGTTCACCAGCGAATTTTCCGGTTCAAGCTGCAAGGCTTTCAGATAAGCAGTTTTTGCCAAAGCAGGTTGATCCAGCTTTTCCCGGGCGGACCCCAGTAAATGGTAGGCGGTCGTGAAACTGCTGTCGAACCCGATGGCAGTTAGCGCCAGTTCGGCCGTTCGCTGATAATCTCCCTGGATGTAGGCGATCTTCGCCAGGTTGCAGCGTGGGGGCACATAGTCTTCCCGGAGATCCAGCGCCTGCTCGGAAGTGGCGGCGGCTTCGGGGTATCTTTCCATTTCCAATTGAACGGCGCCGATGTTGCCCACCGGGACCACCCAGCCGGGCGACAGTTCGTGTGCCTGCTCGAAGAAGGCCAGCGCCTGGTTGTAATCCTCCAGCCTCAGATAAACCAGGCCGAGTTCGTTATAAACATGGGCGGACAGAGAATCCATGCCAAGAGCCCGTTCCTGTTTTTGTATGGCCAGCTGCATGATGGAGTCTTTGTCGGGCATGGTTTCCCCCTGCAGGCGCAGGGCGAGCCCTTCGAAATAGGACTGCCGGGCCTTGAGGTCATCATACAGGAAATTCCCGGGGCCGACCAGTTCTGCCGCCTTGTCGAGGTATTCGGGGTAGTGCCGGTAACTTTCGTCATAGCGCCAGCGGCGGGCCATTTCTTCGGGGCTGGCTTCGAGGTAGGCATTGATGGCCTGCTGGGCGTCGTCCTGCAGGGCGGCGGCCAGGTTGAGGCGCTGGGCGCTCAGCAGGTGCTGCAGCGCTTCCTCTTGCTGCATCTGCTGAAACAACTGGTAGGCAGAACCTTCTTCCGGATGGAGAAGGTGGCCGGCAGCCATCGCCTGCTGGAACTTCCGGAAGAGAGGGTGTACCACGGTATCCCCCGGCATGGCCCCGCGGGCATTGGCGGAAGCAATGGCCTCCCGGGCCAGCAGTTTCCGCTCCTGCACAGCCAGTAGCGTATCTTCATAAACTCTGAAGAGCTCGGCGCCACCCGAGCCGATCGCCATCGGGTATTGTTCTGCCCGGCTGGATACTTCGTCCTCAAGGAAACGGCTGATCTCGCGCAGCTCTATCTTCAGGTCCTGGTTGCGGTCGGCCAGCCCTTTGAGGCCGTCGATGAGGAAGTAGGAGAACAGGCCGCGGCCGCCGCCCCAGTCTTCGCTTTCCAGGGAGGCCTGGTCTGGTTCGCAGGAAAGGATCTTGATCTCATTGGCGAATTGCTGGGCCAGCCCCTGGTTGGTGGCTATTACCCCTCCCGATTCGCTACCCGCCAGTTTGCCGGCCCGGCAGGCATCGGTGATCAAAATGACCTCGACATCGAGCTTCAAACTGAGGGTTTGTATGACTTTCTGGAGCATGTCTACCGGCAAGGTGCCGCTTCCCATATAGTTGGAAGCTTTGGCGTCGTGGGCAAGGAGGTAGCCCTGATCCATCATGATCTTGTTTTCCATGTCACCGTGGCCGGAAAAGTAAATGACCGCCCGGTCTCCCGCCTTGCTTTCGCCGACAAGCCAGTAAAAGGCAGTGGTGATCTCCCCGCGGGTGGCCTTTTCATTGGCCAGCAGTTTTATGTTCTCCGGCTTTACGCTGCCGCCGGCCTCGGACAACAGGAATTCGGCCATGGCCTGGGCATCGCGATGGGCAAAATACAGCCGGGGAATACGCTGGTCCTCATATTCGGAGATGCCCACAATAACGGCGCGGGTAGTGCCTTTATTGGCCATGGCCCCGATCTGGGCCGGGCTGCGCAGGGCCAGAAGGGACAGGAACAACAGGAGAGAAAACCTCATATAAGGTAACTTTTTGCCAAATGGATAAATAGAGATACCGAAATTGCTTCTATATTTATGAAAAAGCCGCGCCATACATTTTGTCTTTTGGGTGTTTGGAAAAAGGGCCTCACAGCCTGATTCCCGCCGAAGCCTTTGCACATTTCCAACAATATATTTGTCCAGGAATCAAGGGGTTACCCCTGTAAACGCTAATTTACACTAAAATCCTTAACTGATGAACGCATTACTGATCCGGCCATATTGCCTGGCCTTCTTTCTGTTAACCACTTTACTGGCCTCCGCCCAGAGCGACGCCCTTGTCTTCCAGCCTTTAGGCAGTGACGACCCCAGTGTGCTTCCCAATGCCTACAAGCAGGAAGTGGCCCAGCGCGTCTATGACGTCCTGGTCAATGCCCGGGGGGATAACCGTTTCAATCCACCTACCTTTGAACTGGTTGGCACGGAGGCCAATGGGGCCAAGATCATTTATCCCGAAAACCGTATCCTCCTGGAGGAAAAAGCCTATGACGTCTGCACTCAATTTGGCGCCGATTCCCTCAATGCCCTGGCTACCCTGCTGGCTCACGAGCTGATCCATTTCTACGAAAAACATGGCTGGACGAGCAAGTTCTCCAACTCCTTCACCGGGCTGGAGATCGGCGAAACCCTCGGCAGGCTCAGCACCAAGATCATCAATGAGACGCAGGCCGATTATCTGGGAGGTTTCCTGGCTTACTCGGCAGGATTTGAGGTCTTCAATAAGAATGATGAGTTTTTGGCCGCCTTGTATCAGAAATACGGGCTGGATGAAAACATCGACGGGTACCCCAGCCTGTCCGACCGCCGTTCCATGGCGCGCAGTTCCGCTGCGAAAGTTGAGGAACTGGCCGATGTTTTCGACATAGCCAACCTGATGGCCATCACGGCCCAGGCCGAAGAGGAATATCAGGTGGCCCAGGCCCTGTATGAGTATATCCTTGAAGACTACCAAAGCAGGGAGCTCTACAACAACCTGGGGGTAATGGCTACTTACGAAGCCCTGATGTATTTCAGGGAGAGCGAACTGAAGTACCGCTTTCCACTGCAGCTGGAGCTGGAATTCAAGAGTGCCCGCGGCAGTGGCTTTGCGGAAAAACGGGAAGAGCTCCTGCGCAAGGCGGTCCGGTATTTTGATCATGCCATCGGGCTGGATGCCGGCTATGCTCCTGCTTACCTCAACAAGGCCTGCGCTCTCACCTTGCTTGAAGATTACGATCGCGCCCTTTTTTATGCGGGAACGGAGGCCCTGGCCAAGGCCGGTGCAGCGAACAAGCACATGGCGGGCAGTGTAGAAGTGCTGCTGGGCATTATCGCCGGCCGCAAGGGCAACTTCCAGGAAGCAGGCAAACACTTCGATGACGCCGCCGCCCTGGGCAATTCCCTCGGTGCTTACAACCGGAAGGTATTAAACGGAGAAAACGCCGGGGGAGAAGAGGAAGTTATGAGCTTTTCTTTCGGCCAAACGGAGGATATCGACGACGTGGACCTGCTCAACTTTACCCGTCAGCCGAAGGGCAAGCAAAAAGTAGCGCTGCGGTTGAACCCCAAAGTCAATTTTTATGGATTCGCACTTCAGGAAAATCCCGATAACTCAAAAGTAATGATCCTGGAATCCAAACTGGAATCCAGCCGGGGTGTGTATTATCTGTATCAGGTCACCGGTAATAACTTCGCCGGAGAAACCCGGAAAGGCATTAAAATCGGGGACAGCCGGGATAAGGTCGTCGCCGAGTACGGCGAGCCGAACCTCACCCTGCTGAGCACCAACGGCGAGATCATGAAGTACAAAAATATTCTCTTTTTCCTCGGGCCCGACAGGACGGTCCGGAAGTGGGGGGTGTATGAGAATACCAAGTAGAGAATGAAGGAATGAATGACCGAATCATTCCCTCATTCCTTCCCCGCCAGCAACCTGTAAGCCTGACTGATCACCTCCGGCACCAGGGCCTGCATTCTGGACTTAGGGCCTTCCCAGTTCAACTTGCCGATAAGCTCCGGCTTATCGCCGCCCAGGCGGGTGACCGCTCCGTTCAGCACTACGTCATCGCCCTGCTCTTTGTAACGGGCAACGATCTTGTAGCTGTTCCGGTATTTGGGCAGGTCGAAATAGGCCAGGCTGGAACCCACGCCTTTAGCGGATTCGTTCCGGAAATATCCCGCCATTTCATTTTCCAGCCCCAGGGGGTCTTCCCAGAACATTTCGTCGTCTCTGATCTCCGGGCGGACGAAGACGGGTTTTTCCTGGGCGATGGGTATGGAAACCGTGTCGTTGATGATGCCGATGTAGAAGCTCTGTCCTCCTTCGGGCGGCGCCATGCGGGGTGTCTGCATGCCGCCGATGCCTTCTGCCAGTTCCGGCACCTTGTCCAGGGAGTAGTGGAAGAGGCGGCTGACGTCGACGTAGCCGTTGCTGGCGCGGGCGACGTACTCCATGCCCTGCAGCAGGCTGAAGGTGAGCAGGCCCTGGCCGTAACGGCTGGCTTCATAGCTCGACTTGTCGGCGGCGCTGCCGGAAAGGACGAACATGCCGGTGCGGTCTTTCATGCGCTCCAGGGCGAGGATCTGGCCGGCATTCAGGTCTTTCTGGGCTGTACCCAGGTCTTCCAGCACTTTCCCTGAGTTGCAGGCGTCGAAGATCAGGATCTGCTTGAGGGCGGCGATCTCCTTGACCCACTCGGTGAGTTCGGCCGTGGATACTGCGCCGTTCTTCCGTATTTCCGGGTCGCTGAGGTCCTCGCTGCCGATGGCGCCGGTCAGATAATAAAACTGCGATTCTCCGCCGGGAGGGGAGTAGGCCACGCCGTGCCCTGAAAAGTAAACCAGGATGATATCCGTAGACAGGGCTTTCCCGGAAATCTCCCGGAGCGTTGCCTCGATATTTTCCTTGGTGGATAGCTGCCGCCCGTCTCCTTTACGGGTATTCAGCAGGTACGTGTGAACCGCCGTTGCACCGAAAAGGGCGCCTCCCGCTGCCTGTAGCGCCTGTTGCATGGCTTCGGCATCTTTATCCGGGTAAAGCAGGTCCAGCTTTTCTCCATCATAGTCGGAAGTGCCAATACACACGGCGTAGAGTTCGGCATCCCGAACGGCCTGGAAAGTAAGGCCGGGGGCAGTTTCATCCTCACCCCCTCCACGGCTTCCAACATAATCCGGGGCGTAATTGATGCGCACGGGGCTGCTTTTCAGCCAGCCGGCCTCGTTGTAAACCTGTACGGCTACGGAGTTGTCGGGGCCGGGTTTATAATATTTTGCATACTCCTTCAGGCTGAGCCGGATGTCGGTTTGCTTGTCCTCATTTGCACTGAAGTACACCTCTTTATTATTGACCAGGACGCTGAATTTGCCGATACCCCCGTTGCGTTCCCTGAGTTGTATCTGCAATTCATCGCCGGATATCTTCAGGTTCACTTCCGGGTACAACTGAACGGAGTCAAATTTGCTGACATCCCGCAAAGTAGCATCGTTATAACCCATCAGGGTAGCGAGCAGGCCGGGGGAATAGTATCGCTCATCGAGCTGGCTCAGGGAAACGATCTCATTGTCGATGCTGTAATACATCAGGCGCATGGCGCCCGGGGAGGCGTCGAACAGGCCGGAAGGGGAGGTGACGGCCCAGTCGTTGGTGCCCAGTTGAATAAGGCTGGCGATCTCCTGTCCGCTCTGCCTGTCCCAAACCTTTACCATCCCGTCCTTGCTTCCGCTGAAAACCAGGTGCCCGTCCGTGGAAAAAACAGCCGTATTGACCACGCCGCGGTGGCCGGTAAGGGTATCGATGGCCTCTTTTTCCGGGGTCATCAGAATAATGTTCCTGCCATTGGGAATGGCCAGGAGCCTGCTGTCGGAAGTGAAGCTGGCCCGCCCCTCGAACAGTTCCCATCCGCCGTCTTTCCATAGCAGTTCGCCCTGTGCATCCCATAACCGTATCGTGTCATCCTTGCTGCGCGTGAAGAAGTACTTCCCGTTCGGGGAGATGAGGGCTGCCTCCACGCCGGTATTGTGGGGCAGTTCCTTGATCAGCTCTCCGTTCTGCGTATTCCAGAGGCGGGCGTCGAGCAGTTCCGAAGCGGATAGGATGGTGTCTCCGGTGGGTGAAAAGTCGGCGGCGGCGGAGCGGTAATCTTTAGCGGCTATTTCACGGATCTCGTTGCCCAGGCTATCCCACAGCATGGCCCGGCTGTCGCCGTTAGTGGTGAGCACGTAGCGGCCGTCGCGGGATACAGACAGGGAGACGGCTTCCAGCCCCTTGGTATTGGAGCTTTGCATCAGGCTGTCCTTGTTGTAGAAAACGTCCAGCCGGCCGTCCCAACCGGCGGTGTACATGCGGCTTCCATCCGGGCTGTAGGCCACTTCGTCGATCCGGGTATGGTGGGGCAGGCCGTGCAGGATGTCTCTCCCGGTGAGGTCCCAGATGCGGGCGCCGTTGGAAGTGCCTGCCAGCAGTTGAGCGCCGTTGGGATGGAGGGCGATAGACAAGATATCGGCTCCGTATCCGTTGAGGCGGTGCCGGACGTTGCCCTGTAAGTCCCAGAAAAGGATGGCTTCCGATTCATCGCTGAAGGAAAGGATCTCTTGTCCGTCATGAGAGAATTTGACCAGGCGAACGGCGGCATTGTGCTGGAATTCCTGCAACTTTTCTTCTTCCAGGTTGAAAAGCAACGCCGTCCCGTCGTTACTGGCGGAGAGGTAACCCCGCCCGGGGCAGGCATCCAGGCTCTTGATCTCGTAATAATGAAGAAGAAAATCCTTAACCGGGGCTCCGTCCGGCTTCCATACGGAGATCCTGCCGTTGATGCTTCCGGTCAGCAGGGCGTCGCTTTCGGGAGAGAATACCAGGCTGGTGATGCTTTCATCCGTCAGGATATCTGCCGTTTTCCGGTTCTGGCTGTCCCAGATGCCGACGATCCCTTTTTCGAAATCCTGCTGAATGGCCGCCAGGTATTGGCCATCGGGAGAGAAGGCCAGTTCCATCACCGTTGCGCTGAAGGGCCGGTTTCGCCAAAGGCGCTTACCCTCTATATCCCAGACGGTGATCACCCCGTTGGTGCTGCCGGCGGCCACGCGTTTTCCATCGGGCGAGAAGATCGCATGGTTGCTGTTATTACTGCCGTTGAACTCCAGGATCTGCTCACCGGAAAGGTTCCATAGTTTTACTCCACCCAGCCCGCAGGTAAGCAGGTGCTGGCCGTCGGCGGAGAAATCGACGGCCAGCACTTCGTTGCTTTCCGATTCTTTAAGCGTAGCGGCCAGGTGGCCGTCGTGGTCCCAAAGGCGGGTGGTGCCGTCTGAACTGGCCGTCAGGATGTGCCGCCCGTCGGGGGAGATGGCAAAATAATTGAGGTAACTGGTGTGGCCAACGGGTACGGTCAGGCTTGGTTGTTGCCCGAAAATGGTTGTGCTCAATAATAGGGTGGTGATCAAAGGGATAAAGTTCTTCATAATACAGGTTGTGGGTATGGATTGGCCTCTCCTGTTTGGCAATGACAACTTTCTGGTATCATCGCATTTTTATTGTTATTGCGCCGGTCCGGGATTGGCCTTGATTCAGCAGCTCTCCCTCCCGAAACCAGGAAAGAAGGAGGAAATCAAACCCAAGTTAAAGAAAATCTGTGTCATTGATGTAGGGAGAGTGCTAAACTTAAAGCCTGTGCGGAATCCATCCCTGCAACAGCCGAAAAGATGGTTCCTGCACAGGCTTTTCTACCCGGCATGCTTTTACTGATTTTCCACAGGCAGGAGGGGAATGTGCCCCATATCGGCCACCAGGCTGCAGGTGCCGTAGTTGTTCAGGTTTTCGAGCTGCTCTTCAATGGGCGATAGTTCCATTTCGGTAAAGATCAGGGCGCCGTAGTTGAAGATGAGCCCTTCCAGGAAAAGCCCTTCGCCATCTTTTCCGGCTGCGTCTATGGAGAGTACGCCTTCTTCCTTAATGATAAGCATTGCTCTTTCCCGCACCTCTAAAGACCGGATCAGGGGAGCTACGGAACCGACCTCAGGGAAAAAGCCGTGGCCTACATAGGGAATGGCCACATCATCCTGCCAGCCGGGAACTTTCCCGGTACTCCAGTTGAGGGGTTCTGTCCATTCGGTTTCCCTGCCGGGAACGCCTCCCTTCCAGGTTACCTGAGATTCCAGCGCCGTACAGGCCAGCAGCAAAAAGGAAAAGATCAGTAAGTTCTTCATGGCCAGGGAATTTAGTTTTAGAAAATAAGTACATGGGCAGTTAGCCTTTACATCAACTTTATTTTGCCGGGAAGCAAAAGGTTACCTCCCCGGCAGCAAGCCGCTCTCAATCTACCTGCCCTCACTCCCGAATCTCGAATCCCGAATCCCGAATCCCGAATCCCGAATCCCGAATCCCGAATAACGAATCTCGAATAACGAATCCCGAATCCCGAATCCCGAATCCCGAATAACGAATCACACCCCCCCATGCTCCGTCCTTCGGATGATCTCCTCCTGCAGGGCCTCCCCGATGTCATTGAAATAGTCGCTATACCCTGCCACCCGGACAATAAGATCCTGGTGCAGCTCCGGATGACGCTGCGCCTCCCTCAGGGTATCGGCGCTCACCACATTGAACTGTATGTGGTGCCCGTCCAGGCTGAAATAACTCCGGATGAGTGCCGTCAGCTTTTCGTAACTGCCCTCCTCCTCGAAGAAGCGGGGAGAGAACTTCTGGTTCAGCAGGGCCCCTCCGGTGCGCAGGTGGTCCAGCCTGGCCGCCGAACGGATAGCGGCGGTAGGCCCCTGCCGGTCGGCGCCCTGCACCGGAGAAATGCCTTCGGAAAGGGGCATGCCCGCCCGGCGCCCGTCCGGCGTAGCGCCGGTGACGCTTCCGAAATAGACATGAGCGGTGGTGGGAAGCAGGTTGATCCGGTGCGCGCCGCCCCGGCTGTTGGGCCTGCCGTTGACTGCATCGTGGAAAATGTCGAATATCCGGGTAGCATGCCGGTCAGCTTTTTCGTCATCGTTGCCGTATTTGGGGCTGCAGTAGAGGAGTTCGTACTGCAGGTTCTCGAAGCCATGGAAATCGGCTTCCAGGGCGGCCAGCAACTCCGTCCAGGTGAAGGTGCCCTTCTCATAGATGTGGCGCCCGATGGCGGCCAGCATATCAGTGGTGCTGCCCATGCCTACGCCCTGGATGTAACTGGTGTTGTAGCGGGCGCCCCCGGCGTTGTAATCCTTTCCGTTCGGGATACAGTCTTCGATGAGCAGGGAAAGGAAAGGGGCCGGAAGGTGGCTGGCAAAGATCTGTTCGATGAGGTTGTTTCCCCGGATCTTGATGCCGGCGAAATGCCGGGCCTGGTGCGCGAAGGCCTGTACCAAGCCTTCAAAAGTGGTGAACTCAGAGGCTTTTCCGGTTGGCAGCCCCACCTGCCTTCCGGTGCGCGGGTCTTTGCCGTTATGGAGCGTGATCTCCAATATTTTCGGTAGGTTGAAATAGCCGGTCAGCCAGTAGGCCTCGGTTCCGAAGGCGCCGGTTTCCACACATCCGGATGCGCCGCCCCGCCGGGCATCGGCGATGTCCTTTCCCTGGCGCAGCAATTCCTGAATAATGGCCTCGGTATTGAAACAGGACGGTTGCCCGAAGCCGGTGCGGATGATGTCCAGCGCCTTGTGGACAAAGCGGTCCGGGTTTTTCCGGCTGACCTGCACCATCGAGCTGGGCTGGAGGAGCCGCATTTCACGGATGACGTCCAGCAGGAGATAAGAAAGCTCGTTTACCCCATCGGAGCCATCATCTTTCACGCCACCGATATTGATGAGGCAAAAGTCGGTGTAAGTGCTGCTCTCCTGGGCAGTGACCCCCATTTTGGGTGGCGCCGGGTGGTTGTTGAACTTCACCCAGAAGCAGCACAGCAATTCGAAGGCCTGCTCTTTCGTCAGGCTTCCCGCTTCGATCTCTTTCCGGTAAAAGGGGAAGAGGTGCTGATCGAGCCGGCCGGGGTTGAAAGCGTCCCAGGGGTTGAGCTCGGTGATGACGCCCAGGTGGATGAACCAGTAGTGTTGCAGCATCTCGTGGAAGGTTTGGGGGGCACGGGCGGGAACCCGCCGGCAGATGGACGCCAGGTTTTGGATCTCTTGCTTTCTAGCGGCGTCTTTTTCTTCCTTCGCCAGTTGCTCCAGCGCCCGGGCGTGGCGTTCGGCGTACAGGATGATGGCGTCGCAGCAGATGGCCATGGCTTTGAGTTCTTCCGATTTAGCGTAGGCCTCGGGGTCCTGAAACCAGTCGAGGTTTTCCATAGCCTGCCGGATCTCTTCCTTCAGTTCGAGAAAGCCGGTGTGGAACATCTTTGGCCCCAAAACCGTGTGCCCGGGCGCCCGCTGCTCCTGGAATTCGGTGAAAATACCGGCCTGATAGGCTTCGTGCCACTCCGGCGCCATAGCGGCCATGATGCGGCTGCGGTTGTCCCTGCCCTGCCAGAAAGGGATCACCTCCTCCTCATAAGCCCGCCGCACCGATTCGTCCACTTTGAAAGAAACCTTCTCCCGGTTATCCAGAATGTCGAGGTCCTGAAGGCTGTGCAGGTTGATCTCCGGATAGGTGGGGGTGGCCTTGGGCGCAGGGCCCCGCTCTCCGGCGATGAGTTCGCCTTCGTTAATGCAAATGTGCTTGTGGCGGAGCAGGTATTCAAAGGCACGGGCCCGCTTTACCGGAGGCGACAGCTCGCGGCTGGCAGAGTTTTGGTAGAATTCGGTGAGCAGCCGGGCGCGCTCGGCGGAAAGGTGCTCGGTGGCGCTGAGGCTCTGGTTTCGGAGCTGTTGTACGCGATTGCTGAGGTTCATTTTTTGCGGTTTGAAGGTGGACGGTTGACGGTTTGACGGGTTGACGGTGGATGGGTTGACGGTTGACGAATCACGAATCACGAATCACGAATCACGAATCACGAATCACGAATCACGAATCACGGATCACGGATCCCGAATCCCGAATCACGAATCACGAATCACGGATCCCGGATCCCGACGGCCTCACCCTCCGATGGCGGTTTTTATTCCGGCGGTTTCAAAGAATTGTTGCAGGGTGAGCATGCGCTCCCGGGAAGGCGGTTCCAGTTTGCCGGGTTTGAACTCTAGTCCGCAGCGGCTGTATTTTCCATCTACGGGATGATAGGGCAGGAGGCTGAGTTGCCGGATATTGTCCCGCCGGATCTGCCGGATGAAGGTGCGCAGTTGCTCCAGATGCTTTTCATCATCATTGTATCCGGGGATGATGGGCGCCCGCAGCCATATGTCCGCTCCGCTGTCGGCGATCATTTGCAGGTTTTTCAGGATGAGGCGGTTGGAAGCGCCGGTATAGCGGCGGTGCTGTTCATCATCCAGGTGCTTGAGGTCGAACAGGAACAGGTTGGTGAAGGGGATGATCCGGCGGAAGGCCGCCCGGGAGGCAATGCCGGAGGTATCGACGGCGGTATGGATTCCTTGTTCCTGGCAGGCTTTGAGCAGGGCCAGCAGGAAGGCAGCCTGCATCAGAGGCTCCCCTCCGGAAAAGGTGACCCCTCCGCCGGACTGCTCCATGAAGATGCGTTCCCGTTCAATAAGGGCCATCACTTCCGTTACCGAAAAATAACGGCCGACGGTTTCCTCGCGCTGAAACTCCTTTTCGCCGATGCGTACCGTCTTGATCAGCCTTTCCGGCCGGGGGGAGCGGCTTTCCGGGTTGTGGCACCACCAGCAGGAGAGGGGGCAGCCTTTGAGGAAAACCGTGGTGCGAATGCCGGGGCCGTCGTGGATTGCGTAGCGCTTGATATCGAATATCAATCCTTTCATGAGGGTTGTTTTGCCGCAAAGCCCGGATCCGGCTGAGGATATGCCGGCGGATCCGGCCTTTGCGGCCCGGTACAAATGAGGAATGGGACGGTGGGGAAGCAATCCCTTACTAGTTACTATTCAGCATCATGATGCTTTAGCCCCGGGAGCAAAATTTTGTAAGCCATCCTTCCCCTTACAAGGGGAACGAGAAGGGGTTCCAGCCTAAAAAGGCCTACAAAATTTTGCGCTGGCAGCACTAACGGCTTCATGCTGAATAGTAAC
>CAYQKY010000026.1:0-62333 GCA_964418125.1 uncultured Phaeodactylibacter sp.
GAACGACGCCGGGCCGACTTTTGTCCAACGCTAGACCGCTGGCCTGGGTTTCTATTGGTAGAACGCGGCGATACCGGCGGTGTTCTTTGAACGGGCAGCATATACAGAGAACAATTGCCCCTTCCCCGCCTTTCTAATAGTAAGAGCATATTAGGAGCATAAAATCTACATCCATGTTTACCTTACTCTTTTTGGTGCTGATCGGAATCGGAGCGTTCATCCTGTACAGGAGCCTCGGGCAGAAGAACAAGATCCGGGTGGCATCCGGCGCCGCCCTCATTACCGCTACGATATTGTTTTTCCTGTTCCTCGACTTCTGGGGCGAGAAGCTCTGGTTTGACGCCCTGGGATACAACGATCGTTTCTGGACCCTTTTTCTGGCGCAGACCATATTCGTGATCGCCGGAGGCCTGCTGGCATTCGGCATCATTTCCGGGTTGCTCTTTGCACTGCCCAAAACCAAGAGGCTATTGCGCTATACGGCCTACGGCTTGTCCGTTTTGATCGGTGGTATGTGGGGTTACGCCAACTGGAACGTTTTCCTGCAGTTCTGGCACAAGGTAAATACGAGCCTGGCCGACCCCATTCTGGGCAAAGACACCGGCTTCTATTTTTTCACCCTTCCCTTCCTGGATGAGGTCTACAGCGTCCTGCTGACGCTTTCCATCGTCGGGCTGATCACGGCCTACCTTGCCCGCTATATCCTGGTGAGGGATGGCAACAACCTCGCCCTGGACCGCGCTGATGACATCGATGAGTACAAAAGCAACCAGTTGCTCTTTTTCAACGGCGGCATCCTGCTGCTTATACTGGCGGCCGGTAAATACCTGGACCGCTTCCACCTGATGTATTCCGAGCTGGGCGCCGTTTCCGGCCCCGGCTGGACGGACATTACCATCATCTTGCCCACCCTGATGATCGTTTTGATCATTACCGCCCTGATGGGCCTGATCCTGTTCATCCCGGCGGGCAGGAAGATACTTTCCGGCCTGCTCCGCCGCCTGGGCATCGACCGCTACGGGCGGGCAGATTATACAATAGGGGCTGCCGCCGCCATTATCGCCGCTATCTGGTTCACAGGCTTAAGCCTGATCCCCGGCACTTTCCAAAGCTTCCGGGTTGAACCCAATGAGATCTCCTACGAAGAACAATACATCCGCAACAACATCGAATTCACCCGCCACGGCTTCAACCTGCATACGGTGGAAGACAAAGAGTTTCCCGTTGAAGAAACCTTCACCCGGCAGATGGTGGAAAACAACCAGACCATCTTCAAGAACATACGCCTGTGGGACTGGCGGGCGCTGGACGCCGTACTCAAGCAATTCCAGGAGATCAGGCTGTATTACGAGTTCAACAACGTGGATATCGACCGCTACACCTTCGGCGGCAAGTACCGCCAGGTGATGGTCTCCGCCCGGGAGATGGTGCCTTCCAACCTGCCTCCGGAGAGCCAGACTTTCGTCAACAAAGTATTCAAATACACCCACGGCTACGGCCTGGCGCTGACCAACGTGGCGGAATTCACCCCCGAGGGCCTGCCCAACCTGCTGGTCAAGAACATCCCCCCCGAAAGCCAGTATGAGGAACTGTCCGTCACCAAACCGCAGATCTACTACGGCGAGCTTACCGACAGCTACGTGATCACCAACAGCATAGAGCCCGAATTTGACTATCCTCAGGGGGATGAAAACCAGTACATCAGCTATTCCGGCTCCGGCGGCGTTCAGCTGAGCAATTTCTGGCGGAAGCTGGTGTATGCCTATAAAATGGGAGACATCAAATTGCTGCTCTCCTCCTACCCCACTTCCGAGAGCCGCCTGATGTTCGACCGGCAGATAAAGGACAGGGTACAAAAGCTGGCGCCTTTCCTGGAGCTGGACAACGACCCCTACATCGTCAATGCCAACGGCGAGTTGTTCTGGATGATCGACGCCTACACCACCTCATCGTACTTCCCCTATTCCGAGCCTTTCTCCACCCGGGAGGAAATCCAGTACAAGGAAAGCGAACAGCAGCGCAGCCTGCGGGTACAGCACCGGCGCATCTTTGAAGGCATCAACTACATGCGCAACTCGGTGAAGGTAGTGGTCAACGCTTTTGACGGCAGCGTCGACTTCTACATCTTCGATGAAGAAGACCCCCTGATCAAAGTCTGGGACGACATATTCCCCGGCATGATGAAAAGGCGGGCGGACATGCCTCCCGCCCTGCTTTCGCACATCCGCTACCCGGTCGACTATCTCATGATCCAGGGCCTGGTGTACGCCAAATACCACATGGGCGACCCCGAGGTGTTCTACAACCAGGAGGACCTCTGGATACGGGCCACCGAAAAGTACTACGGCCAGGTGCAGCCCGTAGAGCCCTACTACATCATGTGGCAGCAACCGGATGCTGCGGAGGCGGAATTCTCCCTCATCCTCCCCTTCACGCCCAAGAACCGGCAGGTGTCTATCGGCTGGATCGCCGGCCTGTGCGACCCGGGCAATTACGGGCGCTTCCTGGCCTACAGCTTCCCCAAGGAAAAGCGGATACTCGGCCCGCAGCAGGTGGAAACCAAGATCGACCAGAACAGCTTCCTCTCCGGGCAGCTATCCCTGTGGGACCAGCGCGGCTCCAGGGTCATCCGGGGCAATGTGCTGGCCATCCCCGTCGAGAATACCATCATTTATGTAGAACCCATCTACCTGCAGGCGGAGACGGCCGCCTACCCCGAGCTGCGGCTCGTCTGCGTCATGCACGATGACAAACTCAGCTACGCCCAGAACTTCGAAGAGGCCCTGGAGGGCATCTTCGGAGAGGCGCCGCCTCCGGAGGAGCGCATCGAAGGGCAGGCCGCCGCCACTACCCGGCCTATGGAAGAATTGATCCGGCAGGCCCGGCAAGCCTTTGACGATTATCTCAATGCTACCGGGCAGAAGCGGTTTGAGGAAGCGTCCCGGGCGCTGGAGCGGCTGGAAAGCGCTTTGCAACAGCTTTCCGATCAGGAGGGGCGTTCAGAGTAGAAATGGGTTAGAGAATCTGATCTTCATTATTGTCCCTTTGATGCGATAACCTTATTTTTGCCGCCATGATCATTTTCAAGGATTTCACTTTCGATGCGGCGCACTACCTGCCCTACGTGCCCGAAGGCCACAAGTGCCGCCGGATGCACGGCCACACATACCGCCTGCGCCTTTACGTCAAAGGGGAACTGGACCCCCGCCTGGGCTGGGTGATGGACTTTGCCGACCTCAAAGCCGCCTGGAAAACCATTGAGGGCAGGCTCGACCACCATGTACTCAACGAGATCGAGGGCCTGGAAAACCCTACCGCCGAACATATCGCCGCCTGGATCTGGGCACAGCTCAAGCCCCTGCTGCCCCTGCTGCACAAGATCGAGCTGTACGAATCGCCGACCGCGGGGGTGGTGTATAGCCCGCCTTCCTAATCCTTCCGGCAGCGGCAGGAATACCCCCAGGGTTTATTATCCGAACGGTAATCACGCCCCAGCGTATCCTGCACAGCATCGAACCGGTAGGTGTAGGCATTTTCATCGTACTCGTACATTGGTTCGCCCTCCGTGCTGCTCCAGTAAATGCCGAAGTCCCCAAGCAGCCCGAAGTTGCCATCCCGGTCACGCTGTCCGCCGAAGCGGGCGCCGAAGCCACTGCCGCCCCCCTCGATCAGGGGGCCATAAGCAGCGTCAAACCCTCCGTAGGCATCGACAAGGGACATCCAGTCTTCATCACCGGGCAACTTCCACGTTCCGCCCAGTTCTACACAAGCGCCAACTGCCGCCCGCCAGTTGTACAGCCGCCCATACGCGCCATAGGCCGCTTCGTCGTTTTCATACCACCAGGCCCAGTCCTCAAAACCAGGAGGGGCGATATCGAGGTTTTTTGCCGTCCAGGTTTTGCCGTCAGCCAATACTACGGTATCGACTTCCATCTCAGGCCTTTCCTCTTCTGCCCCCTTGATGCAACGACAGGACATGCCGGCCCACTGTGTATCAAATCCTCGGTTCCATCGCATGATGTTATCGCTGATGATATAATACCATGCATCCTGTTCAAGAACACCGGTGCTGCTCCAATAGAAGCCGGACTGCCCCAGGAAGCTCCAAAGAGAGCCATCGAAATACCTTTGCACCCCGCCAGGAAGCGCATCAAAACCGCTGCTGCCGCCCTCACGCAGGGAGTCGTAAGCTGTTTCCAACCCACCATAAGCATCGATCAGGGTCAACCACTCCCAATCGGTGGGCAACCGCCAGCCTTCTCCCAGGGCGGCACAGGCGGCCCTGGCAGTATGCCAGTCGTATAATCTTCCGTACCCGGCATTGGCCTCATCGTTCTCATACCACCAGGACTCGTATCCCTGGACATCGAAACGAAGGTTCTCCAACAGCCAGATCCTGCCGTCAGCCATTTCCTTCCAGCGGTATTCCCTCCCGTCGGGGCCCGCAACGGTTCCTTCCCGTTCATCGGCCTCCGGCTTCACTTCGTTTTTCTGGCAGGAAATTGCCAGGAGAAGTGCTGCCAGGAGGAATGCAATTGGGATGGTTATTCTTTTCATGGCGATGGTTTTTTCAAGGGTTATTGTGTTCAGGCACTTACTGGCATAAGGGCTGGCTTTTACGAAATGACACCTTTTTGCCCCCCGATCCGTAGTAATGAACTTAATCGCCTGGAACAGAGGCAAAAAGATGTCACCTCGACGCTAAACCCATACCAAAAAAATTTTGGTCGCGCCGTACTGTGTTCCTTAATGCTCACTAATCCACTCCAGCAACGGCTGCCAGGCCAGCTCTTCCGCGTTATTAGCAAGGAAGATATCAATATGGCCGAAATCGAGCTGGCCCTGATCGCCCGGCGACAACTGTATGATGTGATGGGTCACGTCCGTACTGCCAATAAAGGAGAACGCATATTCCGACGGATATCCCAAACCGCCATAAGCTCCGAGGTTCAGGATCGGGACGGTAATTTCTGCAAAGTGGTCGTCGAAGGGTGAATCCTCGATACCAGTCATCATAATACTGTAATCATAGTAGAATCGGACCGGCTCGTAGAGCGGAGCAGCTACCAGGAAATCCAGCCACTGTTCGACGGTCAAGAACTGGAACCCGGTTGGTAAGTTATCGTCCCAGGCCCCCGCCAATAAATGGGAATGCGGTTCTCCATAAATTTGCCCGGCGCCGAAGAAGAGGGCAGCCTGTAGGTTCGTGAAGCCCGGGAATATGGGGGAATCCCCCCCCGGTTCATCCTTTCCTAGTTGCCCAAGCAATCTGAACACGACGAAGTCTTCATAGGTCTCATTGTCAAGAAGTTCCCGGCTATAATAATAGTTGGATAAAAAAGTATTAAGCATCGCCTGGTCATCCGTTTTGATCGCCAAATCAATCGGGATGAACCCTTTGATGTTCCGCTGCCCTTGCCCGATCTGTGTTTCCGCGTTCAGCGCTGCAAAGCCAGTAGCCACCCCACTGCTGTAGCCGGCCAGGATCATCGCCTCATTCGGCCCGCCGGTCAGGTAGCGGGCCAGGCGGGCGATGCCCATGGCCCGGCGCAGGTCTTTCTGCTGCTTGTCCAGCCCCCAGTCGGCCATAAAGGAATAGTCCGCCACGTCGTCGGGCACCAGGTTCCAGGCCTGGTCGATGCCCCAGACGTCCACCCCGTTTCTGGCCAGGTAGGCGGCCATGCCGAAGTCCCTCGGCGTACTCGGGGAGTTGATGCCCGGCAGCATCATGCCGACAAAGTTCTTGGCATCCCCATGCTGGTAGAACAGGGTTTTCGAGGTGGGAACCGGGCGGTTGGGAGCCGACTCTTTCACCACCCGGTGGATGCCGATCCGGTTGTAAGGGCCGGAACCGAGGCGCACGGTAAACGAGTAATGGGCAATGTCCTCGGCAATGGCCCGCCGGTAGTAGCCGTGCACGCCGATCCCTCTGGTTTCGACTTCGCCGGCATCCAGCTCCACTTCAAGGGGCCAGCCTGCGGTGGACACCAGCTCTCTGGCAATGCCAAGAACGTCGAGGCCCAGGCTTTGTGACAGTTCCTGAACATCAATTGCCTGCTCCTGTTGCGGAGCCGGCCCCTGCAGTTCATCTTTCTGGCAACTGTTCATGAACAGGAAAATTCCCAATGTGGCGAGAATGACAGTTAGCTTTTTCATTGGCTGTGTTTTTTGGTTTATTGTTTAGGATAAAGGCCCGCTCCCCCGCTTCAGGGGGCGATGGCATAGACAATGCGCTAATTTCTATTCCGGGGGGCTCCGAAAAGGGGGCTTCAGGGAATGGCGGCCAGTGATTGGGGGGGGAGGCAGGGCAGGTGGGTTAAGCTGCCCCACTCTCCTTCTACACATTTGGTTTTTTGAGATCTTTCACATCCTAAATCTAAGTAATGGCATTGGGCTTTGCTTGTCCTATAATTACATCTGCTTGTAAAATAGTTGCATAATATCCCCTACAATGTTATTCTTGTTGCATGGGGCAGGCAGAGGACGAAAAAATGCAATCAGCCGCGCGATTCAGAAGGCGACTTGCCGAACTCCGCCGTAAACATCTTTGAAAAATAGGACAAGTCCTGGAAACCGACTTCGTAGGCGATTTCGGTAACAGATTTGCTGGTCGACCGGAGGAGATGACGGGCGTGGTGCAGGCGGATGGAACGGATGTAGTGCCCGGTAGGCAAGCCGGTCAGGGCTTTCAGTTTGCGGTGCACCTGGGTACGGCTGAGGAAGATAGCTTTGGAAACTTCGTCAATGCTGAAATCCGGGTCATCCAGGTGAGCCTCGACCAGTTCGCGTACCTTTTGAACGAAGGCATCTTCGATCTCCAGGGGTTGGCCGGGGAGGGCAGGCGCAGGGTTCAGGCCGGCATACCGCTCCTGGAGGCGGCGGCGCAGTTCGATCATCTTTTCCATGTGCAC
The DNA here is from genome assembly GCA_964418125.1 of uncultured Phaeodactylibacter sp. Classification (GTDB taxonomy): domain Bacteria; phylum Bacteroidota; class Bacteroidia; order Chitinophagales; family Saprospiraceae; genus JACJXW01. Next base: position 6,912 of record CAYQKY010000026.1, read on the forward strand.
CATCAGCTCTTCGCGGTTGAACGGCTTGGCCAGGTAGGCGTCGGCCCCCCTTTTCAGGCCGGCGATGCGGTCTTCCATCGTCGCCCGGGCGGTGAGCAGGATGACGGGGATATGGCTGGTGCGCTCGTCGTTCTTGAGCGTATCGGTAACTTCAAAGCCGTCCATCTGCGGCATCATGACATCGCTGATGATGACATCCGGCACTTCCCGAACGGCAATATCCACACCGGCTTTGCCGTCATAGGCGGCCAGCAGGAAGTACTCTTCTTCCAGGCAGGCCCGAAGGTAGCGGACCACGTCTTTATTATCTTCAATAACCAGGGCGATGGGTTTATCATTTCGATCGCCCGGCAGCGGCAGCTCTTCAGGAGAGGCAGACGGGGCCGAATCCGCTACTGCAAACTGGCCGGCAAAGCGGGCGGCTCTTTCTTCCCCGAATGAACCTCTAAGGGGAGCAGTGCGCGTAACCGGCAACTGCACCAGGAATTCACTCCCCTTTCCCGGCTCGCTCCGCACAGAGATGGCTCCGCCCAGCAATTTTACCAGTTCCTGCGTCAGCGCCAGCCCGACGCCGGCCCCTTCCCCATGGCGGGTGGCGGAATCATCCACCTGGTAGAAGCGGTCGAAGACCCTGGCCTGTTTATCGGAAGGGATGCCAATGCCCGTATCTTTCACCCTGAGCTCGAGCAGCTCATTGCTATCCTCTTTTTTGCAATCCGCCAGGACGTAAACATTGCCTTCTTCGGGTGTATACTTTATGGCATTGGACAATAAATTGGACAGGATCTTGAGCAGCTTATCCTCATCGTAATCCATGTACAGTTCCTCCAGCTGGCTTAAAAAGTCCAGGCCGATGCGTTTCGATGCCGCAAAGGAGTGGAAAGATTCGGATACATACCGCAGGTAGTTGATGACATCCCCCCTTTTCTTTTCCACGGGCATCACGCCCGACTCGATCTTTCTGAGGTCCAGCATCTGGTTGACCAGGGTGAGCAGGCTCTGGGCGTTTCGGATGATCATACTCAACCCCTCCCGGAACCAGCGCTCCGGCTGCCGGCCCATCTGTTCGGCCATACCGAGGATGACGGTGAGGGGCGTCCGGAACTCGTGGGTGATGTTGGTATACAGGCGGGTCTTCAGTTGGTCTACTTCCTTCAGCCGCCTGGCCTCTGCCAGGGCGACCTTTCGCTTGACCTGGTATCGGTAGATCAGGAAGACGGGCGCCAGGAAAAACGCGGTAAAAAAGATATAAGCCCACCACCGGCTCCACCAGGGCGGATCAATGATGACCTGAACCGTTGCCGGTTCCTCACTCCACACCCCGTCGCTGTTGGCTGCCTGTACCTGGAAGAGGTACTTACCCGGGCGCACGGAGTTATAGCGGGCTTCCCGGTAGGCGCCGGAGTAGACCCATCCCTTGTCGAGGCCCACCAACTGATAGCGGTATTGGTTCTCTTTGGAGTTGGTGTATTCCAGGCCGGCAAACTCAAAGGAAAAGGAATGCTGGTAATGCGCCAGGCGGATCTCGGAAGCTACTTCAATGTTTTCTTTCAAAGGGCTGTCTTCCCCCGCTATTTGTGATTCATTGAAAAGTTTGAAATCCGTCAAAACCGCCCCGGGCGTAATGGGGTTGTCTTCCACCCTTTCCGGGGTGAAGATCTGGAGGGCGCTGTGCAGGGCGGAGTAAAACATTTCCCCCGAGCTGCTTTTAAAGAAAAAACGCTCCGGGTCCAATCCAATGAGGCCGGCTTCCCGGCCGTAGGTTTTATAGGTGTCATTTTGGGGGTCATACCGGCTCAATCCTATTGAAGTAAACCAGATCCGCCCCAATTTGTCTTCTTCGATGCCCAGCACGCTGTTCCTCGCCAGGCGGTTTTCCATATTGATCAGTTCATAAGAATTATCCGCAGGGTTGAACTTGACCAGCCCATAATTCATCGCCGCGCACCAGAGCAGGCCATCGGAAGCCTCAAAAAAGTCCACGATGAACAGGCCTTCGAGGAAGCAGTCGTACTCAAAGGAACCACCTGCCGGCCGAAGCCGGCACAGGCCGCCCATGCCCGGCGCCACCCAGGTTTGCCCTTTTGAATCGGTAAATACGACATTGATAAAAGAGGAATGAACCGGATCGGGATTAGGTTGGCTGAAGATTATTTGTTGAAGGGCCTCCTCCTTATCGGGATCAAATAATAACAGGCCGTGATTTGGTGTTCCGATCCAGAGGTTGCCTTTGCCATCCGGCTGTATTTCGTTGACCCCTTCCTCCCACAGCCTGGAAGGCGCCGGTTTGAGATGATGAAAAATGATGGAGGAAGGCTCTGCCGGATCGAAAGTGTCGAGGTGTAAAATATCGATTCCTTTTTCATGCCCGATCCAGAGTTTGTTGGTTTGGGGGTCTCGCCAGAGCGCAAAAATGTGCTTGCCGCCGATGGAATTGGGGTTAGCGGGGCTGTTCACAAAATTCAGGACTTTCCTGCTTTTGCGGTCCAGCCTGCTCAACCCATCGTAGGTAGCCAGCCAGAAGATGGCGGGGGATTCTTCGCAGATATCCCGGATATCTGTACTCCTTAATCCATCTGTACCGTCAGTGGTTTGGGGATAAGTTTCAAAAACCGGCTGATAGCTTGTTTTCTCTCCGGTAATTTTCAATTTATAAAACCCAAGGCAGCCGATCCAGAGTATCCCCGACCGGTCTTCAAAAACAGCATTAACTCCTTTGAAAGGTAAGGTTTCATTGGTTGGGTTTTGGGAGAAAAAAATGGGCTTGCCCTTTTCGGGGCTGAGATAATACAAGCCATTTGAGGTTTTAAGGATCTCGCCACCCCGGATCATATCCAGCGGGTTCATCGCTTCAGGTAAAAAGAACAGGTTGCCACTGCTGTGAGCATACAGCGCCAATCTTGGAGCCAACTGCCCATTTGCCGGTTCCAGTACAGCCTGCCTTTGCTCATAGTACGGTGGGGTTGTCTGATATTGAAACACAGAACGGTCCGAGATCCATATCTCCCCCTTATCCTCATTGATATAAAAGCCCAGGCAGCTGTTGCCTCCTGTCCCATTGTCAAAAGAGATCCGTTCAACGGTATTCGTTCTGACATTCAACTTGTCAAGGGCGGCTTTTTTCAGGCCCGGCGAAGCCGTACGCACCCAGTAAACGCCTTCTTCTTTCTTTGACGCTTCAATCGCGATCACCTTCCGGTAGCTCAGGCTATTGGGGTTGTTTTCCTCGTGCCGGAACCGCCGGAACCCTTTCCCCTCCCCCAGATACAGGTTCAGGCCGTTCTCCGTCGCCACCCAAACCTGCCCGGAAGGATCGAGGTAAAGCGGAGGAAGCTGCATGTGCTGAAGGCCCGTTATGGTGAGGGTGTCACAGCTCAATGAGCGGGGGTTATCAGGAGAGAAATTGAAGTGGGTTACTTTCCCCGTGGCGGGATCCAGCCGGTCCAGCACCGGAACACCCCCCGGATCTCTGACAACGATCCAGAGCAGGCCCCCTGTGTCGGCCAGGACTTTCAGAACATTCTTTCCTCTAATGCCATTGGCGTTGCCCGGCTCAGGCAAAAAATGAGAGAACCGCCCGGAAGAGCGGCTCCATTTATTCACCCCGCCATCGTAAGTAGCGATCCATATATTGCCTTCCCGGTCCTCCTCCAGGTCCCAGATAAAATCACTGGACAGGCCGGAAGGCTTATTGGAGTACTTCTTGAAAGATTTGATCTGATAACCATCGTACCGGTAAAGGCCGTTCGTAGCGCCCAGCCATATAAAGCCCTGATGGTCCTGCATGATGTCGAGAAAGCCCATGCCCATCCCCTGCTCCGGGCCGAAGTATTCCCACTCCAGCCCCTCCGGGCTTTGAGCGGGGAGGCTGAGTATACCGATGGCCATTACCCATAGGGTGAGAATGATTGTTTTTGTGTTGTATCCGGGGTTCATTACCAGCCTTGTTTCCTGATCCGAAAAGACGTGTTTCCTGTTAGTAAATTTAACTTGCTATTTGCATCAACCCAAATTTCCAGGTGGAATTAACAGGGGGGGCGAACAACTGACACCCGCGGAATATCAGGAGCTGTTGGACTTGACGGAGAGGATTGAACCGGCCAACGCCTGTCGTATGGAACACCTGGCCGAATTGTCCATCCTGCGCAAGGTGCCTTTGGATGAACTGATGGAAGAACTGGGGATCCAACCGGTATCGAATAGCAATTAGCGAAAAAAGTAAGAGGACAGTTTTCCACAAAAAATAAAGCCTTGAAAACCAGTAGCACAGGATAAGCTCGAAACAGGTTTTTTATATCCCCCCAAGCTTAATCTATAATATATTGGTTTTAAAGGCTTTATAAATTTTGTAGCCCCACCTGGACTCGAACCAGGATCTTAGGTTCCGGAAACCTACATACTATCCCTTGTACTATGGGGCCGTTGCGAAGTCCAACCGAAATCGGAAACGTCCGAAGGGCATCCCGCACACAAAGTGCCGGGCTCCGAAGTCGGAATTTCCCAGCCAGAACTCAGTGAAGGGTAGTAAACCGGCAGGCTTTAAACCCTCCGCCTTCGTTTGGCGTCCGCAAAGATAACAAAGCCAATGCAGCGGCGCAAATGCCAGGCTGCTTTTGTTGTGCTTTTCTTAACCTTGATACCTGAAAAGAAGTTCCGCCCCCTTGAACACTAAAGTTTCGTTAAACCGGGAGAGGTAATGAGGAAGAGGGATGCCGTCCTTGTTGTAACTAATAAAAGGCAAGCAAAATGGGCCTGCTTGCCCTTTCATCAAACAACGCAAATATCATGAAACGATATATTTTTTCCAGCCTTCTTTTTCTATTGAGCCTGATTCTGGCTTCATGCTCCACCTCCCAGCCTGCCGGGCAAACCGGCAATGATCAGCGCCGGGCCGGCCAGGACACCATAGAGGCAACGGGCGCCTTAACACTTGCCGACTACCTCGAGCGGGTGCCGGGCGTATATTTCGACGGGTATAATATCAGTATCCGCGGCGCCGGGCCACCACTCTACATCGTAGATGGCGTCTGGATCGGCCGCAGTTATTTTGCCGCTGCCGACGCAGTGTCGATCAATGATATCGCTTCGGTCGAGGTGCTGAAGAGCCCTTCTGAGAAGGCCATGTACGGCCGGGAAGGAGGTAATGGGGTGGTCATTATCCACACCAAAGGCGCCAACCCGGACTCGGGGAAATATCAGTAGCGATTGTACACTCGGCCAGGCAGGCCGTTTTTTCTGCGCTCATGCCCGCCCCGTCTTCGCTGCACTCAGTCTGGCAAACTTCCGATTTTCGATTTCCGCCTTGACTTCCCTACCCATGCCGCATCGCCTCAACCGGATCCATCCGGGCGGCCTGCAAAGCGGGAATGACGCCGGAGACGATGCCTACTATGACGGAAACCATTACGCCAAGCACCATATTGCCGAAGGAAAGGTACATTTCGAACTCAATGGCATTGGAGAGCACCTTGATGATGGCGGAGACCAGCACTAAACCTACCACACCTCCGATCAGGCAAAGGATAATGGATTCGATCAGGAATTCGAGGAGAATGACAAAGCGCTTGGCGCCGAGGGCTTTCTTGATACCAATGATATTGGTGCGCTCTTTGACCGATACGAACATGATGTTGGCCACACTGACGATACCCACCAGCATGGCGAACAGGCCGATAATGATCCCAATGAGATTGAGCACACCGAAGAAGCTGTCGAAAATGCTGGATATCATAGATAGCTCGTTGAGGGAAAAATCATCGTCTTCTTTAGGTTTCAGGCGGCGTTTGGCCCGTAGTATCATCTTAAGCTCATCCTTGAGCTGCTGCAGGCTCACGTTCTCTCCGGCCTTGACCGCAATGGTGGTGTCCAGAATGTATCGGGACTTTAGGTTGGCCAGGTTGCGGGCATTGGGATAGGAAACCAGAATGACGTCATCGAAATCCATGGGGTTAAGGAGGTCGTCGCCTGCTTTTTCGATCACGCCGATCACCTCGTATTTGCGGCCCGCCATCTTCATCGTCCGGCCGATGGGCTCGACGCCGGCAAAGAGTTCTTCCGCCACGCTGTACCCAATAACGGCCTTGTTGCTGCCGTAGTGATACTCATTGGGGGAAAAATAGCGGCCCTTGTAGTAATCGAGCTGGAACATTTCGTCGAACTCAAAGGTGCTGCCGATCAGTACGGCGCCTTCCACACTATTGGATCCGAATTTAACGGTTTTGAACCCTACTACTACATAAAAGGTGGCCAGCCCGGAAGTATGGGATTTTTCATCGATCACCGCATAGTCCTCGTAATCCGGATTGGGCCGTTTGATGAGTTCCCACCAGTCCCCGCTGGCGTCCCGCCACGGCCATTTGGTCACATAAATGATGTCGTTGCCCAGTTTTTCCAGGCTGCCCCGCACGTTGTCTTCCAGGGAATCTACCGCCGACAGGACCCCAATGATGCAGAAAATACCGATGGAGATCCCCAGCAGGGACAGGAAGCTGCGCATCCGGTTGGATCGCAGCTGTTGAAAAGCCTGAGCTATACTTTCGGTAAAAACCCTGAGAATGATCATAGGAAAGTGCGTTTTTTCGGCAGGTACGAATGTAAACAACCCCGCTCAACTGACCTAATACATTCGATGAATGAGCAGGGGAAATAGACCGGAGAAAAAAGGAGCTCCACCCGCTGTGCTCTCTCTTGCCCTTTCATTTTTACCCGTCCGTAGCCTTCGGCGAAGGCGGGCCTTCATTTTTACCCGCCGTAGCCTTGGGCGAAGACGGGCCCTTATTCCCTTCAAGGGCGGCCTCCGGAGCATACGAGGAAAAAAAGCTGCGCAGCCGCATCTGCAGTACCCCCCATACCGCCTCCTTAACGATACCTTTGGACATTTTGGACGCCCCCTCGATCCGGTCGGTAAACGTGATGGGCACCTCCCTGAGCTTGAAGCCCAGCTGATAAGCGGCAAACTTCATTTCTATCTGAAAGGCATATCCCACAAAACGGATCTTATCCAGGCCGATAGCCGAAAGTACCCGCCGGTGATAGCAGATAAAACCTGCCGTAGGGTCGTGCACCGGCATCCAGGTGATGAACCGTACATAGAGAGACGCCCCGAAAGAAAGGAAGATGCGGTCAAAAGGCCAGTTTTCCAGCTTCCCCCCTCTGACATAGCGGGAGCCGATAGCCACATCGGCCCCTTCTTCCGCGCAGGCCTTATACAGGCGGATCAGGTCTTTGGGGTTGTGAGAGAAGTCGGCATCCATCTCAAACAGGTAATTGTACCCGCGCTGCAGGCCCCACTTGAAGCCGGTGATGTAAGCCGTGCCCAGGCCGAGCTTGCCCTTACGCTCGACCAGGAATAGCCGCCCGGGGTAGCGTTCCTGTTCTTGCCGGACCAGCGCCGCCGTGCCGTCAGGAGAGCCATCATCCACAATGAGTATGTGAAAGGCCTTACTCAGGGAAAAAATGGTCTCGATCATCCGGACAATATTTCCCTTTTCATTGTATGTAGGGATAATGACTAAACTGTCTGCCAATTTTTCTTTTTTTTGGGCCTCAAAGATAGGTTAATTTTTCGGGTTTGGAGGAGTCTTCCTTATTGTTATCCAAACGACGTCCCGTACCGGTAAATTGCTTTTATTTTGCAAGCCATGCAGGCCAAAACCCCTGTCAAAACAATCTGCCGATGAATAAGGTTTACCCTGTATTATCCTCCTTTTTTTCTGCTGCTTTTCTGCTGGGGCCCTTACTGCTTTCCGCTCAGGGGCCCCTTAGCGGGTTCATACCGGGGCGGGGAGTTACCGATGTCGCCCTGGGATACAGCACCGAGTCCTTCAGCAGCTATATGTTCGGAGACGAAAAAAGGGACAGCCGCCTTACCACCGAATCCCTGAACCTTTTCATCGAACATGGGTTCACCGACACCCTTTCCCTGGTGGCCAATATCCCTTACCTCTGGATCGATGAAGAAAACCGGGGCCTGCAGGACGGCGGGCTCTTCATCAAATACCGGAATCAATACAAGGAATATACGTCCGGTTACCTCAACCTGATCACTTCAGTCGGGCTCAGCTTTCCTCTCTCCGGCTATCCCAAAGACACGGAAACGCCCATCGGGCTGCGCGCCATCAATTTCCAGGTGCGCTTCCAGGCCCAGTACGTTTCCTATTCCGGCCTGTTCTTTCAACTTCAATCCGGGTTAGACTTCCAGTTTCTCGAAGAGTTGCGGCCGGCCGTGCCCATCCTGGCCCGCACCGGCTATGGCGCCCGGCGCTACTATGTGGAAGCCTGGGCCGAATCCTACAATACGATCAACAGCGGCGTGGACACTCAGGTCTCCGGAGGCAGCGGCGCCCAGTGGTTCCGGATCGGAGGGACACTTTATGTACCAGTAGTTGCCGGCCTCGGAATCGTTGCCGGCGGCTCCCGCATCCTCTCCGGCAGAAATATCGGCCTGTCCGCCCGCTGGAACGCCGGAGTAGTGTACAGATGGATGAGATGAGGGCTGAATGGCTGAATGGCTGAATGGTTATATGGCTATATGGTTATATGCTTGATTGCTTGGGAGCTACCATTGTTGAATGGCTTGCTTATTGAGAATGTTTAGAAATGCGTGGAGCCAATAAAGTGTTCGCAATTCGGTGTTTTTACCCGGCCGAGGTGCGAGGACGGGCGCTGTTCGCAAGTCCCTGAAAATCAAGGGGCGTTTTTTAAAAGATGCTACCCTTCTAAGGTTGGACACTATTGATAGCCAAAGAGTTGCGGAACGCCCAAAGTCATTCCGGCTTTTTACCCGGCCGAGGCACGAGGACGGGCCGCGTTCCGACCCGTCTTCGCTTCGCTCTTCCGGGCAAGCTTCCGACTTTTGTCCAACGCTAGACCGCTAGCCTTAAAGGACACAGAAAATTGAACTATCCCTTGTTTACATATAAAAAGAATAGAGTCTATAAGACCCCTGGAGCCAACAATCCAGCAATCCAGCAATCCAACAATCCAACAATATAACCATCCCACCATCTACAGAACTTTTCTCCCCCCAAAATCCTTTAAAAGAATACGTTTCAGAATTTTTGAATAATAAGAAGTTTTGTTTTCCAGAATCCGCTACCCGGAAAAAGTGAGCCCTGAAGAGTTGGATGCCTATCTGGCCGCCGGCTGGCGCTGTATGGGCCAGGCTATCTATACTTCTCATTTCATGTTTTTCGGAGAGGAAGGCCACAAGCGGGTATATTCCACCCTTCCTGCCCGCCTCCCGCTGCAGGGGTACCGGTTTTCCAAAAGCCAACGGAAGCTCTGGCGCAGGAATGAAGCTGTTTTTCGTATCGAAGCAGGCGCCCCCGCCGTTTTCGACGAAGCCAAAAAAAGGGTGAACAGCCTGTACGCCGGTGAGTTTCCCCGCCGCGCCATCCACGATACCGAAGACATACTCAGCAACGGCAAAGGGCGGCTGGCGCTGGATACCCGGGAGGTAAAGATCTGGGACGGAGAACAGCTCGCCGCCTTCAGCTTTTACGATATGGGGCGGCACAGCATGTACAGCAAACAAGGCATATACGACCCGGCTTACTGCAAATACAGCCTCGGCTTCTTTACCATGCTGGTAGAGATCAGGTACGCGCTCGGCCAGGGCCTCAGCTATTATTATCCTGGCTATGTGGTGCCCGGAAATGCCGAATTCGACTACAAACACCGGGTCGGGGAACTGGAATTTTTCGAACTTAAGAGTGCCGGCTGGCGGCCTTTCCGCCAGCTGAAAAAAGAGGACATCCCCATCAATTACTCCCGTCAAAAGCTGAGGGCCCTGCAGGAGCGGTTGAGTGAACGGGGGGTGCGCAGCCGGCTGTTCGACTATCGCTTTTTTGACATCCGGTTTTACGACAACCGCCCATATCCCTTTCTGGAATACCCCTGCTTTTTGCTACCCAATTCCAAAAACAAGGAAACCATGTGCCCGATAACGGTCTTTGACCCCATTCAGATGGTTTTCCACATTTACAACTGCCGCTTTTTCGGTTTGGGTATCGACCACCTCAGTACGTACCGTCAGGCCCTGCGCACTTCCTGGCCGGTGTTTAAAATTCCGGTAGCAGTATTCGACATCCTGCACGAATCCGTTCGGGCGGAAGAAGCGTTGGAAGCCCTGCGGGAATTTGCCCCGGGCCGATAATGAACGAGCCCGACAAAACCTTCCCGCCCCCCGTATGGTTTTTTAAAATTATTATTAGCTTACAGCCCCAAGATTTCAAGTGTTGATCATGTTTGCAGAGAAGCATTATCCGGAAGTGATGATCCCCGAAGAACTGGACGCTTACCTGGCGAGAGGATGGTATCGTATGGGGCAAACCATCTTTACTACTCACTTCCTCTGCTTTGGCCGCGCCTTTTATTCCGCTATCTGGGTCCGGCTGCCCCTGCACGGTTACCGCTTTCGCAAAAGCCTCCGGAAGCTCTTCCGCCGCAACCAGCAAAGGTTTCAAACAAAAGTGGGCCCGGCCTCACTCAACCCGGAAAAAGAACAACTCTACCGCCGGTATAAAAAATCCTTCCCGGGGATGCTGGCCCCCTCCCTGAAAGACTCTCTGCTGGATGGGGAGGACTTCAATATCTACAATACATACGAAGTAGCTGTTTACGATAGCGGCCAACTGGTGGCCCTCAGCTTTTTCGACCTCGGAAAACACAGCGCAGCCAGCATTATGGGCATCTACGACCCGGCTTATGGCAGGCACAGCCTCGGCTTTTACACCATGCTCAAGGAGATCGATTACTGCATGCAGCGCGGGCTCCAGTTCTTCTATCCGGGCTATATAGTGCCGGGCTACCACCGCTTCGATTACAAGCTGCGGATCGGCAGAATGGAAGATATCCAGTATTACGACCTCCGAACCAGCGGATGGCAGCCCTATGCGCAGCTTACCCCTTCGGATGTGCCCCTGAAAATGATGGAAAGCCGGCTCGCGGAAATGCAAAAGTTCCTGATCGAAAAAAACTTCTGGAGCCAGAAACTGTATTACCCGCTCTTTGAGGCCAACCTTTTCGGCTTCTGGCATGCCCCCTATTTCGATTATCCGGTCTTTCTGCTTTGTTCCCCCCGCGTGAATACCAACAACTACCTCATGGCCGTATTTGACCCCAGGGAAGAAAGCTTCCGGCTCATGCGCTGCTCCCTGTTCGACGACCTGCAGTTCTACTTCAACGAAGCCTACACCGACTCCTTCGACCGCCGAAAACACTTCCTCGAACTGGTGGTCATCGAAGAGGTGCTGGCCAGCAGCTCCCGGCCGGCGGAGATCCTGCAGGCTTTCTGAACCAGATAGGATATGAATGTAGCCCTCTACCCCCTCTCTCAGCCTCCCTGGCTACAGGCCACTTAAAACTTGCCGTCCAAAAGAAAAGCCCCGCCGGGCAGAGCCCGAACGGGGATGATATGAAACTTAAGGTGACTTTGCTGTTGGACGGGTTGATGGGGTTTATTGGGAAAAGCGCCAATAAACCCATATACTCAATCAACCGAATCAACTAACTCTTCTCCCCAGCAGGCGCCTCCACCCGGTGCAGGTTTCCCAGCATCACGTTCCCACTTTCAACCCTGAAGAACTGGACGGCCTGGGTAGGGCCGACCCTGAAAAAGAAGTAGTACCCCCCGTCAGGAAGGCCATCAGTGAGATAGTTCCGGGAAAATCCATTGCGGACTTCTTCTACTTCCTGGTGCCAGTTGATCCCCGACAAACTGGTGATGCGAGTGTATACGGGCCTTGACTTAAGGTTTGACAACTGTACATTGATGGCGCTTCCTCCGCTGGCAGTACTGATATGGGCAATGGCCTGTTCTTGATTGCCCAGCGGCTGGCTAACATTGCGGCAAACGCCGTTCTTTACAGCAGGGCTCCCCTGTTCTTTGAAAAAGCTGATCTTTCCGGAAGAATAGATAAAGGCTACAAACGCACTGCCCGATTTGTTTGACATCCCCAGCAGGTAGGCGCCGTCTTCCATTCCTTCCATGGCCAGCTTTAGCGAATGCCCGTTCTTGCCACTGATATAATTGGAATACTGCCGGCGGCCATCGATCGTTTTCAAAAAGATCTCTGTACGGGCTTTTTCCAGGTTGGCCAACTGAATGACAATGGCTGCCTCTCTTTCCACAGAACGGACATGGAAGATAGGGTTCGCGGAAAATAACGGGTGGATGAACAGCAGGCTCAGGATGGTGCTCAATAAGATGGTTTTCATGGTCGTGAATTTTGGTTTAACAATCGGTGATTTCTTACAAGCCCTACAAAAGTGCCCGAAAATCACCAAACCCTCCTGTAACCATCTGTCAAACACCCCGACGGAGCTGTTTTTTTACCGGAATTTTATTGCATCATCTGCAATAGTATTGTGTTTACGCAGAATCTCTATATTCCGAAGGCGTTTTCCCGAACTCCTTGCGAAAGACCTTGGAGAAATAATCCGGGTCGCTGAAACCGGTATCATAGGCCACCGCTGCTATGGTAAGGGCAGGATCTTTCAGCAATTCCCTGGCATATTGCAGGCGCAGATGGCGAATGAAATAGGTGGCCGACTGGCCGGTGAGGGCAGATAGCTTCCGGTGAAGCTGGGAATGGCTCATACCGGCCTCCTGGCAAAGCTGGCCGACGGAAAAATTACTGTCATTAATGTGAGCTTTGATGATCTCCCGGACTTTTTCCAGGAAGGGGCTGACTGGCAGGCTCACCTCCGGTTCCCTAAACTTTTCAAGGGCCTCCTCCTCGCCGGTAAGGCTCGCCCGGAAATATTGCTGGAGGCGGCGGCGCGATTCCAGCAGTTTCTGAATGCGAACGTACAGTTCTTCTTCATCAAAGGGTTTGGCCAGATAGGCATCCGCACCGCATTTCAGGCCATCCAGCTTAGAACGTTGATCGGCTTTCGCCGTGAGTATTATGATGGGAATGTGGCTCGTTCGTTCATCCTCCCTGAGTTTCCGGCAAAGGTCATAGCCATCCATCTCCGGCATCATGATATCACTGATGATGAGGTCCGGTGTATGGGTGACGGCCATCTCCAGGCCTTCCTTTCCATCAGCAGCAATGAGGAGGCGGTAAGAATCCCGCAGGCAGGAAGCCAGATAATGGATGAGGCCGGGGTTATCTTCCACCAGAAGCACCATGGGCGCTCCCTGAGGGCTGTTCCCGGTAATATTCCTCACATCCGGGCGCCAGGTTGGAAAATGTACGGCTGAAGAGGGAACGGGCTCTCCCGGCGCAGCCCGCAGGGTGATGGGAATGAAGGCGATAAAGTTAGCGCCCTTTCCCGCCTGGCTTTCTGCAGTAAGATTGCCCCCCATGAGGCGGGTGAGCTCCCGGGCGACCGCCAGGCCGATTCCAACACCCCCCAGTTCCAGCCCCCCCCGGCCCCTCCGAAGGGAGGAGGGGGCCCCATCCCATCCCATCCCCTCGGAGGAGGAGTCTCCAAGACTGGCCTCCTCCGGCAACTCCTCACTCTGCACCCCTTCCCTATCGAAGGGGCTGGAACTGGGATGGCTATAAAACCTTTCAAATACAGCCTCCAGTTTATCTTCCGGAATACCGATCCCCGTATCCCGAACCTGAAGCTTCAGCGCCGGCCCGCCGGCGTATTCTTCCTTCTCGGCCATTACGTAAACATCGCCCCCCTCCGGTGTAAACTTTATAGCATTCGAAAGGAGGTTGGTAAGAATCTGCTGCAGCTTTTCCGGGTCGAAATCCATCTCCAGGCCTGCGGTACGAGGCAGGAAATGCAAGCGGATGTCCTCGCTATCAGCATAAGCCTCAAAGGAATTGGTAAGATACCGTAGGAAAGGCAATATATCCGCCCGGATATTATTCACCGGCAGGCCACCCGACTCCAGGCGGGCAAGGTCCAGCATCTGGTTGACCAACTGAAGCAGGCGGCTGGTATTGTGCTTTATCATGCTCACGCCATCGTCCAGCCATTCCCGGGGATTATCCTTTATCCGGGAGGCCATACCCGTAATGATGGATAGTGGAGTGCGGAACTCATGGGTGATATTGGTGTACAACCTGGCCTTCATCGCATCCATTTCCTTGAGGCGCTCGGCTTCCTGCTGCTCCAGGCGGCGGTTGAGCTGAAAACGATAAAGGCTGTAGGCTATAAAGAGGATGGCCAGCAGGTAGGATGTATACGCCCACCACCGCTTCCACCAGGGCGGGCTGATGGCGAGGGGGAGGGACAGGGCCTCCTCACTCCATACGCCGTCATTGTTGCTGCCCTGCACTTCCAGTATGTAATTGCCCGGGCCCAGGTTGTTGTAATTGGCGTACCGCTTTGCCGCATCTGTTTCCACCCAGCCCTTATCATGCCCTCTCAGGCGGTACCGGTAGCGGTTCTTTTCCGGGGCAGCCAGGCTCAGGGCGGCAAATTCGACGGTGAAGTTATTCTGCCGCCACGACAGGTGCAGTTCGCCGGTATATCCTATATTCTGATGAAGTATACCGGCTTCATCACCCGGCTCTACATACCGGTTTTCCAGCTTAAGGCCAGTGAAGACGACCTCCGGCGGATGAGGGTTGTAGGCAAGGCTGTCCGGATGGAAAGAAACTGTCCCGCCATCGCCGTAGAAGTACATGTTTCCATCAGGGCCCTGATATTTGAAATCTCCGTGTTCCAGAAATACACCCCGAAAGCCGTCATGGCTGGAGAATACTGTAAAATGGCCTTTCTTTTCATCAAAACAGGCCAGCCCTCCGTCAGTACTGAGCCAGAACCGCCCCTGGCCATCCTGCAGGATGCCGAACACCCGGTTATTGGGCAGGCCTGAGTTTTCGGTAGTCCAGTTGGTAAAATGAGGCTCGCCATTCTTCCATTCCAGGCGGCTCAACCCTCGGCCGGTACCGATCCAGATCCGCCCCTGCCGGTCTTCGAAAAGGCTGTTGGCCTGATCATTGGCCAGGCTGTTCGGGTTTGCGGGGTTGAACTGAAAATTCCGGTAAGCCAGGGTATGCGGATCCAGGCGATAAACACCACCGCCGTAGGTAGCCACCCAAATGGCGCCCCGGCTATCTTCCATGATATCGCCAACCTGATTGTGATCTTTACTGTCGGGCAGGCTGAAATCCCGGTAGAAATAGCGGAACGTACCGTCTTCGGGCTGGTAAACCACTACCCCGTGTTTGAAGCTGCCGGCCCACACCCAGCCGCGGGAATCCGTTATGATTCCGGAAGGATAGAACATCTTGTCGGGGAAGGCCACCTCCCGTATTACTTCCCCCCGGGAGCTGATGCCATACATTTTTCCTTCGGATAATACCCATAAGGAATTATCCGGCCCGGGCGCCAGAGAGTAGGCACAGTTAGCCGGGCCGCCCTGTGGGCTGTAAATACGGCTCCGCTCACCGGTGCGCCCGTCTATGCGCAGGATCCCACTGCTGTCGCTGCCCACCCAAAAGGAACCGTCGGCTGTGTGCAATATGGGGTTTGCCCGGCCATAGGTTATGCCCCCGTGGGCGATTCCGAACGGCCTGAATTTTGGTGTGTACGGGCTTTCCATCGAATAACCACCCCCTTCCAGGGCAGTCCAGGTATTGCCCTCCCGGTCCGTGTACGGCAGGACTCTGGCCTGCAGGGACTTCCCGAAGCTCCTCTTCCGCAGCTTCATGGCAAGGGTTTCGGTGTCCAGCAAATATTCAGCCCCGCTGCTGAACCGCACCAGAAGCACCGCTTTATCGTAACGGCGCATGGCCATCACCCATTTTTCGCCATCATCCTTCCCCACCCCGGGGCTGGCAGACAACATTACCGGCTCCGCCTTGCCAGAAGGAATATCCAGCCAAAAAACGCCCATTTCGGTGCCCAGCCACAGGCGTTCGCCATCGGGCACAATGCCCCAGATGTCATACAGGCAGATGTTCTCCTTTCGGAAGGACTGGTATTTCCTGAATTTTCCCGTGGCTTTATGAAAACGCCCCAGGCCGCCCTGAAGGGTTCCTATCCAGATGTCCCCATCCTTACTCTGAGCCAACCGAATGATGATGTTGCCCGGAAGGCTGGTGGTGTCGCCAGGCTCGTGGTAATAATTGGTAAACGTTTCCGTACGAGGGTCGAACCGGCTCAGGTCGTCATTGGTGCCTACCCAGAGGGCGCCGTCCTGACGGTCTTCGAGGAGGCATGAGACGAAATTGTGGGCCAGGCTGGTGGGGTCAAAAGGATCATGCTGGTAGATGGTATAGTTATACCCATCGTACCTGACCAACCCGTTGAGCGAGGCAAACCACATATACCCCCGGCTGTCCTGAATAATATCCAGAATAGAATAGGGCAGCCCCCGTTCGCCAAAGGAACTGGCGGGGATAACGGTTTTCTGGCTGACGGCAGGAATGGTGGACAAAAGAGAAAGGCACAACACGGCCAAGAGGATAGTGTGGGTTTTCATGATACGTCGGGTCGGGTGATGGTATTTATAAAGGTATGATGAGTTTTGGGCTCAACTACCCTCATTTAATGTAACGCATTTTCCGGGGCCGGCCAGACAACCGAGGGACACCTTAACGCTTCCTTACGGGAAAAACCGATCGAAAACTGTTGAAAAAACAGCGCTAAAAGCTTGCAAATTAAACGGATTGACACTACATTGTTGGCTCAAAATATAGCCGATTCCTTCTACGTCTCAAGATATATCCTTTGAAAGCATGTGGAAAAGCCATGCATTTTATGAATAAAAGGGCATTTCTTCTTTTTTGAATTGTCCAAATTCCCCCCGTTACGTTTACTTGCATTCCCTGTTATTTCCCGGAAGGTGTTGTAATGAATGAAACTCAGGATTAAGCTTTAACACCCATTGCCATTATTCAGTATAATCCGGCCGGGATTTTACAGAGATCTGTGCCTGGCTTAAAACCATTCTAACTAATTGGTTATCATTATTCTACCCTATAAAAAATGTACCAATGAAAAAAAACGACTTTTTTACTGCGCTGAAATTGTTCGTAATGATGCTCGCGCTGGGGGCAGGCAGCCTCTTTGCCCAGGGCACCGTTACGGTACAGCTACTGGCAAGCGACAACGCCACCGGGCTCGACGGCGGCAACGTTTACTACTATGACGGCGGATGGCAACTCCTCGGCTCTACCGTCAGTGGAACCATTGCGGGGTATGTACCTAAGAAAACCGACATTGAGATCCGCTATATCGGCGGAAGGTACAAGTGGACTAATGTGGAAACCAGCGCCAACCCCACGCTCACGATCAACACTGTGGCCGTGACCGTAAAGCTGGAAACCTGCGACGGGGACCCGCTCGTTGGCGAGGCTCTGTATTATTTCGGAGGCTTCACCTCCATCGGCAACACCCCGGCCACTATCGAACTGCTTCCCTTCTCGGGCCTGGGGCCGGGGCAGGGCAACTACGACTTCCGGATGAAATACGACGGGCGCACCAGCCCCATCCACACCCAGGATATCTCGGTAGACCCGGTAGTTGTTTTTACTACTACAAAGGTCTCCCTCTACGGCACTAACGTCCTTTGGTACAACGGCGGATGGCAGCCTTTCACCAGCCCCAAAGAGGTGATCGGCGGCACCAGCAACAGGTACGGGAATACCGCCGTAGCCGATTTCAAGTTCGACGGCAGCCACAGCCCAACCGTCCCCCTGGACATCGACGGCTGCAGCCTTTCCGGCGGCATCCTCACCCTGGTGGATGAAAACGGAGGCCCGCTGGCCAACTATCCGGCCGAATATCCGGGAGAAACCCGCAACCTGAAGTACAAGTACCGCTGCGGCGGCAGCTGGGCGCCCTGGACGTCCTTCCAGACCGACGCCAACGGGCAGGTGTTCTACAACATCGACTGCTCCACTGTCGGCAGCGGCAACGGCAACTGGGACGGCAAGATCACCATGACGCTCAACCAGACCACCCTTGAACAGGATGTATCGGTGAATTCCACCTTCCAGGCCGCCAGGGTCAATGTCAACCTGGAAACCTGCGACCCCACCAAGCCTCTGCCCGGCGGCGTCGTGGCCCAGGGCGGCGGCTACTGGTACACTCATGGCACGACGGACGCCACCGGGACGGTGTCTTTCTACGCCTTCCCCGGCAACAACGTCAAAGTGCGCATGAACTACAACTACAAGAGTGTGACCCAGAACTCCGTTGCGGTCGCCTTGCCCACTACCGAGATCGATTTCATCACGACCACCGTCAATTTCCTCTACAGCGGCACTATTAAGATGAAAGTCGGCGGCTGGCCGGTTATCACCACCCCGATCGAACTACTGCCCGGCAACTATGGGTTCCGGTTCGGCAGCGACCTGATCTACGTGGACGTGAGCGGATGCAACCTCAGCAAAGGACTGCTGACCGTTGTGGACGAGAACGGCAACCCCGTTGAAGGCGCCAGCTTCCGGTTCGCCTGCGGCGGCAGCTGGGTGGGAACCGGCGGAGACACCGACGCCGACGGCCATTACTTCGGGGACGTTCCCGCCTGCATGACCAAGATCGCGGCGAGTGTAGGGAATAGCGGCCAGGAAAAAACCAAGGCCCAACTGGAGGCCTCCGATTACACCTGGACCACCGAGATCCTGCGCGTTTACCTGAAAGACCATGATGGAAACCCGATCACCGACCAAACCGGCACGCTGGAGCAGGGCGGCGGCTCCTGGATCGCGCTGGGCAATTTCAACGCCTCCGGCTATGTCGACGTGCAGACCTTCCCGACCACTTCGGGCAGGTATCAGGCAGGATACAACTGTACCTCTGAAACCAGGAACGGCATTACCGTCGCCGCCGGCCCCGGCATCCAGGAAGAAGACTTCCAGACCGGGCAGGTGTTCGGGCCGTGTATTACCCAGTATACGGGCTGCGGCTGGACGGCTTTCGTTGACGGCATGGAGCTGATGCCCGGCGCCTACACCTTCCGGAATCCCTCACAATCCGGGACCGTCACTGCCGGAGCAGTCACCAATCTCACTTGTCCGCCTCCGCCTGGCCGGCCGGCCAACCCGGGATCAGGTACGGTTTCTACTGTGGAATACGAAGTATATCCCAACCCGTTCGGCGACAGGACGGCCATCTGGTACAACCTCCCGGCCGACGATGAGATCTCCATCTCCATCCTCGACGCCCAGGGACGGTTGATTAACCGCCTGTACGACGGCAACCAGGCCGCCGGCATCCACCAGGTGGAATGGAACGGCGACTCCGATGGCGGCGCCAATGTAGCGGCCGGTATCTACTACCTGCGCATCATTACTTCCGAAGGGGCCCAAACCCACGCGGTGGTGAAGAAGTAACGGACAGTCTCGGGCGCGAATTTCTTATTGGCGCCCGAGTTGTCTTAAGTGAAAAATTCGTATCCGGGGATCAGCGGCCAATACAGGGCGCTGATCCCTGGCTTTTTTAAGGGCCGTTCGGACTGTATGTTATGTCCTATCAATTATTTTTATTTATACAACAAATCCCATTGCAAATGAAATAAACGGTAACCAGGTAGAAGTGGATGTTTCCAAACTGCCGGAAGGGATCTACCTACTGGAACTGGCTTCCGGGCGCCGGCGCGGGTAGTGATCCGGCGATGAGCGTATGTTTGTAGGCAACTTTTCCAGCCGTGAAAAAATAAGCGCTTCGCAAATTTACCCTACCCCATTGGAGAAAAATAGTAGAAAAATTATTATATTTATAGCTACGCGGCTCCGTAACCCTGGGCGCTAATGCCCTGAAGACTATCTTGCCAAACACGCACGAACAGGCTCCCCCCATTTAGAGCCTATCCGAAAACCATCCTTTGGCCTGCAAATGGCCATCTTTGGAACCTCACAAAGCCATTTTCGGCTTCAAAAACGGTTTTCGGATAGGCTCTTAGCCCCCCCCGGAAAGGAACATTTCCGCCAGGTTGGTTCAGTCCAATGTTTTTCTACCTCATAAAAAATTCAAAAATGCAGAAAAAGAACTTTCTAACCGTATTACAATTGTTCGTAATGGTTTTTACGCTGGCGACAGGCAGCCTTTTTGCCCAGGGCACAGTAACAGTTCAACTACTGGCAAGCGACAATGCCACCGGCCTCGACGGCGGCAACGTTTACTACTATGACGGCGGATGGCAGCTCCTCGGCGCCACGGGGGACAATGGGCCGGGGATCGTTACAGGTAACGTGCCTCATACAACCGACATCGAGATCCGCTATATCGGCGGGCGGTACAAATGGACAAGTGTGGACCCCGGCGCCAATCCCACCCTCACCATCAACACCGTGGCCGTAACCGTGAAGCTGGAAACCTGCGACGGGGACCCGCTGGCCGGCGAGGCCCTGTATTATTTCGGCGGCTTCACCTCCATCGGCAACACTCCGGCCACTATCGAACTGCTTCCCTACTCGGGCCTGGGGCCGGGGCAGGGCAACTACGGCTTCCGGATGAAGTACGACGGGCGCACCAGCCCCATTCACACCCAGGACATCTCCGTGGACCCGGTCGTTGTCTTTACTACCACCCGGGTCTCCCTCTCCGGCTCTGACGTGCTTTGGTATAATGGCGGATGGCAGCCGTTCACCAGCCCCAAAGAAGTGATCGGCGGCACAAGTAATAAATACGGGAATACCGCCTGGGCCGATTTTAAGTTCGACGGCAGCGGTAGCCCAACCGTACGCCTGGACATTGACGGCTGCAGCCTCTCCGGCAGCATCCTGGCCCTGGTGGACGAAAACGGCGGCCCCCTGGCCAACTACCCGGCCGACTATCCGGGAGAAACCCGCAACCTGAGATACCGGTACCGCTGCGGCGGCAGCTGGGCGCCCTGGGCGGCTTTCCAGACCGACGCCAACGGGCTGATGTTCTATAATATCGACTGCTCCACTGTCGGCAACGGCAACGGTAGCTGGGACGGCAAGATCACCATGACGCTCAACCAGACCGCCCTTGAACAGGATGTATCGGTGAATTCCACCTTCCAGGCCGCCAGGGTCAATGTCAACCTGGAAACCTGTGAACCCACCAAGCCCCTCGCCGGCGGCGGCGTAGATCAGGGCGGCGGCTACTGGTACACCCATGGCGCAACGGACGCCACCGGGACGGTGTCTTTCTACGCCTTCCCCGACAACAACGTCAAAGTGCGCATGAACTACAACTACAAGAGTGTGACTCAGAATCCCATAGCGGCCAACTTTCCCACGACCGAGATCGATTTCGTGACAACTACCGTCAATTTTGTTTATAACGGAACAATAGAGATACAAGCCGGCGGCTGGCCCGTCATCGCCACCCCGATCGAACTGCTGCCCGGCGCCTACGGCTTCCGGTTTGATGGAAATCTGGCCAGGGTTGACGTGAGCGGATGCAGTTGTGATGCCTCCCATGCCGACGCCGACCAGGACGGCATCGGCGACGCCTGCGACGCCTGCCCCAACGATGCGGACAACGACAGTGATGGCGACGGCATCTGTGGCGATGCCGACAACTGCCCAAGCGACGCCAACCCCGGACAGGCCGACGCGGACAACGACGGCATCGGCGACGCCTGCGACGCCTGCCCCAATGATGCGGACAACGACGACGACGGTGACGGCATCTGCGGCCATGTGGACAACTGCCCGGCCGATTTCAACCCCGGACAGGAAGATTCTGACAACGACGGTATCGGCGACGCCTGCGCCCCGGAGGATATTTGTATCAATATCGTGGTGAACGGCCTGACGGCCTACGTCGATGGGCTGAGCATCAGTTCTTCGAAAAAGAGGGCCATCAACCGGAGGCTGGACCTGGCGGTGACTAAATTTTGTGACTACAACATCGTCACTTCAGTTGTGGCCGACCTGGAATATGTCGTCAGCTACGTATCGTACCAAAGTGGCAGCGGCATCCCGGCGGCCAACGCCGATTACATCATCGCTCAGGTCAATGCGCTGATCGACGGCCTGAACAACGGCATCGTGGTGTGCTGTGCGCCGCTGCCACCCCGCCCCGCCAACCCGGGCCAGGTAACGCCGGCGGATGCCCTGCGACTGCAGGCCAACCCCAACCCCTTCCGGGAGGAAGTGTACATCCGCTTGTATCTACCCGAGGCCGGCCCGGCAACGCTGGAGGTGTTCAACTTCAGCGGCCAGCGGATGGCAGCCCTGCATTCCGGCTACCTCGACGCCGGCCACCAGGACTTCCGCTGGAAGGGCGCCGGTGGCAACGGGCAGCAACTGAGCTCCGGTATCTACCTCGTCCGCCTGCAAACGAAAGAGGGAGTGCGGACAATGAAAGTGAGCCTTATGCGTTAGAGCATTTTTGGAGGCCGGGTTTAAAGGCGAAAAATGGTATTTTTCGGCTCAAAGACTGGCCTCCAAACATACTCTTTGCCCCTTTCGGGCGCCAATAAGAAATTGACGCCCGTGCTTTTCTCCAGCTCCAGGCTTATCATGTCCCGGCATCAACGCTTCTTTCGCACATTGTTAGGCACATTCTCACCCAGCACTAAGGCCTCCCTCAGCACTTCGTGCAGAGCCTCTTCCGGATAGGCGGTGATCAGTTGGTGCAAAAAGCCCATCAATTCCCGCTGCGGGCTTTCCAGGCCGGCGATGTAGGCTTCGACGTCGTTCATAAATCGCTTTTTTGGCCTGTCGGCGGAAGAAAGCACGTTTTCCCCCTTTAGGGGGTTAGGGGGCGTGCTTTCTTCCGCCGACAGGCATTCCACAACACTTCCCCCCCCAAATTGGTTATCCTGGGTAAAGAAGCGTAATACCCATGCGAAAGATACTGACATTCACCCTCATTTCTACCCTCATCGCCTGCAACGCTTACCGGGAGCTTCCCGGGGCGAAGGTCGACGACAGATGGAAAGTCAAACGCCTGCCCGCCTCTCCTCAGCAGGAAGGCGGCAATGCGGACGCCGGGCTCAACTACCTGATCTACGGCGATTACATCGGATCGGGCGTGCCCTATGAGTTTTTCAAAAAGAAGATGAGCAACCAGCCCGATACGGTGCTGACACGCGAAGGCGACAACGCCAACGTGGGCTACGGGGCCACCGTTTTTGCCGCCCCCAACGGCGTGAAGGTGGTCAACGGCAACTGCTTCACCTGTCACGCCGGCAAACTCAACGGCAAGGTGGTACTGGGCCTGGGCAACAGCTTTTCCGACTACCGCAAGAGCCTGAAACCCATGGCCAAACTGATGCGCCTGGGCATGGGCCTCAAGTACAACAAAGAGTCTCCGGAATGGAAGGCTTTCGAAGATTTCTCCAACTACTTCCGCGTGATGGCGCCCTACATCGAAACCAACCAGCCCGGCGCCAACCCGGCCTTCCGCCTGGCGGAAGCCTGCATGAACCACCGCAACCCGGCCGACCTCACCTACAAAGAGGAACCCAATTACAAAATGATGGACTATACCATCGCAACCGACGTGCCTCCCCTGTGGAACGTCAAGAAGAAAAACGCGCTATACTACAACGGCATCGGCCGGGGCGACTTCACCAAACTCCTCTTTCAGGCTTCGGTGCTGGGCATACCCGACAGCGCCGCCGCCCGGCAGGCCGTCAACCACTTCAAAGATGTAGTGGCCTGGCTCAACGAACTGGAGCCGCCCCCCTACCCCGGCCCGGTGGACGGACAACTGGCGGCCAGGGGAGAGACGATTTTCAACGAACACTGCAGTGGCTGCCACGGCGCCTACGGCGAAGCGGAAAGCTATCCCAACAAACTGGTTTCCCTGGCGCTGGTTAAAACCGACCCCATGTACGCCAACTACGCCTACAACTCCGGCATCGTCGGCTGGTATAACAACAGCTGGTTCGCCAATACCGAACCCCGCTCCTGGTTCGAGCCCAACCTGGGCTACGTCGCCCCGCCCCTGGACGGCATCTGGGCCAGCGCCCCCTACCTGCACAACGGCTCGGTGCCGACCGTGGAAGCCCTGCTCGACAGTTCCCGGCGCCCAACCTACTGGAGCCGCAGCGGCCGCAGCGACGACTACAACCATGAGGAGCTCGGCTGGAATTACATCTCCATGGAAAAACCCGAGGGCGAATGGGCTTTCGATACAACTTTGCCAGGTTACAGCAATAAAGGGCACTACTTTGGCGATAAATTACCGGATGAAGAACGGAAAGCGGTGATCGAATATCTGAAGACGTTGTAGGGATTCGTGACTCGGGATTCGTTGTTCGTTATTTGATTCATATCCGCCCGCCCAAAGCCTTGGCGAAAGCGGGGCAACCTTAAAATGAAGCAATGCAAAGATCAATTACACTTCTCTTTCTGTTACTGTCCAGCATAGCAGTTGCCTGGGCGCAGAGCGATAAAGAAGCCGCCATCCGGCAGCGCCTGGATGAATATTTCCGGGCCACCGAGGCCAAAGACTGGAACAAGGTGGTAGATATGGTTTACCCGAAGCTGTTCAACCTGGTGGAAAAGGAAGACATGGTGCAGTTGTTTGCCGATATGGAAGGCAATGGCATGGTGTTCCAGATGAAGGACTTCGTGGTGCACGATATCTCCAAGCCTGTCACCCATGAGGGAGAACGCTTTGCCCTTGTCGGCTACAGCGCCGGGATGAATATCCGCTTCACCTCTGCCGCCTACCGGGATTCCAGTATGGTGGAAAGCCTCAGGACAACTTTTTCCGCCACTTACGGGGACGAGAACGTACGCTATAACAAAGAAGACAACAGCTTCGACATACAGGCGGACAAAAGCATGTTCGCTATTGCCCCGGAAGGAAGCGCAGAGTGGGCTTTTATGGAGAACAACCCCGGCCAGGCGGGGCTGCTCGGGGCGCTGATCCCGGAAACGGTAAAGGAGAAGCTGGAGGTGAAAGAATAAATGAAATTTTCCAAAGAACATTTCTTTTTCCCGAAAAGTACCTGTCGCTGGCCGATACTGTGGATGCTCTGCCCGGACGCGTAAGCGCACTGAACCTACAGCATCTATAGTACCTTTCCCGATTACAGGAAACTCCTCCGAACTTCGCTCCTCTCCCGCCGTTATCTAAATAGGCATACTAATGTAGGGCGCCTCGCATTTCTCTGGTTCGATGCGGGGCGGCTTACTTCACAAAAACATCCTCACTTGATAAAATGGCAGCGTATAGCACGGAAAACCGGCAGGATAACCGGCATTGTCCTGGGAATAGCGCTGTTGCTCTTACTCGCCGTATGGATCGCTTTACAACGGCCGGCAGTGCAGCAATTCGTCGCCGATAAAGTTACCCAAAGCCTGGCCCGCCGCCTGCAGGCCCCTTTTACCATAAAGCGTATCGAGGTTAAGTTCTTTAACCGCGCCCTGCTGGAAGGCATCTACATCGAGGACCTGCAGGGCGACACCCTGCTCTACGCCGGCCGGCTGGAAGCCCGCCTCAGTATTTTTTCCCCCTTCCGCCAGGAACTGGAAGTCAGGAGCATCCATCTGGATAACACCGTGGCCAACCTGGCACGAGGCCCGGACAGCCTTTACAACTTTCAGTTTATCATCGACGCCTTCAGCAGCCCGGAGCCAGACACCATACAGCAGCCCTCTCCCTGGACATTCGACGTCAAAAAAGTGGAGATTACGGAAACCCGGTTCAGCCTGGTGGATTCCATCAGCCAAAGCAGCCTGTATGTCCGGATAGGCGATTTTTCCTCTGAGGTCCGGAAGCTGGGACTGGAAGAACAACAGATCGACTTCGGCCGCATACACCTCAGGAACAGTTACGGCACATACAGCAGCCGGGCGGCCCACGAACCATCTGCCACTCTCCCATCCGATACCTCCTCCGGCGTAAAGTTCCCTTTTCCCGGATGGGCGCTTACAGCCAGGCAGTTGGAAGTAGAAGCAGTGGACTTTGCTTATGACGACTTCAGCCGCCCTCCCGGGCCCGCCGGGCAATTTGACCCTTACCACATCGATGCTGAAGGGATCCTGGCCAACCTCGGGCCCTTCACCTGGGTGGATACCGCCCTCGAGCTAACCGTCCAACAGCTGGCCCTGCGGGAAATGAACGGTTTCGAATTACAGAAACTGGCGGGAGAACTGCACATGAGCCCCCGGGATATCAGCCTTTCCAAACTGGAACTGGAAACGCCCGGCAGCCTGATGCAACCCTCTTCGGCAAACCTCCGCTTTCCGGAGTTCGCCAGCCTGTCCAGCTTCATTGATGAAGTAAATATGGACATTGGCCTGTCTCCCTCCTATTTCGCAATGGAAGACATCCGCTACTGGAGTGGGCCGTTACCTTATGTAGATACCACTTATACCGGAAAAGCCAGGCTGAGCGGCAGGCTCCGGGGCAAGGTGCGCAACCTGTCAACTCCCAGTCTCTACGCAGCCCTGGATGACGCCCTGTACTTACAGCTCAGCGGCAAGGTGGACGGGCTGCCTCGGGCCGAAGCCCTCCGGTTCGGCTTTAAGATCGTCGAGCTGAACGCTTCCTATGATGGACTGAACCGGGCAACAGAAGGGCTGGCCCTCCCCGCCGGCCTGGCGCCCATGGGCGCCTTCCGCCTCAAAGGTTATGTAAACGGAAAGATCGACAGCCTTTTTACCCGCAGCCTGGAAATACGGACCGATGGCTACACCTCCTTTGCCGGCGATGCCACCGTTATCGGGCTACCGGACGTGAACAAGGCCCGTTTTCTGCTCGATATCAACGAGCTCCGTACCCAGCCCTCCGAACTGTCGGGTTTCCTGGAAGGAGAACTGCCCCCAACGCTGGCCGCCCTGGGAAAAATGCAGTATCGGGGCCGTTTCGAAGGTACGATCCACGATTTTCAAATTGCCGGGCGGTTGAATTCCGAACGCGGACAACTGGAAGAAGACTTTACCATCCATTTCAACGAGGCCTACAGCAATGCCAGTTATCAGGGCAACGCCTCCCTGGCGTCACTGGAGCTCGGCGCCATACTGGGAGACACCAGTATGCTGGGCCCCGCCACCATGAACCTGGAAGCGTCGGGCAGCGGCCTGTCGGTTGACAGCCTGAACGCCAGGGTAAACGCTACCGTACAATCCATCACCCTTCGGAATTATGAGTATCAGGGTATCCAGGTGAACGGAACGTTCGAAAAACGGCAATTTGAAGGTAAGGTCAATGTAGACGACCCTCACCTTTGTTTTCAGTTTGACGGCCTGGCCGATTTCAACGACAGTATCCCGGATTTTGACTTCACCTTCCGCCTGGATACGGCCGAGCTGGCTTACCTCAACCTGTACCCCAGCGCGCTGCGACTGAGCACCACTATAGTAGCCCGCCTGCGGGGCAACACCCTGGACAACCTTTCCGGTACCGCTGCAATGCGGCGCCTGGCCGTTGCAGACGAAAAATACAAGTACTTCGCCGATAGTATCATCCTTGAGGCATTTGAAAGATCCCCCGGCTACCGGGTGGTCGGCTTCCAGTCGGATATCGCCAACGCCCGGCTCGAAGGCAACTACCGGATCGGAGAGTTACCCGGCCTGCTCACCGAATTCGTTGACGGCTTTTTCCCGATCAAGCGCCTGATCCGGCCCGACAGCCTGCCCGACAGCCTGCTTGTGGCGCCACAATACGCCAGCCAGGACTTCCGGTTCTCCGCCAGCCTCTCCCGGCCGGTGCGCCTGTCCAGGATCTTCCTGCCGGAATTGCAGGAACTCGATACCGCCAGCTTTCAAGGCCGGTTCAATAGTGAAAAACGGCAGCTGGAATTCAGCGGGGAAACGCCGGGAATACAATACAAAGGATTACAGATAGACAGCCTGCGCCTATCCGTCAGGGGCGCTCCCGGAGGGCTGGACAACAAACTCTCCTTCCAGGGCATACACAGTGAAGGGCAGGCCCTCGTGGCTTACAGCGAAGCCACCGCCAGCATGTTCCGGGACAGCCTTGCCTTCGCCCTCAACATTCAGGACGACACCTCCGGCCAACGGCTGGGCCTGCGGGGAATGATCGTAGCCCCTGAGGAAAGATTTCACCTTCAGCTTTTCGGGCCTATGATTCTGAACGGGTATGAATGGGCTATTCCGGAAAACAACGACATTTCCTTTGCCTCGGGTTACCTGAATGTGGAAAACCTCAGGTTTGCCCGAAACCGGCAGGAATTCCGGATACAAAGCCGGGAAAGGGCCGATGATGAAGATTTCGCCCCCATTGATATCTCCTTTCAGCAATTCCGGCTGGTAGAACTATCGCGCCTCGTAGGGCTGGATGAGAACTTCCTCAGCGGCGCCCTGAACGGGAAGGTTGCCATCAGCCGTCCGGATACCAGTTTTCGGTACGAGGCTAACCTTGATATAAAGGAGTTGATGATCGACAGCCAGGAGGTGGGAGAACTGGCCCTGTACGCAGCCCCAAACACCAATCGCGAGGAACTTATCCTGAACGCCCGGCTATCCGGGAGAAATAACGCCTTTACAGTTACCGGGCGCTACGGCCTGGCCAACAGCCAGCTGGGGTTCAACATCAAGGTGGACAAGCTTCAGGTGGCACTGGCCGACATTTTCGCCGGCAGCTTCGTCAGCAACAGCCGCGGCAGGCTCAGCGGGCAACTGGAAATTGGGGGCACCGTTGATAAACCGGAAATTGTGGGCGCCATTAACCTGGATAGCGTATCGGCCTTTGTGGAATACCTCCAAACCCGCTATATGGTCCCGGGCCATACTCTCCGCCTGCAGGAGACATCTATCGATATAGGGAAGATGGAGCTCCTGGACCCCAGCGACCGGAAAGCCACCCTGGAAGGGCAGGTCACGCACCAACACCTGAAAGACATCCGGTTAAACCTGCATTTTCTGGCATCCGCTTTTCAGGTCCTCAATACCGGCCCCAAAGATAACGACCTGTTCTACGGAACCGTCATGGTGAGTATTGACGCCCGGGTGGCCGGGCCGCTCGAAGCACCCAATATTGACGTCTATACCCGGACCCTTCCGGGCACCCGGGTAACCGCCCTGCCGTTGTCGGAAGAAGAAGCAATCGCCGAGGAAGAGTTCATACTCTACGGGACACCTTCCCAATTTCAGAGCGACACCGGGCAGGTTGCTGTGTATCAAACCGATGTGTTCGGTTATGAGCTCAGCCTTCAGCTGGAGCTCACCCCCGATGCCGAGCTGATCGCCATCATCGACCCGGCCACCGGTGACAAACTCAATGCCCGGGGGCGGTCCAACCTGCTGGTGGAAATGGGCAGGGGTGGGCGGCTGAGCACTACCGGAGACATATACATCACCGATGGCTCCTATTTTTTCAATTACGAGGGCCTCGTCAAACGCACCTTTCAGATCAGGGAGGGAAGCCACATCTTCCTGCCGGGCGATCCCCTGGAAGCCCGCTTTGACATCACCGCTCAGTATATGGCCCGCACGTCTACCTATGAGCTGATCAGCCAGCAGGCAGGCCTCAGCCCTGAAGAGGCCCGGGCTGCCAAAAGGAGGACGGATGTGTTGGTCATTATGGACCTGAAAGGCACCCTTTCCGAACCGGAGATCACCTTCGACATCAGGTTGCCGGAAGCCCAGGCCAGCGCCGTGGCCAACGCAGTGGAAAATAAACTCGCCCAACTCCGGGAAAGCGGCAATGACCTCAACAAGCAGGTGTTCGGGCTGCTCCTCTTCAACTCTTTCATTGCCGAGCAAAGCGGCTCCACCAGCCTGTCGCAGGCAGGAGAGAACATCGCTCTGTCGAGTGTCAGCAACCTGGTCACCAACCAGCTCAACCGCCTGGCTAATCAGTACATAAAGGGGGTAGACCTTCAGGTAAGGCTGGAATCCTACAGGACGGATACCCCCGAAGGAGCGGCCAGTACGGTAACCGATGTGGGCCTGGACCTGTCCAAACAACTGTTCAACGACCGCCTTTCCATACAAGTAGGCGGAAGCGTCGGTGTGGAAGGCCCTGCCGGCCAGGAAGAGTTCACTACCCTTACCAGCGAATTCCTGCTGGAATACAAACTCACCGAAGACGGCAGGTACAGGGTCCGGGTGTTCCGGCGGCCCGATTATGATATGATTAAGGCCAGCAATACGGTACGAACCGGGGTAAGTATCCTGTTTAAAAAATCATTCGGCGGGGTGCAGCCCCAAAGTGACACCACCAAAACCAACCGCCAATGAACCGCCTCCGGTTATATATCACCCTGCTGGCGCTGATCGTCTCGGGCATGGCCTGCAACCCCACACGCCAGGTTCAGGAAGGAGAACTGTTTTACCTCGGCGCCGATGTTAAATTCGCCGGTGCTCCTCCTGCCCGGCAAAAGCAACTGGAAACCGAGCTTTTGGAAATGGCCCGCCCCGCCCCCAATGAAAAGTTCCTGGGGCTATACCCCCAGCTTGGCGTTTACAACCTGTTTGCCCCCAAGAAAAAAGGCATCGGCAAATGGCTCCGCGAAAAGCTGGGAAAGCCCCCCGTAACTTACCAGGCCGAACTTGTAGAAAGAAGCCACCTGCGCATGGAAAAGCATCTCAGGGACAATGGCTACCTGCAGGCCGAAATCCGGTATGACACCCTGGCAAAAAACAAGAAGGTGAAAGTAAACTATACGGTGAATGCCGGTAGCCGGTATACTATCGGAATGGTCGACTGGCCGCAGGACAGTACGCCCACTCCCATTCAGAGCCTGCTGGAACGCGAAAAGCCGGGAAGCCTCCTCAAGGCCGGCGAGCCCTATCAGGCCAGCCTGCTGGACGCAGAGCGCAACCGGCTGGCTCAGGCCGGTATAGAACGGGGATTCTTCCAGCTGAGCAATGAAAATTTCTACTACTATCTGGACTCCACCCTGGCCCAGAATCAGGTCGGCCTCTACCTCCGCGTAGCGCCACCTCCGGGCGGCGAAGGCTTCCGCAGGCACTATATCGGAGAAACTACCATCCACTCAACATATCTGTTGGATGAGGAAAGCTCAGACATTGAAAACGATACTTTCCGCCTGGAGGAGTTTCGTTTCATTCAATCCCAGGAATTTATCCGTTTTATCGTCCTGAAACGGATGATCTTACAACGGAAGGGAAACCTGTATATCCATTCCCTCCAACAAAAATCGATCAACCGCCTGCTGAGCCTGGGCCCTTTCAAGTTCGTCAACCTGAAGTATACACTGCGGGAGGAACAGGACAGCCTCTTCCTGGACCGCCAGTTCTTTCTGACTCCGGCCCTCACCCAGGATTTTTCGGCAGAGCTGGAAGCCAGCTCTCTGGAAAGCAATTCCCTGGGTTCAGCCCTGAATATCAATTACACCCACCGCAATTTCCTGGGTGGTGCGGAACGGTTTTCTGTAAACCTGTCCACCGGTATTCTCACCCAATTGGGAAGAGATGTCCGCTTCATCAATTCCGTGGATTTTTCTCTGGAAGGGAGCCTGAGTTTTCCCAGCCTCCTGGTTCCATTCGGCCTGATCCCTACGGAACGCTCCTGGCAGTCGCGGTCTACCGCTTCCCTGGGTGGCGAATTCGAACGGCGGACGGCCCAGTATACCCTGCAGTCATTCCAGGGCCAGTTTGCCTACCAGTGGCAACCCGGCCGGCTCCACCAGCACAGCCTGTCTCCGCTGCAGCTCACCTGGGTCAATACGCGCAACACCTCTGCGGCTTTCGAGGATCGGCTGGCAGCCAACCCCCGGCTCCGTTCCAGCTTCGGCAATTATTTTATTGCCAGCATAGCCTATCAGTACGAATACAGTGAGCAAAAGCCCCAACAGCGCGAAGACTACCTCTTCATGCAGGCCAGGGCCGAGGCGGCGGGAAACCTCTCCTATGCTCTTTCAAAGGCAGTGAACCCGGGGCAGGAAAGCGCGTACAAATTCTTCGGGACTCCCTTTGCCCAGTTTTACCGCATGGAGGCCGATGTCAGGTACCACGATTACCTCAACCACGGAAGCTGGATTGCCAGGGCCAATATCGGAGCGGCCCTGCCTTACGGCAATTCCGATGCCATTCCCTATATCCGCCAGTTTTTTGTTGGGGGCGCCAACAGCATCCGGGCCTTCCGGCTGCGGGAGCTCGGGCCGGGCGGCATCACCGAGGGATTCACTACCGATCAGGGCATAAGCGACCAAACCGGAGACATCAAACTGGAACTCAACGCAGAATACCGTTTTCCCCTGTTCAGCTACCTGAAGGGGGCTGTCTTTGTCGATGCCGGAAACATCTGGCTGGCAGGAAGCCGGGGCGATAACGGGGCAACTGAGGGCGTTTTCGAATGGGACAATTTCTACAACCAGCTGGCCGTCGGCGCCGGCGCCGGTATCCGACTGGATATCACCTACTTCGTTCTACGGCTTGACCTGGCTTTCCCGCTGCGCCGGCCCTTCCCCGGCGAGGGTTTCCGGTGGGTAGTTGACGATATCGACCCTGGCTCCCGGCAATGGCGGCAGGATAACCTGGTGCTCAACCTGGCGCTGGGGTATCCGTTCTAAGGAATGAGGGAATGAATGAATGAGTGAGTGAGTGAAGGCTTGATCTGAAATTACAATTATTTGCAACAGAAATAAGAACATTCCACAAAAAAAAGTTGTATTCAAAAGCGAAGAATAACAAACCCGAAGGCAGAGCGGGGATTTTGAACAGGTATGGAAAGAAAACAATCCGGAGTGGGCAAAAGCCTGAGCATGAATAAACAAAGTAGAGTAATTTACCTCGCATGGGCTCCACTGTGGGCTATATTTGTGTATCTTTGCGCTCCGATATCCGAAAAAGCATCAAAAGAATGAGGACCAAACTGTCACAATTTGACTTTGAACTACCCAAAAAGTTAATTGCGCAATACCCCGCAGAAAACCGCCATGAATCCCGGCTTATGGTCGTTCATCGGGATAGTGGCAAGATTGAACACCGCATTTTCAAGGATATACTGGAGTACTTTGACGAGGGCGATGTCATGATCTTCAATAATACCAAGGTTTTCCCGGCACGCCTGTACGGCAAGAAGGAGAAGACCGGCGCGAAGATCGAAGTATTTTTGCTGAGAGAGCTGAACAATGAGTCCCGCCTGTGGGATGTACTGGTCGACCCGGCGCGAAAAATACGGGTGGGCAACAAGCTGTACTTCAGCGACGACGACAACAACGAAGTGCTTGTCGCAGAAGTTGTTGACAATACGACCTCCCGGGGCCGTACGATCCGCTTCCTTTACGATGGTACGGATGAGGAGTTTCAGAAAGAACTCAATTACCTGGGCAACACGCCTTTGCCGAAATACATCGCCCGGCCGGCTGAAGACCTGGACCGCGAGCGCTATCAGACCGTCTACGCCAAGGAACTGGGCGCAGTTGCCGCCCCCACTGCCGGCCTTCACTTCAGCCGGGAACTTCTCAAGCGCCTGGAGATCAAGGGAATTGAATTCGCAGAGTTGACGCTGCACGTTGGCCTGGGCACCTTTCGGAGCATCGATGTGGAAGACCTGTCCAAACACAAGATGGACGCGGAATTCTTTCAGATTACCCAGGAAGCCGTTGATATAGTCAACAAATCAAAAGAAAACAGGCACCGCATTTGTGCCGTAGGGACGACCTCAATGCGCTCTATTGAGTCTGCTGTATCGGCAGAAGGCATGCTCAAACCGGCAAGGGGTTGGACCAACCTGTTCATTTACCCCCCTTATGATTTTCACATTGCCGATGCTATGATCACTAACTTTCACCTCCCCAAGTCCAGCCTGCTGATCATGGTATGTGCTTTTGGTGGTTATGACCTAGTAATGGAAGCCTACAATCAGGCCGTGAAAGAAGGATATCGGTTCTTTAGCTACGGCGACGCGATGCTGATCATCTGATGTTGCAAATCCGTCATCATTTAACCCGCCGGAAAAGCGTATCATTTAAAATTCGATACGCTTTTCTCGTTCATCAAAGCCGGTATTTATGCATCGCCTTTTCTTTTTCCTGATCGCAACAAATACACTGCTTCTGGCCCGGGAGCCGGCTGCTGCCCAGGATTTGAGGGAAGTCTTAGTGCCTTTCTATTCCGAATCGGTGAAGATAGCCTATAATCCCGGCTTCCTGTCGCCCGGCAAGCCCGAGATAAATGACCGTGCTTTATCACAGCACTTCCACGCGCTCTCCAAAACGGATTATGCTCCACTCCTGCGCAGCCTTAACCAGGCGCGGAAGGTATTTCACCTCAATGACTGGCTGTACTACCGCCTGATGCGCAAAACCGCGGACCAGTTGTATGCCGGCCGTACTAATGTAGAGAAAGAACTCGCCTGCTGGTTTCTGCTCTCCCAGGCCGGTTATGATACCCGCCTGGCCTACCTGGGTAAGGAAGCCTTTGTTTACGCTTATTCCCAGGATCCCGTCTTCGAGGCCCCGGTAATTGAAGACCAGGGCCGGCAGTTTGTCAACCTGACCAATATCCGGACAGAAGGGGGCCGGCAACGGGCCCTGTACCTGCTCAACTTCCAGCCCAACCCTCACGGCAATGCCTTTTCTTTTACCCTCGACGAGCTGCCCCTGTTGCGCCCTAAGGAAGCCCTGGTGAAAATACGCTTCCTGTACCAAGGCCAATGGCAGGACCTGGAGGTCAAAGCCGATCAAACCATCCGGGATTTTATGGCAGAATACCCTCTGATCGATGAATCCCGCTATCTCGACGTCCCACTGTCCCCTACCCTGTCCGCTTCGCTGCTGCCCCATCTGCGCCGCCTGGCGGCCGGTAAAAGCGAGTGGGAAATTGCCGAACTTTTAGCCGCGTTCACCCGTTCCTCTTTTGCTTATAAAGAAGACAAGGAATATTTCGGGTACAGTAAGCCCATGGTTGCCGAAGAAGTCTTCCTCTATCCTTACTCCGATTGTGAAGACCGGTCTGCCCTGTATGTCCGGCTGGCGCGGGAATTGCTGGGCTTGCCGATGATCATACTGGCCTACCCGGACCACCTGACGGTAGGGGTCGCCCTGCCTCAAACAAAGGGTGGGTTCGTTCGTTATAAGAGCAAAGCCTATTACATCTGCGACCCTACCGGCCCGGTTAATTCTCCGGTAGTCGGTGAAATACCGGAGGGGTACGAAGATACCCCATTTGAGGTCATAAAAGAATATAAGTAACTGTCATACAACAATTTAAAACAACAGCCAAAAGAGATCGATACCAGTGCCCACAACAAAAGCAGAATGCAAAAAAAATTAAGGCATAATGTTTGGATAATAGCACAGGTTTTTTTTCATTTGCCGGAAAATAATTCCGCAATTATTTTGCCTTAGCATAGAACTTTTTTATACAATCAGCACTTAACAAAATATTAAGCGATTGCGGTTATTTCCCGGCAAAGGTGCAATGCTTTATGAAAAACCATGCTTTCATAAAGCATTGTTCTTCTTTCGGGACACCGGATCAATAAAATTTCAACAAGCAGCTTTCTTGGAAGCCATTTAACAAACACGAACATTTAATCAGCTACTAATATGTATTGGACATTAGAACTTGCCTACCATCTGGAAGACGCTCCATGGCCCGCAACCCGTGATGAGCTGATCGATTATGCGATCCGTTCCGGGGCGCCACTGGAAGTAATCGAGAACCTCCAGCAGATGGAAGATGAAGGCGAAATGTATGAGGGGATAGAAGACATATGGCCGGATTATCCCCGAAAAGACGACTTTCTCTTTAATGAGGATGAATACTGACCGCGCTACCGGCCACTGCGCGGATTGAGACAAAACGTGAATGAATAACGCATGCCCGGCTTCCAGTCGGCGACGATATGCCAGAGTAAGTCTCAGAAGAATAACCTTACGAAAGAGTTCTGCAGGGCCTACCCCACCGGCAGAACTCTTTCTTTTATGTACCACCTGTTGGGAAAGCCGGAAAAAAATGTGATTTTTACACTGTCACAAATGGCTGAAAACAGGAGCGGATGAAACACCTGATCGAAATATCCCGGATCGTCAACAAGAGAAAAGTACGGAAGATCGAGATCTTCGACGATCATTCGTTAAGGCATAAGAGCAGTAAATTCAACGAGTTCTATGAAGCCCTGCAGGCTGAAGAGTTCAAAACGGACCGTGATGCCGCCCAGCAACTTTACGGGTGCGGCCCCACCGACCCGAAATACCGGCAGCTCAAATCCCGTTTCCGCAAACGCCTGCTCAACACATTGTTTTTCCTCGATGTCAATATTCCCTCGACATCCAATTACGACCGGGCTTACTATTCCTGTAATAAAGACTGGACGCTGGTAAAGACGCTGATCTGGTACGATGCCCCTCATGCTGCGGCCCAGCTGGCCCGGCAGTTGCTCACTACTGCCCTCAAGTTCCAGTTTGCCGACCTCATCGTCAATTGTTCCCGGATACTGAGAGCGTATGCCGCCGAAAACGGCGATGAGCGTTACTTCGAGGAGTATGACAATTACATCAGGGAATACTCGCAGATCCTGGATGCCGACATCCGTTCTGAAGAACTGTACCAGCGGGTGATCATGAATTACAACCAGCCACCGGGAAAGAGCCAGAAGCTGGACGAGAAAATGCAATCTTACTGCGAAACGCTGGTGAGCCTTTCCGAACAGTTCGACTCTCCGGTTATCTTCTACAATATGTACCTCGTCTGGGTGTACCGGTTTGAAATGCAGCAGGATTTCGACGCCATGCTGGAGGTATGCGAGCAGGCCGAAAAATACATTGATCAGAACCCCGTTCTCGAGCAGGAAAGCAAACTCATTGCCTTCCAGACGAAGAAGATGTCGGCTTATCTTCACCTCCATAATTATCGCGACGGCCGCATCAATGCGGAAAAATGCCTGAATAACTTCCCCGAGGGGACGGAGGCCTGGTATACGTTCATGGAATACTACTTTCTGCTGGCCATGCACACCGAAAATTACATCAATGCCATTGCCATTTTTAACCGGGCCACCGGCCACTCTAAATTCAAAAAGCTGGATCAGCTTGCCCAGGAGAAGTGGAACATATTCGAAGGGTATGTGAATTACATCATCGAGAGCGAAGGAAAGGCCAATAAGGTCCTTCAGATGCAGCCTCAGAAAAGCTTCCGGGCCAGTAAGGTCATCAACAGCCCGGTACTCTACCCCAAAGGGCAACGCATATTCTCCGTGCTGCTGATCATCCTTCAGATCATGTTCCTGCTGGAACGCAGGACCATCAGCGCCGTGCC
Source organism: uncultured Phaeodactylibacter sp. (assembly GCA_964418125.1). GTDB lineage: Bacteria > Bacteroidota > Bacteroidia > Chitinophagales > Saprospiraceae > JACJXW01. The sequence continues at coordinate 43,907 of CAYQKY010000026.1, forward strand.
GGAACGCATAGACCGCCTGAAAAAGTACGCCAACCGGCAACTCAGAAAGGAGGAATACCACCGCCCTGTTCAGTTCATCCGCCTGCTGCAACAGCTGAACAAGGCCGGTTTTCAACTGGAAGAACTTTCCAATACTGAAAAATATTATTCCGCTCTCCGGGAACGCCCCTTCTTTTACCGCGGGCTGCCGTACGAACTGGAGCCCATTCCTTATGAAGAATTGTGGAGCCGCATATTATCCTATTTTAAATAAGAGCTTGTTCCTTCCGGAAATTGGCAAAACCGGCCCATCCTCCTATATTTGGAGCTGAAAACGAAGAACATTGCATAAGATCATTATTGCTATCGACGGCCATTCTTCCTGCGGGAAAAGCACCCTGGCGAAAGGGCTGGCCGCCCGCCTGGGGTACACCTACATCGATTCAGGCGCCATGTACCGGGCCGTCACGCTATATTTTCTCCGCCACAATATCGGCCTGGAGGATGAAGAGCAGGCCAGGCAGGCACTCGACAATATCAACATCCGGTTCAATGCTGAAAACCGGACGCTCCTAAACGGTGAGGATGTAGAGGGGGAGATACGAAGAATGGAAGTATCAAATTACGTCAGCCAGGTGTCTGCTGTTCCGGCAGTACGCCGCGCTATGGTGGGCCAGCAACAGGCCATGGGCAAAAGCAAAGGCATCGTCATGGACGGCCGGGACATAGGCACCGTCGTTTTTCCGGATGCCGAGCTGAAGATTTTTCTCACTGCCGACCCTGAAAAACGGGCCCAACGGCGGTTTGATGAACTGAAAAGCAAAGGCATAAAGGCCAGCATGGAGGAAGTGCGGCAAAACCTGCGCCAGCGGGACAATATCGACTCCACCCGGGAAGACAGCCCCTTGCGCAAAGCCGCCGACGCCATAGAGATAGACAATACCCACATGAACCGGGCCGAACAATTGGAACACGCGCTGGAACTGGCCCTCTCCGCGGGAGCGGTGGCGGAATGACCCGCACCCGGTTATTTTGCCTCCGGGCTCTTATTCAAGCTGTTTTATCATGAGGACAACCTCCTGGTTTCTCATCCCCTTGTTTCTGCTTTCCAGCTGTGGGAAAGGCATCGGGCCCCAAAACCTGCAGGAAGAATTCGATGCCGGGCAGCGGCTTCTTTTTTCGCAGCGCCGCCCGTTAGACTCCCTGCTGCTCATCGGCCCGGAGGAGTTATCCCGTTGGGATAGCTTTTACCAAAGCTACCGGCATCGCCTGGACGGCGCTCCGCTGCCCGAAGAAGACAGGCGGGCATTAAACAGGGCCCTGGAGGAAACTGCATCCCGCATACAACACTACCGCCATGACCCTTCCGCCTACAACCTGGGCGGCGCTCTCAAACAGGTGTTGGCCGCAGAGCAGATCCCGCTCAGCCGGCGCCTGAAGGCCATAAAAACGCAGATGGAACAGGCCCCCCGATACTATGAATGCGCCAAGGCCAATATTTTTGCCCCTATCCCGGAGCGCTGCCGGCTGGCTGCCCAAAAACAACGCCTAACCCTGGATTTTCTCAACAATGAACTGCAGGACTCTCTGGGCCGCCTGGAGCCGGGCGGAGAGGAAGCCAGGCAATTCCAGTCGGCGGTGGAAGAAGCCAGATTAGCCGTAAAAGATTACCTGGCTTTCTGTGAAAGCCTTTACTTTGAACACCAGGATTCTCTGATCAACCGCAACCAGTAAGCTCATGCAAAAACCTCAACAGCCCATGCGGCGGCTCTTTCGCTATCTGGCCAATTTTCGCCTCAACCTGTGGTTCTCGTTGTCTTCCAGCGTAGCCAATAAGATATTTGACCTGATGCCCCCTTTCCTCACGGCCTGGCTCATCGATTCTGTAAGTGGCAATGTGCCCGGATGGATAGAAAAATGGACAGGGCTGAGCGGATTGTGGCCGGTAGTCCTATTTCTCATCGTACTCACTTTTGTGATCTTTGGCCTCGAAAGCCTGTTCGAATGGCTCTACAAGCGGGGGTTCATGCGGCTGGCCCAGCGCGTTCAGCATACCCTCCGGACAGACGCTTACCAGAGCATGCAGTCCCGGGAACTGGCCTTCTTCGAGAGCCAGCGCACGGGCAACCTCATGGCCATGCTCAACGATGATGTCAACCAACTGGAACGTTTCCTCAACCACGTATTCAACGAGATCATACAACTTATTACCCTGATCCTCTTTGCCGGCTGGGCACTTTGTGCCGTTTCCCTGCCTCTCGGCCTTCTGGGTATGGCCCCTATCCCTTTCATCATCGCCGGCAGCCTGTACTACCAGAAAAAAGTAGCGCCCTACTACCAGTCGATACGGGAAGGGGTCGGCCAGTTGGGAACCAGGCTGGAAAACAATATCTCCGGTATACTCGTCATCAAGAGTTTTACCGCTGAGCAGTTTGAGATGGAAAGAGTACGGGAGGTTTCGGAGCAATACCGTGACGCCAACTTCAAAGCCATCAACTGGAGCGCCGTGTACGTGCCGCTTATCCGTATTTTCATCAGCATCGGATTCGCGCTGACCCTGCTGATCGGCGCTTACTGGGTACTTTTCGAACCAGGGAAGTTTACGATCGGCAGCCTGGCGTTCTTTGCCATGATGACCCAGCGCCTCCTCTGGCCGGTTACCCGCCTGGGCGTCATCTTTGATGAATACGAACGCGCCCGTGCCTCGGCAGCCCGCATATTCGGGCTGATCGATACGCCCGGGAAAATAAACGGCCCGGAACACCCCCTCCAACTCCCCGATAAAGTGGGGCATATCCGGTTGGAAAACGTCAGTTTCCACTACAAGCCAGGGCAGCCGGTCCTTTGCAACCTGAGCCTGGACATCCCCTCCGGGCAAACGATAGGCATCGCCGGGCCTACCGGAGGAGGCAAAACCACGCTCATCAAACTCCTGCTCCGCCTCTACGATGTCAGCGATGGCTGCATCCTTCTGGAAGGGGCCGATATACGCCAGCTAAGCATCGAATCCCTGCGGCAGCAGATCGGCCTGGTTAGCCAGGATGTATACCTCTTCCACGGCACTGTACGCGAAAATATCGCTTACGGGATGGGCCACTGCACTATGGGCCGGATCGTAGCAGCCGCAAAAAAAGCACAGCTTCACGACTTCATAGAATCGCTACCCGATGGATATGAGAGCATCGTCGGCGAGCGGGGAATCAAGCTATCCGGCGGGCAACGGCAGCGGCTGAGCATCGCCCGCGCCATACTGAAAGATGCCCCCATACTGATCCTCGACGAAGCGACCAGCGCCGTGGATACTGAAACCGAACGCGCCATTCAACAAAACCTCAGCCGCCTGGCAGAGGGCAAAACAGCCATTATTATAGCCCACCGCCTTTCGACTATCCGCCATGCCGATAAGATCATTGTGATCAAAGATGGCGCTATTGCCGAGGAGGGCTCACACGATGAACTTCTGGAGATCGACGGAGAGTATGCGGATCTGTGGAAAGTCCAGGTGGGGGAAACAGTGGCGGAAAAGTGAAGGAAGGGATTTGATTACATGGTTACATGGTTTCAGGGCAGCGCCTGGAGAAGGGGCTTTTACATTGATTAATAACGGGCCGCTTGAAAGTGGCTCATCCGGTCAGAGGTCGCGGATGGAATTTCTGTCTACCAGAATATCCTTAAGCTCTTTGAGGAATTCGTATTGATGGGGAAGCACTTTTTTGAATGCCTCCTTAAGGACAAAGAAAGTACCCTTTTCCATTTCATTCAGGGTATCGGTCACCTGTTTGGCATCTTCGTAAAGCATACCTTTGAGGGAGGGGATCTCATGCCAGTCTCCTTCCACGGCCCAGGCCTCTTCCGTATCTCCGCTTTCCTGTTTCACCACGGGATCCAGTTCTATGAGGCGGTCCTCATTGCGCAGGGACTGGGAGCGCTGCCCGTTGAATTCGCCCTGGGGGATCTCCCAGTTTTTCCCTTCTTCATCTGAATTGACCAGGAAGACTTCAAGGCCTTTTTCCCGGAAGCGGTAGATGATGAGATTTGCTTTTTTCAGAAGATTCATGACACGATATTTGTAGCCTGATGCTTGTCACAAGAAATTTTATCCTAAACAATTAAGCCGGGAAAAGGTTTTCTGGCTGGGCGTAAAGGCAAATATACCTAACTCGCCGGGCTTTCCAAACAGGTGCTATCGATTTATGGATTGTTCGATCACTTCCAATACTGCCAGGGACAGGAAAACGTCTTTTTCTTCTTTACTCAAGTCTTCCCGGACAAACTCGAAGGCACGCTGGCCCAGTTTACTGCTTTCCTCCTTCTTAAGCCGGGCCACATTGGCCACCTCCCGGCCGCTTACCAGCACGGGCAGGAATTCACCTGCATCCCGGTTGATCTGCGCCAGCATGCGGTTTCCCCGTTGGTTGTACAAGACGCCATCTTCTTTGAGGGTTCCCACCTTTTCGCGGTTGATGAGCACATCGATGCCTTTTTTGCTGATGCGGTAGACGAACTCCTGCCCGCCGGCGCGCACGTAAAGCAGGGCATTCTTCCCGGGCCCCATATATTCCTTATAACTATAGGCCATCACCGGCTCGTGGTATATAGAAGTGAAGATACCCTTGGCTTTTTTCCCAAACCCTTTGCGCATAACGTGCTTTTCCTGGTTAAAGGAAAAAAGCTCCACCTCTTCCCGGGTTAAGGGAACGAGATCGCCGGCCCATTTATCCATGTCTTCTTTCATCTGGTCCAGGTCTTTCTGCAATTTCCGCTTGCCGGGAGCAAGGTTGGAGAAAATGCGTACCAGTAGGAAAACGCCAAGCGCAGCTAGCAGTAAAGTAAATAATGCAAATAATGCCATATCCTGTGGTTCTTCTGTTTTTATTGATGTTCCGCCATTTTTACCCCTCCGGGTGAGGCGGGCCTGCCCGGAAAATCAATCGTAAATGCCCGACCGGTAATTGAACCGGAGGCCGTATTTTTCGGGATCTTCAAATTGCCGGCGCCGCGCCTCCAGGGCCTCCCGGCCATCTGTTCCAAGCACTTCGAACCCGGCATTCAGGATGCTGTCGAGTTCCATTGTGGCCTTCTCTTTTGATTCCCAATAGGTAACACCCGCCCCAACGATATCGTTGAGCAGTTGATGCCGGAATCGGCCGATCTCTTCTCCGAACAGATCCTTATGAACCAGCAATTTATCTAATTTTTCCAGGATGCGGAAATGCACCCCCCTTCCCAGCAGGCTATGAGCCTGTTTTTCGCCGGCCGGAAACACCCATGCCGGGTAGAAATGCTCTATGCTGTCTTCGGGGAATGCCATCAGGCAAAGCTCCAGGAAATCATCATCAGCCGCCCCTTCCGATGAACGGGCGAGGGAAAGGAAATGCCGGTAATCCATAAACAGGTGATAGGTACGCCCGTCGCCGGCCAGGTAGGGCGTCATGGCGGGAATGGCCTCTTTCAACCAGAAGAGGTTTTCCCGGCCGTCATTTTCGAGCGCTCTCAGAGCCAGCACCTCTACCAGGGAATCCCGCAGGGCAAGGCCCATGGCCATAACCTGCGCCACGGCTTCCGCTGTTTGGGCCTGCCGGAAAGCTTCCCGGTAAAGGGCCAGCCGTTCGGCCAGGGAGGCCCCGAACAGGGAACGCAGGCGCACCTCCGGTGGAATCCCGGAATCGAGGGAATCAAGAAAGGCAAGCGTATAGGCCCAACCCTCTGTTCCGTCTGCCATCTGCACCAGCAACCAGGGCTCGTTGTACACTCTGCCCCCCAATTCCAGATGAGTGCTAGCATTGCTTTGTTCGCCGAGGCTTCTCACCCGGCTGCCAGGCTGCAGGCTACGGATGGCCCTGCCTTGAGGGCCCGGCTCTTCGCGTAGCTGAAAGCCGGCCCGCCTGACGTCCAGCCAGTTGTCTGAAGCAGGTTCCTCCTTCTCCGATGTGGTGTTCTCCCCGGAGTGCTTTTGCCGACAGCCCGATCCCAAAGCCAGGGCTGATAGTAAGAGGAACACGATCAATTCTACCTTCATTGGCTTGGTTGTGAGATAAAAAATGATTTGAGAGCAATGTGGCCGAGGGACAGCCCGTCCCTCAAGCAGGGGATGACGGCGGGCCCTTTGGAGTTCGCAGGGCGAATCCTTCCGCAGGGCCGGCACGCCTCGCTTTCTTTTACGGGCCACATAGATGTAGCCCGTCCGAAAAAAAATCCACCTCCCCATTGTGGGAGAGGTGGAAGCTTTTCTTTATCCGATGCACCGGCCTTTTAGCCGAGGTATGATTTCAGGGCGTTGCGGTTATAGGATTTGCGCAGGCGCCGGATAGCGCGCTCTTTGATCTGCCGAACGCGCTCCCGCGTCAGGCCATAGAGTTCGCCAATCTCTTCAAGTGTCAGGGATTTTTGTCCATTGAGGCCATAATAGGAGGACAGGACTTCCACTTCTCTGGGAGACAGTATGGAAAGGCCCTGTTGTACTTCCTCCTTCAGCGATTGTTCCATGAGGCTTCCGTCGGGGCTCATGCCTTCGTCACTGGATATGACGTCCAGCATGGTGGAGTCGCCGTCTTCGCCGCTGAGCGGGGCATCTACCGATACATGGCGGCCATTGCCTTTCAGCATATTGGCCACTTCCTTCGGCGTCATGTCCAGCAATTCAGCCAGTTCCTCATGGGTCGGCTCTCTTTCGAATTCCTGGACGAAAGACAGGAATGCTTCGTTCACCTTGTTATACGAACCTACTTTATTGAGTGGCAAACGGACGATGCGAGAGTATTCCACGATAGCCTGCAGGATAGACTGCCGTATCCACCAGACGGCGTAGGAAATGAATTTGAAACCCTTGGTCTCATCGAACCGGCGGGCGGCCTTCATCAGGCCCACATTGCCTTCGTTGATCAGGTCGCTCAGCGATAAACCCTGGTTTTGGTACTGCTTGGCAACGGAGACGACAAAACGCAAGTTGGACTTGGTAAGCTTGTCCAGTGCCTCCTGGTCACCCTCGCGGATACGCTTGGCAAGTGATGCCTCCTCTTCCGGGGTCAACATCGGTATTTTGCCGATATCGTTGAGGTATTTGTCCAGAGCAAGGCTTTCTCTGGCCGTAATTTTATTAGTAATTTTAAGTTGACGCATACTCAGGGTAGTTTAGGGACCAACCGTGTTGTTCTGTTAAGATACGCTTTAAAATTGAAAAAGTTGCCCTCTAAAAATAATACTTGACTTTTTCACTAAAAAGGACTATAGGGAACAATTTCACTTTAAATACAACTATCCCATACTAAAAGTTCCTGTTCCGCACTTTACAGCAAAAATGATTTTCCCCGGCCGGCAATAAAAAAACCCGGCCTGCATGCGGCCGGGTTTTTTTATTGCTCAATGGTTTTGCGGTTTCACGGCTCTATGGAAACATGGAACCGTGAAGCCATGGAACCATTTCTAATCTCTTCTCCGGTCATCGCGGCGCCCACCGCGGCGGCCTCCATCCCCTCGTTCTCTTCCGTCGCCGTCATCCTCGCCTTTTCCGTTGCGTTGGGGCTTGGGCAGCAGGGATTTACGGGACAGGCGCAGTTTGCCGGTCTTTTTATCCACGCCGATCAACTGCACGCGCACCTCGTCTCCTTCCTTGAAAAAGTCTTCAACGCGTTCGATGCGGGAGTGGGAGATCTCGGAAACGTGCAGCAGCCCGCTCTTGCCCATAAAGTCAACGAACACACCGTAGGGCATGACCGACTTGACCTTGGCGTCGTAGATATCGCCGACGGAAGGCGTAAAGGTAATGCGGCGGATGCGTTCCAGGGCCGCCTCGATTGAGGACTGGTCGCTGGCGGCGATATTGACAACGCCGGTGTCTCCTACCTCTTCAATGTTGATGATGGTTCCGGTCTCGCTCTGAATTTCCTGGATCACCTTACCCCCCGGGCCGATCACGGCGCCGATGAAGCTCTTGTCGATGATGAGCTCGACGATGCGCGGTGCGTGCGGCTTGAGTTCCGGGCGAGGCTCGGCAAGGACTTTCTTCATCTCATTGAGGATGTGAAGCCGTCCTTTGCGGGCCTGCTCGAGGGCCTGCTCCAGCATTTCATAGGGAAGCCCGTCGATCTTGATGTCCATCTGGCAGGCAGTGATGCCGTTTTCGGTTCCAGTGAGTTTGAAGTCCATGTCTCCCAGGGCATCTTCATCGCCAAGAATATCAGACAGGATAACGGTATTTTTACCATCGGATATCATACCCATGGCGATACCGGATACCGGTGAGGAGATCTGTATGCCGGCGTCCATCAAGGCCAGAGATCCGGCACAAACGGTGGCCATGGAGGAAGAGCCGTTGGATTCCAGGATATCGGAAACGATACGGATGGTATACGGGGATTCCTTCGGCATGACCTGCCGGAGGGAGCGGGCAGCCAGGTTGGCGTGGCCCACTTCGCGGCGCCCGGGGCCCCGCTGCGGCTTGATCTCGCCAACGGAAAAAGCCGGGAAATTATAGTGAAGGATGAAATCGTCGAAGTATTGCCCGAGGGCGTTATCCACCATCATTTCATCCTGTTTGGTGCCCAGGGTCAGGGAAGTGAGGGACTGGGTTTCACCGCGGGTAAAAACAGCAGAGCCGTGGGTGGACGGCAGGTAATCGACTTCGCACCAGATATCCCGTATTTCGTCGAGTTTACGCCCGTCGAGGCGCACCTTTTCATTGAGCACCATATTGCGGATCACCTCTTTCTTGAGGTCGCCGTAGTACTCTTCCAGCATCTCGCCGTGTTCTTCCATCCATTCCTCGCCTTTCTGCTCGGTGTAGGACTCGATCAGGCTATCCTTTATTTCTGTGAAGCGCTCCTTACGGGTTTGTTTGTCCAGGAACCCTTTGGCTACTTCATAGATCTTGTCTTTGGCAAAGGCTTCGACCTCTTTCCGGAGCGTTTCGTCTTCTTCCACCACCTCAACCTCGCGCTTTTTGAGGGCTTTTTCGCCAACCTTTTCGGCAAGTTCGAGCTGAGCCCTGCACTGCACCTTGATGGCTTCGTGCCCCACCTGTATGGCTTTGACCAGGTCTTTTTCCGAGCACTCTTTGCCTTCTCCTTCCACCATCATGACATTGTCGAGCGTAGCGGCGACTATGATATCCAGCTCGGCATCTTCCAGGGCCGACTTATTGGGGTTGACCACAAATTCTCCGTCGATCAGCGCAACGCGTACTTCCGAGATCGGGCCACCGAAGGGAATATCGGATACGGCCAGGGCGGCGGAGGTGGCCAGAGCGGCAAAGGCGTCCGGCGGCACATCTGCATCACCGGAGATGAGGTTGATGATCACCTGGGTTTCGTTCATATAGCCGTCGGGGAAGAGGGGGCGGATGGCCCGGTCTACCAGGCGGCAGATCAGCACTTCATAGTCGGAGAGCTTGGCCTCTCTTCTGAAGAAATTGCCGGGGATACGGCCTGCGGCGGCGAACTTTTCCTGGTAATCGACGGATAGCGGGAAAAATGATTGGCCTTCTTTGGCTTCCTTTGCAGAAACTACGGAGGCGAAAAGCATGGTCTTTCCCATGCGGACGACGACGGAGCCATCGGCCTGGGTGGCCAGTTTGCCCGTCTCAATGGTCACTGTTCTACCATCGGGTAAGTCAAAGGACGTTGTAATCGGAGTCTGTTGTCCCATTTCTAAGAATGTAATTTAGCATTGTGATAAAAACCTGTCAAGACGCTACCGGCGAAAACCCCCTTTATGTTTTTTCGCGTTTCTGAATCTGAAGATATCAGGGGAGGCTAGGCCGGCGTGAGGCGAGGAGTATCTGATTGCGGGTAATGTGCTTGCCTAATTGAAATTCAGATCAGCTTATTCCACTTTGATCTTTGTTCGGAGTACTCCTTTTCTTTTCAGTTGCTTTTACTTGTTTTAAACCTTCTTTTTCAGGTGCGAAGATAATCAAAAATTGTCATATTGCCAGTTACACCTGAAAATACCTTCAAAAAACCGGCGCCCGGCAGGCGCAAGGGGGAGCGGCATAAAATGACAAAGGCCATCCTGCATGTTGAGGATGGCCCTTGTTGATTCTTGATTTACTTACGAATACCGAGCTTTTCGATGAGCTCGCGGTATTTTTCCAGGTCTGTTTTCTGCAGGTATCCCAGGAGCCGCTTGCGCTTACCTACCATGGACAACAACGCCCGGCGGCAGGAATGGTCCTTCGGGTTCTCCTTCAGGTGCTCAGACATCTTTTGGATGCGAAAAGTAAACAAAGCGACCTGCGCCTCCGTGGAACCCGTGTTATTCTCTGAACCACCGTATTCCTTGAAGATCTCCGCTTTTTTCTCTTTTGTTAAGTATTCTGACATGATAAAAAACCGTTGATGATTACGAAAATCAGTTACAGCGGGCGCAAAGGTACGATTATTTATTGAATCAACCAACTGTTTATTGCTCGGCTTTGAACTTCTTCATCGCTTCCGTCAGGCGGGGCACCACATCGAAGAGGTCGCCGACCACTCCATAGTCCGCCGCCTTAAAGAAGGGGGCCTCCGGATCTTTGTTAATGACGACGATGGTTTTGGAGTTGTTCACGCCGGCCAGGTGCTGTATTGCGCCGCTGATACCGATGGCCACATACAGGTTGGGGCGGATGGCGATACCCGTTTGCCCCACATGTTCGTGGTGGGGGCGCCAGCCGGTATCGGCTACCGGGCGGGAACAGGCAGTGGTTGCTCCTATAACATCAGCCAACTCCTCGATGATGCCCCAGTTTTCGGGGCCTTTCATACCGCGGCCGGCGGAGACGACCAGTTCTGCTTCCGGTAGAGGCGTAACGCCTTCCACGCGCTCCAGCTTCTTAACCGTTACTTTCGCTTCGGGGATCTCGACGGAAATATCTTCCACAGCTGCCGGTTCACCGCCGGCTTCCGGCTGTATGGAGTTGCCCATCAGGGTAAGCACTTTGGCGTCGGACTTAACCTCATATTCCGCAAAGGCCTTGCCTGAGAAAACGCCCTTGCGCACGCGGAAAGTACCCCCTTCTACCGTGGGCGCCGAATTGACGCCGGTTACTGAGCCGGCCTTCATCCGTACAGCCACGCGGCCGGCAGTAGACTTGCCCAGAGCGGAATGGCTGAGGATGACTACATTGGCCCCGACTTTTCCGGCAACCTCGCTGATCACAGCCGCATATACCTGGCTGTCAAAATTATCAAGGGCCGTATCCGCCACATGATATACTTTGGAAGCGCCGTATTTACCCAGCTCTTCCAGTCCCGATGCGGTACCCAGTACCAGGGCTGCACATTCCGTGCCCAGGGCCTGAGCGGTTTTATTCCCGTAGGTGACGGTTTCAAACGCCGCCTTTTTGAATTTTCCTTTTTGGGTTTCTGCTAAGATCAATACCATTTTATAATGAGCTTTTTATGGTCGATAAATGGTTGCTGGATTGTTATAGGGTTATATTGTTATATGGTTATATGGTTTTGAGCCTACCGGGTTGCTCTTCGAAAGCAATCCTACAATCTAACAATACAGCAATGCAATACAGCAATCTAACTATATCACCTTCGCCTCCTCGTGCAGCAGGCGGACCAGTTCATCCATATTTTCCGGGTCGATGAGTTTCACGTCGCCTTTTTCCGGAGGCAGTTCGAAGCGCAGGGCAACGGCCAGGTCTTCGGCCTCAACCGGTTCCACCACCTTGAGCGGCTTGCGCTTGGCCATCATGATGCCCCGCATATTGGGGATGCGCTGTTCTGCCAGGCCTTTGGCGGCACTGATAACAAAAGGCGCTTCTACTTCAAGTTGAGCGTCCCCGCCGTCGATATCGGCTACGATCATCGCTTTGTTGCCTTCCATTTCCAGCTTGGTAGCATGGGATACAAAGGGCAGGCCGAGCATCTCCGCCAGCATGGGGCCTACTTCCGAGCCATTGTAATCGATGCTCTCCTTGCCGAGAAAAACAATGTCAAAATTCTCGTTTTTGGCATATTCGGCGACCTGCCGGGCCACGTAGAGGGCGCTTTGGGGCTCAGCGTCGACCCGTACCGCCTCGTCGGCGCCGATGGCCAGGCCTTTGCGGATGATGGTATCGTTGGCCGCCGGGCCCACATTGATGATGGTTACGCTCCCCCCCCGGGCTTCCTTCAACTCCAGGGCGCGCACCAGGGCATACCACTCATCGTAGGGGTTCATGATGTACTGAACGCCCGTGGAATCAAATTCGGTATTGTCGTTGGTGAATGCAATTTTGGCGGTAGTTTCGGGTGTCTTGCTGACACAGACCAGTAATTTCATTGGCAGTCGATTTTTTGTATCTGTTCATTGCCGGCCGGTAATTGCCCTTGCAGGTTTACCGGGCTTGCCATATTATATTTGGCAGGCATTTCAGGCACCGCAAAGATACTCAAAAAACCGACAAAAGAAAACGCTCCAGCGAAAATTCGCTAAGTTTTAAAAACGCATTTTTTTAAAGGTTACGGCCCCGAAAAATACATCCTCTTTTGCTATTTGATCGTACCTTTAGGCAAAAAGAACCGATGTCAACCAAGCGCCTCGAACAGCTGAAAGCTCTGCTGGAAGATAGCCCTCACGATTCCTTCCTGCTTTTTGCCCTGGCCAAGGAATACGAAAAGCTGGAGGACCCCGAAACTGCTCTGCGCTATTACCTCCACCTGGAAGATCACGACCCCGGGTATGTCGGAACCTACTACCACCTGGGCAAACTCTACGAGCAAATGGGAGAAGAGGGCCTGGCCTTCCAAACCTATGAAAAAGGTATCGAAGCTGCCCGCCGCGCCGGCGACCAGCACGCCATGGGGGAATTGGCGGCGGCGAAGATGGCGCTGGAGTAAAAAGCGTTTCTGCTTTGCCAGTGCCCGGAGTTCCTCCGGATGGTGGTTTCATGGTTACCCTGTTCAATTGTTACAGGACCATTGGCCAATGGAACCGTCAAAGAAATGACATTACATTCTTCCGTGCCAGATCCCTATTCCATCTTCACAAACCTGCTGTTGCCCTGCAGCTGCCCATCCCGGCTGGTAAGTTGCAGAAGGTATAAACCAGGCGGCAAATGGCCGATATCGGCCGTTTCTGTCCCTGAAAAAGCCCGGGCCTCATACTGGGAGATCAACTGCCCGGCAGCGTTTCTGATGTACAGGCGGGCGCCGGGTTCCAGGCCCTGCGGCAGTTTTACGTTTAGCTCGGAGCCTGCCGGGTTGGGAAATACTTCCAGCTGCGATACCGGTTGACGGGCTTCTTTGACGCTGGTCAGCGACTTGGGATAGCAGACCTCGATGGCCCATTCGCGGAGTACGCCGTTGTCCAGTCCCTTGGCCAGCAGCAACTGCCATTCTCCCCGGGCACTCTGCCCCACGTAGGTTTTCAGTTCCTCCTCCGGGCGGTAAGCGCCCCCATCCGAATAGGGGCAGGGAACTTCCTCCGGGGCGGAATCATCCAGGCTTAGGTCAAAGGAGATACCGATCTCGCAGTCCTGAGTGATGAGGTCGATAATGGGCCCCTCCGGACTCCTCAGGCGCAGGTTGAGGTCATTGACGGGAACGTGGAAGCCATACAGGCCAAGGACATTGACGTCCCGAATGATGATATCCTCCTCAATAGTGATCGTTGATATAATGACCGGGTCCGGTTCAGCGAGGGATAAGGGAAGGCTGTCCGTAGTAAAAACCCGGCACTGGATCACTTCAGTCTCGAAGAAGCTCTCCGAAAAAGGCCCGGCGCCACAGCCCGGGTTACTGCCCTGCACCCGCCAGAAGGCCAGGGTGCTGTCCGGCAATTGTACGGGTACGGAAAAGGAGGTGTCGGGTATGCCTTCCTGTGTGAAGAAGATGTCGGTAAAGCCCGGGTCGAGGGCGACCTCCAGATTGTAGGTGGCGGCATTGGGTTCGGCCGCCCAGCTCAGCATGGGTAGGATTGGAACTTCCGGTTCGTTCTCCACGGGAGAAAGGAGAGATATCGGCCCGGGAGCGCCGGTAAAGAGTTCAAAGAACAAGTCCAGCGTATCGGCAACAGCATCACCATTGGCGATCAGCCGGAAAGGATAGGCGCCACTGGCCAGGCCATCAAGGTTGGAAAGCATAAGCATGGCCTGAGCAGGCAGTGTATCCGGAGCTGTTATATCTGCTACAACCTGCCCGGGCAGGCCTTCAACGGTGAAGGTTATATCCCCTTCAAAACCCAGGCGCGGCATGAGCAATATATCGTAGGAAAAATCCAGTTGGGCACAGGCCAGCTGGCTGGATGCTTCCACCCCCATCGCAATACCAGGCCCGGTAGACGGGGTGATCGTTATGTTGTCATTATTGATATCGAAAAAGACATTGCCCTCCGCTTTTATCTTCACCCGGAACTGATCCCCCTGGAGAGTATCGGGCAGAAACACCAGGGCATTGCCATCGTTTTCCACGCTATCAGCCAGCAGGATGGGATAGGTGTAGCCGCCATCCATAGAGAGGAAGACGCTCACTGTGGCGGCATTGACCGGCGCCTGATCGGTATTGGCCACATCCCACTCGACAGTTTGGAAGGAGCCGGCCGTCCAGGAGGTGGGGCTGTTCTGGGAGAGCACCAGGAAAGGGCCCGCCTGGCCGGTTACCTGCAGATTGAGGTTATCCCACGCGATGCCTCCTCCCAAACCATGATTGTCGCGAACGGTAACGCGGAAATTCATAGCGCGGGCATAGCCGGGCAGGAGTTCGCCAAACACCTGTACATTATTGACGATGCTAGATATGCGGGGAAATACCCGGGTAGGGTTAGTGGAAACAGCATAGGAGCGGAACAAAGGTGCATTGCCCGCGGGCTGATTCACCGGAGTGCTGGGGCCGATGTCGACCTGCTCCCAGGAGTAAGTCAGGGAATCGCCTTCCATATCGGCGGCGAAGGCCGTCAGCTCAAAAGGAGTGGACACTGGAATGAACAGCCCGGATTCTCCGGCTTCCACCAACGGAGGCGTGTTAGAGGTGGATATTTTTTCCGGACAGGTGTTCCCGAACCCGGATTCCACGAAAGGGATCATATCATCCAGGTTGCCGGTGTGGAAATGGTCATTGCTGTTGTTGGCAATATTGTTGGCCCCGCAAAGGCCGGCATACCCCATAATGGTAGTGGCGCTGCCCGGTTCATAAGGTTGTTCTCCCTGCGACCCGCTGCAGTAATTGAACGTATGCAGCCCGCCGTACTGATGGCCCAGCTCATGAGCGACGTAATCAATATCGAAGGGGTCGCCAACCGGGTTGGACAGGCCCGTATACCCCAATCCTTTTTGCCCCGTACGGCAAACCGTTTCAATAGAAGCGACCCCGCCCCCGCCGGCCCGGTCGAACACATGGCCTACATCGTAATTTTCAGAGCCGATGATATTGTCCAGCGTCGTTTGATTCTGGTTTCGCTTCATAGATTCGGAACCGGAAAAGGGGTCCGTTGCAGCATTGAGAAAGACAACCTGATGATTGCTGTCGATCAGGATCATGCGCACTGACACGTCCCGCTCGTAAACGCCATTCACCCGGTTCATTGTAGTGGCAATAGCTGCCAGGGCGCCTTCCACCGTCCCCCCGTGGTATTGCGTGTATTCTCCCGTCGCGGATACCGCCAGGCGATAGGCCAGCAATTCCTCCCCTGTCCCGCTCAGGACATTGGCATCCTCCGGGCCCGGTTCCGGTATTTCCAGGGGTTCCGCCGTCAGGCATTCGAATTTTTCACTGCTTTCCAAATCCCGTTTAAAGTAAGACAAATAGGTTCCCTCGTTCAGCAAATGAAAATAAGGGTCAATAAAATAGGTATCCTCTCCGGCCAGCACCATGGCGTGAAAGCCGTGAGGGGTATGATCGATCCTGGCCAGGGCTGTGGGGTTGTCCACCCCCTTGCCCAGGTAGGTTTTAATCTGGGGAAAGCGCTTGGCCAGGCCCGGCGCCATGACCGGTGACTCGCAGAGGCGAAAAGTTTCCACCCTGCCGTCAGGACGGGGCAATTTCAGGGTATAAGTGGAAACGGCGGCGTTGGTTACCGATTCATCGGGAGCGCCGGCCAGCTGCCGAAGCATGGCTTCCGTATCGAGTTGCAGCACACGGTATCTCTTCGGAACGATCACCCGTTCACCCCCAGGGCGATAGGGTTCATCCGCATCCTGCCATAAAGGCCGGGTATTTTGAGCAAAAAGGAAAGTGGTAAGCCAAAGGAAGGCCAAGGAGAGCAAGAGTTTATTCATGACAGCGTTTTTTATACTAACCATTGTGGACGGAAGGGGGAAATTGACCTTTCTCAAAGGCCGGGCAATGGCCTCTAATCTTCCGAAACCGGCAAGAAGGCTTCGGAAGCTGAGCCCCCGGGATCAATTTCCACACAACAAACCCACCGCCTGCGAAAGTAAAGAGCGTATTCATTAAAATTGTTCAAATGTTTCTCTTTTGTCAGGTTATTCACAAAAAACCGCCCACTATTTTATCTTTGCCCTTCGCCAAAAAACGGATCACTACCCAATGAATGACATCCACAGCAAGATCATAGCCGAACGCCTCAGCATCCCCATCCGAAAGATCGGCAATACGCTCAATCTGCTATCGGAAGGCGCCACCATCCCCTTCATTGCCCGCTACCGCAAGGAAGCCACCGGCTCCCTCGATGAAGTGGAAGTGGCTGATATACAGCGGGAAGCCAAAAAACTGGAAGAACTGGACAAGCGGCGGGAAACTGTCCTCAACGCCATCGAAGAGCAGGGCAAGCTCACCGATGAGCTGCGCCGCCGCATCGAAGGCACCTGGGATGCCACGGAGCTGGAAGACCTCTACCTGCCCTACAAGCGCAAGCGCAAGACCCGCGCTTCCGTCGCCCGCGAAAAGGGGCTGGAGCCGCTGGCAGAGGTGATCTTCCGGCAGCAAAATAACAAATTGGAAGAACTCGCCGGCAAATTTATCACCAGCGAAGTGCCCACTGTGGAAGAGGCCCTGCAGGGCGCCCGCGACATCATCGCCGAGTGGATCAGCGAGGATGAGAAGGCCCGCAATAAGGTGCGCTTCCTGTTCCGGAAAGGAGCGGTTATTTCCTCCAAAGTGGCTCGTGGAAAAGAGGAGGAGGGCGCCAAATACCGAGACTATTTCGAGTTCGAAGAACCGCTGAAAAAGTGCCCCTCCCACCGCCTCCTGGCCATGCGCCGCGGCGAAGAAGAAGGGTTCCTGCGCGTGAGCATCAGCCCGGACGAGGAGGACACTCTCTACCAACTGGACCGCCTCTACCTGAAGGGCAATGGGCCGGCCAGCCAACAGGCCAGGGAAGCCCTCCACGACAGCTACAAGCGCCTGCTGGGGCCCTCCATCGAAACCGAATTCCGCAACAGCTCCAAGGAGAAGGCCGACGAGGAGGCAATCGAAGTATTTGCAACCAATCTGAGGCAGCTGCTGCTGGGCGCTCCCCTCGGCCAGAAGCGCACCCTGGGCATCGACCCCGGCTTCCGCACCGGCTGCAAGGTGGTAGTGCTCGACGAGAGCGGCCAGCTGCTGCAAAACACCGCCATCTACCCCCACCCTCCCCAGTCGGATGAGTACAACGCCAGCCGAACCCTGGAACACCTGGTTGAGCAGTTCGGCATCGAGGCCATCGCCGTCGGCAACGGCACGGCCGGGCGGGAGACGATGGCCCTGTGCCGCAAGCTCCGGTTCGGCCACCCGGTGGAGGTGTTCATGGTCAACGAGGCGGGAGCATCCATCTACTCCGCCTCCGACGTGGCCCGCGAGGAATTTCCCGACCAGGACGTCACCGTGCGCGGCGCCGTATCCATCGGCCGCCGCCTGATGGACCCCCTGGCGGAACTGGTCAAGATCGACCCCAAGTCGATCGGCGTGGGGCAGTACCAGCACGACGTCAACCAAACGCGCCTCAAGGAGAGCCTCGACCAGGTGGTGGAAAGCTGCGTCAACTCGGTGGGCATCAACGTCAACACCGCCAGCAAGCACCTGCTGGCCTACGTCTCCGGCCTGGGGCCGGTGCTGGCGCAGAACATCGTCGACTACCGGTCCGAAAAGGGCGCCTTCCAAGCCCGCAAAGAGCTGATGAAGGTGGCCCGCATGGGCGAAAAGTCCTTCGAGCAATCCGCCGGCTTCCTCCGCATCCGCGACGGCAAAAACCCGCTGGACAATACCGCCGTGCACCCTGAGAGCTACCACATCGTGGAGCAGATGGCCCGCGACCAGGGCTGCAGCGTGGAAGAACTCATCCACCGGCCGGACCTGCGCAAAAAGATCGATTTGAAAAAGTACGCCACCGCTACCGTCGGCCTGCCCACCCTCACCGACATCATGAAGGAGCTGGAAAAGCCGGGCCTCGACCCCCGCGGCGCCGCCCGCCCCTTCGAGTTCGCCAACATCCAGTCGATCGAAGACCTGCACACCGGAATGGTGGTGCCGGGCATCGTCAACAACATCACCAACTTCGGCGCCTTTGTGGACATCGGCATCAAGGAGAGCGGGCTGGTGCACAT
>CAYQKY010000027.1:0-59998 GCA_964418125.1 uncultured Phaeodactylibacter sp.
AGCTCCTTGAAGCCGCTTGACATTTTCACCTCTGGTGACCGAGCGGTGTATAACTGCAAGTGGAGGGGCCAGCTATGAATGGAGTACCGGTGAAACTACTTCTTCAATTACGATAACTAATGAAGGTGATTATACTGTCACCGTCACTGATGATAATGGATGTATTGATGCAAATACGGCCATGGTAGTTGTGAATGGTTTACCTTTCGTTAGTTTAGTTTTGGAAAGAGACACGTTTTGTATTGATGAAACAAATATAGAATTAACAGGAGGTATGCCGGTTGGAGGAACATTTAGCGGTTTAGGGACAAACGGAAATACCTTTGAGCCTTCGATAGCAGGGATAGGAACACATTCAATAACCTATACTTTTGAAAATCCGGAAGGATGCATAAATTCTGATTCACAGGAAGTAGTTGTCCTTGAGGCAGGAAGTTGTGTGACTCCAATAAACAGTATTGAAACGGGAAGGGCCGTTAAAGTATTTCCTAACCCGTCGACTGGGAATTTTACAATTCAATTGGATGATTTGAATGGGAAAGTGGATGTGCAGATATTTAATGTACAAGGCAGTGTGATTTATTCGAAAGAAAGTAGGTCAAACCGAATTCAAATAAGTGGCATTCCCAAAGGGGTCTTTTTGCTCAAATTATCAAACGAAACATTTTCTGCGGCAGGAAGGGTGAGCGTTCTCTAAAAGAGATAAGGAGCCCAGCATTGCATAACGCTCCTCTTCCGGGCAGGCGCAGGCACAGCGGCAAACTGAGCCTCGCCTGTTCTTTTTCAGGGCCAGGAATCAATTTCTGTCGCCATGTTCCCCGGAGTTCTTGCAGTTGGCTGTTCCCCAAGCCGCTAAAAAAGCTATCTTTGCCGGAATATCACAACCCAGCGGCAAATAGATGCAGGCAATAGACAGCGTACAGATCAACTTCAACCCGGGGCAGCTATTTATTCTCAATCTCTGCCTGGCCTTTCTCATGTTCGGCGTGGCGCTCGACCTGCGCTTCGACAACTTCCGGGCGCTGGCCCGTTCGCCCAAGGCGCCCCTGGTCGGCCTGACTTCCCAGCTGGTCCTGCTGCCGATACTGACCCTGGGGCTGATCTTCTTCTTCCGGCCGGCGCCCAGCATCGCGCTGGGCATGGTGCTGGTGGCCGCCTGCCCGGGGGGCAACGTCTCCAACTTCGCCGTTCACCTGGCCAACGCCAACGCCGCCCTTTCGGTGCTCATGACCTCCATATCCACCCTGGCCGCCATCATCGTGACGCCCCTGTATTTTACCTACCTGGCGCCCTTCGTACCGGGCACGGAGGCCCTGCGCCAGCAGATCTACGTCGACCCGCTGAACATGGTCAGTACCATCGTTCAGCTCATCCTCATACCGCTGTTTATCGGAATGTTCCTGCATTACCGGTTTCCGAAGCTCACGGCCCGGGTTAAGCGGCCCGTGCGCCTGCTGTCCATGGCCATTTTCCTCGGCTTCGTCATTTTCGCCATCTACGGCAACTTCGACAACATCGTCGACTACCTGCACATCGTTTTCCTGATCGTCCTGGTGCACAACGCTCTGGCCCTGCTCACCGGCTACTGGTGGGCAAAGGGCAACGGCCTGGGCCGGCAGGACGCCCGCGCCATCTCCATCGAGACGGGCATACAGAACTCCGGCCTGGGGCTCATCCTGATCTTCAACTTTTTCAACGGCCTGGGCGGCATGGCCATGATCGCCGCCTGGTGGGGCGTATGGCACCTCATTTCGGCCTTCGGCCTGGCGATGCTGTGGCGGGAAAGGAGCGTGCTGAGTGTGGAGTAGGTTCGGAGGGGGAGATGGGAGAGTGGGGGAGTGGTCCGTCCGGCGGGTTTCTTCAAGCCTTTTCTGTAATGGCCAAAGTTATACACAAACTTGTTCACTTTTGGTTGAGCTTTAAACCACTTCCCTTTCCGGCAGGCCGGACAGGGAATTCAGGTAAGCCAGTAGTTTATTTTTACAAATGACTGTAAGCTCTTCATAAGAAACTCCTGCTACGGCGCCATAATCCAATGCAACGGAGATATAAGGTTTTCCACGGTAGACGTAAGCATCATGTTGATTTTCTTCGCCGCGGACACAGACGATCATGACAGACAAGCTGCTGTAGCAATGTAAGTAATCTGGATAGATGACATAGGATAACAACTTTTTCAAGTCGCCCAAATCGAGGTTGACTTCTTTATTTCGAATGCTGGTGGCGTTAATTTTCATCGAAAAGAAAAAGTTTTATGAAAAACCGGCACGACCAATCTTTTTTCTTTTGGCCTGGCCATATTCTCCGGAAGAAAAGGATAAGAGGCGATGCGTTCGATCTCTGCTTTCCTGACAGTTGCCAGGCCGCCTTCTACCTCAATAATGTATTCCACCCGGTGGTCTTCCAGCCATCGCTGCGAATAACGCTCCGCCGGATTGGTGGTTATCCCGATCTTGGCGATCTCTCCTTTATTAAGCCAATATCGCCCTTCCTCACAAAGATAACATTTGTACCAACCCGAAACTGTTGCCAGGAGTACATACTGCTCCGCATTCTCATTCCGCTCCAGGGTGTCTTCCATTTCCTTTTGCCTTTCCTCGCTCAGGCTCCAACTGCCGTCCTTCAGCCGCCGGGCGACGTCCTCCCATTTCAGGGCGGCCAACAGCAATAAAGTAGCCGCTATCCCGATCACCACCGGCGCAGGGTTGAACTTTGTCCGGGAATTGGGGGTATGCTTTACCATGATACAGTTTAGGGTAAATACGTTGTTATATTGACGATAGCGGCCCCGCGCCGGCACCATCACACATCAAAAATCACACATCAAAAATCAAACGTCTCCCTCCTCCTCCTCCTCCCCGAACTCATACAGCCGCCTGGGGTCGATATTAAAGGCATAAAACCCCTCGCGCCCCCGGGAGTCCCTGATGGTGATGCCCAGGCACAGCCAGGTGAGGGCGCCGTTTACCACTTCCATGGAGCTGAACTTGTCGAAATCTTCCAGGAGCGTTCTTTCATACTTCCGGTCCCGGCTGAAAAACCGGAGGAAATCTATAATTCTAACCTCTCCGTTATTGAATTTCAGGCGCACCGTATAGCCTTCAATGCTTTCGATGCTGACGAGCTTTAGAAAGAGCGGGATACCCATGCCTTTGTTTTTAGTGTTAGGAAATGGGGGGTGCTTTTTTGCACAGGTTTATCCGGACTAACCTTTGGTTATGCCAAAACAAATTGAGTATATTGCTTTGTCAACTAATCGGTGGTTGAAAGCAAATATAAGTAGGATTTAACTTGAAAGCAAGGAATTCAAAGTAAAAAATAGAAAAAACCCAACAGCGCCTTGAGTACGATGTACATTCCCGCCAACCTCAAGTATTTGAGGAGCAAGCGCGGCCTGACCCAGGCCGGCCTGGCTAAGAAACTGGAGAAAACCAGTGCGGCCATCAGCGATTATGAAAAAGGAAAGTCCACTCCGCCCATGGAAGTGGCTTTCCGCATTTGCGAGCTGTTCAACATCAGCCTGGACGATTTTGCCCGCCGGGACCTGCGAAAGGAAGATATCCTTGAAGAGGAAGGCATCGTGATGGAAAAGGATATGGCCTACAAATCCAGGTACGGCGACGCCCGGAAACAGATACAGACCCTGGAGCGCATGAACCAGTTGATGGAACAGCGCCTGGCGGAGCTGGAACGGGAGATCCGCGAGCAGGCCCCGGCCCTGGCCCGGCGCCTGGGGCTGGATGCGGGAGAGGAAAAAGCCGGTTAGCGTTTCCGGAACCTCCGTATTTCTCTTCGAAACCGGATCTCATATCCAGGAATAAAAAGGGCTCATCAATGTCAGATGAGCCCTGAAAAAAAAGGGATTAGTGCGATGAAAAAAGGCTTTTCACAGCCGCATTTTCCATGCTTTAGTACCTATCCGCTTCTTATTCCTTTTAAAAAGATATTGTAAACGGCTCTCCGGAAATATCGCCAGTCCGTCAGCAGCGGCTGGCGTTCATAAGCTTCGAGATACCGCTTTTCGGAGGTGATGATCTCATCCAGCGCTTCCGGCAGGTCGGCGTAAAAGGGGGGTATCAGCCCAGGCTTAAAACAACTGCGGTATTTTTGATATTCTTCTGGATACAGGCTGAGGTACTGTTCGCTCAGGGGGCGCACCCCAAAAAGCTTCAGCTCGCCCTTCAGCAGGTTGATGATCATGGGCAGCTCGTCCAGCCAGTACCTGCGCAGGAAACGCCCCAGGGGAGTCACGCGGGGGTCGTTTTTCATCTTGCCTCCGGACTGCAGGCCGAAGTGCTCGTAGACGTATTCCTGTAAAAATTCGGAGTAGGGGTACATGGTGCGGAATTTATAAACGGTGATCCGCCTGCCGTCCTTTCCCACCCGTTTCAGGTGAATGATTGGCCCATTGTCGGCCTCAGGTACTTCCAACTGCCGCCTTGTCTTCTGAGCTACAAAGAATATTTTTTCCGGCATTTTAAAGGTCTCCAGCAGGGAGAAACCGCAGGCAAACAGCCGGCCGCAGGTTTCCATGTCCGGAAAAGCTGTTTTGCGGCCGGCCAGAGAACGGTAAGCATACTTCCCTAAAAAAGGAAGGTGAGAAACTGCCATTTTCAAAAAATGGCAAAAGGAGTTATACCAATAACTGGCCCTTCCGGTAAGGCCTGGTATATCAAAATGCGGGGATACCCTCCCCGGCTCCAGGCCGACGACCAGGAACCCCCTCGCCGGCAGGCAGGCATTGAGTCCGGGCAGATGTTTCCACACCAGCCGGATCTCGCCGGGGCAGCCTATATTGATGACGATCACTTTTTTCTTATATCCATTACCGGAATTGACATCGTAGCCGGGCGGCCCCTCGAGCGTATAAGGGGAAATTACCGCCGGGTCCGGAAGGTGGCTGGTATGGGCCCACTGTTCAATGAAATGGAGAATGTGCGGAGGCGCCCCGTTTTTGTCCGGAGGCCCCTCTGCCTCCAGCCTCCGGGGAGGAGGCGTCGGTAGTGTTTGTTCAATAGCCATGATTAGTCTTTTGGGCGCAGCAAGCCCGGCCAGCTTACCGGTAAATGCGGATCAGCCAGTATTTGACCACGTTCTTGAAGCGCTGTGTGTAGTTTTCTCTGAGCCATAGTATCCGGTCGTCGGTCCACCGCTGGGGGTGAAAGTTGAACATGGCCCGGGTGGGGAATTCTCCCTTGTTCAGGTGGCTGATGATCTCAGCAGTGGAGTGGAAACTGAGTGTGAAATGGTTTTCTACCTTATCCCGTACGCTGACCCGGTGCCCGTCCCACTGCCTGCCGGTATCGGTGAGGTAGAAAATTTCTCGGAAATCCAGGTCGAAGTAGGGCTCGCCAACGATGCCGTAATCCCGATAGTTATAATGTTTCCAGAGGTCCCTGTTGTCGTACTTCGACCGGGGGCTGCCATGCATACAGATGGTGGAAACGGGGACGATCTTCCGGAGCCGCTCCAGGTGGCGCTGAAAAAGCTGAACAGCCAGATGGGGGTCGCCCCGGGCCATGTCCATATCTTCATAGTGATAGCCCACCTCGTGCCCCATGGCGGCGACTTCCCGGATGATGCCCTCGTCAAAGCTCTTCGGAACGATCCGGAAATAATAGGTGCCGGCAATCCCTGCTTCGTGTTGGATCTGAGCGAAGTGCAGAGCGTGAGCCTTGCGGGCGTCTACGTCCTGCCGGAGAATGGCCGTCCGTTCGGCGGGCTCGTCGAGAAACTGCCGGAAGGTTTGAAACCGGAAGCCATTCTCCTTCAGGGCGGAAAGGAACGCTTTGTAAATGGAAATGGTAAAATCTTTCAAGGCTATTTTGCCTTTACGAGTAACTTCGTCTGTTGCCGGCCTTCCATCACCAGGCGGCAGTAATAGTTCCCTGCCGGCAGGTTACGGCCGTCAAAGCGGATTCGGTGCTCGCCTTCACGGAGTTTTTTGTTGGTGAGCACTTCTATTTCATAGCCGAGGGAGTTCAGAATGCTAACCCGTACCCATTCGTTACCGGAAGCGAACCGTATGGTTGTTTCTTCCCGGAAGGGGTTGGGAAAGCAGCTTACGTCTATCTCCGGAATGCTGTGGGGCTGCTCCAGCCCCACCGGGCCGGCGCAGGCGTTGGCTACGGGAAGGTACCGGAAGCCTTCGTAAAGGATATCGCGGATCACCGGTTCAGGAACCTCGAACCAGTCCATGAGCACTGAGCCGTATACATCCCGGAAATCGCGCTGCATGGGCACTCCTTCCTGCGGGGGGACCTCTTCGGGAATTTCCGGGTTGTCGCCCTGTATCCCGGGATTGATACAACTGCCGAAAAGGAAGAGTGGGGCCGCAGTGCCATGGTCGGTCCCCCAACTGGCATTGGACCTGACCTGGCGCCCGAACTCGGAAAACGTCATGCCGATGACGCGCTCTTCGATCCCGAGCCGGCTGAGATCCTGCTGGAAAGCATAAAGGGCGTCCGAAAGGGTGCGGAGCAGTTCGGCATGGGTGCCCAGCAGAGGATCCCACGCCTGTATCTGATGGGCATGGGTGTCGAACCCGGAAAGGTTGACGGTATAGATCTTCGTTTTTAACCCTCCGGAGATCATCAGGGCCACATTTTTCAGTTGCCGGCCCATGGGGGTATCCGGGTACTGTACCAAACTGTTGCCGTTTTCGGCGGCTGCTTCGATCTGTTCGAAGTACACATTGGAACTGGTGATCTGCGAGCGCAGGAAGGCCAGCTCCTCGCCGTAGATCGTCCCCGAAAAATCACTGCCGCCCCACTCGGCGAGGCTTTCCAGAGCGAAAGGGTCGTTGAGGGCGATGCTGTAATTGGCCGCCTGCCCCTGGCAGGTTTCAGAGACGAAATCGCCCATCGAGATCGCAAAGGGGGCGGTATACTGGCTATTGGGATAGCCCTCCGGAAAAGTGGGGTGCAGCACATCGAGGTGGCGCCCGAGCCAGCCGGTCAGCCCGGCATCCAGTTCCGCCTGTTCGGGGATGCCGCTGTACCAGATCTGCATGGATTTAAAATGGGAACGGTTCTGGTTGGGGTAACCTACGCTCTGTATGATCCCCAGCTTGCCGTCGTCGAAGAGGGCCTTCATTCCGCCCATTTCGGGGTGGAAGCCCACTGTATCGGACAGGGGCAGTATGTTGTTTTCCGGGATTATAATGTTGGGCCGGGCATTGTACAGGTTGCCGTACTGGCCGAGGGGGATGACGGTATTGAGGCCGTCGTTGCCGCCGCTGAGGCGGATCAGGACCAGCACTCTGTCACTGTTTTCGGTGATGGCATTGAGAAACCAGGGCTGGCCCATGGCCGACAGCCCGGCGCCATTCAGAAAAAATGCCGCGCCTGCCGCTGCCCCGGTGGTTTTTATGAAATCTCTCCTTTTCATTTCTGATCCGGTTTTTGAGAAAAAATGGAAGTAGTGAAGGGCTGCGTGCCTGCTGTTTACGTCAGGTGAAACTCCGGCATGCTGAGGATGGCGTTGAGCAAGCCCCTCAGCCGGCCGTCAATAGAGCTTGCCAGCCCGGAATTGGCCGGGTCGTTAATGTAGGCGCTGTACTCTACGGCCCATTCAAAATCGGGAAGGCCCGCCAGCAGGATCCCTTTCAGGGTTGCGTACTGCCCGTCGGCCAGCGGCCGGGGCAGGAGTATACGGGTAAATTCTTCTACAACCGAATCGGGGTCATAAGGGCCGTCTATCGTTGCGATGAATTCCAGCAGGTTGGCCCTCATCAGCATCCCGTTGCCCTGGAAGGGAGAGAGGCCGCTTTGCCCCAGCTCCCGCGCCAGCCGCGTGCGTACCGGGAGCGTGGTGGATGTGATCCAATGCCGGTAATAGAGGGGCTCCCGGTAATAGGCCCTCCAGCCCGCCACTTCGGGCAGGCTGTAGTATTCCATCTGCATAAGGCGCAGGTATCCGAAACAACTGTACCAGGAGTCGTATTTCTGATCCAGCGGCTCGGAGTGTTCGATAGCCAGTGGCTTGAGGGCCGACATCAGGAAATCCGCCGGGTTTTTGACCATGACGCCATAGTACTCCGGGTCGAAGAAATGCTCGCTGGACAGGAGGGCCCGCAGGGCCGGGGCGATATCGAAGTCGTGATCGAGCAGGATCTGGGCCATCGGCCCGATGATATTGCTCTCCACCTCGTCGCCGATCTCGTAGTACACAAACCAGCGGTAGAGCTTGCGGCTGATGAACCGGGCAACCTCCGGCTGCTGGAAGATGATGTCGATGACGTAGGCATATTCCTGGGCGTCCATGTTGTTGATCACGGCATTGGCAAAGCGGTGGGACAAAACCTTGGTTCCCGTATCGTGCCGGCCCGGCAGGAACTCCGACCCGAATTCCCCGTTCGGGTAACTGGTATTATACCCGTAACCATAGTCCCTCCAGCCGGTCAGCGCCCGGGCAATTTCCCGGACATCCTGTTCGGTATAGTTGACATAATCGCCGGGAGCGGCTTGTGGTTTTTTCCCGATGGTGAACAACTCCAGGAGTTCCCGGGCATAATTTTCGTTGGGGGCTTCTTTCCGGTTAATGTTGCCGTCCAGGTACCGGAGCATGGCGGGGTCGATAGTCACCTCCTTAACCAGGCTGCGGAAATTCCCCAGGGCATGGCCCCTCAACAGGCTGATATAGCGATACCGGAATTTGGCGTCGACAATGGTGTTGATGGGAAAATGGTTATGCCAGAATAAAGTCAGCTTTTCGCGGATGGAGATGCCCTCCTGCCATAACAGGCCGATCGTCCAGGCCAGGAGGCTCGTCGCGCGGTATCCCAGCAGGTCTCCCTGCCCGATGGGGTTGGGGGCGTTGATCCAGGTGGCGCCTACCGGTACGTTCGGGTCTCCTCCGAATTTCGAATTGAGGGGGGGCTCCGGTAAAGGAAGGGTTTCAAAGAGCTTGTCTAAAGTATTCTCCAGCCCTTGTCCGGCAGACCACTTGGCCTGGTCATAAGTGGGCCCGAACATACTGCGCCTCAGTAAATGGGCGGCCTGCGGAAAAGCCCAGGGGTCGGTGTAGGGCGCCAGGCTATAGCTGGTGGGGGAGGGGGGCGCAAATGCCTTATTCTGCTTTCTCCCCAGCATGCGGTTGAGAACGGCCTTTCTGTCCATAAATCGGTTTTTGAACGGCAAAACGATCATCCGTTTTTGTCATTACTTCTGTGTTAAAGTGTATTTTTAACCGGGGAGGATCTCAGTAAGAGAAAAACTAAGTAAGCTCTCAAAGTAAAAATAGGCAAATTATTTCTACATGAAAAAGCTGGTGGTTTTCGATTTTGATGGAACCCTGACGAAAAAGGATACGATGATCGAATTCACCCGCTTTTATTGGGGGGATCTCCGGTTTTTTCTTGGAATGCTGTACCTGTCTCCTGTGCTGCTGGCCTATAAAACAGGCTGGCTTCCCAACTGGCGCGCCAAGGAATTGTTCCTCACCCACTTTTTTCGAAATGAACCGGAATCCGGTTTTCAGGAGGCCTGCAGCCGTTTTGGCCTGGAAAAAATACCGGCCATGATCCGGCCGCTGGCGGCCCGCCGGCTGGAAGAACACCGGAAGGAGGGAGCCCGCCTCGTCGTGGTGAGTTCCTCGGCCGAGAACTGGCTGAGCGCCTGGTGCCGGCAGGAAAACCTGAGGCTGATCGGCACCCGCCTCAATGTCCGGAACGGCCGCCTTACCGGAAAACTGGAAGGGCCAAACTGCTACGGGGCGGAAAAGGTGCGCCGCCTCCGGCAGGCATACCGGCTGGAGGAATATTCCGAGATCATTGCCTACGGCGACAGTAAAGGAGACCTTCCGCTGCTTGAATTGGCCACCGCTGCGCATTACAAACCTTTTCGGAAATAGCGGCCTACTCTTTCTTTTCTTCCAGGGAGATCAGCAGCAGTTTCCGCTCCGGGTCAGCAAACAGCACCTCATATTTTTCCGAAAGCGTTTTCAGGAATACTTCCAGCTCCGGCTCCCTGGAGTACCCTATCGCTCCGAACAGGCTGGCGCCTTTCTTTTTTAAGCCTTCAACCACCGCTTCGCTCCACTGTCCTTTCTGTATGGTCCACCCCTGCCGGCCGGAATAATAATAGGTGACCGGGCTGATGTCAATGCCTCCTTTATGTATAGAGTACTCTCCCGCCAGGATGATCTTTGTGTTGTCGGAACCGGCTTTCCTGATCTCCCCGGCCAGTATCCAGTTGCTGGTATGCGCCGGAGTCTCCTTGTCATTCAAAACAAAGATGTGTCTCTTTCTGGCCGGAAAAAAAACCAGCGCCGACAGGCAGGCCAGGACGGCTGCCGGCCCGGCAAGGGGCCTGATCAATCCTCCGAAAAGGCCGGTGGCCAGAGAATAGATGAAAACAGCAAAGATGAGGAGGCCAAGGGTGATCAGAAAGGAAGCGGGGGGGATGATCGTCAGTTGCCGGTAAGGGGCATCGATCTGGCCCTCCGCCACGATGGCAAAAAAAACGAAGATGGCCAGTAAATAAATAATAAACAGCAGCCCTTTTCTCCAGTAAAACAGGGAAAATGCCCCTCCGATGGCCATCAGCAGCAACCCCGGTTCTCCCAGCAGGATCATTTTCAGCCGCCAGTACATCGTGAGGTACCAGTTGATGTCGCTGAGCATGGCCAGCGTCTGCATCTTGTCGTGGCCGCCAAACTGGCCTCCGAATATGCCGAATACGTCAATATATTGTTGTGAAAGATGGTATGCGTGCGCATACCACAAGGCCGGCAGGATCATAGCAACGGCCAGGGGCCATAAGAATGCCCCCGCTTTTCTGAGCGCCAACCCGTATTTACGATAGTGTATCCAGGCCAGGGGCAACAGCAGGTAGAGGGCGGTCGGTTTGAGGGCAATGGCCAGGGAAAAGCCCAGTATGAACAGGGCTGCCTCTCTCTTTTTTCCGCTGTCGGCCCATTGGGCGAAGTAGTACATGGAAAAAACCGAGAAAAAGATCATCGCAGGCTCCGAGAACAGGGTATTGCGGAAGGGGCTGAACAGGGGGAAGATGCCTGCAAAAAAGGCCGATCCCAGGGCCGGCGTCGTCCCGGCCTCCCTTTTCACGAGCTTGAACATATAGGCCATGAGCAATAAATAAAAGAGCAGGGGCCCCAGCCTGACGGAAAATGCGTTGATCCCGAACAACGGGTAAAGCATGGCGGCCAGGTACGGAACCAGGGGAAACTCCATGGCCGTCACGCGGGGTTCTTCCGCCGGCCAGGATATTTCCGGCCGGAGAAATTCATACCCGTGCCGGTAATAGTTCTCGGAGATCATGATATAGTCGATCTCCTTCCAGGCGGTGCGGTCGATGGCGGGGGACTGTATGGTAAGTATCCGGACGGCGGCGATCAGCAGGATGGCCGCCAGAAGGATGAGCTTTGCTCTTCTATCGGACAGTCCTTCGTATTGAAGGCAGGCGATTACTTGCCGGATGGACTTGTTCCATGCCTCCTTTAACTGTTTCATCGTTTCAGAGCATGTTTAGTGGCTGCTTTTGGAGATAAAAAGAGGCGTTTTTAGCCCAAAGGGTGGCCTCCAGATATACTCTCAGGCGTCAGGCAAAACCCCTGGACCAATACAGAATGGCGCCGAACGCCAGTATCCACAGCACTCCGTTGGCCACAAACGGCAGGTCGGTGGCCATCATCTTTGTGGGGTCGCCTCCTTCCTTTTTGATATAAATGAGGTATAAAAAACGGAAAATGCCATAAATGGCCATTGGAGTGGTGAGGACCAGCCATTCGGTCCCGAACCTGGCCACCGTCTCGTCGGCCATCGTGTAAAGGGAGTAGGTGACGATAGCCGCTCCTGCGCTCACGAACATGAGGCCGTCGATAAAGGGCAGGCTGTATTCCGCCAGGCTTCCGCGGTGCCGCCCTGCCCCCCTCTTTAGGGTGGACAGTTCATGGCGCCGTTTCCCGAAAACGAGCAGCAACGCCAGCAAAAGGGTGCAGATGAATAACCAGGGAGAGACTTCTACCCGGATGGCAAAAGCGCCGGCAACCGCCCGCAACAAAAAGCCGAAGGCAACGATCATCACATCCAGCAATACCACCTGCTTGAGCCCGAAGGAATAGCCCAGGTTGATGGCGACATAGGATATCAGAACCGCCAGCACACTTTCATTTACAGCGAATCCCAGCATCAGGCCGGAACCAAGGGCTGCGAACATGACGGACAGGGCGAGGCCCGGCGAAACCCTGCCCGCGGCGATCGGCCTCTTGCTTTTCTTGGGGTGCAGGCGGTCCGCTTCGATATCGCGTACGTCATTGAGCAGATAGACGCTGCTGCTCACCAGGCAAAAGGCCGCAAAGGCCTTCAGGCTGAGCGCGACAGCGTGCCAGTTCAGGAAGGAAAGCGAAAAGAACAAGGCTGCAAAGACCAGCACATTCTTGGCCCATTGGTAGGGCCGCAGGCTGATGATAACGTCTTTGAACAGGGCCAGGGCCGTTTTCGCCCGGCCGTTGAGGCTTGTTGTCTGAGACATATTTGACTTTGAATGTACGCTTATGAAAAGAATCGCGATTGGATCGTTCCGATGATGATCTCGCTGGCGTGCCCGTCTCCGTAAGGCTGCTGATCGTAGCGGGGAGCGCCCTTGGCCTGCACGGCGCCAATGATCTCTTCTGCCGTGCGCCGCCTGACGAGGATGTTGGCGCCGGCCTCAACGGTTTCTTCCCATTCGGTCTCCGGGCGGAGGGTGACACATGGGGTTTGTATGAAAAAAGATTCCTTTTGCACCCCTCCGGAATCCGTGATCACTTTTCTGGCATTTTTTTCCAGCATGATGAAGTCAATATAACCAAAGGGTTCCAGTAATTCAATATTTTTGCCCATGGGCACTCCAAACCGGAGCAGGTTCTTCCTGAGGTGGGGATGGGCGGATAATGCCACCTTGCCATCGACCTGAGACAATCCGCTCATGATCTCCTTCAGCTGCCCGGGGTCATCCACATTGTACGGGCGGTGTAAAGTGGCCAGATAATATCCCTTGGGGTTCAGGTGCAGCCTGCGCAGAACGGAGGGCCGGCGCTGCGCTACCCTCAGCCCTTCGAGGATCATATCGTACATGACATCCCCGCTGAAGCAGGCCCTCCTTTCCAGGCCTTCATTTTCCAGGTTCGCCATGGCCCGCCGGGTAGGAGCGAACAGCAGTTCGGAAACGTGGTCCGTCACGATGCGGTTGATCTCTTCCGGCATGCTGCGGTTGAAACTACGCAGCCCGGCCTCGATGTGGACGACCGGGATGTTGAGCTTCGCCCCGACGAGGGCCCCGGCAAGGGTGGAGTTGACATCGCCGATAACGACAAGTGCGGCAAAGGGGTGGGCCAGGCACAGGGCTTCCAGTTTGGCCATCATTTTTCCGGTCTGTTGCCCGTGGGGGGCAGACCCGACGTGGAGGTGAAAATCGGGAGTGGGGATATGCAATTCCTCGAAAAAAATATCGGACAGGAGCCGGTCGTAGTGCTGGCCGGTATGTACGATCTTGCACAAGACGCCGGGATACCGGCTCAGGGCTTTGCAAAGCGGGGCCGCCTTAATGAAATTTGGCCGGGCGCCGACGACGATCAGAATGCTTTTCGGTTTCATTTATTCAATAGCCACTGTTTTTACCGCCGCTTGCCTTCCTACCACAACCTGGACCCGATAGATACCGGCCGGGAAGCGGCCGGCAGGGATGGCCGAGCGGTGGGCCATACCTTCGAAGTGTTCTCTGTAGAGCTCCCTTCCCGGGAGGCTGTACAAAATGATCTCCCCCTGCTCTCTTTGCCTGAACTGCAACTCCAGGTGAAGTTCTTCCGACGCCGGGTTGGGATACAGCTCGAAGGAGAGAAGCGTCGGAATACCGGAGATGCTGTTGATTATCGTTATTTCGAAATCAAGGGTATCCGCACATCCATTGGCGTCCGACAGGGTCACGCTGTAGGCTCCAGGGGCGAGGCTGTCAACCGCTGTGCCGTTGTCACCGGTGCTCCACAACACCGTATAGGGGGGCTGTCCGCCGGCAGGGGACACGGCTGCCGAGCCGTCGCCGGAAGTACCGGATGAGGCCGGCCCGGTTACCAGGTTGGCCAGCAACTCGGACGGGGATTGAATGATTGCCGAATCTTCTGCCCAGCACCCGCTAATGGGTTCAAGCAGGCTAAAAGCGTAGGCGCCGGGGCCCAATCCTCCTATTTTATTGCCGGTGAAGCCATCTGCCCAGGTGATATCATACGCCACCGCACTTTCGATGACGATACTCCCGTTACCGAACCCGAAACAGGTTACATCCGTGGTATAAATGGTGTATTCCAGGGGGACGAAGGTGTTTATGGTGGTAACGATGCTGTCGCAGCCGTTTTGGTTGAAAAGGGTGTCGATATGCGTGCCGGCCAGCAGGGAGTCGCAGGTTAATAATTCAACGTTTACCCTGTCGGCTGGCAGAACGGTTAGTTCGATGGTGCGTATGCTGTCGCAGCCGTTGGCAGTAGAGAGGGTATCGCTATAGGTTCCGCTGGCGGTGTAGCCTTCGAATGTTTCGCCCTCACAAATGGTTTCGGTGATGGTGCTGGCTGTGGAGCAATAGAAGGAGAGGGCGTCCGGAAATACGCGGAAGGTTTCCATCCGCTGCCGGCCGATGTTGGCTGCCAGCGCCCCCTGTTCAGGTGGTATGGGAGCGATGCCGGTTTCCAGGTGGGTCGCCCTTTCTGCCGACAATACCTCACTGGCGAAGCGTACGGTGTTCTCCTGGCCGAGGGTGTCGAGGTTCCACAGCCGGAGGATGAGCCCGCCGTTGGCCATTCCCTCTTCGGAGGGCTTGAGGGCCCAAAGCAGGACGTTGGGGCTGGACACCTGCAGCAGGGAGAAGGCGGTATCGGGCAGTATCCGTTCCTCGCCCCGGATGGCGGTGGCGATGAGGGGGTTCTGGTGTTCGAGGGCGAATTTCATGGCCTGTGCGGGATGGAATGCTCCGGTGCGGCTCTGCAGGGCGAAGGAGTGGCGGAAGTCCGTCATGCCGAACTGGTTGGCGAAGCCCGGGCCGGAGCCGCCCATCTGCCCTCCGATGAGGACGTTGACCTGGGCGGAGTTTTCATCCAGGAAATTGAGGCTGCTGTTGCCCAGCTTCATGAATCCGGCGCCGAGGTTGGACAGGGTTACGCCGCGCTGGGCGTTCCCGATGTCGGCGAAGTGGTTGAGGGATTGCCACTCGTGGCGGATGGGCAGGCCGGGAGGGGCGTAGTGTCCGCCGTTGGTGGTGTATTTGGCTTTGAGGATGGCGCCGAGCTCTTCGTGCCACAGGGTGGGGTTGTCGAGGCCGAAGGAGAAGGAGTAGGTGCGTATGCCGTTGCCGAACTCATCGTTGATGCGGTTGTCGATGTCGATGCGGGGGGTATGGGCGTAGAGGGTGATGAGGGTGGTATGCTGGAGGGGGTTGTTCCCGGAGCAGGCGGCGGTAGCCGATACGGGGCCGTTGTTGAGCAATTCCAGGGCGCCGCCCTGGGAGCCGGCCTGCCCGAAGTCGTTGAGGAAGCGGCCGTTGGTTTCCTCAACCAGTTCGGCGTTGCCGTTGCGTTTGTCTATGATGCTGGTGATGGCGCCCTGGGAGGTGATGGAGAGGCGGTAGAAGGCATTTTCAAACACATTCCCGTTCAGGGAGGCGGCATTGGGGAAGCCTTCGCCGGTTCCTGGCCGTACTTCGTAAACCTTATAGCCAGCCGAAGGCACTGCTTCGGCGAAGATGCGCAGGTATTGTGCGCCTTCGCGCTCCACGAGCTGGTGCGGCGCTTCCTGCCCGGAGAGGAGTTCAATAACTTTTATGCCGTTACTTCCGCTGTATTCCACATCCGCGTACCCGCCGCGTTGCCACCCCAGAGGGTTGAACACCACAAAGCGCATATTGGTGGGAGATGGGTTATGGATAGCGCGGGCCAGGGCATCGAGGGAAGCCTCATAGAGGCCGTCGGTATAACTGCTAACCTGTTGTTGCAGTTCTATCTGCCAGTTGCCGCGTTCGGTGTCGCAGCAGCCTCCCAGCCCGAAGTTGTGCTCCCAGAAGGAGCCCAGTGCCACCCATGCGGCTTCGCGGGCGAGGCTTTCGGCGGGGTAGAAGTCGGTATCCACGGCCGAAACCAGGCTGGCGAGGGCTTCGGCGGAGCGGAGCTTTTCTACGGAGCGCCGCACTTCGGAAGTCACAGCGGCCATGGCCTCGCAGTCCATGTCCCAGTCGTTGCCGTAGGACCTGGTTTCTACGGGCAGGGTATTGATGTCGTATTCGGAGAGGAAGTGCTGGAAGAAGTCGTATTCATTGGACACATACACCTGCCGGGAAGCATTAGAAAGGGACTGTGCCGTTTGTACGAAGATATCGGTGGTGGTTTGGACGTCGTCCATGCCATAGCCGAAGGCAGCGGAGATAGAGAAGGGGTAATGGCCGGTGTTGAGCCGGGCTTCGCAGTCGTTGACGGCGGTGGCGGGGTTTCGGGCTTCGCCGTAGCCGCCGAGTCTGGGGTTGTCGATGAGGGTGAACCACTTCATGGGCACTTCGGAGCCGTCGATGCCGCGGTATCGGTAGATCTCATGGCTGCGGTTGCGCAGGGCGGCGAGGTCGACGGGGCTGTTGCAGCCGCAGACGCCCTTCCAGGAGTATCGGGCGCCGGAGCCGGCCCAGAGGGAAGCCAGGCCGAGGGGCAGGGTCTGGTTTTCCATGGCCACGGCCAGGCTGATGTCGAGGTTGTATTCGCGTTCGAGCCAGCCGGGCCAGTACATGCCGCGCAGGATGGCCTCGGTGGGCTGGCCTCCGTAGGTGGAGACGAAGAAGTTGTAGGGGATGGAGATATGGCCGGAGCGGATGCGGCTGATGAGGCGCTCAAACTCGGCGGGGCTTTTGTGCTGGCGGTAGGTGTAGGCGTACCAGGCGCCGTCGAGGTTGTAGCGGCTCTGGTAGGGGGCGTCGAGGGCGTCGGTGGCGTCGGCCAGGTTGAGGTAGTAGCCGATCTCGTTGAGGGCCACCCCGGTATAGTCCTGGGCGTTGCCCGACCAGAAGTAGTCGGTATGGTTGTCGTTGGCCAGGTAGATGTGCTTCTCCTGGGCAGGGAGGCGGAGGAGGAACGGCAGAAAGGCCAGTATCAGCCACCAGCGCCACGGAATCCTCCTCGAAGAGCCGTGGTGGCAACGGCGGAGGCTTTTTTTCAGGCTATTATTCCCGGCCCGGGCCGGGGTTGATGATGCGGTACAGGTAATAGCTTTCATTGTTGAAAATTAATTGACAGCACGGAATATCTTCCAGCACATAATCGGTTAAGGCATAATCTATCCTGTATCTCTCTCCGATGTCGCAGATCCTGGTGTTGTCCTTCACTATTTCCATTTTTGCCAGCATTCGTTGATACCACTCGTTGATCTTTTCCGAGCCCGGAGAAAGCGGCGCTTCAAAAAAGGCAACGAACCAGTCCCTTTCGGCCCTTCTGATAAAAGTGGGTTCCATATCCATAGAGAAATATTTTCCGGGGACGGCGCTTTTGGGGAGCAGCAACACCACATCATCCCGGGCCGTATTGTTGCGTACGAATTCGGCAACCTCGATGAATTCCGGGTCCGACAGGCTGTTGGTGGCGTATCGCTTCACATCGATGAGCACCAGCCCATAGGCGGCCTTTGAGAAGAAGGCGAAAAAGAACAGGGCCAGGACGGCAAACTGGAAATATTTCAGCACTTCCGGCCGTAGGAAAAAATAGCGCAGCAGAAATGTCAGCTGCAGGAATACGGTGAAGGCAAACAAGGTGTTGAGGCGGAACGGGAAGTATTTCACGAACACTCCGGTGCGGTCGAAATAGGCCCCGGTCAGGCAAACGAACATTCCGGTAAAGAGGACGATATTGAATAAATTGACCCTTAGGTTGATCTCCTGCCGGTACTGGTTGAAGACAAAGATGCACATCACAAAGAAGGCGATGGTGGCCAGCACTCCTTCGAAGTGCTCCTTGGCGAAGTAGGACAGGCTCATGAAAAGGGCCGTGTGAAAAGGTTGAAGGAAATAGGTATAGATCCAGTCCGGATTAACCCCCGCATGGCTTTCGGAAAAATTCTCGGCCAGGGTGGGGTAGAGGTAGATCAGCAGGGGGGCTACACTTACTGCATAGGCTATGCCCAGGAGGAAGGTTGCCTTGAAGGATCGCTTATAGGCCAGGTGATAGAGTAGAAAGTACAGCATGAACCATCCGCCGACAAGGATGTGAAAGTAGGTGGCCAGGGCAATGAAAAGGACAGATAAACGGTAATTCTCCTTCAGCATATTATAGAGCGCAAGAAGGGCGAAGAAGTAGCCGAATGATTTGGGCTCAAAAGCAAGTAGCATGGATTCTCCCCCGAAAAAGGACTGAAAAGAAAGGAAAAGGATGGGAAGGTGCAGCACAATTTCAGTATTCGACAGGCCGAATAACTCATAAATCCGGAGCAGGGGAAAGGCGATCAGCACACACAACAACAAAACCCCCAGGAAGGAGGCCACTTCAAAGGACAGATAATGAAGTAAAAAACCTGCTATGTATTGATACAGCACCCGGGTACTGGCAAACTCATTGAAAGTGAAAGAACCGGGCATCCAGTCCGGGTCATAGAATTGCTTCGCCAGCGGCATGTAGTGCTCCTCGTTGATGTGCAGTTTGAACCTCAGGAAATATACCAGAAGTACGGCCAGGATAAAAAGATACTGGTTGATCCTGTTGACAAGATCGACGGTACGGCCGGCAATGCGGGAAGCCAGCGCGCTATAGGCCGTTTTTTCTTTTAATGCCATCAGAGTAGGTTTTAAGATGTGGTTCCTCCTCCTTTTCCGGTTGCCGGGCGCCCGGAGCGCCATCTCCGGTAGTTCTTTCCTTGTCCATATTATTGGAAAGTATGGTGGTGTTGAAGTGGAAGAGTTCTTCGAAATATCGCTTGTTCTGCAGCGACAAGAAACCGATGCCCAGGAACTGCAGGGCAACGATGAGGGATATACCCCCTACCATGAAGGAATAGGGGCGCTCCCGGAAAACCACCGCCACCGCGTACCCGAAGCGGTCCTCGAAATTGCCCGCCTCCTGGGCGATCTCCGGAAGCACGGAGAAGGTGTGGATGAAGATCCAGGCTATGATATACAGGGATACGAAAAACAATGCCAGCCCGACACTCATGAAGAAAACATAAGGCCGGAAAATGAACCCCGACATGAGGCCGGCAGTAATTCCCTTGAAGATCCGCATGCTGGAGGCCCTTCCCGTTTTTTTATGCGCGCTCCAGTCAAGATGGGCCGGTATTTCCTCAATGCGGGCGCGAAGGATCATGGCTTTATAGAGGATCTCCGGGTTGATGGAGTAGGAAAGGGACTTCAGGTTGAGCTTGTTGAGGAAGCTTTTTCGGTAGGCCCGCACCATCCCGGTGAAGGTATGCACCTTTTGAGGGGCCAGGTATTGCATCATCCGGTTGGCCACCCGGCTCATCAGCAGGCGGAAAAAGGGAACATTGGTGTTTTTTCCGCCCTTCATGTAGGGGGATGCCAGCACGATATCGGCGCCGGACGCCCGGAGCCGGGCCAGTAAGCGCTCTATGTGGTTTTCCGAATAGCTGAGGTCGAGGTCCATGACTACCACGTACTCCCCGGCCGCTGCCCGGAACCCTGTTTGCAGGGCGGCGCCCAGGTTGCGGTTGACGCGATGTTGAAAAACCTTCACCTGGCTGTGGCCGGCGGCAAAGCGGCGGGCCAGCTCGCCGGTGTCGTCAGTGCTGCCGTCATCGACAACGATCAGTTCCCACCGGTAGGCGTCTTCGAGGGTTTTGAGATAAGCGCAAAGGCGGCCCAGGTTCTTCAGGATGATCGCCGATTCGTTGAACGCCGGGGTGATCACACTGGCCAAAGGGCGGCCATCCTGTATGCCGGGGCGCCGCCGCTCTTTTTTCCGGAGAACGGCGGGGGTATGGTTTTCAATGGGCTTTTTCATATGCTCGATACTTATGCCAGGGTGTCACCTGGAGAAGAAATTCCTTTTGTTCAGTTCGCTGAAAAGCGCCGTGGCCACTACCTGCTGCCCCTCGGGGTTCCAGTGCCAGGATTCCCGGTAGTAGACGGGCTGCCGGGGGTGTTCTCTCAGGAAGGGGGTCAGGTCAGCCAGGGGGATCTCCAGCTCCCGGGCGATCTGCCGGGTATATTTCAGGGGCTGGTCCAGGTCGAAATTCAGGGTGTCGGAAAGGTTGGCGCCTTTGGGGAAATATGCGATATCTTCCGGTGCGGATACGGCTATCTGGCCCGGGACAAAAACGAGTACAAACCTGGCCCCATAAGCGCTGCACTCTTTTTGCATTGCGTACAGCGTTCTGCGCATCTTTTGAATTACGGTATCGGAATAATAGCGCTCGTTGCCTTTTTCGTAGAAATCGGCCAGCGATTTATAATAACCGGAGGTGTTCGGACGGTGGCGTATTTTTTCTTTCAGTGCCCTTTCGGCCCGGTAGGCGTAAGTGAATATCTGCGAACCATAGGCCAGCCGCTCAAGTTTTGGCCAGTGGGATATCAGGCCGATATCTTCCAGCCGCCCCGGCCTTGATAACTGGATCTCCTCGAATTCATTGATGAAAAACTGGTACAATACCAGGTTCGGCCTGAATAGCGGGAGCAGTTCGGCCAGTTGGGGCAGCTGTTCATTCGGGCCATAACCCGTCACTCCGGCATTGATGACTTCTGCTTTTGCGTAAGGAAGGGAATCGTTCAGGATCTTTTCCAATTGGGCCGGATAGGCCTGTTCGTATCCCATTCCTTCGGGCATGGTGAAGGCATCTCCCAGAACCAGTATGCGCAAGGTGTTTTCACCGGGCTCTTCCTTCGAAGGCTCGGGGCCGGGCAGGCCGTACGAGTTGGTCTTCAACCGGTAGTCGTAGTTGTTGTATCTCA
The DNA here is from genome assembly GCA_964418125.1 of uncultured Phaeodactylibacter sp. Taxonomy (GTDB): domain Bacteria; phylum Bacteroidota; class Bacteroidia; order Chitinophagales; family Saprospiraceae; genus JACJXW01. The sequence continues at coordinate 20,910 of CAYQKY010000027.1, forward strand.
ACCTCATGTCCAGGTTCGGCTTCAGTCCGTAGGTGCGCGTCGGGTGCGCTTCCAAAGCGGGATATTCCCCCCATTGGGCCGGGGATTCCAGCGGCTTTACATACCTCAGGGCAGCTTCTGCCGCCAGGGTCAGTATTCCTATAGCCATGAAGGCAGCAGCCCAGGACAAAATCCTCTTTTCCGTCCACCGATATCCAATCAGTACGAACAGGGACGTGATAAAACCAAAAGCCATTGAAAAGATCGTACTTCCCGAAGGCAGGAGATACAGTTTTATCGCCCCGGTGAACAGGGCGCCCAGCATGAGGAAGTGGAGGAAATAGTGTTCCTTTAAAGCGGTTTTCCATTCGATGGCGAGCAGGGCAATGAGGGCAAAACCCAGCAAAACTATTGCAAATTGATATTGCTGTGTGGGCAGGTTTTCCGGCTGGGCCACCTTCCACGCTCCGGCCGTGGCCAGGGATAACAGGGCGCCCGCCCCCAGCACTGCCCGTTCGGGCCGGAGCCGGGCATACCACCGCTGTACCCGCAGGACGGAACGCTCGATGAGCCAGCTGGCCGGGAAGGACAGCCCGATAACGGCCAAAGCCGCCAGCAGATGGGGGTAACCTTCGAAAAACCAGCCCGTCCATTTCAGCGGGGTTTGGTGAAGAAGAAAAACACCGAATGAATTTACCCCGATCCATGCCACTCCCTTGCTGAGCGCAGGGAAGTAGGGCCGGATCACCCCTTCCCACAGAGCGTAGAACAGGCCGGCCAGGCCGATCGTGACCAACAGGTTGGATACCACGGTGCCTGCCCAGAAAAAGGAGGACAGCAACCCGGTGGCGTAGGTAAGGGCCGCCAGGGGCAGTACCCGGGAGATGCTCAGGAGTTTTTGAGCCGCATCCCGCCGGTATACCATTACATAGGCCAGGGCCATGCCGAAGGTGAATTCCGCCAGGCGGGCGCCGAAAAAGATCCCGGTCATCCAGTAGTACAGGCTGTCGGAATACCGTATGCCCAACAGGCCGGCGCCCCGGCACAAGACGGTAAATGCGAGGGTTAAGCCCAGGAACCAGGGCAGGCTCAGGCGGTTCATCATCCGGTAGAGGAAGGGGAACACCAGGTACAACTGAAGAATGGCCCAGATGAACCACCAGGATGGGTTGATGTAAAAGAACAGGGAGTCCGTAAACCGCAGCCCCATCAGGCTGAGCAGGGTATAAGGGTGAGCAAGGGAGTATTCGTTGCCGGGAATAAAGGCCAGGCCGGCCAGGGTCAGGAGGTGGATCGCAATGTACAGCGGAAATATCCGGGACAACCGCTTGCGGTAGAACCGGAGGGGGGCAACCCTCTGCCCCTCTTTTTGCAGGGCGCTCAGTGCCAGCCCGAAACCGCTGAGCAGGATGAAGACGCCCGGGCCGCTGTCGCCCAGCCACCCCAGAAAGCGGACGGCCATCAGCGCCAGGTTGTCACCCGGCGGAATCAGGTTCCGCATCCGGGTAGCCAGATCGGGCCAGTTCCCGGACGGGTTGGTGAACCAGGGGCCGGGGCCGAACTCCTCCACCAGGTGGTTCAGCAGGATGCCGAGGATGGCGAATGCCTTCAGGGCATCAACCCAGCCAAAGTAGAGCTTCTTGTGAAAGGGCATAGTCATTTCGTTCTCTTAATGAGAAAGAGAGCTGTAATCGAGGCTTCTGGCCCGGAGGCCGGTTTGTTGGATCTTTTCGGCATGCCGGGACATGCTCACCAGTTGAAAGTGCCGGCCCAGTTTTGTCATGATCCGGGAAAACACTTCCACCTTCTTTTCACTGCTGATATCCATACCCGGGAAGAACTTCAGTTGCGGCGCCTTATCCCCGCCGATCAGGTCCAGTGGGTGCAGGAGGTAGCTGGGCTGCGTTCCGGCTATTTTGCACATGCCGATGGCCAGGTTCAGATAGGCTTCCATCAGGGCCATGGAAAAGCCGCTCAGATAGAGCAGGTAGCTGAGGTGGAAAGGCGTTTTGATCACCGGAATGGTCGAGACCGGTATTTCCAGTATGGTTTCTCCGTTAGTCAGCTTCCAGAAATAGGGCTTTACCGGCCGCAGCCCGTCCCGGAAGGCCCCGAAGAGTTCTTTCCGGCTTTCGCGCTCTTCCGGGGACAGGCGGGCCGTCCGGAAATAATACATCCGGGCGATCGGGCCGATGTAGGTCGGCAGGGTGGAGGCATCGTACCGGTAACCGCGTTCTTTCAAAACTTCCAGCAGGGTAGGGCTCCAGCTGAAACCCGGCCCCCGGAAACCGGCAGGGCGCTGCCCGGTCACGCGCTCGATCTGCTCTTCAGCCGAGGCTATCTCATTGACGAGTTCCTCCCGGCTGTACCGGTGCAGCCAGGATTCGTGGTGGAAAGAGTGGTTGCCCACCTCATGCCCCCGGCGGGTGATTTCCTGAAGGTACGGTTTGTTCCGGTCCAGGGCGGCATCTTTACCGACGATGAAAAAGGTGATCCGAAGGCCCAGTTCATCCAGGACGTCCAGAACGTGGGGGACGAAGGTGTCCAGGTAGGAAGGATAGTCCTCCCAACCCGGGTCGCCGTGGATCTTCATGTATGACCACTGGTTGTCGAGGTCCAGGGACACGCTGGCTAATGGCTTGTTCATAACTAATGTTTATCGTTTTTGGCTACCATTCCAAGGACTTCGGCGTGAGCTCAGTCGAACGCTGCACAGCCACGTACACCGTACACGGCCAAGGCTTGTCATTGGCGCGTACATCCCCGGCTCGAGTTAGGGGCAGGCGTACGCGCCCCCGGGAATTAGACGGGTAGGCCGGTTTTTGGATGGCTGGCCCTTTCCAGGATAGCGGGTAGTTCCCGGCCCACCAGTTGAAGGGTTTCGTTTACGTTGAGGGTGCCGTTGGTGATGTGTGCCGTGTTCAGGATATGGAGCCCAGGAACGGAGGTGGATACCGGAGGCAGCTTGCCGGAGTAATTGATCGTCGACAAGGCAAATACGTAAGGCGCTCTGGCAACCTGAATGCTTACCAGGCCGTCCGGGGTAATGTGATCATACATGTCCAGCAAGCTGCTCCGGAAATGCGCTGCGACCTCTTCATCGCTCCATCGGAAAATGGGCTCGCTCTGCTTTGCGTACCGGGGCAGGTACACCAGAGAATATCCGTCAAAACAGGAAGGAGCGACCATGTTGGTCATTTCGATCAGGCCGGTAAATGGGGCCTCATCGGTGATGTTGGTGACATAAAAGGGGGAAATGCTCTTTTTCAGGAGCACCGAAGCGCAGATCACGCCCAGATACTCCACCTGCCGGTGCCGTTCTTTTTCGGCGTCGCTCAGGCCCGGACAAATGCCGGCCGCTATGGCCGATGGCAGGGTGACAACCACTTCGTCGAATCGGAGGGCGGCGCCTTTGTCGTTCTCAATTGCTATTCCGCCATCTTCCAAAGCAGTGACCCTGCTGGCCCGGAAGTCCGTTTCCAGCTTAACTCCCTGCGCCAGCAGGTGTTGGGTGAAGGCCTCCACGATGCGCCCGTAGCCGCCTCGGACATAGCCGAACATTTCCTTTTTCAGCCCTGTCCTTCTGGCGGCGTACATGCGCTGTATGGTCGCCCAGATGAAGGCGGCGGAGGTGTGGCGGTAGTTATCTCCCAGCTTGGCCCGCAGCAGGGGAAGCCAGATCTTTTCGAACGTATTCTTCCCGGAAAGCCTTTGCAGCCACCCGGCGACGGGGATGCTCTCCAGCCGCTTCCAGTCCTTCAGCCGGGAGGCGTAGAAGATGGTGGCGCCCAGCCGCAACTTGTCGATCAGTGACAAAGGAGGGAACCGCAGGAACTCAATGGTGTCGGACATAGAGTACAGCCTGCCGCCGGTATAGAACCCGGTTCTGGTTTCCACCCACTGTATTTCTTCTTCCAGCCCGATCTCCCTGAGCAGGCTCCTTAGCCTCGTGTCCGATAAAAGGATGACGTGGTAGAATTTGTCCCACTCTACCGGGCCGATCTTCCAGGCGCCGGCCAGCCCGCCGGGAGCGGCCTCTGCCTCCATGATGGTGGCCTGATGGCCCTCCTGCTGCAGCCGGTTGGCCAGCTGCATACCCAGGATGCCGCCGCCGACGATTCCCCAGTGTTTTTTGCCGTGGTTCATTTTCTGAGATTTCTGTAAGCTGTGATTGCGGTTTGAACAACCCGCCAGGTTTGTCGGAGCGGTTATGCAGGTTAATCGGGAACAGGTACATAAGGTCAGTTCGGGATGCATTCGAGAATATATAGTCTCAAAACCCTGATTTTGTTGATCGTTGTTGGTTGCCTGTTGGCGTTGTCAGTTCCCGGGAACAAACAACTGACAACCAGCAACAAGTAACTGGCCTAAAGGATTGATTTTCAAAGCCGCTAATCCCGAACTCACGTTACATACTGCCTGCCTGCACACTGCACCAGCCGCGAAGTAAAGCCCCGGCAGGCCGGCATCTCTTCCACCGGCCCGGGATCCGCGATCACACAACCGGTATCACAGCCGGCGGCCAGGCGCTGTACTTCTTCGAACCTCACTTTGTTAAAGGCTACTGCTGCGTAGTGCTCATTGAGGAATTCGATAATAGCCAGTACTTCATTGGCCAGCCCTTTCTCCATTGCCCGGAAGCCCCGGTAAACGAAGCCGGTGAATGCTTCATCAGGGGCTATGCTTCCCCGGCCGATGCCGGTATAGCCATATCCCCGGGCTTCGATCTCCTGCCGGCGGTAGAGGTTGCAGGCGTCAATGATCCCCTTTGCTTTTTTGGCCATGCCCAGGAGCCTCGACCTGTCCTCCAGGTAATCTTTGTGGGCAGTTGCCAGGAAAAGGAGCCCGGCATCGGCAACCGCCTCGGCCAGGTTATTCGTGAAGTGTCTTTCCACCCTGAATTTGAGCAGGTTCCGGTCGCCGGGGCGGACGTAGGGGTCGTGCAGGGTAACGGTACAGCCTTTTTCAATCAGTTGCAATGCCAGGGCGATGGAGGGCGAATTGCGGGTGTCTTCGGAGTTGAAACGGTAGGCCGTTCCCAGGACGGCCACCTTTCGGTTGCTGATGTCCCCGAAACGGCGCTCCGCCAGGCGGATCGTTTCTGCGGGGGATCCGTCATTGATGGAACGGGCGTTGAGGATCAGGCTGTCGTCGGGGGCGAAGCCGCGCTCCATCCGGCGCCACCACAGCAGGATGCCGTCTTTGGGCAGGCAGTGGCCGCCCACGCCAACGGTAGGGACCAGCATCCCCCCGCTGGGGACGGCGTTGGGGTCGCCGGTTGCATGATCCGGCTGCGCCAGCCTTTGGTTCACCCGGTCCCGCAGGGTGTAAAAGTCGATATCGTTCTCATCGCAATAGCGGGCGATCTCGCTGGAGTAGGCGATGCGCACATCGCGGTAGGCGTTTTCCAGGGTTTTGACCACCTCGGCCGTCATGCTGTTGGTGGGATGCAGCCTCCCGCCGGTGACGATATGCCGGTAGAGCTCCCGGATCATGCGCGGCGTTTCCGGATGCAGGCCGGCCACCAGTTTGTCGGACCGGGTGACCCGCTCGATGAGCCGGCCCGGCATCACCCGGTTGGGGCTGTTGCCCAGCAGGATGTCCCGCCCCTCGAGCAGGCCATAGCGTTCAAAATGGCCTTTGATCAGGGTGGCCATGGTAGAGGGCGCCAGGGTGGATTCGAAGATGACCAGGGGAACCTGCCCCGCCGGCTTATTGCGGAGCGCCTGGGCGAGGCTGTCCAATGCGCCGAACAGCGGGCCGTAATCCGGCTCATAGCTGTCCGCCTTTTTATCCGTCTGCACGCACACCAGGACGACCTGCGCATCGGCCAGTTCTCTGTAGTCGTGAGTGGCCGAAAGAAGGCCGCCCGCCACTGCTTCCCGGGCAATGGTGTCCAGCTCCGGTTCAATGCCGCCGATCACCGGCCGGCCGGCATTGATGGCAGCCACTTTCCATCCGGAGCTGGGGGAATTTCGTTGTACCACTACCACTTTCGCCGGCTGGCTCATTCCGATCCGGATGCGGGCGTTAGCCAGCAGGGCCGCCATGGGCATGCCAACGATGCCGGGGCCGATGACGGCGATCTTTTCAACCTTCCAGATGAACTGCCTTTTTTCATTAAGCCTTATTTCCATATCTTCAATTTTGGCGCTGTTCGGAATTCGGTGTTCGCTATTCGCCAGGCTGCTGAAAACAAAGGATTTTTGCTTTTAAAGACACACCTTTCTGAACAGTCTCTCTATTTTAAATGGAATCACTCCTTCACAACCGCAGCGCTTCCCTGATCTCCGCCCCTATGATCTGAGATCCTCTGGAATTGACGTGGTCCTGGTCCCAGAAAAAATTTGAGCTTTGAAAAAAGGTGGAAAAGTCGAGGACTTCTATCTGCGCCGAATCGAGGATCTCACAGTATTTGCCGATCTCCTGGTCGGCAGGTATGAGGGCGTTATAGGTAGGGTCGAGCGGCGTCCTCAGGCCTACTACTTCAATATTGTGTTGCCGGCAAAGCTCCACTGTTCTCAGGAAGGAAGCCGCCAGTTCGCGCTCTATCGGCGCCCCGTATTGTACCTGGAACCTGGCCTTGCTCTGGAGGGCTCTTGCGTCATAACTGGTTAATGGCCAGATGCTTTCGCCTATCAATTGCTGATTTTCTCCTTCAAGGATATCGATGGCTTTTCTGAAGGTCAGTTCGGACAGTGATGGCCGGAAAATGGGCAGGTAGGTTCCTATGGCCTGGACCTGATAATCGAACCAGTTTTCAGCGAACCCCACCTCTTTGTACGCCTGGTAAGAAGAAATGACGATTGTCCTGCCCTTGTTGTGCATGTCCGTCCGGTAGGCCGTAAAACAGTGAGGGTCACATTGGATGATAACTTTCTTAAGGGGTATCTTCCTCTCCAGGCAGTACCGGGCCTTGACGTACATGTCCTGATAACTGTCGCTGCCAATGCCCAGGTTAATGACCGGAAAGAGGTCGTCCTGGTTCAATATTCCGGCATGAGAATCCCCCAGCAGGATCACTTCCGGGCGGTAGGTTTTCAGTTTTTTCCTGAGGTGAAATTCCGGCTCATAGTAGGTATGGAATAACAGGAGGCCGAAAACCATCAGGTTCAGGATGATCAGGAGCAGTGAGAAAACGATGCAGTTGAACAGGAACCTTTTCATCAGAACTGGAAATAGATAAATTCGATCTGAGACTCGAAATTGCCCAGCAGGTAGGCCAGGAAGATCAATGCCAGATAGGCGCCCCATCTTGCCGGGCGGCTCAGGGCGATGCGGAACTCATAGTCCTCCCTCCGGTTGATCCATTCGATCACCAGCATAATGACAATGGCAAAGGCCGATTTGAAAAGAAGGATGGTAAAATCTATTCCATAGCTGGCCAGGGAATAGGATCCGCCGGACAGTATGCCTCCCAGATAATGAAAGGCATCCGTTACGGATGATGACCGGAAAAAGACCCAGGCAAGGGTGGTTTGAAGGAAAGTGAAACCGATCAGGCCTGCTTCCTGTAAAGGAGGGATGATCTTTCCGCCATACCGTTTATCGTAGTCGGCCTTGTGGAGGCCGGCCAGAAGAAGTGGAATGTAGAACAGGCCATTGAGCAGCCCCCACACCAGGAACGTCCAGTTGGCCCCGTGCCATAACCCGCTTACTGCAAAGACGATCAGTATGTTGAGGGCCTGTGTGCTTCGGGGCACCCGGCTTCCGCCCAGGGGGATGTAGACGTAATCCCGGAACCAGGTCGACAGAGAGATGTGCCAGCGCCTCCAGAATTCCGCAATATCCCGGGAAAAATAGGGCGTCCTGAAATTCTTCATCACGGAAAAGCCGAAGAGCCTGGCCGTTCCGATGGCGATGTCCGAGTAACCGGAAAAATCCCCGTAGATCTGAAAAGCGAAGAGTACAACACCCAGGGCCAGGAGGCCACCGCCCAGCGTTTCATAATTCCCGAAGATATAATCGACATGGACGGCGCAGGTGTCGGCAACGGCAATTTTCTTAAATAAGCCCCATAATATGTGCCTCAGGCCGTCTGTTCCCTGCCGGTATTCAAACTTCCTCTCGCTGAGGAACTGCGGGATCATATTGCCCGCCCGTTCAATGGGCCCGGCGACCAGCTGAGGGAAAAAGCTGACGTAGGCAAAGTAGGCTTTCCAGTCTTTGGTGGGCGCTATTTTCCCGTAATAGATATCGATCGTATAGCTCAGGGTCTGGAAGGTGTAAAAACTCACGCCCACCGGCAGAATGACCATCAGGCTGTAAGGGTTGGCCTGAAAGCCCATCAGGTGCAGCAATTCCACGAAGGAATCGATGAAGAAATTGAAATACTTGAAAAAGCCCAGTATGCCCAGGTTCATGGCCAGGCTTGCGCCCAGCAAAAACCTGCGCCGGAAACGGCTCCGGGCATGGTAGAGGTGATAGCCCGCGATAAAATCCACAAGCGAACTGACGACGATCAGGGTGAGGAACCGCCAGTCCCACCAGCCATAGAAAATATAGCTGGCGATGATCAGGAACACGTTTTGTGCTCCTACTCTTTTCCGGCCGATCAGGCCCCAGTAGATGGCAAAGGCCAGGAGGAAAAAGGCCGCGAATTCGAAGGAGTTGAATAACATTAGTACAAGCGCTGAAAAGGAAAGCTACCCGGGCCGGCGGTCGATAAATTGCTGAAACCACAACTCTGTGCAGAGCAGTCCCCAGAGCATTCTGCCAAAGGCCCGTTCGGAGCGGATCAGCCGTTCCACCTTTTCGCTGTTGAAGATGCCCCGTTCCCGGCATGCCTGCGACAGGAGGACGTCCCGGAAGAAGGCCGAGGCCTTGTTTTGCGCCCATAGGTGGAGCGGTACGGGAAAGCCCATTTTGTCCTTTCGCTCCAGGATCACCGCCGGCAGAATATTCCGGACGGCCTTCTTCAGGATGTATTTCAGTTCTCCGCCGTTAAACTTCATATTGACCGGCATGGAGGATACGAGTTCTACAATGCGTTTGTCCAGCAGCGGAACCCGGGACTCCAGAGAGACGGCCATGCTTACCCGGTCTTCTACGTGGAGCAGGCCCGGCAGGCTGCCGAACAGGTCGAAGTGGGTCATCTTGTTGTAGTAGGACAGGGTATCGGGGTGGTTGAATATTTTCTGGAAACGTCTGAATATGGCCTCTTTGTCATAGCCTTTCCGAAAATCGCCCGTGAATAATTCCAGCGAGCTCTCGCTGCGGTCGATCAGGTGGAAATACCGGCGGTCCATTTCCTGGAAAGCTCCTTTTTTCCAGAAGTGGCGCATCATCGGCACATACTGCCGGAGGAAGGGCAGGTTGGGGACTATGGATTGCAGGGAGACGACGTGCTCTTTTTCGTCGTTGTTCTCGAAAATGGCCCCCTTGAGGGCCTGTTCGAGGTAGGCTACCATGTAGCGGGCATAACCGCCGAATATCTCGTCCCCGCCCTGGCCGCCCAGGATGACCTTGACATTGTCGGCGGCGAGCTTCGAAACGATATACTGAGGGAACAGGCCGGGCCCTGCTACGGGCTCGTCCATCTGATAGATCAGTTTGGGCAACAGGCCAATGAAATCCTCTTCGGAAGGGTATATCTTGTACACCTGCGCCTGACAACTGTCGGCAACGGCCTGGGCATACGGCGTTTCATCATATTCCGCCCCTTCCCGGAAAGCGCCGGTGAAGGTTTTTAGCGCTCCCGGAACATGCCGGGCCGCCAGCAAGGTGATGATGCTGGAATCGATGCCCCCGCTGAGGAAGGCGCCTACCGGAACATCACTGCGCAATTGCATCTTCACAGCGTCTTCCAGCAGGCGCTGGATCTCATAGATAAAGTATTCCTGGGTGTGGAGGGAATCAATTTTGAATTTCGGCTCCCAGTACTGGGCATGCCGGCTGCCGGCATCCTTCAGGGTGAGCACCATATAATGCCCGGGCAGTATTTTCCGGATATTCCGGAACAGGGTGTTCTCTCCCAGGATGAACTGAAAGGTAAGATATTCGTTCAGCGATTCCTGGTTCAGCTCCGCTTTCACCTCCGGGTGGGCCAGTATGGCCTTTATTTCGGAGGCGAAAATGGCCCTCTCCGTATCCTGGTAGACATACAGCGGTTTGATGCCGAAATGGTCCCTTCCTGCGATCAGTTGCTGCCGGGCCCGGTCATAGATCAGAAAGGCGAACATGCCATTCAGCCTGCCGATAAAACCTTCGCCGTATTCCCGGTACATTTTCAGGATGACCTCCGTATCGGAATGCGTCGCAAAATGATGCCCTTTCTGCACCAGTTCCTGGCGTAGCTCGATGTAATTGTATATTTCTCCATTGAACACGATGGTATTCTCCCCGTCGGCCATCGGCTGATGCCCGGAAGCCAGGTCAATGATGGACAGGCGCTTGTGGTAGAAACCGATTTGCTCATGGATGAACGCCCCTTCGTCATCCGGCCCCCGGTGATGCAGCGTGTCGCCCATCGACTTCAGCAGGGCAGGGTCGATGGAAACCGGCGTTTTATGAATGATCCCAACAAATCCACACATTGGTTGAGGTATTATGCGGTGTCATCTTCGGGGGTAAAGAATAATTTCAGGGAAATGGTACGGCCGGCCACATACGCAATCCAGAGCAACAATACCGGGACGACAACCAGAAACATACGCGGATAGGCGCTGACCAGTGTCGAAAGCCCCAGGTAGACAAACACAAGGAGAACGAGGAACAGGATCTCCGCCGGAATATGCCGCAGGTTGAGAAGGGTAACCACCAGGCTGTAGGCGATCAGGCTGAGGATGAAGATGTTCGGTAGCATCCTCAGAAATTTCAGGTTCTCATACTGATAGGAGTTGGGGAAACCGAAAAGGAGCCGGTTGATATTGGCTACGCAATTGACCAGGTATTTTTGGGGGTGCTTCCTTATATTTTCGATGGCCTTCTTTCGGAAAAGGTCGTCTCTTTCTACTCCCTTCAGGCGAAATATTTCTGCGTAATCCGCCTCGTGGTTGTTGCGGATCGCCTCTGTGTTGCGGCCTTTAAAGCCCTCGCTGAACAGGTAGGACTGCCAGTCGCCGTATTCATTTTCGTAAGGGGTGCTCATCCAGTAGAGGGACATGCCTCCGCTGTTGGCCCAGTAAAACGGGCGCCCCGTCAGGTGGTAGGTATATCCAAGGTAGGGAAGGTTGAGGATGAAGGCGGCCAGCAGGAGGATCGCCATTTTACCTGCTTTTTCTTTTTTCCGGCTGGCCAGATACCAGATAGCCGTCACAAGGATCAGGAAAAGAAGCACATAGCCAAAGGCCGCTTTGGCCAGCACCAGAAAGCCCAGAACCAGCCCCGCCAGGATCAGATGGCGGTTGGCCTTTCGGCCCTGCCCCTCCTCAAATGCCCGGCCGGTAAAATAGGCCAGTAAAGAAGCCAGCAGCATGGCCAGGGATTCCGTATTGATATTGGGCAGAAATTTGTAAGTGGTATAATGCAGCGCCCAGAACAGGCTGAAAGAAAAAGCGACAACCCACGAGGAATACCTGGCTATGGCCTTGTACAGAAAGACCACCGACAGATAGCGAAACAGCGCGTTCAGAAGGATCATTACCAGTACCGGGCTGCCGGTGGCAACGAACGGGCATAGCAGCAAAGGATAACCGGGGCCGTTCCAGATGTATACTTCCTCCCGGGGAGAATAATGGCCCGCCAGCAGGTTCCGGGCGTAGGTTATGTACCTGCCTGCATCTCCATCCAGCGCCCAATCCTGAAAGGCCAGGACGATCAGCACATACAGAAGGAGAAACGGAGCGAAGGCCTGCCAGGGGTTTCTAAAGATCTTTTTATTCCATGCCATCCTTGCTCGATATTCAGGATAATTCAGCCAATTTGAACCGTTCGAAAAATGCCGGGCCGGAACGGGCCTGGTGAACACTGTCCGGAAAATGCTCGAACAGCCAGGCCATAAAGGCCGTAACGTCTATCTTGTCCTGCAACATAAGGCGCCGCCGTTCGGCCCACTCCGCCTTCAGGTTGGGATATGCCAGCAGTTCCTCCAGTTTTTCCCGCAAGGCGCCGAACTGTGTGGGCTGAAAGGCATAAGTCAGCCCGTATTTTTTCTCTTCTTCTTCCAGGTAGGAGATCCTTCCGGCAAAGCTGTTGCACCGGAGAGAGGGCGTGCCCAGTACGGCCGCCTCTGAGGTCATCGTCTGGCTGTCGCCAATGAGCATGTCGGCGTAGTACAGCAAAGCGTGAGCCTTTTCCGGAGATACCGATATCTGATAGGGTAAAAAGTCTTTATCTATATCGCGCTCCGTGGTGATAATGACCTTCCCTTCTTTCGCAAGCCGGCCCACCAGCCATCGTTTCTGCTCGATGGAAAGGCCCGATATCCCGACATCGTGATGGGCTTTGAATACGTTGAACCGCATCAGGAAGAAGCGCTCGCCGGGAGCTATTCCCGCTTCTTCCAGCACCGTGGGCTCCGGCCGGAAGCGGTTGGGGTGCAGGTAGGCCAGCTCGTGGTAGCCGGGGTAAGTGAGGTGGTTGGCTTTCTTCCGTTCGTAAGACAAGACGTCGGGAGAGATGAGATAATCGGCAAAAGGATGGCCAAAACGGGCCATCAGAGGCTGAACGGCACTGTCGTCATCATCGAAGACGAAAGACTTCACCTGGCTGAGGCGGGAAACGTGCGTAATATTGATGCTGGTGCCGAGGGCGACGTCTATGTGGTGTTTCCGGCAAAGGGACCATATTCTTGCCGCAAACCGGAGCTGGCTGGCCATCTTGCCCGCCAGGCTGTCCGGTTTTTTGCCGATCACCTCATAGGGGATGCGGTAGAGATCCAGCAATTTCCTGGCGCTGGGAATGTCCTTCACCGTCACTATTACCTTATGCCCTTTTTTCTTCAGCTCGGAATAAAGGTTCCGGTAAAGATGCACGTGGGCCGGGTGGCCGATATCTATCAGAAAATTCACTTTACTGCCGTTTTTTGCATCAGGGCCAGGCCCAGTTTTCCTACTTTGAAAAGAAGGGGGTTCAGGATCTTCAGGAACCGCCCGGGTTCCACCAGTTCGCCGCCAAACCCCATTTTGTATCTGCGGACTCCATATTGCTCATCCCGTCGGCCGGCCCCCATCAGGCTGGCCCGTTTCAGCCCGTTTTGCAACCCGAACTCAATGGCGCCCAGCACCGCCAGGTGAGTGGGGAATATTCTGGGGTGGTAATTTCGAATGCCGCAGTAATACATGGTATAGATGCCCCGGCCTTCCAGGAAGAAGCAAAAAACGCCTCCGACGACCGCCCCCCGGTGAAGGACAACCAGAACCTTGCCGATGTCGGAAAAGTAAAGCTGTTGAAAAAAGCGGTATTCGGGCAGAGGGACTCTCACCCGTTTATGGTAGAGGTTTTTTAGGATCTGATACAGGGCGCTGGCTTCCGCCTCGGTTTCCGCCGGCCGGCAGAACGCATTGTTTTCCAGGGAGAGGCGGATCTCCCGCCGCCGGTTGTATTTCATGCCGGCGAGAATTTCCTCCGCCGTTTTGCCTTCGATAGGCAATTGCAGGTCCAGATAGGGTAAATACTCCCAGCCGGCTTGCTGGTATACGGGGGTGAGGAACCGGTAGTCTTTAAAATTCCTTACTTCGGCATAGATCGCCCGCCGGCGCAGCACTTCATCGATTCCGGAGAGCAGTTCCCGGCAGGCGGCCTCTTCGCCTTCGCAGAGGAGCGGGCCGCCATAGATGATCGCCCGGCGGGAAAACGGCCCTTTGATGCCTTTTTCCTGCTGGAAGGTGATCACGCAGAGGGCCGCCAGGCCTTTCCCGTTTTTAACAGCGTAGGCCTCTGCTGCCCGCGGGCCATACACCGAAGTGAAAAGATCGAAAAATTCCGGGCTTTGAAACGGGGTGCTATATGGGCTGGCCGCTAAAAGAGAAGGCCATCCCCGCCGGGAAATATCTTTTGTAACCTGAATAAACGTCAACGTTTTACTTTTTAATCCACAAATTGCCGGTACCAGTTCTCCAGATGGATCCATTTCCAGATCTCGTTGCCGTAATTGCCCCTGCCTTCCATGTGTTTACGGAAAATATCCTGCACTTTTTTCATATCCATGATGCCGCGGGAGGTGAACGAAGGGGACGTGATCAGCTCCTGTATATATTGCTGAAAAACCGGTTTGCGAAACCATTCCGCCTGTGGCGTTTCAAACCCGATCTTGTCCCTGCGCAGGCGAATGGGTTCGGGCAGGGCGCCGTTCATCGCGTCCCGCAGGATGCGCTTGGTCGTACCGTTTTCGAGGATCATCCGGGCGCCGGAGGCAAGGGTGCGCTCCACTAGCCGGTAATCCAGGAAGGGGACCCTGGCTTCCAGGGAAAACCACATGGAGTTGCGGTCCTCCCATTTGAGCAGGTGCTCCAGTTTGTATTCAAAATGGTTGATCAACGCATCCATCAGGCTCCGGGAGCCGTAGAGCGCTCCGGCGATGGACAGGTCTTCCGAGGAGTGCGCCCGGGCGAAGCCCTCGTCGAGATAGTCCTTTCTGTTGTTCATCACGCGGATGCGCAGGCGCGTTGGAAGGAGAAAGAATAGGAGGCTTTTAAAGCCAAGCAGGGAGTGGTGCTGCGCCCAGTAATGATACATCTGGGCCCCCATTTTCCCCAGGCGCCCGCTCAGGAGCAGGTCCTTGAAATAATAACCGAAAAAGTAGTGGTATCCGGCCAGAGCTTCATCTGCGCCCTGCCCGTCCAGCGTTACCGTAACATGGCTCCGCGCCAGCTGCATCACCTTAAACTGAGCGTATGGGCTGGTAGTGGGTATCGGTTCGGCGTGCGCCCGGACGTAGGCCTGGATGTCTTCCATGAGCGTCTGCTCGTCCGGCCGGGTGAAAAACATATTTTTCAGCTCCGGGCGGAACAGGCTGATGAACTCCGATTCATCGCCGAATACGCCATTGCCGTAGATCGCCGAAAAGGTATTTACATCTTTTCTCCCATATTCCCGGAGCAGGACCGATACGATGCTCGAAGAGTCCAGCCCGCCACTGAGGCAAACGCCTACAGGCACATCGCTGCGCAGCCGTAGCCCGATACTGGAGGATAACAATTCCCGGAATTCCTCCGGCCCGCTGAACGGGGCCTTGATTTCCTGCCGCAGGCCGTACCATTTCTTCAGCCGGAAGGAAGCTTTCCCCTGCCCGGGCCCGCTTCCGAGGCGGATATTAAACTGTTGGCCGTGGCCTATCCGGTTTACCTCCTGAAAAAAAGTCTGGTCGGTCTGGTCTGTGCGGTTGAAAGCGATGAAGTTGAAAACGGCGCTGAGGTTGGCCCCGGGCTTTCGCCCAAGAACATTCAGGATGGGGGGGATCTCCGAGGCCAGCAACAGCCGCTCTCCATCCTGGCAGTAGTAAAAAGGCTTGACCCCGAAGCGGTCGCGCGCGCCGAAGAGCACCTTTTCCTTCCGGTCGTAAATCAGAAAGGCCCACATGCCGTTGAGTTTGGGCAGCATGCCTTCGCCCCAGGCCTGCCAGGCGTTGAGCAGCACTTCGGTGTCGGTTTGGGTGTGGAACTCAAAACCTTGCTTCCGGAGTTCCTGGCGGAGTTCGATGTAGTTGAATACTTCTCCGTTGTAAATGATGACATAGCGGTTGTCTGTCGAGAACATCGGCTGGCGGCCCGCCGGGCCGAGGCCTATGATGCTCAGCCGGACAAAACCGAGGCCTACCGGGCCTTCCAGAAAGACGCCCTCGTCATCCGGGCCGCGGTATTTCATGCACTGCATCATACTGCGGACGGGAGCTTCCTCCACCGGTTCCTGGTTGAAATTAATGATTGCCGCTATGCCACACATGGAGGGCCTTGTTGAGTGTTCTCCTGATCCCGGGGTGAGAAAGGATACGGTTATAAAGGAAATACTTTCGCTGGTTGATGATACAATGCCCGGAGTAATATACCTTCAGTTTGCCGCCAAAACTCTTCTTGAAACGGTACACTCCGTAAGCGGGGTGGCTTTCCGGCGGATCGAAGGGCACGCCGCCCAGGTCATAGCATTCTATCCCCTCTCCTTTCAGGTATTTGATGCAATCCCAGTGCAGCAGGTTGGAGGCTCTGTTTTTTCTAACTGCCTCGTAATCCGACCCGCCGATGTAGTAGTAGGCTTTCCGGGAGGTGGCGAGCAACAGGATGCTGGCGCTTTCTTTTCCGTCGTTAAAGGCCTGCCCGATGATGGCCCGCTCCTGCATCTGCTCCAGCAGGTGATACAGGAAAGCATCCGCTTTGAGAAGCATGGAGGCGTTCCTGTTCTTGCGGATAGCCCGTTTCTGGGTTTCCTGCCTCAGCGACTGCAGGGCGGCCAGGGCAGGAGCCGCTTCTGCTCCCCGCAGGAAATTCGTTCGGGTTCTGTGCTTTTCGGCCTGTTTAATGAGCCTTTTGTTGGAGCTCCTGAAGTTTTGAAAAATGCCGTCTTCTGCCGGTTCGAGCCCAATCTCGAAGGTGGCGTTTTCTTCAACCGTGAAGTTCAACTCCCGGAGCAATGTTTCATCCTCTTCTCTCGACCAGTGCGTCAGGTATACCTGAACCAGATTTTTCTCTCTGGCCAGGCCCAGTATCTTTTCGTAAACGGCAGCCTTGAGGCGGCGTGCATCCGTTTCCCTTCTGGCCATCGCAGAACCATCCATCCAGAGGGAGGCAAAGAAAGAGCCGGCCACCGGCAAAACTCCTCTGACGCGGCAGGCTCCTCCGGCCAGGTACTCCCCCCTGTCATCCGGTACTACGATGTAGTAGGTTTCATCGCCGGCCGCAACATTGAATTCATAGCAGGCGAATGGCACACCGGCTTCTGCCGCTTCCACCAGGTCATTCCACTTTCTGGCGTCAACCGTTTGCGCATCGAGCACCTCAGCTGGGTAGCTGATCTTTCGGAGGGTAGGTGGAAAAACGATACTCATCTTTATTTCGGGCTACGTATTGAAGAAAGGCCTTAAGGGTGTACTCATTGTATCGGACAAATGATTTGGAATGGCCGATCAGCGTTATATAATCATCATCCCCGCCCCGGCCCTCAATGCTCTGCAGGGTGCGGATCATCTGCCGGGCGGTCAGCTGATTGAAGTCGAATTTCCGGGGGTGTTTGCCGGTGAGGAGATTCAGGTATTTCCGGAAGGCTCCCGATTCCCGGCGCCCCCCTTCCGGCCGGGGGGCAGGCCTGGCATGCCGGTGTTTCCTGGCGCGCAGCATCCTCAGTATCCTGACCGGAGAGAAGAAAGCAGGCAGCGGCTTGAGCTGGCAGTAGATCGGGAATTCGACGATCTTTCCCTCCGGGTCGGGACGGCATATGTCTTTACTGGAAGCCCGGTAAGGAAATGCGGCGTCATAGGCGTTCGAATAATCATAATTTGCCCACCCATTCTGTTTGCCGTGCTTGTAAACGGAAGAATCGATGCAGATGCCGTTGCTGATCAGGGCCTGCGCCAACCCTTCGGTCGGCTGCATCGACCAGTTGGCCGCCCGGAATACATAACATTCATAATCGGGCCGGGCCGGTTTGAGCTCCGCTTCCAGGAAACTTCTGCAGCGGCGAACGATGGTGTTGATCTCTACTGCGTCCATCGCCGCCAGATTGTAGTTTTTCCAGTTCTGCAGCCACTTCCCCGACTGGTGGCGGGCGCCGAAATAGGAGGAGTGAATGTGAAGCTGAACATCATGGCCTCTATGCAGGGCTTCCTGCAACTGGCGAATGATCGGCAGGTAGCAGTAATCATCCTTTCCTTCTTGTTGGAAATATCTCCGGAACTGAAGTATTTCGCCAACGTCGGCAAAGATGACCAGCTTTGCCCCGAAAGCATCCATCAGGCTCATCAGGCGGGCCGTGGGGGCTATCATCAGTTCCATCGGATGGCCGTCGCCATTGCCGTGGATCTCATAGTCGAGCGTGAAGATGAGTTTTTTCATGGGCCGGGCTATAACCAAGGGCCTTTTCGTAAATTCCGATTATCCTGGAAGCCGTCGTTTCCGCATCCAGGCCCAGTTCGATGATCCTTTTCCTTCCCGTGGTGCGGCCTTCCTCAGCGGCAAATGCCAGGGCCAGCCGCAGCTTGCCGGCAAAGTCCTGCAGGCTAAAAGAGGCCAGATAACATCCTTCCGTTTTTCCGAGCACCCAGCTCACATCCCCTACGCCGGTGGATACGATAGGGCAGTTACAGGCCATGGCTTCCTTGATGACATTGGGGGATCCTTCGTGGAAGGACGTCAACAGGACGACATCCGCCGCATTGTAATAGTAGGCCAATGCTGGCTGGGGCGTTTCGGCAAGAGCGATCAGCTTCACTCCGGGCGCTTGCACCAGGCGGGCCGCCTGTTCGGCAAGGGCGAAATTCTTCTCTTCCCGGGCGGGGTCGGAGGCGAAAAGCAGCAGCCTGACGCCGGCAGGGATGCCTAAGAGCGCCCTCGCTTCTGGTTTGGGAATGGGCCGGAAGAGGCTTATATCCACTCCATTTGCCACCAGCGATACGCGTTCTGTTTTTAGTTTGCTTTGCATTTCCCGGGATTTGACAATGGAGAAGTCGTAGAACCGGCTGGCACAGAGGGCATTGAAGCGGGCCAGCAGCAGGCTCCTCCCGGTCACCCGCCCGTCTTGGGTGTTGGACCCCACCAGGTCGTCGCCCATAAAGGAAACAACCAGCTTTTCGCCGCCCCGGGCCATCAGCGCTACCAGGGCAGCCAGGCCATAATGGGCATGGATGATGTCATAATGGCGGCGCTTCAGCACTTTTTTCAGTTCGGGAATGGCCAGTGCGTATCCGGCCAACCCTTTTCGGTTAATGGTGAAGTGGCCGAGCGCTATGCCTGCTTTTCTCAGCGATTCTCCCTGGGCTGAGATCAGCGTTTTGGGCGCTGCATTCCGGCCGCCGCTGCTCACAAATAATACCTTCATGGTACGGCGCCCTCCTTTTTTGCAATTTCGAAATATTTGAACTTCCCGTTCGCGGAAGGGAGGATCTTATGGGTGTATTCCACCGAAAAAGGAACGTCAAAAGACTGCAGTAAGGACTTCAGGCCTGCCTCCATCTCCGGGGCGGGCGGCCTTTCTCTTACTTCGAAAAAAAACTTCAGCGCTTCGCCGTCCCACACTACCTTATGCTTGATGACCTGGGGGAAATTCCGGAAGAACGTCCCTCCGAAAATATTCACGGGATGGAACCGCTTGCCATTGGGTAAAGTGATGATCTCTGAACTTCTGCCCAGGATTCTGGTAAACCAGGTGAAGGGGAATTCAGCCTCCGGCTCCGGTTCGTGCAGTTCATCCACCAGGTCGCCGATCCGATACCGGATCAGCGGCATACCGAAATTATTCAGGTCGGTAACCAGCAGGCTTTTCATGCCGTTAATGCCTGTTTCTGCCGTCTCGGCAACCACATGGGGGTCCATGATGAAATACCGCTGGCCGCCGGCGGGGCGGCTGGCGATGCCCAGCACTTCTCCTGTCCCGTACAGGTCGCCGGCGGGGGCAAATACCTGCTCAATGAGGCTTTTCTGGTAGGGCGCCAGGTTTTCGGCGGTGGTCAGGACCTGCTTCAGGTTATCGAGGTGAAGCCCCTCCTGCTGAAAATATACCGCCAGGGAGTAGATCGAACTGGCATACCCTTCTATGGAGCGGGGTTTGAAGCGTATGATCTGCCGGGCTATCCCGGCGAGGTTTGCCGGGCCGTCGAGTAGGGTGGAGGGTATGTTTTTCTGCCGAAACAACAGGTTCTTCATTTTCGAACCTATAGTTTTCCAGCGGCGGATGGAGGTTTCATTTCCCCAGATATGGACGTGGCGCCGGCCCGGTTCCCAACCCGACATATTCCAGAGTACGTAGCCGGCGGCAGTACCGGCGCTTAACCCGGAAGGATCGCTGTAATAATGAATGGGTATTCCCGTCGTTCCGCTGGAGGACCCCTTGTGCAGGTTGCCGGCGGCGTATTGGGAGGAGAGCAAGGCTTCCCGGTTGTCCTGGATAACTTCCCTGTCCAGGATGGGAAGGCTGCTCAGGGCGGCGGCCGAATTTATATCCTCCGGCGCCACGCCCAGGCGGCGGAACTCCTCCCGGTAGTAGGGCACGGTATCCCGGGCGTGCCGGATCAGCTTGTGTAACTGCCGGGCCTGGTATGCTTTTACCTGTTCCCGGTTCCAGGATAAAGCCCTCTGGAAAAAGCGATACCAGAAAAGGATACTTGTACCTTTGGCGGCGTCAAGCAGGCTGAGCAATATTGCGGTGCGGACGTTCAAGGAGGCTTTGGTATCTGGCGGCTGAGATCATATTGGCGAAGTTCATCTGATCTTCAACCCATTTTCCTTCCAATTGGTGTTCAAAATGCCGGATATTGAATATTTCCGGAGAAAGGGGTATCGTACGAATATGCTTCAGGTTCCTGGCTATGTTGTCCCGGGCGTAATCGGGGATGTCAATATCTTTATTGCTCCACAATTTTCCCCAGGCATATCCTGCGGCTATCCGGGCCGGCCCGGCCGGCGTCAGGAAATCCCGGGGTTTATAGCCACGGTCGAGAGGCAGGTCCAGCAACCGGGGAGCCGTCCTTTTCAGGATGTAGGCGTAAAGGGCCTGGCCATGGTATCGCCGGAAAGGATTCGTCTCCCGGAAATTGCTGTTGGCGCCCGCGACTCCCGTCTTGAGCAGTTCTTCGAGGAACCCGAAGCATAGAAATGGCGCCCGGTGGTTCAGGAACCGGCGCTGAACGGTGATCTCCGGCCCGAAGTATTTCGGAAAGGCCTCCTCAAAGAGGAAGGTGTAAAATCTTTTGTTGGCGGATAAATGACGGGGCATTTGGCCCAGGTAGCTGCTAATCTCCTCAAGTAAGGGTTCCGTACATTCTTCAACGAGGCTTGTAGCGAGATACCGGCTCGCCGGAGAGCGGCGGATCAGGCCGGAAAGGCGTTCTCGGCCGGGCTTTTCAAAAAGCTCAAAGAGCAGGGTTGAGGTCATTACTCCCGGCGCCTTCATCGAACGGATCAGCTCACTGCCGAAATTCCCGGACAGGAGGTAACGGCTGTCCTTCAGCACGGTTTGCAGGGCATGGTAATAGTGGGCGCGGGACATGTTGCCCAGGCCGTAGCTTTGCGAGAGAAAAGCCAGCCCGCATTTCCAGAAATCCCGGGCCGAATACTCCGGGCCGAGGAGCAGCGGCCGGTGTGCAAAGCCCAGTTCCCGGCTGATCATTAAGGGCGCCTGCACATCCGGGTCGCCTTCAGTGCCGTAGGAATAGGTGTAAAAAGGCCGTTTCAGGGCCAGGGCCAGGGAAACCGCCGCCCGCCCGTCGAACCCACCGGTCAGCGTCGCGCAGAACCGTTCGCGGGGGATGAAGGCGCCGGCCTTTTCAATGAATACATCCGACAGGTGGTTGAGCGCCTTACGCCAGGGGATGGGCGAAGAGACAAAATAATCTGCAATGTTCGTATGCCGGGAAAGGGAAAGGGTTCCGTTATAGGCCAGCAGGTGGTTGGACGGGACGGTCCTTGCCGCTTCCAGCGGGGCCCGGGTGAAGAGCGGATAATTGAAGAGGGCCTTCTCCAGGTAGTATTGCCGGTCGGGAGTTAAGGGTATTTTTCCGGTATTTCTCAGCAGATCAAAGGAAGAGGAAACGAGGAAAAGATCCCTTGTTTCTGCATAGAATACGGGGAGGATGCTGAACATGCTGCTGCCGGCCGTCAGCCGGCCGGCGGCCCTGTCCCAGTGCAACAAAAAGTAAAAGCCATCTACCGCCCGGAAAAAATTGCCGAATTCATTCCGCTCCAGAAAGGCATGAATGCCCTTCTTGTCCTCCGCATGGTAAACCGGGTCGCCCATTATCCAGGCCTGCCCCTGCGGTACAGAGATGGCCTCGAGCGTGGTATGGCCGCCTTCTCCCAGGAAGAAAAGTACGTTTCCGGCGCGATAGCCGGCCGGTTCTTCTTCCTGCTGTTGCACCACAGCAAGAGAGGCCGGCCTTTCTCCTTTTTTAAGTTGCAGATAAAAATCCATTGTAGTTAATTCGGTACCTGAAACCGGCTTTTACCGGATGAGGTGATACAACCGGCCGGCCTCTTTCCAGGGAGAACGGCCCAGGAAACGGCCGATCTGGTAACGGAGCTTGAGCCCGGAGAGCAAACGGTTGTGGTACAGCTGAAAAGCGCCGATCCGTTCGGGTATTCTGTCCGGGACGTTCGTTATCTGCTGCCGGCTGCCGGAAGTAGTGGCCAGGTATCCGGCCTCCAGGGCGGCCTGGTGGGCTTCCGGGCTGCTGTCTCCATGCGGCCAGCACAAAAATTCCACCTTTTTGCCGAGTTTTTCCTCAATGGCCTTTTTGGAGCCGGCAATTTCATGATCCATCCTTTTACGGTACTCCGCCGCCGGCTCCCGCGATGCGATCAGTGAACCCTCCCTGAGAAACTTTTGATAAACGGGCGAGATCTTATCGAATGCCTCCCCGAACTGGTAATTTTCAAAGTTGTAATCTGCCAGGGCGGCCACACACGCTTCGGTAAAATCCGGGTTTATTTCCACCTTTCGGGCAATGATGCTGGATGCTTCTTCAAAGAAGGGGTAGCCGTAAGGCAGCAGCTTTTCAAAGGCCGGATTGGCTATATTATAGGGTTTCTCTTCGACGAAGAGGTTGCCGATAGGGTAGAGCGCATCTGCTCCCGGGTGGTGAAATTCTCTGAGCCTGCCGGAAACGAAGTATTTGGTGTGGGTCATGGTATGCGACTGTATGTTTATAAGGCCCGAAGCTTCCATAAGCCTCATTTCCTCCCAGGAGAGGTGGCCGGGGCGGCTGATCTCTTCGAGAGATACCTCACCGGCCAGATAGTCGTCGAGGTTGGGGCGGGCCAGGTTGCGCGGGTCCGCCGTTTCCGGACAGACAAAAATGGTGGCAGGCAGCCTGTACTTCCTGAGCAGCGGGAACGCCCATACCCAGTTGTCGAGGTAGCCGTCATCGAAAGTGATCACCAGAGGGTGGAGGGGAGGGGCCTGGAGCCCCGTTCTGATGTTGTAAAAAGTTTTGAGCTTGATGACGTTAAATTCCCGTTTGTAATATTTCAGCTGGTTTTCGAAGAACGGCAATTCCAGCGTGAGGTAGTGCCTCGCCCAGGCGGTATTGGGCCGGCCCACGGAGTGATAGTAAACTACGGGGATCGGCTTAGTGTAGTTGTGCATAAATGGTTTTTAATGCCTCGATATGCTGCTTCATCCCAAACCGGGCCTTAAACTCTTCTCTTGCACTCAGGGCAGCGGCCTTCAACTCTGGTAGGCGGGCGATCCGGGACAGGGCCGTTGCGGTGAGGCCTCCGTTCAGGGGCACAATGAATTCCGGGTAATTTCCGAAGATCTCCCGCATGCTCGGAATGTCCGACACCAGAACAGGGGTTCCGCAAAGGATGCTCTCGACGGCCACATTTCCGAAAGATTCATATTCGGAAAGGAAGATCAACAGGCTCGCCGATTGATAGGCCTCTGCTATGTTGGTGGTATGGCCCATAAAATAGACGGCTTCGGACAGCCCCAACCCTTCGGCAAAGCGTTTTAGTTCCTCCAGGAGGGGGCCTTCCCCGTACAAATAGAAACGGGCCTGCGGATACCGCCGTTGGATCTCCGCGGCGAGTTCCATCCAGCGGAAAAGGTTCTTTCCCGGGGCGAGCCTGCCGCAGTAGATGGCCTTAAGCTCCGCTCCGGGATTATTTTCCCGGGGCTTGAAAACTTGACTGGAGAAAGGGTTATAGACAACAGTTATGTCCTTTCCGTATCCGGTGGCCATCCTGAAGCGGCTGCGGCTGTAACGGGAATTTGCTATGAGGCGGTATCGGCCGTCCAGGGCCAGTTTCCAGAACAGCTGCAGCAGCGGTTTTTTCCAGGCTTGTCTCCAGTAGATGGTCCCGTGGACGGAATAAATGAGTTTTTTGATGCCTGCCAGGCGGAGCGCCAGGAGGTTTAATGGGCCAATGTTATAGACATGAAAGGTGTCTTTCGGGTATTGCCTGGCATATCGCCAGAGTTTCCAGAAAGCCGGGAGGTTGCTGTTGCTGCCGTAAAGTACCGGAATATCTTTCCCCTCGTATACATCCGGATTGCCGTTTTCTGTTGGGCGTATCACGAAAACCTGAAAAGGGCGTTCGGGGATGCTCTTTATGATTTCCGGAAGCAGCACCTCAATACCTCCGGGGCTGGCCCTGAGGTGGACAAAGTGTACTGCCGGCAAATGGTTTTGCATGATTACTGGTGGTTAGATGGTTTGCCCCTTTAGCAGGGCCTTCATCTCCATGCCCTTCGCTTTCGGAGCTGATCCCTCCCTCTTGAGGTCGGCGGCTGCCCAATGCTTCGCCCGATGGTATATCAATGCTGCAAAGCTGAAGAATATGCCTTGTATCATACCGGTGCCGGCCTCCTGGTAGTAAGAGAAGAACTGCCCGGAGGAAGAATGTATGAGGAACCAGCAAAAGAGAAAAAGGCAAAATGTCAGTAACGGGGCCTTATAAGGGTTCTGGCGGGACAGCATCCAGCCCGATCCGCCGGTTCGCAGGCAGAAAAACAGGAAAAAGGACCACATCAATACTCCTCCGATCAGCCCGGAATGTAACAGCAGGTTCTGGTTGCCGACGTGGACGTCCTGGTACTTGTAAAAAGTATCCGAAAAGCCCCATCCTGTGAGGGAGGATTCCCGCCATTTCTTTATGACGTGGGGCCCGCGTTCCTCCAGCCTCAGGAGGGTGCTGCCGGCCGACATATCCCCCCCCATCAATTCGTTCAGGGTCTTCATCCGTTCGATGGAATTGCTGATCTGCTGAGAGAGGACCGGTACTGCCAGCGCAGCCAGAAATAAAACGGCGGCGGCCAACACCATCATCGACATTTGTCTTAAACTGGTGCGCCAGATAAAGAGGAAAAACAGGATCAGGGCCAGGCTGAACGCCAGGATCCAGCCCCGGGTCGCCGATAAAACGGCCGACAGGAAAGTGGCGCTCAGGGCGCTTAACAGGTAAGGGTAGCTGAAGGGGCTGTCTTTGCGGGCCAGGTAATAAAGGGCCCCGAAAAAGGCGATCAGGGTTGTCATCTCGCTGTATATCCCACGGTAGAGGTGCTCATTGTCGACCTCGACCGCCCACCAGGCTTTATCGCGCAACCCCAGGTAAGCGGCTGGAGAGTCCACGTAGATAATGGTGAAAACCTGGGCAAGAAAGGCAAGGATCGCTACCGGGAAAAGATATCGAAAACAGGCCTCGTACTGCTCTTCTTTAACGAACAGGCGGGGAAGGGAATACAGCAACAGTAAAGGGACAATAAGCTTGAACGTCCTGAACTGAACGTTTGTGGCCATAGAAATGCCGATAGTATAGCTTTGAACCACCAAAAAGATCAGGTAAATGGACAGAGCGATTAAAAAGTTCTGAAAAAAAGGCCGGTAGGCGGGAGGCCGCCTGCTGGCTTTAACGACACTCAACAGTATGTAGAATTGCCCTACTTCAATCTCCGGAAGGCCGGGTACTACCGTAAGCACCGCCTCATACCTGCCGAAAAAGCTAAATATCCCATCGGAAACGGCCAGGAAAAAGGCGAACCAGAAGGCTTCATCATCAGACCGGGAATACAGGATGAGTAAAAAAATGAAGAATATACTCGAAGCAATATCCGATAAAACGTATTTAGCTGCGATTGCCAGCAGGATCAGCCCGCCGAACAGCCACAATCTGGCGCCAGGTTGCATATTATCCATTTTTCTGTCAGGCGCCGGCATTTGCATTGATCTTTAATGCGTCAAAGATGAGCGCTCCCACTTTGTCCACGGAATACTTTTCAGAAACCACGCCTTTCATCCAGGCTACCTTTTCCTGCCTGGCAGTTTCATTGTTCAGGTAATAGCCCGCCATTTCGGGAATTTCGTCATAGGACTTCACCGCGGGCAGGCCGGCATCCTCCCCGAATATCTTCTTCAGGTCCGGTTGCCATTCCAGCAGGGGCAGAGCGCCTGCGCCCAGCGCCTCGAACATCCGGAGGTGGACGCCATGAAGCAGGCCGGGGTTCCCGTCGACAGGAACGATCCGGGTGGCGTTGAACATTTCATTGAGCCTTTCGGCCGGGAAGTAGCCCCGGCGTTCGCGAAAACACCTTTCCAGTTCCGGAAAAAAGGCAAACCACTGCTTCCAGTGTTTATTCCCGTGGATCTGCAGGCCGAAACCGGTAAACCCGCTCAGGAATTTTGCCTTCCGGTAACCCCAGCTGCTCGAATAGTTCAGGCCAACATACAATACCTCGGACCTCAGATTTTCGTAGGTTTCGGCCGGCAGTTCTTTCGGGAAATAATCTTCTTCCGGGATACCCGTGTTCAGGAAGTGGATGTTCCTGGCGCCCATTCTCGACAGCTGGCTGATCCAGAAGGTGTCGGGCGCGAATATGGCATCCGCGTTCAACAGCAGCGACAGGTAGTACCGGTTGGTGGGGGTGTAGAAGGGATGGTCTCCCATGAAGAAAGCTACTTTTGACCGCTTGCGGAAGTAGGCCAGGGTTTCGGGCAGGATCATCTCGTTGTTGTAGACAAAGATCAGGTCCGGGCAGATACGGCCGTATTCTTCGATATAGTACTGGTTGATCCGCCGGAAATAATAGTTTTCCCACCGAAGCCGAAGGGACGCCGGCAGGCGGAATATCTGAACGTTCACCTTCTTTTCCCAGTCCTTAACGTACTGGAAAAAATCTACCGGATAGACTTCACAGCCCCGGCTGGTGAATACCTGCCGGAAACGGTGGAACAGGCTGTATCGCCTGGGAACAAAAAAGAGGACTTTCATCTGCTGGCTTTCTGGCAAGGGAGGCGATCTGAGGATTTTGGAGAGATATACAGGGTGTTATCCGACACTTGGCCGGCCGTAGCGTTCAAAGTATTCATCAGCAGTCATGCTCATCAGGACGTAATCCCAGTACTTTCCGTATCTGAAAAAATACTGAGGGAACCGCCCGGTCTCTTTGAACCCCAGATTGCTGTTCAGCTTGAACGTAGCGGTATTGTAGTCCACATACCGGAGGTATACCAGGTTCATATGGTAGTGGTTGAACAGGAAGTGCAGCGCCATTTCACAGGCCATCTGGCCATAGCCTTTCCCTCTCATCTGAGGCACGATATCCAGCCCGATCTCACAGTTCCTGTTGAGCTCGTCGATGTTCTGTATACGCAGCCGGCCGATGATCTCTGACCTGTCGTGGGCAGATACGATCACGTACCTCTTATCTTTTTTGTTCTTATGTAAGTTGCGCCACCATTCTTCCTGGCCGGGTTCATCCACCAGGTCGATGGAAGCCAGGTTGGCGAAGGTGTCCATCTCGTTGTGTAACAGCCGCAGGGGCTCCAGGTCTTCCCTTTCTATGGCCCGAAAGGCCAGGTCCTTATACCTGTACATGGTGAAAAATTTTTTTGACGGCCTCCACTACCACCTCCCTTTCCTTCCAGGACAGGGACGGATAGATCGGCAGCCTCAGCAGGCGGTTGAAAAACGCCATGGACCCCGGAAAATCCTTATCCGTGCCCAGGCGCCGGTAGTACCGGTTCCGGTGCAGCGGAGTGTAGTGTACATTGGCCATCACCCCCTCCGCCCGCAGGGCGTCCATGATCCGGTAGCGGCGCTCCGGAGGAACCAGCAGGCCGAAGAGGTGCCAGTTGGTTTCGGCCCCCTCGGTGACTTTCAGGAAATCGAGCCCTTCGATGCCGGAAAGCTCCGCCAGGTAGAATTCGGCAATTTCCTTCCGGGCGGCGTTCATCTCATCCAGGCGGGCGAGCTGGCTCAGGCCGAGCGCTCCGTTGATGTTCGACTGCACATAGCTGCTTCCCTTGCTGACGTACTCGTAATATCCCCGGGTTTGGTTGTCGGTGAGGAAGGAGTACTTGTCCGTTCCCTTCTCCCGCATGATTTTCACCTTGTCGGCGATCTCATCGTTATTGGTTACCAGTGCTCCGCCCTCGCCTGTCGTCATATTCTTGGTGCCGTGGAAGGAAAAAGTGCTCACATCGGCCAGGCCGCCGGTATACTTTCCTTTATAGCGGGCGCCGATCGACTGGGCGGTGTCATGGACGACGTACAGGCCGTGTTTCCCCGCTATGGCGTTTA
The DNA here is from genome assembly GCA_964418125.1 of uncultured Phaeodactylibacter sp. Taxonomy (GTDB): domain Bacteria; phylum Bacteroidota; class Bacteroidia; order Chitinophagales; family Saprospiraceae; genus JACJXW01. The sequence goes on from CAYQKY010000027.1 coordinate 48,986, forward strand.
TCTCATCCATCTCGGCGGGGTTGCCGGCGTAATCCACCGGGCAGATGGCCACCGTTTTTTCGGTGATGTAACCTTCCAGCTTCTCCACATCCAGGTTGCCGTTGTCGGGGCGTACATCCGCCAGCACCACCTTCAGGTTGTTGAGAATGGCCCCCAGGGCCGTACTGGTATAGGTGAAATCGGGCACAACCACTTCGCTGCCTGCCGGGAAATCCTTCACCATAAAGGCCAGGTCGAGGGCCGTGGTGCAGGAATTGACAAATAACACGTGTTTCACGCCCAGGTACTCGGCCAGGCGCCGTTCAAACTCGCGGCAGGCAGGCCCGTCTCCGCTGACGAAAGTGGAGCGCAGCGCCTCGGTTACCGCCCGGATGTCCTCTTCATTTATGGACGGTTTGTGGATCAGTACCGGCTCCTCGCTTACCGGCCTGCCGCCGTCAATGGCGAGTGGGGAATGGGTGGTGATCATAGTTATGTGGTTTATGGGATTGAATGTTCCATCTAACGATCAAGCCATCTAACAATCTAACAATTTAACCATCCAACTACCCCTCGGCCTTCACGCCAACACCGTGCTTCTCATACCACCGTATCGTTTCCGCTACCCCTTCCCGGAAAGGAATGGACGGCTTCCATCCCAGCAATTGTTCTCCCTTACTGCCATCCACTGTTTTGTAGGGGGCGCCATCGGGCTTGGTGGGGTCCAGCCTGATCTCGCCCCGGTATCCGGTGAGTTCGCGGATGAGGAGGCACATTTCCAGGACGGAGATGCCGGAGCCGACTCCCACATTGATGAAATCAACCGTTGGCGGGGCGTCCATACCCCGGATGAGGGCTTCTGCTCCGTCGTCTACGTGGAGCCATTCCCGGACGGGTTTTCCGGTGCCCCATACTTCCACATAAGGGGCGCCGCTCCTTTTGGCCTCCACAAACTTCATGATGAGGGCGCCCAGGGCATGGGAGCGCTCTTCCTCAAAATGGTCTTCCGGGCCGTACATATTGGAAAGCACCAGGTTGACCACATCCAGCCCATACTGCCGGTGGTAGGCCCAGGAGCCCATCCAGAAAGCCTTGCGGACGAAACCGTACACCTGCACGGACTCGTGCATGGGCCCCTCCCAGATCTCCTCCTCTTTAAATAAGGTGGCCCGGCCCGGATATACGCAATTGGAGATGGGGTTGACAACCCGCTTTACTCCGGACTCATGGGCGGCCCGGAGGATGTTGATGTTCATCAACAGGTTGTTCTCGAATATATCGGCCGGGTATTTTCTCCCGAACTGTATGCCGCCGACAAAGGCCGCGCAGTTGATCAGAATGTCCGGCCGTTCCCGGGTGAAGAATGCTATGGCCTGCTCGTAGTCCCGAAGGTCAACGCCAAGGCTGAGGGATGTCCGCATGGGGTCAATATCCCTCTCCTGCAATTTTCTGACAACCCGTTTTCCCAGAAAACCGGTCGCCCCTGTTACTGCAATTGTTCTCATTATGTTACGTCTTCCATGTTTTCATAAATGGCGAAGCCGCCGTCCTGCAGGAGGTGCTTCCTCCGGACGATTTCAACGTCGTGGGCGGCCATTTCCCGGGCCAGCTGGCTCAGGGGCCGGCGCGCTTTCCAGCCCAGTTTTTCCCTGGCTTTGGTGGCGTCTCCGATCAGCAGGTCGACTTCGGTGGGCCGGAAGTAGAAGGGGTCGACCTGTACGATTTCCTGGCCAATGGAAAGGTGGGCCGGCGCTATTCCCACCACGGCCTCAAACCGATCCCGGTCGATGCCCGTGATGAGCCCCTTTTCCTGGGCGCCCTCGCCCCGGAATTCCAGGCTGATGCCCACCTCGCGAAAGGCCATGCGGGCGAAGTCCCGTACTGAGGTGGTTATGCCGGTGGCGATCACGAAATCTTCGGGTTCTTCCTGCTGGAGCATCAGGTACATGGCCTCTACATAGTCGCGGGCATGTCCCCAGTCCCGCCGGGCGTTGAGGTTGCCCAGCGACAGCACCTGCTGCTGCCCGATGGAGATGTTGGCCACTGCCCGCGTGATCTTGCGGGTCACGAATGTTTCTCCCCTTACCGGGGATTCGTGGTTGAACAGGATGCCGTTGCAGGCGAACATATTGTAGGCCTCCCGGTAATTCACGGTCATCCAGTAGGCATATAATTTGGCCACTCCGTAGGGGCTGCGCGGGTAAAAGGGTGTCTTCTCCGTCTGGGGCGTTTCCTGCGCCTTGCCGAACAATTCGGAAGTGGAAGCCTGGTAGACTTTCGTCTTTTTTACCAGGCCCAATATCCGGACGGCCTCCAGGATGCGCATGGCGCCCAGCCCGTCGACGTTGCCCGTATATTCCGGCGTGTCGAAACTCACTTTCACGTGCGACATGGCGCCCAGGTTGTAGATCTCGTCCGGCTGTATCTCCTGGATGTAGCGGATGATATTGGCGGAGTCGGACAGGTCTCCGTAGAAATAGTGGAAACGCGGGATTTTTTCCTGCCGGTCATTGGCGAATAACTGGTCGATCCGGGAAGTGTTGAAAGAAGAGCTTCTCCTCTTCATCCCCCAGACCGAATATCCCTTCTTCAGCAGGAAGTCGGCGAGGTAGGCCCCGTCTTGCCCGGTGATGCCGGTGATGAGTGCTGTTTTTGGCATGGGCTAGTGGTTTTTGCTATACAACCCTGTGGTTAACCAGAGTGGGTAACCGGAATGATGCCAGTGAATTCAGGATCTTGAGGTTGGCCCTTCTGAAGGGGCCTTTCAGAAACCGGGAGAGCTTGAAATAGGTATAGGCAAAACCGAAGATCCCCCGGTAGTCCCGCTTTGCTGCTTCGTGGAAGCAATTTCCCGACTCCCGGATCTGCCCCAGGGCATAGTAATCTATACCTGCGACATAGTACCACCAGGCGGTTTCCAGCGGATGCATTCTTTTTTCATTCTTTTCAACCATCATACATTTTCCTTTGACGGCGTTGGGCGTAACCCGGCTCACAGAACCCGGAGTGTGATAAATGATGGTGACGATATCGTCGTGCAAAGTGAATGCCTCGATCTCATTTATCTTGTAACTCACTTCGGCGTCGGTCATGGAGGGGAAGTCTTCGTCAAAGCCGCCAACCCTGTCCAGCAGCGACTTCCTGATCATCCATCGGGAAGGAAAACTGGCGCCGGCGGCTTTCAGGTCCAGCTTGTGTTCGGACAGGATCTTCTGGCTTTGGCGGTCTCTAACCTGATAGCCTGAAACCAGAAAGTTGCAGCCGGATTCTTTTATGGCTCCCATCTGGGATTCGAAGCGATGGGGAAAACTGACGTCGTCATCGTCCAGGAAAGCGATGTATTCTCCTTTTGCATGTTTTAAACCATGGTTTCTGGCTGGGCTCTGGCCTTTTCGCGGATTCAGCAAGTATCTTACCCTGGGGTCGTTTTGCTGAAAGCTTTCCACCACCGCTCTGGTATTGTCCTCAGACTGGTCATCCACGATGAGGAGTTCCCAGTGGGGGTAGGTCTGCCGGAGAATGCTCTCCATGGCGCCCTTCAGCCATGCTGCCCGGTTGTAAGTGGGGATGATGCAGGAGATCATGGAATCCATCTGATGTGAAATTGACAATGAAGGGATGACAAGTGTATACGGCCCGCCGGGCTCATTACGGCATTCGTGCCGCCCGAAAACCGGAAAAGGCGATATTCTTCAATTCCAGGTAGGGCTCAAGGTTGAAATAACTCGAGATAAAAATGACGGAAGCGAAACCGACAATGCCTTGAACCACCAGGGCCAGCAACGAAGGGAGGGGGACAGCTCCGGCCAGAAATACAAGGCTACCTGCGGACAAGCCCGTGAAAAAGGAAGGGGCAATATCCCTGGCCTGTTCTTTGAAAGTGTATCCGATCAGTTTTCCGGACCAGGTGGTCGTCAGGTAGTAATCAATAAAGGACCCCAGGATCAGGCCGGTGATCAACACCTTAATCCCCCAAAGTATGCCGGCAATGATGATGGGTACAGCAATGAGCTTGTTAATGGCCTCGACTTTCAGGAATAGGTCCGGCCGCCCTCTGACCGCCAGCATGTTCATGTTCAGCTCGCGCAGCGGGTATAGCATGCCCGCCAGGCAAAGAAGCTGCAGATAGGGAACCGCCTCCCTCCACTTCTCACCGATCAGGCCGATGATGAAGTTCTCGGAGGCGGCAGCCAGGCCCAGCATCAGGATGAAAGCCAGGTACATCGTGGTTTTTATCAGCTTTCTGTAGGCTTCCTTCAATCGGGGCAGGTCATCCTTTATTTCCGCCAGAGCGGGGTAACTCACGGATTGGATCACATTTTTCAGGTTTCTCGACGGGATGTCCTTATAGCCATTGGCCCGGGTGTAGAGGCCCAGTTCCCGGGCGCTGAAGAATTTGCCGATGGCCAGGTAAAAGATGTTGTAATACAATTCATTAACCAGCCGGGAAGCCAGTAGTTTGGAGCTGAAACCAAAGAGCTCACGAAAGGAGCGGGTGTCAAAATGCAGGCCGATGGGGGGCCGGGAGATAAGGTTGACCAGCAAGCAGGAGGTGAAGTCGTGTATGACCCTTTTCCAAACGAGGCTCCAGACACCATATCCTTTCAGGGCAAGCCCGATGGCAATACTTCCGGAAATGATGGAAGCCGAAACGGAAATTTTGGTGATAGATCTGAAGTCGAGGTTTTTTATCAGCGGCACCCGGGGCACCAGGGCAAAGGCATTCAGGATGACCGACAGGCCCAGAAACGGGAGGATGAGCCCCAGGGCCGGTTGCCGGAAAAAGACGCTGATGGCCGGGGCGGAAAAAAACAGCAGGGCATAAAAGGCCCCACCCACCAAAATGTTGACCCAGAAAATAGTGGAATAATCGTTCCGGCCCGGGTTATTCTTCCGGATCAGGGCCTCGCCAAAGCCGGCGATGGTAAAAGTGTCGGCCACCGCCAGGAAGATGGCCAGCATGCCGATCAGCCCATATTCTTTGGGCGTCAGCAGGCGGGCGAGAATGATGCCAACGACGAATTGCAGGCCCTGGTTGGCAAAATTGTCGAGAAATGCCCAGGAGAACCCCTTGATCGCCCTTTGTTTCAGGGACATGCCGAACCGTTAGGGTTAGCGGTCATGAAAGCATGGCCGTTTTCAATTTTCTCAGCAGCCCTTTTTTCTCTCTGGTATAATAACCTTTGGAATCGTGAGCATAGCCGTAGCCGTAGCTGTAGTTGTATCCATAACCATAGCCGTAATAATATTTTTTATTCATGGGTACGGCATTGACCACTATAAAAGGATTCGGAAGCTTGCCCTTTTGAGCGATATCTTCGATGATCTGCAGCTGCCCCTTTCTGGTCAGCCCGATCCGGACGACATACATGGTGGCTTCCGCCAGGTCTTTGAGCTGCAGCGCGTCTGCGACCAGGCCGACGGGAGGCGCGTCCATGAGGATGTAGTCGTATTTTTCCTTTAGTTCGAAGGCCAGCTCCCGCAGCCGTGGAGAAAGGATCAGTTCGCTGGGGTTGGGAGGCGTAGGGCCGCTGCTGATCAGGTCGAGGTTGGGGTGTAGCCCGCTGTTGCGAATGATCTGGCTGGAAGGCAGGGTGTTGTCAATCAGGAAGTTGACCACTCCTTTGCCGGTGTTTTCCATCCGGCTGTAAATCTCCTGCTTGGGCCGGCGCAGGTCCAGTTCCAGGATCAATACGCGCTTTCCGGTAAAGGCAAGGGTCATCCCCAGATTCAACGCAATAAAGGATTTGCCTTCTCCGGAGCCACTGGAGGTTACGAGCAGGCACTGCAGTTGCTTTCCGGGAGCAGCATAGGCCAGGTTGGTTCGAAGCAGGCGGAACATTTCGGCAACCGGCGTCCGGCTGTTCTCTTTGACGGCAATGGGCCCTTTTTCCCGTTTGCGGCCAATGGCGCCGATTACCGGAACAGAGGCCAGCTTGGTGAGGTCATCCTCGTACTGTAACTTGTCATTGAGGGTTTCCGTAAGGACGATGATCCCGGCAGGCAGGGTGAGCCCCAGAAAAGCGGCGATCACCCAGATCTGCATCTGGTTCGGGCTGGCCGGCAGGGAGGGCGCTTCGGCAGGCTCCACGACCTTCCCCTTGGCGACGGTAACGGCCAGGGAGATGGCCGATTCTTCCCGCTTTTGCAGCAAATACAAATAAAGGTTCTCCTTGATGTTCTTTCGCCTTTCGATCTCGATCAGTTCCCGTTCGCGCCGGGGAAGGCTGTGCAGGCGGGATTCCATATTGTCCCGCTGTGCCTGGCTGGCATTCCGGGTGATGACGAGGTCCGTTTTGATAGAGCGGATATTGTCAATGATAGTCTGCCGGAGGTTCTGAATCTGCTTCTGGGCCAGCAAAAGGTCCGGGTGAGAAGCCCCCAGGTCACTTTTGAGCCGTTCCCGCTCCGCCAGCAGCTCGTTGAAACTGGACAGCTGGTTGGCCAGGGTCAGGTTGTTGATGGCCATATTGGTCGGTACGAATTCAAACTTGTTCTGGTTCCTGGCCAGAAAGTCTTCGATCGAGTTTAATATTTCCAGCTGTACTTCCGTGGAAGAGATCTCCTTATTATAGGTGGCCACTTCCTTCATCAGCAGGCTTCCTTCCGCACTGAGTTCAACCATGTTGAACCGGCGTTTATACGCTTCCACTTCCTGTTCCGCTTCGGAAAGTTCACCGGCGATCAGTTGCACGCGTTCATTAATCAGGTCGATCGTGTTTCCGTAAACCTGGTTTTCTTCCTCGATGGTACTCTCGTTGTAGACGGCTGCCAGTTCCGTCAGGATATCCCGGGCGCGTTCCGCGGACACATCCCGGATGCTGAGCAAGAGAATGCTCGATTCTTTATCCGCCTCCTCAACGATCAGGGAATTGGCCAGCATTCTCGCCATAGCCTTCTTCGATATGATGGCGATACCGACCGGAAATTCGACACCGTTGCTTTCGGTGCGGGAAAGGATCAGCCTGCCATTCGGCAGGATGAGTTCCCTGCCGAACTCTCCCCTGCGTTCTATTTGGTTTTCTCCGATTTCGGTTGTCAAACGGAACCCGCCCATCTTGTCGGCATACAACTCGGCATACAGCTCTCCACCTTCCTGCTCCGGCTGCCAGTCCAGGATACGGACCGGCGACTTTTTATACAGGTTCTCCTTTGTGGTGCTGGCCAGGTTGATGTAATTGTTCTGAAGGTCCAGGGCCTCTACTACCCGGAGCATCAAAGGAGTGGATTTCAGGATGAGCAATTCATTTTTCAGGTTCCTTTTTTGGTTTCCGAACCCAATTTCCGCAAATGCAGCCTCTTCATTCAATTGCCCTGAACTTTCTTCATCCTTGATCAGCAAAAGAAGGGATGCATCGTACATGGGTGGCGTATAGCGCAGATACAGGTAAGCTCCGGCCAGAGAAAGCGGTAAAAGGAGAATAAATAAATACCAGTACTTGAGCGCTTTCTGTATGATCAATTTAATATCTAACCCCTCTTCTTTCATTGCTTTTGATTTAAGGGTCCTTTAAACGGCATGTTTTAGAACCGGGTGCCCAGAAAAAAAGTGATCAGGCTCACAAGGGGGATCAGCAATGGCCCGTAACGCTGGATAAAATCTCCCTGTGTAGCATATTGCTTGGCCTTCAGAGGCTCGACGTAGACGATGTCATTGGGGCTGAGGTAAAAATAAGGAGAATTGAAAACCGCCGTGTCCTGGGTGTTGATGCGGCCCAGCTCCCGCGTGTCCGAACGTTGGCGGATAACCAGCACGGAATTCCTGCGGGCGTAAGAAGTGAAGTCTCCCGCCATTCCAACAGCCTCCAGTACAGTCAGGTGCTCGTTGGGAATAATATAGGTATTTGGAGCATTCACCTCTCCCAGGATGGTGACCCGAAAGTTGAGAAACCTCACCTGAACCGAAGCGTCCGGAATATACTCCGACAAGCGGTCGGTGATCTCCTGCCTCAATTCACTTACCGATTTACCGGCGGCACTGACCTCTCCGAGGAAAGGAAGATAAATGTACCCCTTCTCGTCGACCCGGTATCCTTCCTGAATGGCCAGGGCGCTGGCGCCGATGGCGGCACTGGAGGAAGGCGCCTGTACCTGGCGGAAAGCAACCACCGTTTCCGGATTCCGGCTGGATACCTGGATGGACAGAATGTCGTCGGGTTGAATTTCCAGGACGGGAAGGTTGTCTATGGCCATCAATTGGCCCTGTATGTCATCCAGCATGAGCATATCGGCGTGCCGTACACTCCCGCAACTCCCGAACACAATGAAGAGCAGCGCCATACAGGCCAGTGAGCGCAAATTTGTTTTAAGCATTTTTTATTTTTTTGGATTGTATTTTTCCAGTTCTTACCGCTGAAGCCTGGCCCGGGAATCCTCCCTTCTTTCCCGTCAATTATGGTGAAGTGAAGGCTCGGCCAGCTCCTCCCGCTCAAAAGGATGGGGCCTGAGCGGTAAAGCCGCCAGAGGGTGATAATTCCCCGACAGCCCCACCGGCTGGGCATTCCGGATGTCGTAGGCAATACCGATGGCAGGTGCGGCGGCGGCCAAACCATACCCTTTTCCCTCGAGGATGGCCTCGTAGCTGCGGGTATGCAGGTCTGTAAAGCCGTCGCTGAACTCAATTTCCTCTCCATCGACCACAATGGACCGGTAGGTCCGCTGGCCGATCTGTTTGATCACATCGGGAAGGGTGTCGTAATTGATGCTCAGGAACCACCGGATGCGCGCGCGCTCCAGTTCGAGAAAGCCGGCCGCCCGGTCGTGGGTATGCAAATGGACGATATTTTGTTTCACATCTCCGAAGATCCAGCGCAGCATATCGAAGAAATGGATGCCGATATTGGTGGCCACCCCTCCTGATCTTTCATTGTCTCCCTTCCAGCTGGTGTAGTACCAGTTGCCCCGGGAAGTGATGTAAGTGAGGTCAACATCATAGATCTTATCGGGGCTGGAATGGCTCACTTTGCGCCGCAGTTCCTGCAGGGTGGGGTGGAGGCGCAATTGAAGGATGGTATTGTTCCGCCTGCCCGTTTCTTTTTCGAGTTCCCTCAGGCCGTAAAGGTTCCAGGGGTTCAGCACCAGCGGTTTTTCACAGATCACATTGGCGCCGATCCGGAAGCCGAAGCGGATATGGGAATCGTGAAGGTAGTTGGGGGAACAGACCGTGACGTAATCAATAGAGACACCGTCCCGGATCAGCTTGCTCACGTGGCGGTCGAACCGCTCGAACTCCGTGAAAAAAGCGGCGTCGGGAAAATAGCTGTCGATTACCCCTACCGAGTCGCTTCTGTCCAGGGCCGCCAGCAGGTTGTTGCCGGTATCCTTTATAGCCTGCATATGCCGGGGCGCAATATAACCCGCCGCTCCAATGAGTATGAAGTTTTTCATTTTTTGAGGTTTATTGTCTGATTGTTCAAGTGTTTGCGTGGGCGGTTAGCTGCGAGTAATTCATTCCCTCACTCCCTCTTTCCTTCCCTCCTTCCCCCTACGGCTTCGCCCCCGATAAGTCGCAGAGGGCTTAAGTAAAAAATCCGTATGCGCATTTTTAAGTGTTTGGCATCCAGCCAGATAGCTGGATAACTGGCTACCCGTCTAAGGTTGGGCAGCTTCGTACATAGTACACCCCTAAAGGTTATCATTGGCCCGTACATCGTACACGCCTCCAAAGCTTTCTGTCCAACTTTAGACAGATACCCGGAAAACTTTCTTTCAATTCCAAGTCTGGCCTGCCTGGTGATAAACCTCCTTTTTCCTGACCTTCCTCAGGAGGGCCGGGGATACATTCATCCGCAGGGAATAACCTATAGTGCTCAGCTCGACCAGGAAATTTTTTTTGTTCTTCTGTTCCACCAATATACCCTGTATGCCGGTAAGGCTTCCTCCGATGATCTCCACGGCGTCGCCCGCCTGAAAGGCCCAGGGTTCGGCGTCTACTTCATCGCCGCCATCAACGATTCGCTTTAGCAGTTGGATCTCTTTTTCGGGAATGGCGATCATTTTATTGGCGAACTTGACAAAACCCACAACATCCGGGGTTTCCAGTACGGAAACATATTCACCGGCGGTGATCCTGGTAAAGATGTAGCAACTGATGAGGGGGATTTCCACCTTACGCACCTTGCGCGTATACCGGCGGATGAATGTCTGAAGCGGGAGATAAACCTGAATGTCCTTTTCCTGCAAATGGCGCAGGATCAGTTTTTCCCTTTTATACCTCGTATAAACGGCAAACCAGCGCGGTTCAAGTTTGTCCAGATGGTTTTCGTGTGGACTTAGTGTAGCCATAGTATGCATCGCACTTGTCAGAAAATCATTAACCGGGCACATGCACCCGCCCCTTTTGGTTTGCAAGTAGGACACAATAAAAGAGCCTTCGAAAACTGTCCTGCCTCCTTGGAAAGTTTTCGGAAAAGGCTGGCAATTAAGCCTTTAATAGGGAAATAGGTTGACTTAGGTTAATTAATCGGGAAGGGGGGGGGGAGAAATGCCGGCGCCTAAAAAAGCCGGAACACAGGTGAGGTTTAGGGAAATACTTACCGTTCTTTACAATATTTTTTTTACAGCTCATAAGCTACGTAAAAAGGCAAAAAGGTTCAAGTTTTTCGGGGGAGTTTTTTTTATAAAAAAAATCAATTTTTTAGAGACTTTCACCCCATGTGATTTCCTTGTTTTCCGGACAGAAAATAGGGCCAGAAGGCTGAAGAAATAATTGTGCGGCCGGGATGTTGGATCCAAAATTAGCTTCCTCCTACTTTTTGCCGTCAGCCAATATTTTCGTTTTTTGCAGTAATACTTTTGCTAAACAAAACGTGAGGTTTGAGCATAAAGTGTTGGATTCCTGATTACTATCCAGGCTTTTGCCCGGAATTGTGTAGGGTGTACGGAGCTGGACAGGAACCTGAAAGTGTACGATGTACGATTGGGCTGGCGTCGTACACCGTACACCACGTACACCGTACACTTCATCGGCCAGGGAACCAGCTATAAAGCTAAAAACCAATCCCCCCGGGTTCAAACCTCACGGTAATTTAAAGC
>CAYQKY010000028.1:0-59719 GCA_964418125.1 uncultured Phaeodactylibacter sp.
GAAATGAGGTTCCGAAAGTGGTCATTTGCAGCCCAAATGACTACCTCCAAACAAGCGCTGAGATAACAACACCTCCCGGGCCTTCGTCAATAACGAAAGGGACGGGCGAACGCCAAACAAGCAGGCATCAGTATGACCAACCATTTGACACCCACACTCATCCTAGGAATCATAGCAGCTTACTTCCTGTTACTGATCACCGTATCTTATTTTACGGGGCGGAAGGCCGGTAATGCCGAATTTTTCCTGGCGGGCAGAAAATCGCCCTGGCTGCTGGTCGCCATCGGTATGATCGGCGCCTCCCTCTCGGGTGTCACTTTCATTTCCATCCCCGGGGTGGTGGGGGCCAATGGCGCCAACCAGTCCTTTTCCTATATGCAGATGGTCTTTGGCTACCTGCTGGGCTACCTGGTCATCGCTCAGGTGCTGCTGCCTCTGTATTACCGGTTGAACCTCACCTCTATCTATACCTTCCTGGAGCAGCGCCTGGGATATCATGCCTATAAGACCGGGGCGGCCTATTTTATGCTTTCCCGCGTCATCGGGTCGGCCTTCCGCCTCTATCTGGTGGCCATGGTTTTACAGCAGTTCGTTCTTGGGCCCTTCGGCATCCCCTTCATTGCCACCGTCGCCGTGACCATCGTCCTGATCTGGATCTATACCTTCAAGGGCGGGATCAACACGATCGTATACACAGATACCCTGCAGACGGTGGCCATGCTCTCGGCTGTGGTGCTCACTATCATCTCTATCGGCAATACCATGGAAATGGACCTGGGCGGGATGGTGGCCATGGTACAGGCCAGCGATTATTCTCAGATGTTCTTTTTTGAAGGAGGATGGAATGACCCCAATAACTTCTTCAAGCAGTTCATCAGCGGAGCCCTGATCGCCATCGTGATGACCGGCCTGGACCAGGACATGATGCAGAAAAACCTCAGCTGCCGCAATATCGGCGAAGCGCAGAAGAACGTGTACACCTTCAGCGTCATACTGGTAGTTGCCAATTTCCTGTTCCTCTCCCTTGGCGCGTTGCTCTATATTTATTCCGCCAGTATAGGCCTGGAAATCCCGGCGAAGACGGATGAGCTGTTCCCGGTGATCGCCCTGCGCCACCTTTCCCCGGCGGTCGGGGTACTCTTTACCCTGGGGTTGATCGCCGCGGCCTATTCCAGTGCCGACTCCGCCCTTACTGCCCTGACGACTTCCTTCTGTGTAGATTTTCTCGGTTTTGAAAAAAGTGAGGCCGATGAAGAATCCAAGCGGCGCACCCGCACCATCGTCCACGTCGGCATTTCCCTGGTCCTGCTCATCATCATTGTCGTTTTCAATGCCCTGAATAATGATGCGGTGATCAGCCAGCTCTTCATTGCCGCCGGGTATACCTACGGCCCAATACTGGGGCTCTTTGCTTTCGGAATGCTTACCCGCCGGGTAGTGCGGCCCGCCTGGGTTGTCCCCGTTTGTATCGCCGCTCCGGTTTTGTCTTATATAATCAATAATAATTCCGCCTACTGGCTTTCCGGTTTTGAGTTTGGCTTCCTGATCATCGCCCTCAACGGGTTGCTCACTTTCGCCGGCCTTTGGGCCATCTCCCGGCCGGGTGTGGAAGGGACGGTTGATTTTTGATTTTTGATTTGCGATTTTTGATTTTTGATGTACCGTGGGAAGGGGCTGGCAGTATAGCCCTCCAAGGCCAATCAAACATCAAACATCAAACATCAAACATCAAACATCATCAATTCCCCTCTTCCTCTCATTGTTCCCGAACCAGTAACCTGCCGAGCTGTACACCATTTCCCACATTTTTCCTACCTTGCGCTCGATTTTTTCAAAGGGTAACAATTTAATGCCGCTATGACAAAGATCCGCGCAGCGATCACAGGGGTCCAGGGCTATGTTCCGGACTATGTGCTGACCAATGCCGAACTGGAAAAGATGGTCGATACCAATGACCAATGGATAAGGGCCCGTACCGGAATACAGGAGCGCCGCATACTGAAAGGAGAAGGAAAGGGGACCTCCTCAATGGGCATCGAGGCGGTTCGGGGACTGTTGGAGAAAACCGGCACTGCTCCTGAGGAGGTGGACCTGATGATCTGCGCCACCGTCACTCCGGATATGCAGTTTCCGGATACGGCCAACCTCATAGCCGATGCCCTGGATATTCGCAACGGCTTTTGTTTTGACCTGCACGCTGCCTGCTCCGGCTTTCTTTATGCCCTGACAACGGCAAGCCGCTTCATCGAGAGCGGCGCCCATAAGAAAGTGGTCGTTGTCGGAGCCGACAAAATGTCTTCCATAGTCGATTATACTGACCGTTCGACCTGCATCCTGTTTGGAGATGCGGCAGCCGCGGTGATGCTCGAACCCAATACCGAAGGATACGGGATGAGGGATTCTCTGCTGAAGAGCGACGGAGCGGGCCACGTCTATCTCTTTCAGAAAGCGGGCGGGTCCCGTTACCCGGCAAGCCCGGAAACGGTGGCGAACCGGGAACATTTCGTCTATCAGAACGGCGCACCGGTATTCAAGGCTGCCGTCTCGGGAATGGCCGATGTGGTGGAAAAGTCCATGCAGCGCAATGGCCTGTCCGTCGACGACGTCGACTGGGTAGTGCCCCATCAGGCCAACCGCCGGATTATTGAACAGGTAGCCCGGATGGCGGACTTCCCGCTGGAAAAAATAATGATCAATATCCATAAATACGGCAATACCACTGCCGCTACGATCCCGCTATGCCTGTGGGAATGGGAAAGTCAGCTCAAGCGGGGGGACAACCTGATCCTGACGGCTTTCGGCGGAGGGTTCACCTGGGGCGCCATCTATGTGAAGTGGGCGTACTGAAGCGGGATTCGAAGTTCGGTATTCGGAATTCACCGCCGGCCGAAGGGCAAAGTCCGAACAACCGAACCGCGAGCAGGCCAATCACCGACAATTTTCCTATCTTTGCAGGGCTAAAAAATTCAGGTATATTAACCATAGAAATAAGCAATGGCAACAACTTCTGATATTCGCAAAGGGATGTGCATTGAATTCAATAACGACACCTTCGTTATCACTGAATTTCAACACGTCAAGCCAGGTAAGGGCAACGCCTTTGTGCGCACCAAGCTCAAGAGCCTGACCACCGGCCGGGTGCTCGAGAACACTTTTCCTGCCGGGCATAAAGTCGATGAAGTCAGGGTGGAACGCCGCAAGTTCCAGTACCTTTACAATGACGATATGGGGTATCACTTCATGAATCAGGAGACTTTTGAACAAGTGGCCCTCCGGGAAGATTTTATTGAGAACCCGGGCCTGATGAAAGAAGGGCTGGAAGTCGACATTCTCTTCCACGCCGAGAAAGAGGTTCCGCTCACTCTGGAAATGCCTCAATACGTAGTGCTGGAAGTCACTTATACCGAGCCGGGCGTCAGAGGGGATACGGCTACCAATACCCTTAAGCCGGCTACCGTCGAGACCGGAGCGGAAGTGCGGGTGCCTCTGTTCATCAACCAGGGCGACCTGGTCAAGATAGATACCTCAACGAACTCCTACATGGAACGCGTAAAACAATAACGCCTATGAATTTTAAGGAAATTCAGGAGTTGGTAAAACTGATCAACAAATCCAACCTGACCGAATTCAAGATGAAGGATGGCGAGTTTGAACTTTCCATCCGAACCAACAAATACCAAAAACAAAAACAGCCGCAACAAGCTGCGCCCCCCAACCAGGCTCCGGCTCAGCAGGCGCCTATCATTCAGATGCCGCCTGTACAGCAGCCGTATCCGGCAGCGCCGCCTTCGCCCTCGGCGCCGGCCCAGCCCAAACCTCAACCGGAGCCCGAAGTGGAAGCCCCCAGGGAAGAAAAGAAGGAGGACAACAGTAAGTATGTTGAGGTCCGCTCCCCTATTGTGGGGACCTTCTACCGCTCCTCTTCACCAGAGAAGCCGCCTTATGTCAAGGTGGGAGACACCATCGAGGTAGGGCAGGTGGTTTGTATTGTCGAGGCCATGAAACTCTTTAATGAGATTGAATCCGAGATCGGAGGAAAGATCGTAAAAGTGATGGTCGAGGATGCCCAGCCGGTAGAATACGACCAGGTCCTCTTCCTGGTAGAGCCTGCCTGACCGGAACGAGGGGGGACATATTGGGCAAAACAATAAGGACTATGCAACCGTCTGACATCGGGCCGGGTAATACAGGGCTCTTGTTGCAGCACCTCTAATTGAAAAAATATGTTCGAAAAAATACTCATTGCCAACCGTGGCGAAATTGCACTGCGTATCATCCGTACCTGCAGGGAAATGGGCATTAAAACGGTGGCGGTTTATTCCACTGCTGACCGGGAAAGCCTCCACGTGCGCTTTGCTGACGAAGCCGTCTGTATCGGCCCGCCTTCTTCGGCCGAGTCTTACCTCAGTGTACCCCGTATTATGGCTGCTGTGGAAATAACCAATGCGGATGCGGTACATCCCGGCTATGGATTCCTGGCCGAAAATGCCGACTTTGCTGAGGTTTGCGCCGAATATGGCATCAAATTCATCGGGCCGACTCCCGCCCAGATCCGCAAAATGGGTGATAAGATCACCGCTAAGGAGACCATGGTAAAGGCCGGCGTTCCGGTTATACCAGGGTCGGATGGCCTGGTGAAAGACCCGAAACATGGCAAAAAGATCGCCAGTGAGATCGGCTACCCCATTATTCTCAAAGCTACGGCCGGCGGCGGTGGCAAGGGGATGCGCATCGTCTGGGAAGAAAAGGAATTCGACAACAACTGGGACCGGGCCCGCCAGGAAGCCAAAGCCGCTTTTGGCAACGACGGCATTTACATCGAAAAATTCGTGGAGGAGCCCCGCCACATCGAATTTCAGATCGCCGGCGACCAGAAAGGCAAGGTCGTCCACCTCTCCGAACGGGATTGCTCCATCCAGCGACGGCACCAGAAGCTGATCGAAGAGTGCCCGTCGCCCTTCATGACCGACGAATTGCGCAAGGAAATGGGCGCGGCAGCCGTGCTGGCCGGCGAAGCTATTGACTACGAAGGCGTCGGCACCGTAGAGTTCCTGGTCGACAAACACCGGAATTTCTACTTCATGGAAATGAATACCCGTATTCAGGTGGAGCATCCGGTGACCGAGGAAGTGATCGACCACGACCTCATCAAGGAACAGATCAAGATCGCAGCCGGAGAACTCATCACCGGAGGCAACTACTTCCCCAACGCCCACGCCATAGAGTGCCGGATCAATGCCGAAGACCCCTTCAACGGCTTCCGGCCCAGCCCCGGAAAGATCACCTCCTTCCACAGCTCCAAAGGGCATGGCGTACGGGTAGATACTCACGTGTACGCCGGGTACAACATCCCGCCTTATTATGATTCCATGATCGCGAAGCTCATCTGCCGGGCGCCGACACGCGAGGAGTGCATCACCAAGATGGAGCGGGCGCTGGACGAGTTCATCATCGAAGGGGTAAAGACCACTGTCCCCTTCCATCAGCGAATGATGAAGGACGAAAACTTTCGGAAAGGAGACTTCCATACCGGCTACCTGAATACCTTCAGGATGACGGATGATTGATCAGGGCCCGCCGATAATGCATCGCCGGCTTTCCCTGTGGCGCTGAGTTGGGGGTAACTGCCAACAGATCATAAAAAAATCCGAAAATATGAGAAGCTCAATCTTTATCCTTTGCCTGTTCTCCATTGCATTATGGAGCTGTTCCGGCAGTGGCCGCTCATCCGAAGGACAGGATAGCGCTTCCTCCGATTCCACTATGGCCGCCCCTGAAAAAGAACCCACCCGCCCGGCAATGCTCAGCGGTAAAAACCGGGTGCCTTTCGAAAAAAAACTGGAAAAGGGGAGCATCACTTTCCACCTCTCTTCCCCCAATGTTCCGGAAGAGAATACGTTGGTGGTTGCGCCTTCCGGGTTTGAGGTGCGCAACGATACTTTTCAGATAGGTGTGGAAGGGGTGGTCACCGACGCTCAGGTTGCCGACCTCGACCAGGACGGCTTTCCGGAAGTATATGCCTTTTCCAGGTCTGCCGGCAGCGATTCGACGGCTTATGTCTACGGCTTCTCTTCCTTCCGGAATCGTTCCTACGGGCCGGTCGGCGTGCAGGAATTGTCTGCGAAAAAAGATATGGCCGAGGGGTTCAACGGCCACGGCAGGTTCTATTTTGAAGGCGGTGCGCTCAAACGTTCCTTCCCGGTTTATGAACAGGGCAAGGCAACCGGCAAAAAACGGATCGTGACCTACGCACTCCGGCAGGGTGAGGCTTCGTTCATTCTGGAACCGGTTTCTGCAGAGATGGAGTGAAAGAAAGTATGGTTAAATTGTTAAATGGCTTTATGGTTAGGCGGCCCGGAGGCTGTGAAACGATAAACCATCATACAATTCAACAATATTAACCATTCAACAATCCAGCCATGAACACCTCCTTCTGGCGCCTAATGGGCTACCTGCGCAACTATAAGGCCAACGTTTCCCTCAACGTCCTGAGCAATATCCTTACGGCCGTTTTTACGGCGGCCAGTATTCCTTTGCTGGTGCCCTTTCTGGAGATCCTCTTCGACCGGCGCGAGCCGGTGCTGGAAAGGCCGGCTGCCATCACCGATATCGACAGCCTGACGGCGAGCTTCAATTATTTCCTCAGCCAGCTGGTGGTGCAGCAGGGCAAGGAAACAGCCCTGGCCTTTGTTTGTGTCACCATCCTGTCCGCCTTTTTTCTGAAGAACCTCTTCCGGTATTTGTCGCTGTTTTTCATGGCGCCGGTGCGCAACGGCATCATCCGGGACATTCGCGGGCAACTGTTCGAGAAGGTGCTGATCCTGCCGTTGTCCTACTTTTCGGAAGAGCGCAAAGGCGACCTCATGTCGCGTATCACAGCCGATGTGCAGGAAGTGGAATGGAGTATCCTGAACGTCCTGGAGGCCGTTTTCCGGGAGCCGCTGATCATTATCGGCGCGCTGGGTTTTATGGTTTATGTCAGCCCTTCTCTGACCGTCTTTGTCTTTCTGCTCATGATCTTCACCGGGGTAGTGATCGGGGGCATCGGCCGCTCCCTCAAGCGCAGCTCTTCGGCGGTGCAGGAACGGCTGGGCACCCTGGTGTCCATAGTCGAGGAAGCGCTGGGCGGCCTGCGGATCATCAAAGGCTTTAATGCCGAAACCTATCAGAGGGATAAGTTTGCACAGGAAAACAATGCCTACCGCCGGTCACTGACCCGCCTGTTGTGGCGGCGCGACCTTTCCTCTCCCTTGTCCGAGTTCCTGGGCATCGCCACCGTGGCCGTCCTGCTCTGGTATGGTTCCCGCCAGGTCTTTGAGGGGCAGCTGGCCGCCGAGACCTTTCTGACCTTCATTTTTGCCTTCTATAATGTGATCGACCCCGCCAAGTCGCTGTCCAAAGCCATCTACAACATACAGAAAGGCATTGCCGCAATGGAACGGGTGGAGCGCGTACTGGATGCCGATGTGAGCATACGGGAAAAGCCCGCGGCACTGCCGATAAGCAATTTCCGGGAAAAGATCGAATACCGGAACGTCAGTTTTACTTATCGCCGGGACGAAGGGCCGGTATTGCAGAACATAGAACTGGAGATCCCCCGCGGGCAGGTAGTCGCCCTGGTCGGCGCCTCCGGAGCCGGCAAATCGACACTGGCCGACCTGCTGCCCCGCTTCTACGATGTCACCGAAGGCGCCATCTTCCTCGATGGCCACGATATCCGGGACTATAAGCTTCAGGATCTGCGCAGCCTCATGGGCATCGTTTCCCAGGAGGCCATCCTCTTCAACGACACCATTTACAACAACATCGTTTTCGGCATGGAGGGCATCACAGCTGAAGACGTGGAGCGGGCCGCCCGCGTGGCCAACGCTCACGATTTCATCATGGCCACCGAGCAAGGCTATCAGGCCAACATCGGAGACCGGGGCGGAAAGCTGAGCGGCGGCCAGCGCCAGCGCCTGACCATCGCCCGCGCCATACTGAAAAACCCGCCCATCCTCATCCTGGATGAAGCCACTTCCGCCCTGGATTCCGAATCGGAGAAACTGGTGCAGCAAGCCCTGGTGGAACTGATGAAAAACCGGACATCCATCGTGATCGCCCACCGCCTGTCTACCATTCAGCATGCCGATGAGATCGTCGTCATGAGAGACGGGCACATTATCGAGCGGGGTACGCACGAGGCCCTGCTGCAAAAGGCCGGGGAGTATCAGAAGCTGGTGGAGTTGCAGGCGTTTTAAATGGTGTGTTTTTGTGTATGGGTGCATTCGTGTATAAGGGTTCGGGAGCAGTTGCCTCTATACACGCATGGGAGCAGTCCTTCAACCCTTTAAGGGGCTTTATAGCCTCCGCCGCCTCTGACGGAACGTAGTCTGCTTTGGCGGAGGCGGAGCGCCCTCACCAATACACCAATGAACCTACACACCAATACACCATACACCTACTCATGAAACACCAGCAGCGGCACCTTGCTGTGGAAGGCCATCTGCTTGGTAAAGCTGGAGTGGAAGAGGCGCTCCCACAGGCGCCGGTTGGGGATGAACAGGGCCAGGATATCAATTTTTTTCTCCCTGACGAATTGATCGAGCCCGTCGCTGACGGAGCGGCTGCCCACCACGGAGAAGTCGGTAAAGGGGAAGGGATAATTTTCCACCATGACATAGTCTTCCACATTGCCCGCCACTGCCTTGGTATCGATATGAACGAAGTGGATGGCGCCGCTCAGTTTGCCGGCGAACTCCATGAGTTGTTCTACGGCGTGTTCGTCGCTGGGCTCGAAATCGGTGGCGTAGGCGATGTGTTCAATGGGGCTGAACTCTGCTCCCTCCGGGATGGCCAGCACCGGGCAGGGAGCGTGCATCATGGTGTGGGTAGTCACGCTGCCCATCATTTTTTCCAGAGGGTTGCGTTCTCCCTTGGTGCCCATGGTGATGAGGCCGTAGCCGCCGTCTTCCGCCAGGTCGATGATTTCCTGATAGACGAAAATGCCATATTCCGCCTTCAGTTCTCCCAGGTGGGAAGAAGGGAGGCCGCTGACGAAATCCCGGAGATGCTGTTCAACGCTTTGTTTTTTCTCATTGAGCATCTGTTCGATGTAGTCGGGGGGCACCCGGCCGGCATCATTGATGGGCAGGTGGTAGACGTTTGTCACGTCGACTTTGGTATCGAGGGCTTCGGCCAGTTGAATGGCGTAGAAAAATGCGTTCCGGGCGGCTTCGGAAAAATCGGTAGGGAAAAGTATCTTTTTCATGGGCTTTTCTTTTGACTATTTTAATTTGAAACAGGCGGGTTTAAACTGGTGTTCAGCTCAGGAAACAGCCTCAGGAGTCTTTTCGTAGTCTATGCTCAGGACAGGAATGCTGGAATGGTTGATCAGTGCTTCCACATTGCTCCCGATCAGCATTCGTTTCAGCGGGTGCCGGTGGTGGTTGGAGATGCCGATCAGTTTGGCGCCTACTTCCTCTGCGAAGGTGCGAATCCCCCTCTCCACATTAAAGTTGCGGTGTATATGGGTTTCACAACGGAAGGGGGCGCACAGGCTGCGAAATTCTTCCATGGCCTCGTGGCTCAGGAAATATGGCGGGTCGAGCAGAGAAGAAGTGTGCACCTCCACCAGGTGGATCTCGGGAACGAAGTGCTTGATGAAATCTTTGAACTTCAGGAATGGCTCCCTTTCATTCTCGTGGAAACTGGAAGCGAAAACGGCCTTGTCGAAATTTACCTCCTCGAGGGGCTCCTTGACCACCAGGGTAGGGCAGTGTACTTCACGGACGACTTTCTGGGTATTGGACCCAACGAAGTATTCATTCTTGCCACTGCTGCCGTGAGAGCCCATAACGATAAAGTCGATGGCATGGCGTTTGACATATTCACGTACTTCGGCGGTCAGTTTTCCACCGCAATAGGCCGTTTTGACGTCGATATCGGAAAAGCGGTTGCGCAGGTCGTTGAAAAGGACTTCCGTATTGTAGATACGTTGCTGAACCTCAGGCATCTGAGCTTTTTCCCGGGCGGATAGCTGTTTCCAGTTCTTGGGAAGGCCCAGGCAGGTCATCAAATGAAGGGAGGCGCCAAAGCGGCGGGCCAGCTTGGCGGCGGCTTCCGTTGCCTGAAAAGCGCAGGCGGAAAAATCGGTGGGGGCCAGGATGCTCTTCATGAATAGATTTTTTGATTCGTTCACCACTTCCTATTCAATTTATACGAGCCGTGTTATTTGCGGCATGATAAACATCATACGGCCGGGTTGACTTTCATCAGTGGCAATAAAAAAAGGGCAACCATCAATGTATTGATGATCGCCCCTCGTCCTAGTCGCAAAAGCCAATTTTAACTATGTTTCTTGTTATTTTTTGCTCAGGAAAATCCCGCCGGTATTGGCTTCGCGAATAGGGGGAAAACTTCCGAGCCTGCTTTGCGATCTTTCTACTCTCGGTACCCGGCTAAGCATCTCAGCTTGCCTGAAGGGGTAAATTCCAGGATTCTCTTCTACCTTTAAGTTTTGCCATAATGGCGGCCCAGGCCCGGCCGCCGGTGTCTTTATGCTCCCGCCAGGTAGCGGATCAGGTCCCGGCTGGTGACAATACCAACGACCTTCTCGCCTTCCACTACGGGCAGGGATTGGATGTTGTTGGTGGACAGCAGCCGAGCAGCCTCCTTCAATGTGGTATCGGGAGGCACGCTGATTGGGTCCTGCGTCATCAGGTCGAAAATTGTAATGTTCGCGTTCAGCATGGCTTCATCGGCGCGCTGTAATGTAGGCACCTTTCGGCCATAGGCTTTCAGTACGTCGTTGGTGCTCAGTATGCCAATAAGCTTACCTTTCTCATCGGCCACCGGCAGGTGGTGAATGTCCATCTCAAAAAAGAGGCGGCACAACTGTGTGAAACTCTGGTTCGTATGAGCAAAAAGGACGTTCCTGCTCATGATGTCAGCAACGGTTGCGGTGGCCGTGATCATGTCCTGTATTTTTCTTTGTAATGTAATTCGGAGGAACCTCCCTTCCGGTTTTGCTCGGAAAGGGTCCAGTGGTCAGTGGAAGTAGTTTGCATCCAAAGGTTTCCGGACTTGCGGAAGACCTGCACATTGAGGCCGAACTTTTCGTGAAAGGCCTGTTCGAAATCACTCACCTTCACATCCCCGGTCACTTCGATATTTCCTTCATTGTGGATCTGGCGAACATTCTTCAATACCTGCTCGGGGTCGATGCGCTCCTGCAGAGGAGACCCTTCTCCTTCGCCATGCCGGGAAGAATAAAATTCCAGCTTTAAGTATGGGAACTTACTATTGAATTCTCTTTGGATGTCTCTGAATGTCTTATCGTCAGAAATTACCATAGATCTTTGGCTTTTTACGATGAGGGAATGGTTTTGAGCCACCTCTGATCGAAGCTTCGGCTCTTGCGCCCTCCTTTTCTTTGATTAAGGGTACAAGCCTCGGCATCTTTAATGCCTCTTTTCTGTGTGCCTTCCAAAACTAGTGTTTTGCCAGGCTGCCCCGGCTGACAACGGTCAGCCCTCAGGTTGATTTTTATCACTGGAAAAAAAGGGCCGTCAAAGATCACTTTGACGGCCTCCCGAAAAACTAACCTCACTAAATAGAAAAAAATTCACCAAGCTATGATTCGTCATCTCGGGGCCGCCTCTGCAGTTGTTCGTCATTTCACGATCAACGTGGGGATGAGTTCATTGGTGGCCAGCAGTTTTTCCGTAACGCTGCCCATCAGCAGTAATTCAACCTGTGAGTGCCCTTTGGCGCCCATCACGATGAGGTCGGCCTTGTTGTTTTCGGCATATTCCATAATGTACTGGGCAATGCCGGGCCCTTCGCGGCAGATCAGCTCTGTTTTGATCTGGTCCTTATATTCGGGTATGTGTGTATTCAGGAAGGCATCGAAAGCACCCTTATGGTCCTTTTCGAGCATTTCCCTGAACTGTTCCTTGGTCTTCTGAATTTTGTAAACGCTCAGGTTGGGGATCTCGTAAATGTTCAGGCAGATGACTTCGGCCGGCTCAAACAACTCCATGTTCAGGGCTACTGCCGTACGCAACGCCTTTATGGAATGTTCAGAGAAGTCGACCGGGACCAGTATCTTCCGGATCCGGGCTTCAGCCTTGTCCGGTATGATCAGGGCGTTGCATTCTGCTTTACGGGCCAGGTTCTTGGCCAGGATACCATGCTGGCTAACTCCGCTTTTCTGCCCGATGACCACCAGGTCGGCTTTGACGTCGTTTGTATCTTCGAGTAATTCTTCCAGCGGGTTGCCTTCCTTTACGTCGAACTCGATGTGTATCGTCTGTCCATCTGTCAGGCGGGAACGTATCTTTCTCTCCATCCGGGAAATGACCTCATCATTGATCTCGTAATTGCTGATCAATGCCTGAGCCTCCCGCTCCATCATGGTGTTGAGCAGGTCAAATTTCGGCAGTACGTGTAGGAAGTAGGCAGCGCCGGTCGGGATCTCCTTGGTGAAGAAATCGAGGTAATCCAGGATCTTCTCATCGGTCGGCCCGAGCTCGAGCGCAACCATCGCCTGGCGAACCTGGAAAGGCTGTAGGGCTGACGGCGGCTTTGTCATAGATGTTTGGCTTAATGACATCATTATACAAACGATTGTTAGCTACCTCACTCAGCCAAATATAACCTCCCCCATTGCAGGGCTAAATGATAATTATCAGAAAAAGAAATGATTTTTATCAGGTGAGAAGAAAAAGATACCCGGCCGGTTTAGGCAAATAGCAGGTAGGTAGAAAACCAGCCCGGTTTATTTGGGGCGTTCATCTGTGTCTTCATACCATTTCTCGTCCGAAAAACCATGCTGGCTTTCCTCCCTGGCGCGCAAAACCACCACCGCCTGCACCAGCACCAGGATGGGCAGCCCGATGACGCCCAGCCCGATAAAGAATGGGGTAGGGTAGAGGAACATAAAAAAGACCATCAGCATGAGGATGACGAAGATCCATGCTGTTATCGTTTTGTAGTGCATGGTGGCTGTGGCTTTTTTATTGCGGTTGTATGTTATTCGTTGCTGGTTGATTGTTGTTTGTTGCCGGAAACAGACAACAACCAACGGCCAGCCAGTAGCCCTTACGCGGCTTTCGGGGGAAGGGCTGCCTTTTCCGAATCGACGTCAAACCAGCGGCCGACATTGTACACTTCCTCATATCCCAGCATTTTCAGGGACAGGACAACCCATCCGGACCTAATGCCTTCCTCGCAGCAAAGCAGCCACGGCCGGGGAAGTTCTTCCAGGTCTCTAAGGTAGTAAAGGTGGGCGTCCCAGGGAATATTGACTGCGCCAGTGGCATGGGAAAGGTCATATTCTTCTCGGGAGCGGACGTCGATGACGGTGCCGCTCATCGCATTGGGTATTTCTCGGATAAACATAAGCAGGAGCATTTTGGTGAAAAAATTGCCCCGCACTTGATCATAGCTTTCCAGACATTTTGGGATGTTGGAGCCCGATAAAGGGCGGTACAGGGAAAAAGTTACCTCAAAATGCACATTTCCTCCCGAAAAAACAGTGACGAAAGTCACCAGGGGGGTGATTTTTGGAGATGGCGGTAGACGGTGGGGCGGAGGACAGTTACAGGAACAGGAAGGTGTCCCTTTTACCGTCCATCCTCCACCAGAAATCACTTCACCGCCTTCACCGTATACCCCACTTCCCGCAGCAGTGCCACTACGCCTTCGCCACCGCCCAGGTGGCCGGCGCCGACGGCGAAGAAAGTAGGCCCGGCCTTCATCATTTCGCTCATTACCGGTATCCAGTTGCGGTTGCGGCGCACCAGCAGGAGGTCTTCGTAGCCGCCGATGCCGGAAGCCTCGTCCTCCATCATGGCCTGCATGCCCTGCAGGTCCTGGTTCTTGTAGAGCTCCACCATCTGTTTGAACTGTCCGTTGTCCGTATTCTCGGATCTGATGGTTTCGACCAGCATTTCGGCCTGCACCTTGTAGGGGATGCTATCGAACATGCTCATCTGGTACTCGGCCGTCTCCAGCCCCTCGATGGGCAGGCTGCGCTGCTGGGCCATCTGCATAAGTTCCATTTCATAGGAGACCACTTCACTGTCGCCGCCGCCCATGCTGAACATATCCTCGCCACCGAGGGCGGAAAGGAACATGGGTTTGATGCGCTCCAGGAACATGATGGGCAGCCCTATGGACTCGAAGTGTTCTCTGACCAGCCCGTAATCCTCCTCGCTGAGCAGGTCGCTCAGGGTGGTGTCGTTAGACATGAAGGCCTTCATCATCAGAGGCATCAGCTTGGTGAAGTCCATCATATCCTCCATGTCGATCTCGAAAGTAACCTGCTGGGCCTTTCCGAAGGCCTCTCGGGTAGCGTCGGTCAGGAAATAGTCGTCCTTTCCGATCATGTGGATGGTGCCGAACAGATACGAGGGCTCTTTCAGTTCTTTACCGCTGATCTCCCACAGCAGCGCATTTTCTTCAGCCGTAGGGGCATATTGGGCCGAACTGGCAGGCTGCGCCCAGGCAGTAATGGCTAGAAGGGCAAAAAATATGGAATAACAAAATTTTTGCATGTTTCGCTTTTTGATTTGAAAAACAAAATAACGGGCGTTCGGTTGCCTGGAGGGGGTAAATTGAGTTGCTTTTCGTTATTCGTTATTCGTTATTTGGTGGTTTCGGGGCCCAGCGTTCGATTCCACGATCCCGGACAGCCCTTAAAAATTCGCCGCTACCTGCGCTCTCCCCGTATGCACCACCCGGGCTTCCCCCGTCTTCCGGCCTTCATAGCTGATACTGAGGAGGATATTCCTGGCCAGTTGCCGGTCGAGGCTCAGGGTCCAGAGGAAGTTTCGGCCGCGCTGCAGGCCGTTGAGCATGGCGAAGCCCACCGGCGAATTGGGGTTGCCGTCAAATTTGACCTGTACGTAGGACACGCGCAGTTGCAGCGTGCTCTTCGTGGAGCGGTTATAGCGGGCGTCCAGGTTGAAATCATGGCGGCGGGAGGACTCTCCGCCCTGCTCCAGCGTGTTCTCATCGAGCTGGAACTGGTACTTCAGGGTAGTACGAAAATTTTTGCCTGACAGAAAGGACAGTTCCGGAGATAGGTTCAGCGACTTGATGCGGTAGTCCTTGTTGTTGAAGAATTCGGAGTCGCTGGTGCGCAGGCCTTGTGTGAAGGACAGGCGGGTGCTCCAGGTTCGGGAAATGTTCCAGCGCCCCTGAAGGTACTGTTCGCTGTTGCGCCGGCTTTCGAAGCCGGAGGTCTGTACAAACTTGTTGCGGTTGTCCGTCATGCCGAGCTGCAGGTCGTAGACAGTGTCGCCCTGATTGAAGAACAGCACATTGCGGATATTGGAGGTGACGGCCACCAGGGCGGTATCCGCTACGTCGAGCTGGAAAGGGTTGTAGGGGGTTACCCCTTCTGCCTCCTGCGTCTTGCGTTTGATGCTCAGGGTGGAAATGGTGGACAGGCGGGCGAGAAAACGCCGGAGGCCTTCCTGATTATACCATACTGCCTTGGGGTTGAGGCGCAGGCTCTGGTTGAGGTTGACGTTGTCGGTTCGGATGAACTCATCCGTGATGGCTGTAATGCGCACGTAATCGGCCAGGTCCTGGAACGGAGCGACTTCCATTTCGTTGGGCTGGATAATTCCATCATTGTTGTACAGGGAATCGAGCCAGATATAGCTGCCTTCACCGGGGTTGACGCGCACGTAGGTGAACTCTACTTTCGGCTCCTGCCCCGATCCGATCTCATAGGTGGTATTAGACTGGAAAACGCCTTTAAACAGGCTCATATTGAGGTCCGTGCGGCCGAGATACGTTTCGCCCGGCTCCTGGCTTGTCGTGCCCGGCTTGTCGATCTGCAGCTGCCGGTAGGTGAGGTTGCCGGCCAGTTGCAGGCGGTTTTGCCGGCCGCCCAGCTGCCAGCTGCCGTTCACATTGGCCTCGGTGGCGGTGGTGCTGGTTTCAAAGGCATCGGATACCGGAGCGTAGTCGACGCGCTGGCTGAAACTGGCGCCGTAACGGTATTTTTCCTGCGACTGGTTTTCCGCGAACAGGCGGTATCGGTTGTAGTAGAAGCTGGTGGCCAGGAGGGTATCCGCTCCGTCGGCGAAGCGGCTGCTCCTTTCCTGCTCGCCGTAGGCGCCGAGGCGGAGGCCGCCCAGTTTGGGGAAGGTTCGGGCGATGGTGCCCCGGGGCCGCAGAAAGCGGGTGCTCCGCCCCTGGCTTTCCGATTGCAGGAGGCTGCCGTCGAGGTCCACCTCCCAGTTGCGGGCCAGGCTGCGCAGGCGCACCTGGTGGCGGGCGCCGGTGTAAAGGGTATCGCGCAGGAAGCCGCTGAAGCTGTAGCTCAGGCTGCCCAGCCCGGCCTTTTGCAGGCTGAGGGCGCCCCGGCCGATCTGTTCCCGGGCGCGCTCCACCTGCCCTACGCCCTGAACATTGGCCAGGTTCCAGTCGCGGAGGAATTCCGGGTTGCGGTAGGGGTTGAGGGGCTCGAAGTGCTCGTGGACGAATTCGTAGCTCAGGTTGGAGGCCAGTTGCCAGCCCGTGCTGTCCCGCCCCAGAGCGAAGGTTCGGTTAAATTCGGTAAAAGCGGCCAACCCCAGGTCGTCGCCGCTATCCAGGGTCGAGAAGCGGTTGAGGTCATAACGGCTGAAGGCTACCTCAGTGGTGAGGCTCGAATTCTTTGAAAAGTCATAGCGCCCGTTCAGCGTCATCATTTGCTGCTGCCGGGGCGCCACCAGTTGCACCACCGGGGCGTAATCTCCCTGCGGGCGGCAATCAGGGCCAAAGCCTACCCAGCGGTAGACGCGTTCATTGGCGGCCTGCTCCTGGTCGAGGATGTACTGGCCGTTGCCTGGGCCGACGAAGGAGAAATTGGCGGTGTGGCGGGCGCTGTCCTCATTGGTGGTGAATACCAGATACCGGATGACGGTATCCTGAAGGCCGCATTGAACTACCGTGTCCACAAGCCTGTACGCAGCCCGGTAGGGTACGAACTCTTCCAGGGTGTCGATGCTGGGGGCGAAGGCGGTGCTGAGGCCGTCGCCGGCCTGGCTGAGGATGCGCTTCTGTTCGTCGCTCAGGCCCAGCTCACCGGTAGAGTTCCTGCTGTCCTGCTGGTTGAAAAAGTTGAAGTTCAGGCGCAGTTTGTCCCGTTCGTAGGAGGTGCCGGCGGCGTACAGGGAGCGCACGTAGCTCTGGTCGGAATATTCAAACTCCACGGTGATCCGGCTGTCTTTGGTGATGAGCCTTTTATTGGTAAAGGTGACCTCCCCCCGGTTGTAGTCTATGATGTAGTCTTCCTCCAGCCCCCGGGCCATGAGTTCGCCGTCCAGAAATACCTTTTCCGTGCCGGCCAGTACGATGATGAAGCGTTCGCCCTCGGCGCCCCGCAGCTTGTAGGGCCCCTGGTTGCCTTCAATGGCAGGGATGGTATTACGGGTGAACTGGCCGCGGGAGATGGCGATGCTGCCTGTGTTGCTCAACTGCCCTTTCCCGAGCTGAGCGGTATTGCTGAAGGTAGCGCCCTGCAGCTTTTTGAAGTAGTTCATAAAGTAGCTGTTGGGCCGCTGGAGTTCGTAGTCGCCGGCGATGAGCCGGTTGTTGTCTTTTTTCAGTTGTATGAAAATGCGGTCGAATTCGCGCAACTGCTGGGTGTTGCCCTCCGGCTGCAGAGGGATGTTCTCATCGGTGATGGCGGCGAGGATCTCCACCCCTTCTCCCAGTTCGCCGGCAAGCTGCAGGTTGAAGCTGGAGTTGAGCACCAGGTCCTGGTTGTTGCCGAAGGAGATGCCGCGGGTGAAGTTGCCGTTGTAGTCCAGCCCTTTAAAATCTAGGACGGCCTCTTCCTGCTGTTCGTAAGGGTTGTAGGCGATGCCGATGAGCCCGTCCTCCTGTAGCGTGGCCCGGCTGGTGTCGAGGTGGAAAAGCCTTCGGCCGAGCGGGAAAGACAACACCCGATACCGGACGAATAGGCTGTCGTATTCCAGGGCCGGGGCTTTCAGTTGTAAAAGGTTGCTCTCCAGCGAATAATAAACCGTGTCGAGCAAGCGGCCGGTTTGGGGGTCCCGAAGCTGGAAGGAGGAAAAGAAAACGGGCAGGCTGTCCAGCTCGATGGCTTCGGGCTGAGGCCGTATAATGCGCTCCCGGCGGTTGTCGGGCAGGGGCGATTGTGCCGGCAGCCGGGCCGCTAAGGCGAGGAGTAGCAATATGTAGAGCCCGTTCTTTCTCAAATCGTATGTTTGGCTGTTTTTCCAGGGCAGGCGCCAGGCATGAAATCTTGTCCGGTAGTTCAGTGCTTTTTTTGCACCCCGGAAAATTATAATGAAAACGTAAAAAGGAGAGATAAGGTATTTCACATAAATATCCGGAGGGTAATCAGGCGGACACGCTTCGAGGTTGTTTGGCGCAAGATCATCCGCCAGGGTATTGCCACAGGCCGGCAACCAGTAAAAAACAGAAAGGGCAATACAAGATTGCCCTTTCCGCAAGAAATCACCCGACTGTTGTGTTGGCTGTTGAGTGACAGGCACTCTAGCCAAATCACTCATCAGCGCTCAACATTCAACACTTTTGACGCTAAAAAGCTGCCAAAGTATTGCTTTAGAGCCGTAATTTAAGATAAATTAACATTTCGGGCGGTAAGGCAAGCCAAAAAATAGCACAATTTTTACTTTTCGGGGAAAGCACAGCGGCTCCTAAATATTAGATAAAATTTAATCTAACCCCTTTTCGATAAATATTTTACTTTTCATTAAATTTGTCGGAGTTTAGTGAGGTTTTACCCTTTTCAGAACGATTTTTAGGGCTCCTCAGAGAGTGCCCCTTCGTCTCCGGGAGCTGCTGGTTACATACCCTTAAGAAAAGTTTCGTATTTTTTGCATCAGAAACCCAACGATGTCACCGCAATGGTATAGCATTTGCCGTACACAGAGTTGGACCGATCATACTATTACACCCATGAGCTAAAAATTTTGCTTATGCAAAGACGACCTTTACTCTTAACACTCTTGGCCTTTTTTGCCCTTGCTGCCGCCGCTCAAACGGTGGACGTGCAAAACTATCGCACCATTGACGGTAGCCAGAACAACCTGGACAACCCGGACTGGGGCGCCGCCGGTACTAACCTCCGGCAATTCACCGGGGTGGCATATGCCAATTATATTGACGATCCCGGCGGGCAGGACAGGCCCAACCCCCGTGATGTCAGCAACCGCCTCTTTGCCCAGGACGGGCTGCTCAACGACCCCATGAGCCTCAGCGACTTCTGCTGGGTATGGGGGCAGTTCATCGATCATGATATCGGCCTGACGCCCGACGGCAGCGAAAATGCCAATATTCCCGTCCCGGAAGGCGACCCCTGGTTCGACCCGTTCAACACCGGGCAGATGATGATCCCTATGAAGCGCAATGTGTTTGACCCTGCCACAGGGACAAACATATTCAACCCGCGCCGCCATCCCAATATTCTTACCGCTTTTATCGACGGCTCCGGCGTATACGGTTCCGATGAACACCGCGCCAACTGGCTGCGCACTTTTTCCGGCGGTAAGCTGAAAACGTCGGCGGGCAACCTGCCGCCGTTCAATACCTATAACGGAGAATACAATACGCCGATCGACCCCAATGCCCCGCACATGGATAATCCGACAGGCATCAGCGATAAGCTTTTCGTCGCCGGGGATGTCCGCGCCAATGAAAACCCTCTGCTGCTGTCGTTCCATACCCTGTTCGTGCGCGAACATAACCGCCTGTGCGATGAACTGGCGCAACAACATCCCGGTTGGAGCGATGAGCAACTCTATCAGCACGCCAGGAAGATCGTCGGGGGGCTCATCCAGTCAGTGGTATATAACGAGTGGCTGCCAACCATGGGAGTCAACCTGCCGCTCTACGATGGGTATGACCCCACCGTCAACCCGCAACTGATGAACGTTTTCACCGCAGCCGCCTTCCGCCTTGGCCATACCCTGCTCAACGGCCGCCTCATGCGGGTCGATACCGATGGTAATGATGTGCCGGAAGGCCACATGCTGCTGCGCGACGCATTCTTCAACTTCTTTCCGGTTATGGAAATGGGGATCGAGCCCTTCCTGAAAGGTATGGCCATCCAGACCCAGCAGAGTTTCGATTCCAAAGTGATCGACGATGTGCGCAACTTCCTGTTCGGCCCTCCGGGCGCCGGCGGCCTCGACCTGGCCTCCATCAATATCAACCGGGGGCGCGAACGAGGGCTGCCCGACTACAACAGCATACGCCAGTCCTTCGGCCTGCAGCGTTATGTGTTTTTCCAACAGATCAACCCCACCCAGAATGTCTACCTGACCCTGTTGTCCCTCTATGGAGATATCAATAACATCGACCCCTGGGTAGGTATGCTGGCCGAACAGCGCATGCAAGGCGCCCTATTCGGCCCCACCGTGATGAAGATCATGGAGGTGCAGTTCGCTGCACTGCGTGACGGCGACCGCTTCTTTTACGAGATCGATCCGGTTTTGTCGGCCGAAGAAAAGGAAATGATCCGCTATACTTCTTTCCATGATATCATCATGCGCAATACCGGTATCAAGCTGATGCAGGACAAGGTCTTCGAGTCCATGCCCCATGCCGAGATCTGCGGCAACATGACGGCAGATGTCGGTGGGAATATATTTACCGAAACCGGCCTGCCGGTGCCCGATGCATCGGTACGGGTCATGGGCAACACCAATGCCATGGAACTGCTTTCCAGCCCGGATGGCGGCTTCTACTTCTTCGATGTGCCCGCCTGCGATGTCAGCTTTATAGATGTGGCCAAGGCCGATGAAGTAACCAATGGTGTTTCCACCGCCGACCTGGTTTTCATCCAGCAGCACATCCTGGGCATACAGCCGCTGGATAGCCCCTACAAGATCATCGCAGCCGATGCCGACAATAATGGCGCGGTGACGGCTCTGGACCAGATCCAGATCCGCAAGGTGATCCTGGGTATTGCTACCGATTTTCCCAACAACACCTCCTGGCGCTTTGTGCGGGCAGACTATGAATTCCAAACCAGCAACCCGCTGGCGGAAGATTTCCCCGAAATGGTCGCGGTGGAGGATGTGTTGTCCAATGATATGAGTATTGACTTCATTGCCGTCAAGATCGGCGATGTGACCGGCGATGTCGATCCGGGTAATATGCTCGCTCCGGTTGAACCCCGGGCCGTCCTGGCCTTTGAGCTGAGCGACATGGAGCTGCAGGCCGGTGAGTCCTACAATATTGCCTTTACGGCCGAGGCTTTCAAGGGAATTCGTGGATACCAGTTCGGGCTCGATTATGACGAGCAGGCGCTGGCCTTCGAAGGCTTTATGCCTGGCGCTCTCGCCGGCCTGTCGGAGGACAACTTCGGCGTATTCACGGATGAAGGCATGGTGACTACCAGCTGGTTTAAAACGGAGGCCTTTGAGGTATTCGGTGATGAGCCCCTATTTTACCTCAACTTCCGCGCCCTGCGCAACGCCCAACTGAGTGAAGTACTGGCGCTGAGTGGCAGTAAGACCCGAGGGGAGGCTTATGACCCCTACCTGGAGCCCATGAGTGTGGCCCTGGAGTTCAATTCCGCCACCAGCACTGCGGACGAAACGGCGTTTGCCCTTTACCAGAACCGCCCGAACCCCTTTGTCACGGCTACTGCCATTCCGTTCCGCCTCCCGGCCGATGGATGGGCGAAACTCACCGTCTTTGACGCTACGGGTAAGGCGCTGCTTGTCCGGGAAGGTAACTTCAGCGCAGGCTATAACGAATGGCAGCTGGACAGGAATGAGGTCAGAGCCGCCGGCCTGCTCTACTACCGTATAGAGACGGAAGATGCCGCGGCTACCCAGCGAATGATAATTGCAGATTGACCCTGCGATCTTTGATTAGTGAATCTTTTCATAAAGCCGGAACGGAAACCCTCTGTTCCGGCTTTTGCTTTTTCGGACGGGCTACATTTATATGGCCCGTAATGATAACCCGGATTATTCATGAGTTAATCTACTGCAAAGCCAAACTGCCGCTATTCCTGGGCGTTCTCGTCAGTCGATGCTCACCGTATCCGGGGATACGGCTGCGCGTCTCCTTCCTGCGGGAGCCCAGGCCTGACAAGCATTTTGGCTTCTCGTGACGAAGAACCCATGAATAATCCGGGATAATGAGATAGAAGTGCGCCAGGCCTGCCCTGTGGAATAATTCGCTTTGCGAATACAGGGCCCTCCCCGTCTTCGCCAAAGGCTCAGCCGGGTAAAACTCCCTTCTTCCTTCATTTTTTCCCGTCCGAAGCTTCAGCGAAGGCGGGCCTTCATTCCTTCATTCCCTCTAAAACCCCTCCGGGCGCCGCTGGTGAAAATCCGTATGCTCCTGGTAAAGGGCCGCCAGCTTCAGCACTTCCGCTTCGCCGAACAGTTGCCCGCAGAAGGTGATGCTTGACGGGAGCCCGTCGATGAAGCCGGTGGGCAGCACCACACAGGGATGGCCGGTAAGGTTGGTGCGCAGCAGGTTGCCTCCTGACCAGGAAGGGGACAGGAAGACGTCAAAACCCTTCAGCGCCTGATGGGTTTGCTCGATCAGGCGGGTGCGCAGGCGGTTGGCCTGAATATACTCCACGGCGGGAATGAAGCGAGCCTGCCGGAAGACGTTGGGCCAGGCGTTGCGGATCTGCCGCACCAGGAGGCTGTCTCTCCCGGAGCGCGTCAGCTCATCGAAGGCGGCGGCGGCCTCGGCGCTGAGCACGAAGCTGATCTCCGGTACTTCCGGTAGTGTTATGGCAGTGGGATAGATGCCCAGTTCCTGCAATTTGGCCAGCACCAGGCTGTCCTGTTCTCTGAATGAGTAATCGCTTTCAAAATCGCTTTTCAGATAAGCCACTTTCAGTTTTCGGGGCTCGGCCTTCTGGTTGTAATTGAAAGCGGCCTCCACGGTGGTGGGGTCGCGTTCATCCTTTCCCCGGATGGCCTCAAAGACGATGGCGCAGTCCTCCGCCGTGCGGCAGATGGGGCCGATCTTGTCCATACTCCAGCTCAGCGCCATGGCGCCAAAGCGGCTGACGCGCCCGAAGGTGGGCCGCAGGCCGGTTACACCGCAAACCGTTGAGGGAGATACGATGGAGCCCCAGGTTTCCGTCCCTATAGCAAATGGTACAAGGCCGGCGGACACTGCCGATGCCGACCCGGCGGAGGAGCCGCTGGAGCCCTGCTCCGGATTCCAGGGGTTGCGGGTCTTGCCACCGTACCATACGTCGCCCCAGGCCAGGGCGCCCAGGGTGAGCTTGGCGGCGAGTACGGCGCCGGCAGCCTCCAGCTTTTCGATGACGGCGGCGTCGTAGCTCAGCATCTGGCCTTTATAGGGCATGGCGCCCCAGGTGGTCTTATAATCCCGGGTGGCCAGCAGGTCCTTGGCGCCGAAGGGGACGCCGTGCAGAGGGCCTCGGTAGAAGCCTCGGGCCAGCTCTTCGTCCATTTGCCGGGCCTGGGCCAGGGCGCGCTCCTCGGTAAGGGTGATGACGCAGTGGAGGGTGGGATCGTACTTTCGCAGCCGTTCCAGGAAGAACTCCGTCAGTTCTACTGAACTGATCTGCCGGCTTCTGATGAGGGCCGACAGCTCGGCTATAGAATAGAAGGCCAGATCTTCCAGGTTGTCCGGCAGGCTTACTTTTTTCGGGATCTCAAAGTACAGGGCTTCCTGCCGGGTATCGGCCTCAAAACCCTGTGGCAGGGGGTTGAACAGAAGGGCGGGCGCCAGTTCGTTGGGGATGTCTTTTTCCCGGATGGAAACGTAGCTGTCGCGCAACTCTTCCAGGCCGGGCAGCATGCTGTCGATTTCCGTTTCCGTCATCTCCAGGCCGATGAGCCCGGCGGCCTGCTGCACCATGGCCCGGTCGATGGACGCGCGCAGGAAAGTGAAGCTGAGCAGGGCGCCGAGGGCCAGCCCGAGAAGGAGGTAGTGTTGTTTTTTCATACTTTTGATCTTATCAGATGGCTTAACCTGCCGGATTTTCCGTAAGGTTACCCTTTTACCGAGACCTAAAAATATAAAACAAAACAGCATGGACGTATACCCCCGGTACGCTAAATTCATTTGGCCTCGAAGACGAATCCCGAAAATGAAGGGCTCTTTTAGCGAATTTTCGCTGAAAACTGTATCTTGGGCGGGGAGCCTCCCCCAGCCCCCAAATCGAGTTTGGGGCAGGCTCTCCAAAGGAGGGGTGCCGTTTCCTGACAATAAAGAAGGGAGGGTATTCGCTCCACAAATCGGAAATTAGCTATGCACGAAAAATACCCGCACCTGCTCGCCCCGCTCAACCTGGGCTTTACCACCCTGAAGAACCGCGTCCTCATGGGGTCTATGCACACCGGCCTGGAAGAAGAAAAAGACGGCTTTGAGCGTATGGCGGCCTATTTCGCCGAGCGCGCCCGCGGCGGCGCCGGCCTGATCGTCACCGGCGGGATAGCGCCCAACCGGGCGGGGTGGGTGTCGCCCTTTTCCGCCAAGCTTTCCAACCGCCGGGAGATGAAGAAGCACCGCCTGATCACCGAAGCAGTGCACGCGGAAGAAGGCAAGATCTGCATGCAGATCCTGCACGCCGGGCGCTATGGGTATCATCCGCTGGCGGTGGCGCCCTCGGCCATCAAATCGCCCATCTCTCCCTTCAAGCCGTGGAAGTTGTCGGGAAGCGGTGTAGAACGCACCATCCGCGCTTTCGTACGCGCGGCAAAGCTGGCGCAGGAGGCCGGCTACGACGGGGTAGAGGTGATGGGCTCGGAAGGCTACCTCATCAACCAGTTCATCGTTTCCAAGACCAATAAGCGCACGGACCAATGGGGCGGCCCCTATGAGAACCGCATCCGCTTCCCCATTGAGATCGTGCGCCGCATCCGCGAGGCGGTAGGCAGGGAGTTCATCATCATCTACCGCCTGTCCATGCTCGACCTGGTGGACGACGGCAGCACCTGGGAGGAGATAGAGCTGCTGGCCCGCCGCATCGAAGAGGCCGGCGCCACCATCATCAACACCGGCATCGGCTGGCACGAGGCCCGCGTGCCGACCATCGCCACCATGGTGCCGCGGGGCGGCTTCAGCTGGGTGACCAAACGCCTGATGGGGAAAGTGAAAATACCGCTAATTACCACCAACCGCATCAACACGCCGGAGCTGGCGGAAAAGATACTCGCCGATGGCCATGCCGATATGGTCTCCATGGCGCGCCCCTTCCTGGCAGATGCCGAGTTTGTGAAAAAGGCCATGGAAAACCGGGCGGACGAGATCAATACCTGCATCGCCTGCAACCAGGCCTGCCTCGACCACGTCTTCGAGCGCAAAACGTCCAGTTGCCTGGTCAATCCCCGCGCCTGCCATGAGACAAAACTGAACTATGTGCCTGCTAAGATCAAGAAGAAAATAGGCGTCGTGGGCGCCGGGCCGGCGGGGCTGGCCTTTGCCACCGTTGCCGCCGGGCGCGGCCACGAAGTGCACCTCTACGAGGCCGGCAGCGAGATCGGCGGGCAGTTCAACATGGCCAAGCGCATTCCCGGCAAGGAAGAATTTCATGAGACGCTCCGCTACTACCGCAAACAGATCGAAAAGACGGGCGTGCACCTGCACCTGAATACCCGCGCCGATACCGGGTTATTGGTTAGTCAGGGTTTTGACGAGGTGGTTATCGCTACCGGGGTGCTGCCCCGGCAGGTACAGCTGGAGGGCATCGGTCATCCCAAGGTGCTGAGCTACGTGGAGGTGCTCAAAGGCCTGATGCCCGTGGGCGAACGCGTGGCCATCATCGGCGCCGGCGGCATCGGCTTTGACGTGGCGGAATTTCTCACCCACGAGGGAGAGCCCACCAGCCTGAACGTGGCGGCCTTCATGGAAGAATGGGGTGTGGATATGGCCTACAGCAACCGCGGCGCCATCACCAAGCCCGACCCGGAGCCGCCCGCCCGGCAGGTCTTCCTCTGCCAGCGCTCCAAAGGCAAGCCCGGCGCCGGCCTGGGCAAAACCACCGGCTGGGTGCACCGCACCGCCCTGCGCCGCCGCAATGTCAAGATGCTGAGCGAAGTGCAGTACGAGCGCATCGACGATCAGGGCCTGCACCTTACCGTCAATGGAGAGCCCCGGGTGCTGGAGGTGGACAATGTGGTCATTTGCGCCGGACAGGAGCCCCTGCGCGGCCTGTGGGCCCCGCTAAAGGAAAAAGGCGTCACCGTACACCTCATCGGCGGGGCGGACGAGGCGCGGGAGCTGGACGCCAAGCGGGCGATTTACCAGGCAAGCTGGCTGGCGGCGGGGGTGTGAGGGGGGAATCGGGAATCGTGGAATCGGGAATCGTGAATCGGGAATCGTGGAATCGGGAATCGTGGAATCGTGTGGCTGTTGCGTTCAATTTATCCGTCAACCCTCGTTCGCGAGAGACTGTAGTCTCGATGCGGTATAACCTGCCAGTCTCTCACTGGCGGGAATCAACACATTTTATGGAATGTAAGCCTGCATGCCGCCGAGCCGAATAGCTATAGGCTTAGCGGCCTCCGTCGGCCGGAGCTTTACGCTTGTGCTCTCATTCTACATATAATCCGGCAACTCCACCTTTTCCAGCCCTATTTCCTTCAGTTCGATGTCGAAGGACAGCTCCGCCTGTTCCTGCATGAGGTTCAGGATGGCGTAAAATGCCTGTAGCTGGCCTTGCCGGAATGCATCATTATAGTTTTTCTTTTGTTTTAGGTGAGCGGCTTTGTGCTTCAGGGCTTTCGCTAGCTTTTGAACCAGCTTTTTGAACGCCTGGGGTTTTATCGTGGGCGGAACCTCTCCGTATTGATGGCCGAGTTCTGAAATATCAGCCAGCCCGATCGAGTTGAGCGGCAGGTTGACCTCAATAGATAGCTGCCGTATAAGTAGCAGGGTATGGTAGTATTCTTGTAACAGGCCGGCGGTAAAGTCACCCTCGTCTTCTCCATTCTTTATCCTTTTTATTTCCCCTTTGAAGATGGGAATGAGGTCTTCTAGGAATCCCTGGTATTTTTCGGTTGCCATAGGCATTATTTATCAGGCGGCTGCTTTCAATTTCGCTGCCAACTTATGGACCGTCTTTTCCTTGATGAGAAGCAAGGACCCATAAAAACTCCCCTCCATAGCCTCCGGGTTGGCCTCCAGCGCTTCCTGGTATTTTTTCTGCGTGAGGGTAAAATAGAAAGTTCGGGCTTCTTCTTCCGTTAGTTCAACGGGCAGGACGTCATCGACGATGCCGGTGAGCTTTTCCATTTTGAGGAAGAGGTTATTGAGCGTGTGGACCAACGGCCAATCAATCTCCTCCTTCTGCTTGCCATCGATCAGGTGCTCGATCAGGTATTGGAAAAGTAAACAGAAAATGCCGGCGTCGTTGGTTCTCACATTCAGTGTAATCATCATTAGTCATCTTCTTTGTTACCTGGTGGGCGAATCAGGTAAATTTTATTAAGCGCTACAACTTCAGGATATTCGGGAAGCTCCGGATAGCCATAAATGAAATCCTTTTCGACTTTTCTGCATTCGGTCGAATTGCCCCAAAAGAAAGGTGTATATGATACACTCCATCTCTTTAGCTGAGCATTGCTCTTTCTCCCTTTCCTTTTTTGCCAGTCTTTCTTTGCTTGGAGAATAAGTGCCATCCGGGTTTCTTTCCAAACCATTCGGCAGGGGCAATGAGGAATAAACAACCATTGAAAATATTCCAAGCAGGAGGAGCACCACTAGATACCCTCCGGGCTTATGGGGTGCCGGCTTTTTTGCAGGATTCGTCTTTACCATCGAGCGCAGGTTTTTGGGAAATGCTTGAATGAAAAGATGATTACCAGAAAGGTGTAACTTATAGGGTTTAGTGAAAAAATTCAAATTTAATCCGTGTAAATTTCAACCATTATCGCGGTTTTTAAAAATAAATCGCAATCAGAGATACAGCCTCTCGCGAACGAAACGTTTCGTTCTTTGAGGTTCCCAAAACCTCAAAGGACTTTTCACACATCAAAAACCGAAAATATGAAAACACCCAAAAACTGGGCCGTCTTCCTGGCCATCCTGCTCAATCTGCATCTTTCCGCCGCCACCTACTACGTCTCCCCCGCCGGCTCCGACGCCAATACCGGCCTTTCCGCTGCCCAGGCCTTCCGCAGCCTGCAGCGCGCGGCGGACATCGTACAGGCGGGCGACACCGTCCTCGTGGCCGATGGAACCTACGCCGGGTTCGACCTCAGGGACAAGAACGGAACAAGCGCCGCCCCTATCGTCTTCCGGGCCCAGGGCGCCAACGCGCTCATCAACCAGAGCGGGCCGGTCCGCAACGACGGCGTCAACATCGAAAACGCCGACTACGTGGTGATCGACGGCTTCACGGTAAATGGCATGCCGGGCAACGGCAACGGCATCCGCCTCGTCCTCTCCGATCACTGCGTGGTGCGCAACTGCCGCTGCGACGGCAACGCCGAACGGGGCATCTTCACTGGCTTCACCGACGACATCCTCATCGAATACAACGTCTGCTCCAATTCCGTAGATGAGCATGGCATTTACGTGTCCAACAGCTCCGGCCGGCCCGTTATCCTCTACAACGAGTGCTACGGCAACAACAACATCGGCATCCACATGAACGGAGACCTCTCGGCGGGTGGCGACGGTATCATCTCGGATGCCCAGGTCTACGGCAACATCATCCACGACAACGGCCTGGCCGCCGGCATCAATATGGACGGCCTGCAAAACCCGGTGGTGTACAACAACCTCATTTACAACAACCACTCCGGGCAGGGCATCGCCCTGTTCCAGGGCGACGGCGCTATCGTGACCAACGGGGCGAAGATCTACAACAACACCATCATCGTGCCCGATGACGGCCGCTGGGGCATCCTCGTGCGGGCGGGCGCCAACCAGGGCACGGAGATCTACAACAACATCATCATCAACCAGCACGCCTGGCGGGGGTGCATTGCTGTGGAGGACACCGCCGGCCTCCACAGCGACTACAACATCCTGAGCGACAAGATGAACGCCGATGGGGACGGCTCCGCCATCTCTTCTTCCCCAAAATATTTGACAAAACCATTCCCCTGCCCTATATTAGTTGGCGCCTGTCTGGAGGAAGCGCCCGCAAAAAGCCCTTCCTGCGAACCGGCGCTAAAAAAAAGTTACCCATGCAACAGGAAACAATCAACCTGGACGCCAGGATACAGGACTTCTGGCAGTGGTTCATCAAGGCGGAGGACAGCATCAGGGAATACTTCACCGAGGAAGAGATGGTGGACAAGGCCGCCCTCATCGAGTCGATCAACAACCGGGTGCTCGACTTCGGCCTGTTCGCCTGGGAGATCGGGCCCGGCGCCAGCCGTTCATTCTACCTGACCATCTCTCCCAATGGCGACAAACAGCGGCTCCGCATCAGCCGGCGGATCATAGAAGGGGCGCCCGACCTGCCGGACTGGGAGTTCTACTACGCCCGCCCGGCGATTGTCGGAGGGCTGCAGTTCACCCTGTATGACGATTTTATGGTGGAACGCGAGGTGGATGCTTCTCCCTGGAAATACGTGTTGCTGAAAAAACAGGACGAGCGCCTGGAGGTCGTCCTGGAAGCCCCCAACGTCCACCACCTGGACCCGGATACGCAGCTGATCGCCGGCGAACGGGTCGTCAACAGCCTGCTGGGCGAAGCGGCGGTGATCGAGAATATCTACCGGGTGCGGGTCGTGGAAGAGCTGGATCCGGAGCAACGGGAGGGTAGCGCCCCGGTCGGGGAACTGAGGCTGGAGGGAATGAGGGAATGAAGGAATGATTATGGGCAGGCGGCCAATCACTCCTTCATTCTTTCACTCCTTCTTTCCATATCAGGTATCCGGAAAATGGTCCAGCTCAATATCTAAAGTATCATCTTCCTCTTCATCTTTGAACAGTATGTAGAAGGCGAAGCCGGCGCCTCCGAAGAGCAGCGTTCCCGCTATTATCATAACGAATATACCGGAACCGGAAAGCCCCTGGAAGCGCACCGACACGTTGCGCCCTTCCGTGGGAATGCTGAGGCTGGCCACGCCGGCCTGGCGGGGCGTCCACAGGAATGCGGTGGCAGGAGGCTCGGCCCGCAGGGTATCAACCCTTGCAATGCTGCTGTTGGGCCGGTAGGTGACGATCAGTTCGCTCGCCGGTTCCGGCAGGGTAATGGTTACGGGTTCGCCCTGCACGGGGTGCTCGTCTGAAAGGCTGATCTGCGCCGGGGCCAGGGTGGCCCAAACAAAGGCGATCAATAAGAGTGCTATCGTTCTCATGCTTCTTCGGTTTTGGAGCGGGTGATGTACAAGGCAAAGATGAGAGTAAAGGCCAGCCAGAAGACGGGTATGAATATCGTCAGCCAGCCGTAGCCCGGCATGTCATAAGTGGAGCCGTACAGGGGCCATTCCTGCATCAGGGAGGTGACGATGACTATCAGCAGTATGGCCGGCAGCAGGTAGCGGATCAGTATTTCGAACCAGCCGCCCAGCTTGAAGCGGGCATTCTCATTGAGGGCTTCCCGCAGCTTGCCCGCTCCGAATACCCATCCGATCATAAGTACTTCCAGGAAGC
This sequence comes from uncultured Phaeodactylibacter sp., assembly GCA_964418125.1. GTDB lineage: Bacteria > Bacteroidota > Bacteroidia > Chitinophagales > Saprospiraceae > JACJXW01. Next base: position 30,541 of record CAYQKY010000028.1, read on the forward strand.
CCACGGTGAGCAGGCTGTAGTTGAACACCCAGTGGTCGGTAATGTCCAGCAGGGTAAGGCCCAGGGTGCCGTCGCCGCTCAGCCCCGGGTCGATGATCTGAGGCAGGGCGAAGAGGCAGGAGCCCACCACGCAGGGTACGGCGATGAGGATGAGGGCGCGGCGCCGGCTGATGCGAAACTTGTCGATCAGGGCCGAAGCCGGGGCCTCGATCAGTGAAATGGAGGAAGTGATGCCGGCCAGCACCAGCAGCAGGTAGAACATGAACCCGAACAGGCGAACGATCCAGGGAACGGCCGACAGCTCATTGATGCCCTGAGGAATGACGAAGAAGGAAAGCGACAGGGTCGTCCCCGCCGGGTTGAGGGCAAAAACGAAGAGCAGGGAGAAGATGGCCAGCCCGGCCAGGAATTCGAAGCTGCAGTTCAGAAAGGAGACAAGCATGGAATTGTTGACCTGGTCGGCGTCTTTCGGCAGGTAGGAAGCGTAGGCCGTCATGGTGCCCAGGCCAAGGGAGAGGGAGAAGAACATCTGGCTGAAGGCGCCTTTCCAGACGGTAGGCTCTTTGATGCCGTCCATGGCGGGCGTGAACAGGTACATGATGCCGTCGAAGCCCCCCGGCAGCGTGAGCCCCCGGACGGCCAGTATGATCATAAAGAGCCACATCAGCGGGACGAAAATGCGCACTGCCTTTTCAATGGTATGGGTGCCCTGCCGCAGGATGAACAGGTTGGCCAGCCAGATGATGATGATGTAAACCAGCGGGTTCCAGGTGCTGATCAGGCTGAAAAAGTAGACCGTAGCGTTGGGTTCGGGAGTTGGCTCGGCGAACGGGGCGAAGGGGGCGCTGACGCCGGGTTCGAACAGAGAACCGAAGGCGCCGATCATCATACCCAGGGCCCAGCCCAGGATGGCGATATAATACATGGTAATGAACAAGGCGCTGCCGATGCTCCACCAGCCGACAAACTCCCCCCGCCTGCCGGCCAGGCGGCCCAGCGCCATGGGGAAAGACTTCTGGGTGAGGGTGCCTATCCCGAATTCCACCATCATAATGGGCATGCCCAGGACGAACAGGGCCACGAAATACGGCAGGTAAAAGGCCCCGCCGCCGTACTGATAGGCGTTAGAGCTGAAAAAAACGATATTGCCCAGCCCGATGGCTGAACCGCTGGCCGCCAGGATGAAACCCAGCTTGCTCTGCCAGTTTTGTCTAGGTGCGGACATCTTGATCTTTTCGTTTTGGGTGATGACTGGTATTTTCGAGGGCTAAAATATAATCATATTGGCCCAAATTCCGGCATGCCGGGCCATTTGGTTGGCATTTCCTAGCAAAAGAAGTACTTTGTTTAGCAACTAACGAAAGGAGATATGCCTTCGTCTTTATCCAAAACAAATGCTATGAAAAGAGCAACGAGCCTTATTGTTTCCGCCGCTGTTGGCTTCCTTCTGCCCGCCCTTTTCCTTTCCTGTAATAAAGACAGCGAAAGCCCCGCTGAGGGCGAGGTAGGCATCCGCATCGAGAACCTCAGCACTTACACCTTCGACGAGGTGCTGGTGGAAACCGGCGGTGGCGGCGAACAGGAGTATTTTGACATTCCTCCCGGCGGCAGGACTGGTTACAAGCCCTTTGATTTCACCTATCGTTATGCCTACATCCGCACCATTATCGAAGGCGATACGCTTACCCTGCAGCCTGTTGATTATTTTGGAGAGCAGCGGTTCACCGAAGGGAATTTTATGTTTAAGATCGATATTGTCGGGGAGACGGCGCCCTTGTATATGGTGTTTGAGTTTAGGGAGGATTAGGGGAGTGGGAGAGAGGGAGATGGGGTGGGTTTTTTCCTGTCAGATATTTTTTTTATCTTACCAAATATCCTTTCAGGCAGAAAGAAAAAGATAAATTTCTTTTCCATCAGGTTGCCTGCTGAAGGCGTTATCTTTTGCTTTTTCAGGAAACTGTAAACTTTCATTTGTACCGGATTTAAAACCTCGCGGTTTGCGTCTGTTGGTTCAGGGCGCTGTTCGTACTGATTTTTGAACACCCAACCCCGAGGTTTTATGCGGTATCTGTACATTACCTTTTTCTTCTTATCCATTTCAGTATTTGCCGTTGCCGGCCCTTCTTATTACATGGAGGAAGAATCTTCCGTCGTCCCTCTTCACATTCGGAACAAGCTCATCCTGGTCGAAGGGCAGGCCAACGGCAGGAGCGGTTATTTCCTTTTTGATACAGGCGCTTCCGAGCTGATCCTCAATGAAGCCCATTTTCCCCGGCATAAGTATCACAGCCCTAAGAAATATTTCGCAGGCGCCGGAGGGTACGGCGTACTGCAGGGATATACCTATGTTTCCAGTTTCAACTGGGGATGCCTCCGCCGGGATACTTTTTTTGCACCCCGCATGGCCTTGCAGGCTTTGGAAAACATACTGGGCGAGAAATTGCTGGGTATCATTGGATATGATGTACTGCAGCATGTCGACCTGCGGCTCGATTATTACCGGGGGGGCATTACGCTGCTGCGCCCGGGCTCTGCAGCCCGGGGAACGGCTTCTCACCCCGAACCCGATTACATTTTCCAATTCGAAATGGACCGCCACCTGCCGGTGGTGAACGCCAGGGCCGGAGAGGCCGAGGGCCTGTTGCTGGCCATAGATTCGGGCTCCTCCGTCAATGTATGCGCCCGCCGGCTCCGGCGACGGCTCAAAAGCACGGCCCTTCAGAAGCGAACCGTCAGCATGTATTGGGCCGCGGGGTTTATCCGAAAATCGGCCTGCTACATCATGGAATCCCTGCAAGTGGAAAACACCTATTCGATCGCTTACTGCCGGGTAGCTCTTGGCAACCTGAAAGCCCTGGAGGATAACGGTTTCCGCATCGATGGCCTGTTAGGGGTGAATTTCTTCCGTATGGGGCTGGTATTTTTCAGCTACCGCTCCCGGCGCATCGCAGTGTGGCTGGAGCGCAATGATTATACGCTCCGGCACCGGGCCGTGCGGCCGGTGGAGAGGTTGAGTGCGGAATGAAAAGCGCTTCTTTCCGGCTTCATTTTCCTGAAAACCTGAATTGCCCCCTTCATATTTCCAAAAAGGGCATAAATTTGCAGGAATTTCAAATCCGGGTAAATGAATACAGAGAAGCTTAACGAATATCTGAACCTCCTGTCCGAAATGGCCATCACTTTCCTGCCCAAGCTGGCGCTGGCCCTGCTGCTGCTCTTTTTCGGGTTCAAGGTGATCAACCGGATCGCCCGCCTGGCGGGCCGGGCGATGGAACGGGCGGGACTGAGCGCCAACCTGTTGCCTTTCGTCCGCTCGCTGGCCAACGTCTCACTCAAGGTTCTGCTGGTGTTCAGCATTGCCGGGGTGGTTGGCGTCGACGTCACTTCCTTCGTGGCCGTGCTGGCGGCCGCCGGCTTCGCCGTGGGGCTGGCCCTGCAGGGCAGCCTGAGCAATTTTGCCGCCGGCATCATCATCCTGCTTTTCCGGCCTTATAAGGTCGGGGACTGGATCGAGGTGGATGGCAAGTTTGGACAGGTGGAGGAAATCCAGGTCTTCAATACCCTTATGGTGACGCCCGGGCGGAAAACGCTCATCATACCCAATGGCCAGGTGGTCGACAACATCGTCACCAATTATTCCCGGAAGGGATATATTCGCATCGAGCTGAACGTAACAATGCCCTACAGCGAGAGCTTCCCCAAAGTGCGGGACATTATCATGGAGGAGCTGAAGCAGGTCCCCAAAGTGCTCCGGGAGCCGGAACCGGAGGTGGGTATCGAAGCCTACGACAGCCACAGCGTCCTGCTGGCCGTGCGCCCCTACGCCATCCCCGACGATTTCTGGGAGGTGACTTTCGAAACTTACGAGCGCATCAAGGCCGCTTTCAACCGGCAGGGCATCAAGGTCGCTTACTCAGAAGGGGTGGAACTGGGGACGATCGGGGCGTGATCTGTATCTCTCACCTCCGCTCCCTGTCCTGTTCATTCTCGGGGATGTCGTAGAATTCGGGAGGAGATTCCCGGCGCTCTACGCTCATATTCTCCAGGTCGTCCATAAATTCAATGGAGTGGTCCCAGAAGTCTTCGAAGATAGGTTTGGCCTTTCGGCCCAGCGTCCAGACTTTTTGCGGGTATCTCTCGAGGTAGGCGTAGGTTATCGATTCCTCTTTGGTGGCCTCGCCGAGAAGGTGGGAAGCATTGGCGAAGGAAAGAAGCAGGCTGTAGATCAGCACCATGATGGCGGTAAGGAAGAAGCCGCCGACGATCTGGTTGATGAAGTTGATATTGGCGGCCTCCAGGGCGCCCTCCAAAAAATTGGCGATAAGGCGGATGATGAGCATGGTGCCTACGAAAGTGAGGAGGAACCCGGCGACGAACATCAGCGGGTTCTCACTGAACAGGCTCTCCAGCAGGCCGGTCACCTGCGGGCCAAAGCGAAAAGCCATCATCAGGCCGAAGATCACCGACAGGATGGTAAATATCGTCTTGATGATCCCCCGGGAAAAGCCGAGGTAGAAACCCCAGCCCGCCAGCACCAGTAATATGAGGTCTATTGCCATAATGAATTCAAAAATAAGCGTTTAGCGGGAATATGACGAATATTATAGACTATTGGCCGCATTAATTGGATCAAAACTCCCGCTTTCGGCCTTTAAAGTAGCCTCCGGTTACACTTCAGCGCTCCGGATTTCCGTTTCCTTCCTGAATTCCTGCCCCGGCAAGCACTGAAGAGGAAGGCTGCAACAAAATTTCATAATTTCAGTATACAATTAAAACAAAGCAGCCGCCCGATAAGATCGCACCTATTTTAAATCCGTTAAAAGTTTAATTCTTTCCCCCCGAGGGGCTAACTTTGTATAAAAATTTCAATCAAATGAAAGTTGTATTCACATTAATCCTGGGAACTACGCTCTTCGCTTCTACGCTGCTGGCCCAATCGGAAGATATGCCGGAAGTGTTCAGGCTGGGCGAAAATGAGCGGGGCTATGAAGCCCTCAACCAAAATTACAGCCAGACGCTGCTGGAAGTCTGCAACTTCGACACCCAAAAAGCTTTTGACACCTGGATGGGCATGATGCGGGAAATGGAGGATTACTCCAAAAAGATCCGCTTCGACATCAAGGGCGTAAAACTGTGGCTGCACGTTTTCTGGAATGAAGACGGCTCCATCAGCCATATCGGATACCTGCTTCGGCCGGATTCCCGCAACGTCAACCCGCTCGAACTGGCCGCCTTCCTGAAAACCTTTATGGGGCGTTATGAACTTCCACTGACGAGCAGCCGGAAGTTCAGCCATTATACCGGCGCCAACTTCCCCATCTACAGTGAGAAGGTGGATTATTAAAGTGTATAGGTGTTCCGGTGTAAGTGTGTATAGGTGAGGGCTGGGACTCCGTTCTTCCTTCGCACACAGCTGTTTAAAAAACAACTCCTTTGTTTACCCGGCGGGTAGCAAAGGAGTTGTTTTTTTAAAAGGCCCTAAATTTGCAAAGCCCCTCACTCCGCGTATATTTGCACTTTAGCTTCATAAAAACTACTGCTTCGATGATAAAGATATTGGCCAACGACGGCATCGATGCCGATGGTAAAATGTTACTGGAGGAGGCTGGCTATCAGGTGGATACCGAGAAAGTAGCGCAGGAAGACCTGCCAAAGGTGTTGCCCGATTACGATGTGGTTATCGTGCGCAGCGCCACCAAGATCCGCAAGGAACTGATCGATAAATGCCCTAACCTCAAGATCATCGCCCGCGGCGGGGTGGGGCTGGACAATATCGACGTGGAGCACGCCGAGAGCAAAGGCATCAAAGTGATGAATACGCCGGCGGCTTCCTCCCAGTCCGTCGCCGAGCTGGTATTCGCCCACCTGTTCTCCCTGTGCCGCTTCCTGCAGCAGTCGCACCGCGATATGCCGGTGAAGGGGAATACAGAGTTCAAGCAGCTGAAAAAGATATACTCGGACGGCATTCAGCTGCGCGGCCGCACCCTCGGCATCATCGGCTTCGGCCGCATCGGCCAGGAGGTGGCCCGCATCGGCGTCGCCCTTGGCATGAAGGTCATGCCGGTCGACCTGGTGGTCAGCGAAGTGGATATCGACATCAATGTTTTTGTGAGCGAGAACGTCCGTCTGGAAGTCACGCTCGATACCTACGAATGGGAGGAAGTGCTCCGTAACAGCGACTTCCTCACCCTGCACGTGCCCTTCAGCGGCGGCTCCGCCCTCATTGGTAAGAAGGAGATCGATATGATGAAGGACGGCGCCATCATCATCAACACCTCCCGCGGCGGGGCCGTTGATGAAGATGCCCTGCTGGACGCCCTCAACAGCGGCAAACTGCGCGGCGCCGCTCTCGATGTCTTTGATAACGAACCCACGCCCAAAAAGGCCCTGCTGGAGCATCCCCTGGTATCTTGCAGTCCCCATATCGGCGCCGCCACCGCCGAAGCCCAGGCCAATATCGGCCTGGAACTGGCAGACAGGATACTGGCGTTCTTTGGGGATGATAAGTAGGGGAACTCTACCCCTGCATCATTTCATACAACATCCCCTCCTTCATCGCATAGGCCGAGACGGTGATCTGCCGGATGCCCGCCATTTCCATGATCACATCGACCAGGATGAGGGCCACCACGATCATGTCCACCCTATCTGAAGGCATGCCCTTCATGTTGCGGCGCTGGCCGTCATCCATCCGGACTACCTGCTCGTAAAAAGGCAGGAATTTTTCGGCCGGTATGGTGGCGCTGAGCGGGTGGGCCTTTTCCTCGCTAAGGAAGAACTCCAGGACGTCGAAGGTGCCGGAAGCGCCCACCAGGCGTTGGGAGGGAAAGCGCCCGAGGGCCTCCGCCAGCGGGGCGAGCTGCCCGCGCAGGAACTCGCGGATCTCCTTTGTTTCTTCCGCCAGGATGGGTTCGTGCCGGTGGAATTGCTTATACAGGACGGCAACCCCCACCGGAAAGCTCTGCGCCCATTCCACTCCGTTCTTGTTGGCGATGATGAACTCTACGCTGCCGCCCCCGATATCCATGATGAGCATGTGCTCATCGGTGGGCGGCGCCGCCTTGATCACGCCTTTGTAGATGAGCTCAGCCTCCCTGTCCCCACTGATGAGCCGTACTTCAATGCCGGTGCGCTCCCGTACATCCTGAATAAATTCCGGGCCGTTGCCGGCGGTGCGCAGGGCGGCGGTGCCGAAGGCGCGGGCTTGCTCCACCGGGACGTCGTGGGCGGCGAGGACCTGCCGGAAGTGGATCATGGTTTCCAGCCCGCGCCGGTAGGGGGCGGCCCCGATGGTTTCTATCCCCTCCTCCGCCAGCTTGACGAAGCGGCGCTCCCGGAAAACCTCTTTGATCTTTCCGGAAGGGGCCTTCCCGGCAATGAGAAGATGAAAAGTATTAGTGCCCAGGTCTATAACTGCGTAACGGCTCATTGATAGGGTGTTACTATTTTGTGGTGCAGATGAAGAAGTTTCAGGCCATTGAACCGGAAGGAGATTGGTTGTCTGCTGTCTGTTGTTTATTGTTTGTTGCGAACAGCGAGCGGCGCCCGTCCATGCGGCCGGGTAAAAATTCTGAATACCTCCTTGCACCAGGGCAGGGCCTGCCTGCCGAAACAAACAACCAGCAACAAATAACGAATCAGCCCCACCTCGGCTCACTGCCCTCCCGGCGTCTGCGCCCCCGTGCTCATGATCTGGTTGAAAAACTGTATCCCCGCCGGCATCATGGTATTGGCGTAAGCCTTTTTCCCGTTCTCATAAAAGATGAAGTAAGTGCAGCCTTCCTGGAAGTACAGGTCGGCTTCCAGCCGGTTCTCTCCTTCCACCTGGTAAAAGATGCGCCCGATGGGCTGGCAGGAAGGGACAATGGCCGGCGCCTCGTCGGCGATATGCCGGAGGGAAGCCCGTATGTCCGCCTGCTGGTTCTGGCTGACGCTGAAATTCTTGTAGTAAAAGACGTAGTCAATGAAGTCGCACCGGTTCCACAGCATCTGAAGGGTGTCGAGCGGCAGGCCGGGGTATAGCTTTTCTCCCGCGGGCGGTTGGGCAGCGCCCTGTTCCCGGCCCTGCTGCTGATCCCCTCCTTCATCCTTTTGCCCCGATTGGCAACTGAGCAAAGAGGAAAAAATGATAAGAAAGGTCATTAATCGCATGATATTGTCCTTTTTGAGCGGGAAGATAGGGAATTGGCTGGTTTAGTTGGTTGGTTGATAGGGTTGAATAAGTTGATTTAGGGGGCCAACTACCCCCTTTAGCCCTGAATCAACCCAATCAACCCAATCAACCCAATCAACCATCACGGCCTCACCACGATCAGCCTCCGCGTGGTAATGGCCTTCCCCTGCTCATCGGACAGGCTGTACAGGTAGGTCCCTTTCCGCAGGGAGGAGATGTCCACCTTTTCCGTATGGCTTCCGTTGATGTAGTAGGTTTTCTGCCATTCCTGGATGCCCAGGATGTTGAGGATCTTGAGCTTGTAGCGGCCGGCGGGCAGGTTGGTGAATTCGAAGCGCACATTGACGATGGCGGGGTTGGGGTAGGCCCATACGCCCGGTTTCAGGGCGTCGGCGCTCTGTACGTTGCTGGCGATATTGTTGGCCTTGTATTCCACGCGCAGGATCTGCGATTCGTCTTCGTTGGCCACCACGAGAGCGATGGGCTGAACGGCCTCATTGCTGAAGTAGTAATAGCTGACGGTGGTTTGCGGCCCCAGTTCGGGAATGTTCAGGGCCTGGATGGCGATGTCGGTGACATCCTGCCAGCCGATGAAGCTCAGCTTGGCGTCCAGGCGGGTTTCGCGCACCTCCGTCCGTTTTTCCCGCAACACGTCATAGATTCCTCCGGGGATGGTCATGATGCCCCAGGCGTCGGCCACATCGGAGCGCTGGATGTTGAGGCGGATGCGAAGCGAATCGGGGGTGATGGGCAGGTTGTCGAGCACGCCGGCGGGAAGGTCATCGGCGGAGAAGGCCAGGGAGAGGTTGGCCTGGGAGTTGTTGTTGTCCTGGTAGTTCAGCGGGGCCCTTTGCTGAATGAGCGGAGGGTCGAAACGGTAGGCGGCCTGTATGCCCAGCCCGAGGGGGTCTTCGCCGTAGAAGCCCAGCAATTCTACCTTGTTGCCGCTCACTTTGTAAAAGGCGTTGAGGTTCTCGGCGATGCCGGCGAAATAGGTTGCGTTGGGAAAAGCGTAACTGCCGGGGCCCTGCATGGCCGGCAGCAGCAGGGTGCGCCGCGGGAAGGGCGACTGCAGGGTGGTGAAATCCCAGCTCTGGCTGCCGCCGGGGCCCGTGATGTAGTTACCGGAGGGGAGGTTGTCTACGGCGGTGAACAGGGTGTCGCCGGCATTGGGAAAACTCGAGTTGGTGATGGTGGCCTGGGCCAGGGCAGTTGTGGCCCAAAGGGTGGCCAGTATGAAGCAGTGTAAAATCTCTTTCATGCCATGGAATTTGTGATTTCGGGGATACAATCCCTTAAAACGTTGTTGTGCGGCTGACTGTAAAGGTACTTTTTTTGGAGGAAAGCTGCCAGGAGGGGCTCTGATTAAAATAACAAGCGGCCGGCCTCCTTCACTGCAGGATCTCATGACGTGGTGATCGCTGCAGCCCTGAGAAACCAGCCGCTTGAAGCTTCCGGCCTTTACTCTTTCACGAATTCAAAACAGTGTACTCCGAAAATGCATAGGTGATAAGGTCGAAAGTAGTGACGATCCCGATCAGCCTGCCCTTATCAACGACGGGAAGAGCGTGAAAGAGGTTTTCCCGGAAGAAGCCTGCCGCCATTTCCAGCGAATCCTCGGGGTTGAGGGTAGCAACCTGTTTGGTCATTACCTCGCCCACCAGGAGGGAACGCATAATGGCGTCATTATATTCATTGCTCTTCTCCGTCTTGAAGAGCGTGAAGCCGTGCAATAAGCGGTAATAATCCGACTTGCTGATGATACCCACCACCTTGCCTCTGTCGACTACGGGGATGTGGTGGATATTGTTCATTCGGAAAATATCCTGCACCTTGCTCATCGTATCGTCCGGGCTGACGGTGATGACCGGTGTGCTCATGATCTGCCCGACGGTGGTGGTCTTATCTTTCATCGTAGGCCTTTTTATTGAAAAAATTATTCTTCATACGCTTCTTCTGTCTTCTCTACTTCGATGTTGTTGAAACTGAAGTTGAGCAGGTCATGGGTGGTGATCAGCCCGACGAGGCGGTTGTCTTCCACGATAGGCAGGGCATGGAATTTATTGGCCAGGAAGATGTCGGCCGCCAGCCCGATGGTGTCATCGGGGTCGAGGGTGATGGGGTATTTGGTCATGATGTCAGCAGCATTCAGCCGGGTATACTCTTTTTCGGAGTAGGCTTTGCCGGTGGTCTGTAAGGACAGCACGTGGGCAACCTTGAAGATGTCCTCTTTACTGATAATCCCAACCAATTGTTCTCCTTTATCGACAACGGGTATGTGGTGAAAATCATTCTCCCGAAAGATGTCCTGAATGGCTTTTGCTGGCCTGTCGGGGGATACCGTTACCAGCTTGGTGGTCATTATTTCCCGAATAGCTTTGTCCGGATTCATGATGGCCGTTTTTAAGGTTAGTCAATTACTTTAGTGCGAAATAGGTCTGTGAGGCTTCGAAGTTGCCGAACAGCTTCAATACTTCAAAGAATGCCGGCTGGAGGCTCTGGCTGGCGATGGCCAACTGCCGCCGGTTGGCATTGCTGAATGTTTCTGCGAATTGGTACAGCACCGCTTCCATTGCGTCCTGCTTGGAGGCGAGCTTCCGGAGCCGTGCCTCGTCGAACTCATAGAGCTCGGCATCCAGAGGCTCCTTTCTGATGGCTTTCCAGTCCCCGATCGTTTCGTAGAGCAGGCGCTCGTATTCTCCCCATTCCATCAGGCACATCATCTCATCTTCGGCGGCTTCCGCCAGAAGGCCTATGGCGTCCTGAAACTCAAAGAGGCCATCCAGGTAATAATCAATACCGTATTGCCGGCGCATTTCCATGAATTCGTACTTCACATGCTCCAGCTGGTTAGCGGCCAGGGCCATGTTATTGGCATCGACGGCGTAATAGGCGTCTCCCAGCCAGCTGTTGATCCTGTTCAGAGAAATGGCCTCTTCCGGCAGGTATCCCTGGTATTGCTTTTTCATCTTTTGCCACTGGAACTCCACATAAAATACCGAGCGCTTCGCCTGGTGAATATCGCCTTCATAGGTGTAAACCAGCAGGGGTACAAATGCCCGGTCAAAGTGCACCATGGCCTTTCTGACCTCTATAGTGTCGCAACCCGTGAACAGTGAGGCTAAAATGGTGAGGCAAACTACGCGGCCCGGAAATTTCATGGTGCACTGTCTTTGTGTGAATGATTACTTGATCTCGATCTTCTTGATCTTTTCTTTCTTTTCCACCTTTACCTTCGGCAATGTCAGGTAGAGAATACCATCCTTGTAATTGGCAATGACCGCATCGTCTTTCACATTTTCCGGCAGGTAGAAGGAACGTTTGAAGGAACTATAGCTGAACTCTTTCCGCATGTAGTTGTCCTCCTTCTCTTCCTTCTCTGCTTTTGTCTCGGCGCTGATGTACAGCACGCCTTCTTTGATTTCTACCTTGAAGTCGTCTTTCTTCATGCCGGGAGCCGCTACTTCTACTTTGAATTCCTTTTCGGTTTCGGCTACATTAACAGCGGGAAGGCGGTCTTCTCTCCACCACTTGTTAAAGAAGTCGTCATCTGCGAAGAAGCGGTCAACCCACGGCATCAGGCTGGTTCTTTTCATCAGTGACATAGTTCCTTTTATTTTGGTTAAGTATTGGTTACTAATTATTTATGTTCAAATATATCCTTCTGCCAGGCTCTTCCCGTATGAGAAATATCATCCCGCTTCGTTGATTTTCATCAGCGCCCCGGGAAAAAGCCAACCCTCAAACTGAGGGTGGTGTATACGCTGCTGTAACTTCCACACCCCACGTCTTCGAGGTTTTCGGCGCCCCACAGCCAGCGGTAACCGGCAATATAGGCCAGGCTGAGGTGGCGGGTGAGGGGAAACTCAATACCGGCCTCCGGGCTGAATGCCCGGATGTCTTCTTTTTGCGATCCCTCACTGATGTGTTTGTGAACGGCCTCCATGCCCGCCTCGCCGAGCCCCGCCCTGAACCCGAAGTTGAGGTTGAGCCGGGAGGTGATGGGGTAAAGGAAAGCCCCCTGAAATCCGTATTCTTCGAGGCTGGACTCGTAAGTGGGAGTCTGGGCGGGAGTGAGGGCTCTGAGGCCGTAAAAGCCCAGCATGATGCGCCCGCTGGAAACGCCCGCCGTCATACCGGCGGAAAGAGCATTGGCGCCGTTGACCTCACTCAGCTGTACCGTAGTGCCGGCGTGATAACCCCATTCCCGGGGCTGCCCGTTCACGGCGCTGAGCAGGGCGAATAGCATTACCGGGAGGAGCATCCACTTTTTCATCTCACCGGGTTTTGGTTGTACTCTTCAAGGTAACTGCAATGACAGTTGAGCGCGATGATTAAGAATAGTGGAAAATGATGATTTTTGTCAGTGCGCGGTTAGGGGGATTTATCTTTGGCAGTGGAGCCCTGAAAAAGGCCAGGGGAATTCATTATCTTGACATCAGTTTGTCGGCGCTTCTCCGCAGCTGAAAATTTTATCCTAAAACAATACTCCATGAAACTTATTAAGCTCTTTCTGACAACGCTTATCATTTTGTCATCCTCCGCTCCGGCGCTCCATTCCCAGGATGTGGAGTACGAGCTGGGCGTCCTCGACCTGGGCAAACGGCCGGGGTTTGGAAAACGGCTTACCGATGTACAGGTGTCCGGCGATAAGATCTACCTTTCTACCAGCGACAATGGCAGGTACGACCTGCTGGTTGTGGAAGGGGCGGAAACCCGGGTGCTTTACTCCGGGGAAAACCCCGCGCGTATGCAGGGCGCTTTTCAGGATGGCATTCTGGTGGCCGTTGGCAGTATCACCAGCACCTTCTATCTGTATTATGTCGATAATGAAACCCACAGCCTTAGGTTGCTGCACGAATTCGCCAACCACTTCTGGAAAATGAAAATACTGGGGGACATCGCTTTTTTCACCACCGCCGACGAGCAGCTGTTCGTCACCGACGGCACCCCGGAAGGAACGGTGCTGCTGAGGGAGTTCCTCATCCTTTCCTTTGATGAAACGCTGGAATTCGCCATAAACAACATCCTGCTTTTCGAGGCCGACGACGCGCTCTGGAGGAGTGACGGCACGCCCGGCGGTACCTTCAAGCTGTCGGAAAATGAGCCTACCAACTTCTTAGGCCCGTCGTTCGTAGCCTCCAACGGCCTGGCCTTCTACACGGCCCTCGGGGCCGGCTTCGCCCATGAGCTCTGGGTGACCGACGGCACTGTCGCCGGCACCCGCGCCATCACCGGCCTCAACCTGCCGTATGGGCATATTACCATGATCTCTCCAACCGAAGAGGGCGTCCTTTTTGTTGCGGATACTCCCGGTTCCGGAAATGAGATATGGGCCAGCGACGGCACCTCCGGCGGCACCATGCTGCTGACGGACATCGCACCGGGAGCAGCCTCCGGCGTCCACCCCGATGCCGAGGCCTATTACGCACAGGGAAAGCTCTTTTTCCGGGGCGGCCAGGATGGCAGCGAAGTCTGGCAAAGCGACGGAACCGTGGCCGGCACGTTTTCCATACTGGACTTCACAGGGAGCCCGGGCTACAACCCGGAATGGGAGCTTACATCTTTCAGGGAAAGTCAGGACGGAAGGGCCTTTTTTTCTACCAATCACACGGACAATGGCCACAGCCTTTGGGTTTATTCGGATGGCCAGCCGGGGCCTCAGGAACTGGCAGTCCTCCCCCAACTGATATACCTTGTGCCTTCCGGGAACAAATTGTTCTTCTATTTTTCCGACGGCGGCGCCCAACTGTGGGCAACGGATGGGACGGTAAGCGGCACTTTTCACCTGGATACCTACACCAGCCTAAATAACCTGGGCGCCTACAACGGCCATTTTTATTTCACCACTTCTTTCGACAGCCAGGGGTCAACAGGAACTGAGCCGATGGTCTCCGATGGAACACCGGGCGGAACCAGAATGCTTAAAGACATCAACTCCGGCCCCGAAAGTTCTTATCCGGAACTGTTTTTCAATTATAATGGGGGTGTTTATTTCCGTGCCGTTGACCATGTGCTGGGGCAGGCCATCTACACCACCGACGGCACAGAGGAAGGCACCCTGCCCGTTACCGACCTCTATCCCCACACGCTGGGCTCAAACCCGAGCAACCTCACCGCCGCTGCCGGCAAGTTGTTTTTTACCATGAACGACACCCTGTGGGTGAGTGACGGTACTGAGGAAGGATCTTCCAGCCTGCAGGTGCAACTGCCCTGGTTTTATGTAGAGGCGGAAATGAATGGCAGCGTGTTTTTCCTGAAGAATTATCAGGAACTCTGGACTTCGGACGGAACCATGGGCGGCACGCAGCCGCTTCTTTCTACCGCCAACAGCACTCTCTACCTCCCTGTTGCCCGGCTGGGAGACAGCCTCTACTTTTTCTACAGAGATCCCGCCAACGGACTGGAATTGTGGAAGACTGACGGTACGCCTCAGGGTACGGAGATCGCTTTCGAGAGTGTGCCTGGCCCCGGTTCCTCTTTTTCCTCTTTCGGAGCATCACTGGGGGTCAACGGCTCTTCGTTATTCTTCTCCAACAGCGATCCCGAGCATGGCTCGGAGCTTTGGGTGAGCGATGGCACTCAGGAAGGCACCCGCCTGCTCAAAGACCTGATCAGCGGCCCGGATCCTTCTTCCCCCCGCAGTTTCCGAAGGTTCGGGAACAAGGTTTTCTTCGCTACGGAAAACCCCAACGCGCTTTGGGTGAGCGATGGCACGGCGGAAGGCACGTTCCACCTGCAGGATTTGTATTTCAATCCGGAGCCGGCAGTCATTTCCATCGGCGGCGAATATATTTTCAGCGCTCAGGACGCCCTCTGGAAGTCCGACGGCACGCCGGAAGGCACCACAATGATCTACGACGGCGAAGGAGACAGTAATTTCAATCCGGCCCAGTTGACCCAGTTTGGAGACAGGGTCATCTTCCGGAGCGACCATGAGGCGTACCGGAGCGAACCCTGGATAACGGACGGCACTCCCGAAGGTACACGCCTGATCAAAGACATACGCCAGAACGGCTCATCTTCTCCCCGGCAGTTCACCGTGGTGGAAGATAATGTCTATTTCGTTGCCGAAGCCGACAACTCATTTTCCAGGATCTGGAAGACGGATGGAACCGAAGAAGGCACTGTCAATCTGAGTTTTTCTTACGAGGAAAACAACTATCCGGACTGGCTGAACCTCCACCGGCCGGAGGGAAACCTCTTTTTTACCGCCAACAGTGCCGTCTACGGCAACGAGATCTTCTATCTCGACTTTCAGAGAGAAGCGAACGTCAAAGGCCAGGTTTATCACGACCGGAATGAAAACGGAGCCCGGGAGGATGATGAAGAGGGCATCTACAATCTCAGCATCATTGCCGATAACGGGGAAGAAACCGTAACCTTCAGCCGGGAAGACGGCGCCTATAGCCTGTACCTGCCTGAAGGCGAATACCAAATACGCCCCGCCCGGCGCGAGTGTTGGGAACTGAGTTCGGCGCCGGGAAGTTATCAGATGGAAGCGGGAAGCGAGGCCGTCAGCGGACTGGACTTCGGCTTCCGGCAGGTGGCCGGCGATGCGGCCCTCAGCGTCCACATCGCTTCCGGCCCAACCCGTTGCGGGTTTACCGTCCCGTTCTGGGTCAATATCTACAATACCGGCTGCCGTCCCGTTTCCGGAGAAGTAACCCTGGAACTGAACGATCTGCTGGAATTCATCGAAGCAGATATTCCTCCGTCCTCTGTGGAAGGCCAATCCGTCACCTGGGCCTTCCCGGAAATAGCGGTGTCGGATTATGCACAGATCAAATTGCATCTGAAAATGCCCGGTGAAGAGTATACCGGGCAGGAGATCTCCTTTGGGGCCGCAGCCTCCGTTCGGAACGATGATGACATACTGGAACCATTCGGCGAGTACAGCTTCTCCTCCATCCTGCGCTGCGCGATCGACCCCAATGACAAGCTGACTTTTCCCACCCGCCGGGAAGAGAGCAACAGCAATTTCACGCTGATGGACGAGACGATCACCTATACGATCCGCTTCCAGAATACAGGCAACGATACGGCTTTCACGGTAAGGATAGCCGATAAACTGCCTCCCCAACTGGATTACAGTACATTCCGGCCCCTGTCCGCCAGCCATCCGTTTCGGGCGACGCTGGGCCCGGATGGCCAGGCAGAGTTCCTGTTCGAAAACATCCTGCTGCCGGACAGCACCACCAACGAACCGGGCAGCCACGGTTTTGTCACCTTCGAGATCGGTATCCGGCCCGGAACGGAAGACTTCACGAAAATTGACAACACGGCGGCAATCTATTTTGATTTCAACGGCCCGATCATCACCAATACGGTTACCAATACCGCCGTAACTACCCTGGATGCAGACGAGGACGGCTACCCCTTCTGGGAAGACTGCCAGGACGGCAATCCCGATATCAACCCCGGAGCAATGGAGATCCCCGATAACGGGGTGGATGAAAACTGCGATGGGCAGGACCTCATCACCGGCACCCGCCAACTACCGGGCGCACGGCTTTCCATTTATCCCAATCCGGCCCGTAATACCCTGAATATCGAATACGGAGGGCAGGAGCCTGTCCAGCTGTTGTTCTATGACTTGCTGGGCAGATTGGTGATGGAAAAGGCAGATATCCGGGCGTCCGTTACGCTGGACATTTCCGGGCTGCCGGACGGGGTGTATTTTGTGAAAGCAGTAGGCCGGCAAACCGGCGCCAGCGTCATTGAAAAGCTGGAAAAAGTAAATGACTGAGGCCCCGCAGTGGGTGATGGCGTAAATCCTTCTCGAAGCCGTTTCAGTAAAGAGCCGGGAAGCGATTGGTATACAGGCCCGCAATAGGCCGCTTTTTCCAATTCCTTCCCGGCAGCACCAGTCAATCCGCCACCCTGATCTCCGAAGCGGCCAGGCCCGAAACCTGGAAATAGCCGATTGCGCCTCCTTCAATATTGGTGCGCAGGTTGGCCGGCTGGCCGCTGAACATGCCGCCGTCATTGTTCACGTTATTGGTCAGGTCGAGGTAGTACTTGTAGCATTCCCTGGTGATGGCGTACATCTCCACGCGGGCCACATCATCTTTGGCGTAATAAAAAGGCACGGGCAGGTTGCTGATGTCCTCGCTGAGCAGGAGGTCGTCGTAGGCGAAGGCCCAGGCGCCGTCCCAGTTCATGATAGTGTCGTTGCGGTAGAATTTCGCCAGGTAGTAATCTACGGTGGCCTGCGGCTCTTTGATGTAGACCAGCACTTCGTAAAAGCGGCCTTCGTCCTCGGGGTCCGCCTGCTCTTCGGCATCGATGCGGATGCGGAGGCTGTCGAAGGGTGGGACGTAGTTCATGATCTCAGTGGCGGTATAGATGTCTTCCCCAACCCGGGCAGTCATGGTGTATGTAGCGCCCACCTTGCCGCTGAAGGGCGTTTTGGGTACATAGTAGCCGGGGCTCTGCTCGACGAAGGAATAGGTGTTGCCCTCGTCATCCTCCACCGAAACGATGGCGCCACTGACAGGGGGATTTTCCCCGATGTCATAAAAGCCGGCCGACCGGCTGATGCGGATGTATTGCCCGGCCGGCTGATCGGTGACCAGGCCTTCAATGATGGTGGCTTCGGGTGTTTGCTCCAAGTCCAGCTCGACCGTTTTTTCACAGCTGAACAGGGTGAATGAGAAGAGGGCAAGGAGAATGATGTTTTTCATGGTGTAAATATTTTGTTTAGTTCGAACCTGCCGGGTTAACCGGGCGGGAGCCCGGCCAAAAACCCGGCAGTGTTTATCAGTGACGTCTTTCGACAAACGCTGCCGGGTTCCGCAAAACGGGGCTAACTGCAAACCCGGCAGGTTGAGCCGGCCCTTTAGGAATGCGGATCAGAACCTGAAATTCCAGCTGAAGTAGGGCAGGGCGCCGAAGAGGTACACCATGCGGGCCTCTTTCTCGGTGCCGTCGCCGATGATGTTGCCGTCATCGTCCTGTTTGGTCCGGGTGTAGATGGTCCAGGGGTTCTGCCGGTTGTAGGCGTTGTAGACGCCGACGACGAAGGAGTTCTGCCAGCGGCGGTTCTCGTTCTTTCGGGGCTCGTAGGTGGCCGAGAGGTCGAGCCGGTGGAAATCCGGCAGGCGGTAACCGTTGCGGCTGGAGTACAGGTTGACCTGATAGCCGTCGAAGTCGTACTTGCCCGCGGGCAGGGTGATGGGGCGCCCGGAGGCGTAGGTAAAGTTGGCGCCGAGGCTCCAGCGGGGGCTGATGTCGTAGGCCAGCGCCAGGTTGAGGTTGTGGCGGCGGTCGTGGTTGGCGGGGAATGCCTCGTCTTTGTTCACTCCGGGGACTTCCATGGTGGCCCGCGCCAGGGTGTAGCTGGCGAAGCCGGTCAGGCTGCCCTTGCTCTTGCGCAGGTAGAACTCCAGGCCGTAGGCTTCGGATTCGCCCTGCCGGAACTCGGTGGCCAGGTGGCGGTTGAAGAACAGCTCGGCATTGTCGGCAAATTCCGTCAGGTCCCTCGCCTTTTTGTAATAGGCTTCCACCGAGAATTCGAACATATTGTCCCGGAAGTTGCGGAAGTACCCCAGGGCGAACTGGTCGGCCTTCTGCGGGTTCAGGTAGGGCGAGCTGGGCGCCCAGGTGGCGAAGGGGATGGGAACGGTAGAGTTGGAGATCAGATGCACATACTGTACCATGCGGTTGTAAGAAGCCTTGATTGAGCTCTGCCGGTCCAGCATGTAGCGGGCGGCAAAGCGCGGCTCGGGGTTTTGGAACAGCTTGATCGTCTCGAAACTCCTGTAGGTGGTGGAATCGCGGATGACGATATCGACATTATCCTCGGGGTCCTCATAGTCGTAGATGGTGCCTTCGCCGATGTTCTGGAACAGGCTGTACCGCAGTCCGTACTCCAGGCTAAGCCTGTCGGTTACCTGGTGTTCGGCGCCGAGGTAGAGGGCGTGGTCCAGGGCGAACTGCTTTTGCAGGCTGGTCGACCTGAAGATCGATTCCTCCCCATTGCTGGTGATCTTGCCGGGGGTGAAGCGGCGGTAGATGCCCTGGTAGCCGAATTTGAGGGTAAACTCGGGCGTTACGAAATAGGAGATATCCTCCTTGATGGAAGCCTCCCGCTGGTTGGCCTGCCAGAGAAAACCGTCAACGGGGTCTTTATCGTGCAGGGCGTAGTCGAAATCGCTGTAGATGAGGGTCAGGTTGGAGAACAGGCGGTCGTTGAACAGGTGGTTCCAGCGGAAAGTGGCGGTGTTGTTGCCCCAGTCCATTTTGAAGTCGTCGTTGAACTGCCAGATGTCGCGGCCGCTGTAGGCCGACAGGAAAAAGCGGTTTTTGTTGTTGGCCTTCCAGTTGACTTTGGCGTTCAGGTCGTGGAAGCTCACCGCCGTGCCGTCGAATTGTTCGGAATTCTTCATATACACATCGGCGTAGGAGCGGCGGCCGGCAACGATGAAGGAGGCCTTGTCCTCCACGATGGGCGCCTCCAGCGCCAGCCTGGCGGCCAGCAGGCCGATGCCGCCGCTGGCGGCGAACTGCCTGGCGTTGCCGTCGCGGGTGGTGACTTCCAGCAGAGAAGACAGGCGCCCCCCGTACTTGGCCGGAATGCCGCCCTTGTACAACTCTGCGCTTTTGATGATATCGGCGTTGAAAACGGAGAATAACCCGAACAGGTGCGATACATCGTACACCGGCGCCTCATCGATGAGAATGAGGTTCTGGTCGGCGCTGCCGCCGCGCACGAAAAAGGCGGAGGTGCCCTCGCCGGCGCTGGTGACGCCGGGCAGGGTCTGTATCGTTTTGATCACATCGGGTTCGCCCAGCAGTGAGGGCAGCTTCCTGATCTCTTCGATGGGCACGTCGAGGCGGCTCATGGCCACCTGCTGTACAGACTGATCTTCTTTTTTGTCGGTGACCACCACTTCCTGGAGAACAGCCGCCGCCGGCTGCATTTCCACGTTCATTTCGATATTGGCGCGGAGCGTTACCGTTTTCACCAGAGGCTGATAGCCAATGTAGGTGAAGGTGAGCTCGTAAGTGCCCGCCGGCAGGGTCAGGGAATAAAACCCGTACAGGTTGGTGGTGGCGCCGGCCCTGGTGGTGGGCTCGTAAATGCTGGCGTAGAGCAGCTCTTCGCCGGAAGTGGCGTCCTTGAGATAACCGCTGATGGTGAACCGTTCTTCAGAGAGCTGGTTTTGGCGGAAAGCCGGGTAAGCGTCGGGTTGGCCTGTTGCGGAGCATAGCAATCCCAGCAGCAAGCAGGCCGTTAACAGGGCTCGCTTCATAATGCAGATTGTTTTGTTGATTTTGGAGATGGGTTCTCCCGTTCGTTCATTCCCCTGATGCAGGGGCGACGGGGAAACCCCTATCGGCAAATATTAAATATTTATGAATAGAGGGTTTTACAGGGCCAGGGAGGCGTTTTATGGGACAAAGGCAGAAGGGTGGGCCGGAGGCATTGCATGGAAAGGCAAATGATTCTGCTTTGTCAACTTAAGGACAGCCGCATTGCGGCGACAGGATTCAGCCTTGGGCGCAAGCCCAAGGCATGAGGATGGCCCGTTGTCGAGCTGCGTAGCTGCGACACAAAGCTCCCTTTGTTAAAATTCAGCGGCTTCGGAAGTTGTACAGTTTCTTTGGCGTTTTCAATAAAACAAAACAGTCAAACATGCGCTGCTCTGACATTTTCTTTTTGCTTGTTACGCTAACCTTTTTCTCCACTTCTCTGAATGCCCAGAGATGGCACTTCGGCCTGCAGGCCGGCCTCAACCTGGCCACTCAGGTGACGGACGACCCCTCCCGCCCCCAGGACGGCCGCTTTCAGTGGAATACCTTACCGGGCTGGAATGCCGGGCTGACGGGCATATACTACCCGAAGGCCGGCAACCGGCTGCAACTGCAGGGGAGGCTTCTTTACAACCAAAAGGGTTTCAGGGAGCCTGCCCAGTTCGGTTTCGGCCTGGGCCTCGAAAACCTGACGCTCGACAACCGCTTCGAGTACCTCAGCGCCGATGCCCTGCTCCGGCTGAGGCTGGGTAAAGGCGGAGAGAAGGCCGTCCAGCCCCTGCTTTTCGGCGGGGCGGGCATGGGATATCTCTTCCGCGTGGATATGGAGAGCCGGCGGGAGCCGTTCCCCCCATCCCACCTCTCCGAATATTCGGGGTTTAACCGCTGGCCGGTGGGCCTCCTCCTCGGGCTGGGCCTGCAGAGCGGCCGCATGGCGGTGGGCTTTGAAACCCGGCATGATGTATCTTATCTGGTGAACAGCCCCGCTTTTCGGGCCCGGAATTGGGTGTGGGCGCTGCACCTGGGTATGGCGTTGGTGGAGGTGGAATAGAGGAAATTCTTGCGCTGTTTCTCCTCATCGCGCCACCACGACCAACCGCTGTCCGGCATAGCCTCCACTTTGTACCCGCAGCAAATAAGCTCCGCTGGAGATTCCCCGCAGGCCCAGTTCCTGCCTTTCCCCGGAAAGCGGGACCCCCCATTGCCGCACCAGCTGGCCGGAAAGGCTGAAGAGCTGAATGATGGATGCATTGTATGCGGCGGAAGGAGCGGAAAGCGACAGGTAAAGAACTTCCTTCGCCGGGTTGGGCCAGACATCCAACTGCTGTGCTACAGGCGTTTCAGCGATTGACGACAACATCGAGCAGTTGCTGGAATCGCAGGGTAGGGTGGCGGTGCCGCACAGTTCGAATGTAAAGCCGCCGGCTCCGGAAAAGTTCTCGATGAGTAAGGCGTAGGCCTCTCCGGCTTCCACTTCCAGGGGGGCGAGAAAGTTATTGTCGTCGCCCTGGCAGCCGGGCAGCTCGGCCGCATCGGTTTCCCCGGCGATCAGGCCGGTGGGGCCGGTGCAGCGCTCCCAGTTGGAAGGAGGTTCGCCCACATTTTCTCCGGAAGTCATACAACGTACATTCTCTTGCCCCTCACACTGGCCGGGGGCGGTGAGCCTGTAAACGAAGAAATCGATGTCGGCCAATTCAAAATCCGGAACGATAACAAACTCCAGATTCCCTGCTGTTGCCACCGTCCAGGTGATCCACGTAGGGAAGCTTTCCGAAAGGGGAAACTGGGTAGTGCAGGCCGATTCTCCGATCTCATCTTCTTCTCCTGGCCCCGGAGGCAGGGTGAACTGAAGCACCCCCTTGCCGCAGATATTCAGGGCAGTGCTGCAGTCCTGATATTCCTGGGCGAAGGCAGTGAAGGGGAGAAAAAAGGTAAAAAAGAGTAACATGGTGTTGAGATAGCGCATAAGGTGAATTTTTTGATTGGCCCAATTAAAGATAACGATTTTAAAGGATACCGAAAAGCAACAGGCCGGCACACTGTGGCGTGCCGGCCTGCTGAAAAGTACTGGACGCGCCACTTTCAGAGCATGTTTGGAGGTGGTGCTTTTGAAGCGAAAAATCCAGATTTTGGGTTTTCACGAAGGCATTTTTCCGCTCCATAGCAGCGCTACGGGGCGGAAAAATGGCAAAGTGAGGTTCCAAAAGCTGGGTTTTGCAGCCAAAATGACTACCTCCAAACATGCTCTGAATCCCGGATATGCCGTTCACGCTGCCCGGCAGCCGTCCTGTTCCAAATAAACTTTTGTCATTACCCGCCGAATGCGTACCTTTGCACATCTTTTTCACAATCCCCTTTTCCGGCGGTTTCGGCCTTCTCCGGGCGCAGGAATTGCCGGAGAACCACAGTCAGAAAATATGGCGCCAAAAAAGATCAGATCCGCCCTCATTTCCGTGTATCATAAGGATGGCCTGGAACCCATCGTCCGCGAGCTACAGCGGCTGGGCGTCCGGATTTATTCCACGGGAGGCACCCAGCGCTTCATCGAGGGCCTGGGAGTAGAGGTGGAAGCGGTGGAGCAGCTGACTTCCTACCCCTCCATTCTCGACGGGCGGGTGAAGACGCTGCACCCCAAGGTCTTCGGCGGGCTGCTGGCCCGCCGCGAAGAAGGGCATCTGGCCGAACTGGAACGGTATGACATCCCCGAGATCGACCTGGTTATCGTAGACCTCTACCCTTTTGAGGCCACTCTGGCCAGTACCGGTGACGAAGCGGAGATTATCGAAAAGATCGACATCGGCGGCATCGCCCTGATCCGGGGCGCTGCCAAGAACTTCCACGATGTGGTGGTTGTGCCGTCGCAGTCGGAATACGGCATGTTGCTGGAACTGCTCCGGGAAAAGGACGGCCTGACGATGCTGGCCGAGCGCAAGGAACTGGCGCGGCGGGCCTTCCTGGTGTCTTCGCATTACGATACGGCCATTTTCCACTACTTCAATGAGGAAAGGACAGGCGAGGCCTTCAAACACAGCATCCCGCAGGCCGAACCCCTGCGCTACGGCGAGAACCCCCATCAGCAGGCCGTTTTCTACGGCAGGCTGGAGGATATGTTCGAAAAGATCGGCGGCAAGGAGCTCTCCTACAACAACCTGGTGGATGTGGATTCGGCGGTGAGCCTTATGCGGGAGTTCAGGGATGCCGCCCCGGCCTTTGCCATCCTCAAGCATACCAACTCCTGTGGCGTTGCGGTTCGCCCCACTGTGCTGGAAGCCTGGAAGGGCGCCCTGGCCGGCGACCCCGTCTCTGCCTTTGGCGGCATCCTGATCAGCAATACTGCCATCGACCTGGCCACTGCCGGGGAGATCGACAAGATTTTCTACGAGGTGCTCATAGCTCCCGCTTTTGATGCGGATGCGCTGGAACTGCTGGCCATAAAGAAAAAACGGATACTGCTGCGCATCAAAGACTGGCACGTCAACCGGCGCAGCTTCAGGAGCCTGCTCAACGGCGTCATCGAGCAGGATACGGACCTCAAGGCAGAAGGCGCTGAGGAGTTGAAAACAGCGACCCGCAGGGCGCCGTCGCCGGAAGAGGCAGAAGGCCTGCTTTTCGCCAACATTTGCGCCAAGCACCTGAAGTCAAACACCATCGTGCTGGCCAAAGGCCAACAACTCGTCGGGATGGGATGCGGGCAGACCTCCCGGGTGGATGCCCTGAAGCAGGCCATCCTGAAAGCCCGCAGCTTCGGCTTTGAACTGGAAGGCGCCGTCATGGCCTCCGATGCCTTTTTCCCGTTTCCGGACTGCGTGGAGATCGCCCATGAAGCGGGCATCACCGCAGTGATACAGCCGGGCGGTTCGATCAAGGACCACGAGAGTATCGACTATTGCGACGCCCACGGCATGGCCATGGTGCTGACGGGCGTTCGCCACTTCAAACATTGATGAACCTGGTAATCGACATAGGCAATACACGGATGAAGGCCGGCGTTTTCAGGAACGGCGAGCTGGTGTACCGCGAGGCCAGGGAAAAATGGGAAACCGGCGATTTCCTGGCCCTGGCAACCAACCACAACGCCCGAAACGTCATCTTATCTACTGTGGCGGGGGTTGTTGAAGCCCCATTGCGGGAGGCTCTGGAAGGCAGGTTCTTTTTCCTGGAGCTGAATGCCGCCACGCCATTGCCCATTAAAAACCTGTACCGGACACCCGAGACGCTGGGTAAAGACCGCCTGGCCGCCGTTGTTGGCGCCTTTGCGCTCTTTCCCGGGCAGGCCTGCCTGGCCGTGGATGCAGGCACCTGCATCACCTATGACCTGCTGAGTGCGGATGGCGCCTATCTGGGGGGCAATATTTCCCCCGGGATAAAGATGCGGCTGAAGGCCATGCATGTTTTTACCGCCCGCCTGCCGCTGGCAGAACCCGGCCCGATGGAGGACTGGGCCGGCCGGAGCACAGAAGAGGCCCTGCGGAATGGAGGCCAGCTGGGAGCGCTGCTGGAAGCGGAGGGTTATCTGCGCTATTGCCGCTCCCGCTTTGGCAGCGTCCGGGGCATTTTCACCGGAGGAGATGCGGATTTTTTTGCAAAGAACCTGAAAAGCAAGATATTTGTAAATCATAATCTGGTTCTCATTGGGCTGGATCAAATCTTAAATTATAATGTCAAGCGTTTGGAGTAGAATTGCTGGAACGATAGCCCTCGGTTGCTACACATTGGCTATGCTTGCGCAAAACGCTTCCATCACTCCCAAGATCAACTCTCCCTACTCCCGTTACGGGCTGGGCAATTTCATCAACCAATACTATGCCGGCCCTGCCGGAATGGGGGGGCTAAGCGCTGCCTTCAACGACCCTTACCACCTCAACCTGGCCAACCCGGCTTCCCTGTCCCACCTGCAGGCTACCGCTTTTGAGGTAGGCATGAACGCTCAGTATTCCACCCTGAAGAGCGGAAGCGCCTCAGAGGGCATCTGGAGCGGCAACCTGAACTATCTGGCGCTGGGCTTTCCCATCATCAACCCGATCAACGAGGCGCTGGACCGCAAGCGCTCGCCGCTGGGCCTGGGCATGGCCTTTGCCCTGCAACCCTATACCGTGGTCGGCTACAATATAGAGGCCATCACGGAACAGGAAGAACTGGGGAAGACGACCAACCTGCTGAAAGGCACCGGCGGTACCAACCGCCTGCTTTGGAGTAATTCCATCAGCTATAAGGGCCTGAGCGCCGGCCTCACGGCCGGTTACCTCTTCGGCCAGCTCACCAACAGCCGGGTAGTGGCCTTCGACAGCCTCGAACTGGCCTACATCACCGAATTCCTCGACGAAATCAGCCTCAACGGCTTCTTCTGGGAAGCAGGCCTGCAGTACACCCACGACTTCAAAAGGCTCAACGCCAACGGCGAACAGGAACCTTCCGGGCGGCGCCTGGTCATCGGGCTATACGGTAACTCCAGGGATAATTTCAATACCGATACCCAGCGCTTCGCCGAACGTTTCAATTCCAGCTACAACGTACAGGATACCATCCTCAATGAAACGGGGCTGGAACAGAGCGGGACATTGCCGTCCGCGCTCTCCTTCGGCCTGCTTTACGAAAACCGCAACGACTTCCGCCTGGGCGTGGAATATAACCTGCAACGATGGAGCGAATATGTCAATGAGGCCAAATCCGAATCGCCCCTGGCCGATACCTGGCGCCTCCGGGCCGGCCTGGAATGGGTGCCGGATTTTCAGTCTTACAACAACTACTTCGAACGGGTGCGTTACCGCCTGGGCTTTTTCTACGGGCAGGACCCACGCAGTTTCGGGGGCGAGCAACTCAAAGAATACGCCCTCACCGCCGGTTTCGGGCTCCCGATCATCATGAGCCGGCAACGGGTCTCCTTCCTCAACCTTTCGCTGGAAGCCGGGCAGTTCGGCCTGGCCGATACTTTGCGGGAAACTTACGTCAAAATGGTATTGGGATTTACACTCAACGATAACACTTGGTTTTTCAAACGAAAATTTAATTAATCATGAAGGTATTACGCTTTTCGTTCATAATGTTCCTCCTGGTTAGCCTTCAGGCAGGCCCCGCCCTGGCACAGTGTGAGACGTGGAACAACTCTCCCCGGAAGGAAGAGGCAGAAAATGCCCACGTGCTGTACCGCGGCGTCGTAAAAGGTAAAGATGCCGCCGACCTGGAAAAACTCAGCGCCGAAGAATTCAACCTGGCTTTCAATAACTGGCAAAAAGCCTACGATATCGCTCCTGCCGCCGACGGGCAGCGCCCCTCCCATTACTCCGACGGCCGCGACCTGCTCCGCGTGAAATACAAGCGGGCAACAGGCGAAACGGAAAAAAAGGAGCTGGCCGCCAAAATACTGGAATTGTATGACCAACAGGCCAAATGCTACGAAAACGAAGCCTTCCTGATGGGCCGCAAAGCCTTCGATATGTTCTACATGCCGGAATACGGCTACCAGGAGCCTACCTTCGAGGCCTTTAAAAAAGCCCTGGAACTGGGAGGCGATAATTCGGAATATATACTGCTGGAGCCCATGGGGCAAATCCTGGTCTATTTCTACAAATCCAGGAAGATCAGCCAGCAGGAAACACAGGACCTCTACACCAAACTGGAGGAGATCGCCGACCATAATATCGCCGGCAACGAACGCTACGGCGCCTACTACGAATCCGCCAAAGTGCGGATGGCCGCCCATTTCAAGGAGATCGAAGACGAAGTGTTCGACTGCGCTTATTTCAAGAAGAAACTCATCCCCGAGTACGAGAATAATAAGGACAGCCTGAAGGTCATTCAGTATGTTTACGTAAAACTCCTGCAGCAGGGCTGCGACAGCACCGAAACCAAGATGGTGGAGATCAAAACCGCCTACGAAACTCTGGCCGCCAGGATCAATGCCGACCTGGAAGTGGAACGCCGCAGGAACAACCCTTGCTACGATGCCAGCCAGCTGCAGCAGGAAGGCGAATACGGCCGCGCCCTGGACCGCTACGAAGAGTGCCTGTCTACGGCCACCGACGCCGACGCCCGCGCTCAGGTCTACTACAGCATCGCTTCCATCAAACTGTACCGCCAGAACAATGCCGGCGGCGCCCTCTCCGCCGCCCGCCAGGCCGCCAGCCTCAAACCGGGCTGGGGGCGCCCCTATATCCTCATCGGCGACGCCTACGCCAAAATGGGCCGCGGCTGCGATGACTGGAACTCCCGCCTGGCCGTACTGGCAGCGATCGAAAAGTACAGCTACGCCCGCTCCATCGATGGCGAAGTGGCCGACGACGCCAACAAACGCATCGGCCAGTACTCCGACGCCATGCCCGCCCGCCAGGATGGATTCATGCGCGGCCTGAAGGAAGGCCAGTCCGTCCCCGTCGGCTGCGGCATCGGAGAGACGGTGAAGCTGAGGTTTAAGGATTAGGTTGTTCGGGGTTCGGTGTTCGGGGTTCGGTTGTTCGGTATTCGGTATTCGGTGTTCGGTTGTTCGGTGTTCGGTATTCGGTGTTCGGCGGCCCCTGTCTGGAAATGCGAACCTGCGAATTCCGAACCTGCGAACCTGCGAACCTGCGAATTCCGAACCTGCGAACCTGCGAATTCCGAACCCCGAATCAAGCCAGATACTTCCCCACGATCGGCATCCTCCGCCCCATGCCGAAGGCCTTATCCGAGACCCTTAGCACCGGCGCCATCTGGTAGCGCTTGAACTCGTTGACGTTTACCAGGCGCAGCACCCTCCTCACCAGCTTCTCGTCGTAGCCCATCCCGATGATGTCCTGCGGGCTTTTGCGCTTTTCGATGTAATGGAACAGGATTTCATCCAGTTCATCGTAGGGAGGCAGGCTGTCGGTATCCTTCTGGCCTGGACGCAGCTCGGCGGAAGGAGGCTTGGTGATCGTGTTCTCAGGGATCACCTCTCCGTCCCGGTTGATGTAGCGCGCCAGATCGAAGACCTCCGTTTTATAGAGGTCGCCGATGACGGACAATCCGCCGCACATGTCGCCGTAGAGGGTGCCGTAGCCGACGGCCGCTTCGCTCTTGTTGGAAGTGTTGAGCAGGATGTTGCCGAACTTGTTGCTCATGGCCATCAGCAGGTTGGCGCGGGCGCGGGCCTGCAGGTTCTCTTCAGCTATGTTGAATTCCTGTGCCCAGAAGTGGGGCTTCAGCGCCTCCAGGAAAGCATCGTAGATGCCCCCGATGGGGATGATGTCGTACTGTATGCCCAGTGTTTCCGCCAGTTGCCGGGCATCGTGGATGGAATGGCCGGAGGAGAACTGAGAGGGCATCAGCAACACCCGCACATTGTCCGGCCCCAGGGCGCGCGCCGCCAGCACGGCGGCCAGTGCCGAGTCGATCCCGCCGGACAGGCCGAGGATGGCCCGGCGGAAGCCCAGCTTGCGGAAGTAATCGCGAATGCCGGTGATCAGGGCGTCGTGGATCAGGGGCATTTTCTCTTTGGGCTGCTCATTGTGGCGTCCTCCCTTTTTCACTTCTTCCAGTTCATAAGTGCGGATACATTCTTCGAAATAGGGCAGCTCGTCGAAGACCTTCTCGTCGGGCGAGACCACCAGGGAGCCGCCGTCGAAGATCAGCTCGGTCTGCGCGCCGCAATGGTTGACATAGAACATCGGGATGCCGTAGCGCCGCACATTGGCCTGCACGATGCGGATGCGCGTGCGGGCCTGCGTAAAGCTGAATGGCGAAGCCGAGAGGTTGAGGATAAAATCCGATACGAGGACGTCGAGCTGTGAGCGG
>CAYQKY010000029.1:0-59704 GCA_964418125.1 uncultured Phaeodactylibacter sp.
CCAGCAGCACATCGGATTCGACGATCTGGCCCACGGCCTTATGGATGACATTCACCTGCACCGTCTCGATCGACTGCTTGATGAGGGAATCGGACAGGGCTTCGACAGAACCATCCACATCCCCTTTGACGATGAGGTTGAGCTCCTTGAAGTTACCCAGTGCCAGGCGCCGGCCGATCTCGTCGAGGCTGATCCGCTTGGTGGCCCGGTTGGCCTGTTCGCGTGCAATCTGTGCCCGCTTGGAAGCAATATGCCGGGCTTCCTGTTCGTTTTCCGTCACTTTGAAGCGTTCACCCGCCTGAGGGGCGCCGCTGAGCCCAAGGATGAGTATCGGTGTGGAAGGCCCCGCTTCATCGACGCGTTTGCCGCGTTCGTTGAACATGGCCTTCACCTTACCGGAATGCTCGCCCGCAACGACCGGGTCGCCAATCTCCAGAGTACCGGTTTGCACGAGGGCCTTGGCCACATAACCGCGCCCTTTGTCCAGCGAAGCTTCCAGTATGGTTCCGATCGCCTCCCGGTCCGGGTTGGCGGTCAGTTCCAGCATTTCGGCTTCCAGGAGGATCTTTTCGAGGAGTTCATCGACCCCATGGCCGGTTTTGGCGGAGATGTCCTGAGACTGGTACTTACCGCCCCAGTCTTCCACCAGAAAGTCCATGGATGCCAGCTCCTGCTTTATGCGTTCGGGATGCGCGTCCGGTTTATCCACCTTGTTGATGGCGAACACCATGGGCACACCAGCTGCCTGGGCGTGGCTGATGGCTTCCTTGGTTTGTGGCATGATGTTATCGTCGGCCGCGATGATGATCACGGCGATATCGGTCACTTTGGCTCCCCGGGCACGCATGGCGGTAAAGGCTTCGTGGCCCGGTGTATCGAGGAAGGTGATCCGGCGGTTGTCGGCCCCTACCATTACTTCATAGGCGCCGATGTGCTGGGTAATACCACCGGCCTCTCCTTCCACGACGCTTGCCTTGCGGATGTAGTCAAGCAGTGAAGTTTTACCGTGGTCTACATGGCCCATCACGGTCACGATCGGGGCCCGCGGTTCCAGGTCTTCCGGATCATCGATGATCTCTTCTTCTTCTTCGACATGCTCCTCGGCGCTGATGAATTCCACTTCGTGGCCGAACTCTTCAGCGACCAGCTCGATGATCTCGGCATCGAGACGTTGGTTGATGGAGACGATCACGCCGAGGTTCATACAGGTAGTGATCACATCGGTAACGGGAACGTCCATCATATTGGCCAGTTCCTGGACGGAGACGAACTCGGTGACCTGAAGGTTTTCAGGCTGCATTTCCTGCTCTCGCTGTTCCTGGCGTTCGCGAAGGCGTTCGCGGTTGTCGCGGCGCATTTTCTGGCGCTTCTTCTTGCCGCCACCGGAAAGGCGGGCCATAGTGGCCTTGATCTTTTCTTCGATCTCCTTTTGGGAAACCTCCTTTATATCCTCTTCTTTTCTGCCGCGGGAGCGCCTGCCTCTTCCTCCGGCAGCACCGGCTCCTCTGGCGCCTTCCGAGGTGGCAGCGACCTTTTTGCGGGTCCTTCTGCGTTTCTTACGCGGTTGCTTTTCCTGGTCGGAAGAAGCACCGGTGGGAGCCTTTTTCTTCTTGTCTTCGGTTTTGGTTTCCTTTTTTTCCTTTTTCTTCTTGCGCTTGGGGCGTTCGAGCTTATCGGCATCGATCTTGCCCAGAATCTTGAGCCCTCTGAGTTCAGGAGCTTCGGCCCGGACAACATCTTCCTTAGCGGCTTTTTTGGGCTCTGCTTCATCGCCTTTAGCCTCAGCCGGCGCTTCCTCAGCCGGAGCGGGTTCTTCTTTCGCCTTGGGCTGTTCGGCCGGTTCCTTAGGTTCTTCCTTTTTCTTTTCGGCTGCTTTTTCTTCCTTGGGCTCAACCGGTTTTTCTTCCGCCTTTTCTTCGAGGACAGGTTTCTCTTTGGGCGGCTCGATTGGTTCTTCGGCTTTCTTTTCAGCTTTGGCCTCCTTTTCCGGCTCCGGAACTTTTTCCGCTTTCGGTTCCGGTTTCTGTTCGGCCTTAGGCTCGGGTTTGAGCTCTGGCCTGGAACTTTCCTTCTTGGCTTCCGGCTTTTCCGTTTTTTCTTGAACGGGTTCGGGTTCCGCTTCCCTGGATTTGGGCTTCAGGCGGCTCTCCAGGTCGATCTTGCCGAGCACTTTGAGTTTGGCCTGAGGGCGTGCCGGCTCCTCGGCCTGGCGTTCTTTGCCATTTTCGGCAGAAGGCTCCGCCTTAGGCTCAGGCTGTTCCGGCTTCTTTTTGGAAACTTCTTCCTTGGCGGGTGGTGGTGGTGGAAGGATGTCTTTTTTCTTTTCTTTAGGTGGAGCAGATGTTGGGCGGTTTCCGATGACCAGTTGGTCAGCTTTCTCCTTGATAGCTATAGACTTCTGGAACTCCTTGAGCAACTCCGCATACATCTCGTCCGTAACGTTAGCGGTAGGCTTGTTCTCAATTTCGAAACCACTATTGGTGAGATGCTCAACAATAGTAGTTGTCCCCACATTTAACTCTTTTGCTATCTTAATTAAACGTTTCGCCATTATGAAGTTTTAGTACTGATGCAACGTTCACCGATAAGCAAAAGCTTTTCTCAGAAAGAATTATTTTCCTTACATATCTTATTATCTTTTTTGGATGAATAAAATAAGAGGCGATTTGGAGAAAAACTTTTGCCCACCGAAGTTGAAAATCCTTATAAACACTCAGGATATTCCGTGAGGAATACCCTGAGTACTTCTGCAAAGATAAAATGATTACTGTCTATTCAGTAAATCTGTTTAAATAAAAACGAGAAAAATCCCTCGTTTTGCTTTCATTTTAAGCCGTTTGTACTTCAATCGAACACAATCACGGGAAAAAGAGTTCGCTTTTTACTGTTCTTCTTCCTCTTCGAACTCCGCTGCCAGTATATTGAGCACTTCATCGACCGTTTCTTCCTCCAGGTCGGTGCGGCGCAGCAGCTCTTCCTTGCTCAGTTCGAGTACATTTCTGGCGGTATCGCAACCGATGTTCTTCAGCGCTTCGATCACCCAGTCATCGATCTCGTCCTTGAATTCTTCCAGTTCCACATCGTCGATCTCGATCTCATCCACCGTATTGCGGTAGACGTCGATCTCGAAGCCGGTCAGGCGGCTGGCCAGTTTAATATTGGTCCCGCCCTTGCCAATGGCAAGGGAAACCTGGTCGGGCTCGAGGAACACATTGGCGTGCTGCTTTTCCAGGTCCAGGTCTATGGAAGTGACCTTGGCCGGCGTGAGGGCACGCTGGATGAAGAGCGTGGCATTATTGGTATAGTTGACAATGTCAATATTTTCATTGTGCAACTCCCGGACAATGCCGTGTATGCGCGACCCCTTCATACCGACGCAGGCGCCTACGGGGTCGATGCGGTCATCGTAGGATTCGACCGCAACCTTCGCGCGGTCGCCGGGGATGCGCACGATCCGGCGTACGGTGATCAGGCCGTCCTCGATCTCCGGTACTTCCTGTTCCAGTAGTTTTTCGAGGAACAGGCTGTCCGTACGGGATACAATAACAACCGGGTTATTGTTTTTCATCTCCACCTTTTTGATCACGCCGCGCACCATATCCCCCTTGCGGAAGAAGTCGCCCTTGATCATTTCCGGACGGGGCAGCACCAGTTCGGTGCCGGTGGCGTCATCCAGGATGAGCAGTTCGCGTTTCAGGATCTGGTGCACTTCGCCGACGACGATCTCGCCCACGCGTTCGCTGTACCGGCGGTAGACTTCATCTTTTTCCAGCTCCATGATCCGGGAGATCAGCGTCTGCCGGGCGGCCATGATGGCGCGCCGGCCGAAGTCCTCCAGATGAAGCTGCTCGTAGCATTCCTCGCCGATCTCGTAATCTTCATCGATGGACAGGGCCTCGGATATGGAGATCTGGCTGCGGTCGTCCGTCACCTCACCATCGGGTACGATCTCGCGCACACGCCAGAGTTCGAGGTCACCTTTAGTCGTGTTGACAATTACGTCGAAGTTTTCGTCCGTGCCGAACTTCTTGCGAATCAGCGTGCGGAATACATCTTCCAGCACACGCACCATGGTCGGACGGTCTATATTTTTCCCGGCTTTGAATTCCGAGAAAGTATCCACCAGGTTCATCATTGTATTGCGGATTTAGAATGATATTTTAACAACAGTCTTTTTAATGTCTTCAAAAGGTATCCGGGTTTGAAGGGCCTGTACTTTCTTTCTCTTGCCTTCCTTTATACGGATCTTCTCCTCCAGAGTGATGTCTTCTTCTCCCACGGCCACCAGCGTGCCTTCCTTTGTATCGCCTTGTTTAAGGCTGACCTCCACTTTGCGGCCGATGTTCCGGGGGTACTGTCTTCTTAGCCTCAGCGGGCGACTCACGCCCGGCGAAGACACTTCCAGTACGTAGTTGTCGCCCATCCAGCCTTCTTCGTCGAGGTATTGTTCCAGGTAACGGCTAATCTGCTGACACTTCTCAAAGGTAACTCCGGTATCACTGTCAATGAAAACGTCAAGCTTGTTATTGGCGTGAGATTTCACTTCAATGAGGAAACAGTCTATAAACTCTTCTTCCTGAAATTTCGCCTCCAGGAGAGATTCGATCTTAGATTCTATCACAGTACTATTGTAGAATTAAAAAGAGGGAACCTGGGGTTCCCTCTTCCGAGTTCTTTCACTAACTGACGCAAATATAAGCATTTTATAACTACCAGGCAACAGGCCGGTGAAAATGATAGGTTTCAATGCGATATTTCAAACTTTCAGTATTTTTTGAATTTCGCTAAACCTGACTTTGCTATCTTTGTTCTTCTCATTAGTGATTCAGAAGAGACATTTTACCACGTAAACAATATCGAGCACATGAAGGTTGATGAGTTACTGCACCGGGCGCTGAACCTGGAACCCCTTACCGCTGAAGAAGGAGTCTTTCTTTTTGAAAAGGCTTCCACCGCCGAACTGATGTACGTGGGCAACAAGCTGCGGCAGCGCCATGTACCCAACAACACCGTCACCTGGATCATCGATCGCAACTCCAACACGACCAACGTCTGCATCGCCAACTGCAAATTCTGCAACTTCTACCGCCGCCCGGGCCACGAAGAATCCTATATAACCACTATAGAACAATACAAAGAGAAGATCGATGAGCTCTTCCGCTACGGCGGCGAGCAACTGCTGCTGCAGGGCGGCCACCACCCCGATCTGGGGCTGGGCTTCTACACCAAACTCTTCCGGCAGCTGAAGGAACTCTACCCCACCCTCAAGCTGCACGCCCTGGGGCCGCCCGAAGTGGCCCACATCACCAAACTGGAAAAATCCACCCATATCGAGGTGCTGCAGGCGCTCAAAGATGCCGGGCTGGACTCCCTCCCCGGCGCCGGCGCCGAGATCCTCAGCGACCGGGTGCGCCGCCTCATCTCCAAAGGCAAATGCGGCGGCCAGGAATGGCTCGACATCATGCACGCCGCCCACAAGGTGGGCCTAACCACCTCGGCCACTATGATGTTCGGTCACATCGAGACCAATTACGAACGCATGGACCACCTCGTGCGCATCCGCGAGGTACAGGCCCAAAAGCCGGAAGGCGCCAAGGGCTTCATCGCTTTCATCCCCTGGCCGTTCCAGGACGAAGATACCATCCTCCGGCGCCTAAAGCGCGCCCGCAACACCTGCACGGGCGACGAATATGTACGCATGATCGCCATGAGCCGCATCATGCTGCCCAACATCACCAACATACAGGCTTCCTGGCTGACGGTCGGCAAGCAGGTGGCCCAGCTCTGCCTCCACGCCGGCGCCAACGACTTCGGCTCCATCATGATCGAAGAGAACGTCGTCTCCGCCGCCGGCGCCCGCTTCCGCTTCACCGCCCAGGGTATTCAGGAGGCCATCCGCGAAGCGGGCTTTACCCCCCAGCTGCGCAACCAGGAATATGAGTACCGGGAACTGCCGGAGAATATAGTGCAGCAGCAACTGGACAGGGAGAAGATGATCGTGGATTGAGCCTATGGGCGATAAACCCTGCCCGAAACTACTCCCATTTCTGCCTGAGTCCGTATTTTGGCGGCATGAAAGATCAAACGCCACTTTACAACCAGATCCAGGAAGCATTCAACTATATCCGCAACCAGACAGATTTCCATCCCCGCTGCGGCATCGTCCTCGGCACCGGCCTGAGCGGCCTGGCCGATGAGATCGACACGGTAGCGGAGATCCCCTATGGCGATATCCCCCACTTCCCCACCTCCACCGTCAAGGGCCATAAGGGCAAGCTCGTCTTCGGACACCTCGCCGACAAGCCGGTAGTAGCCATGGCCGGGCGATTTCACTACTATGAAGGCTATACCGCCCTGCAGATCACCTTTCCCATACGGGTAATGAAATTCCTGGGCGTCGAGCTGCTCATCCTGTCCAATGCCGCCGGCAGCGCCAACCAGCACATCATGGCCGGCGATATCGTCTTCATCCGGGACCACATCAACATGCAGCCCGACAACCCCCTGCGCGGCCCCAACGATGAACGCCTCGGCCCCCGCTTCCCCGATATGCTGTACACCTACAACCGGCAGCTGAACGCCAAAGGGCTGGAAATCGCCCAAAAGCACGGCATCCGCGCCCACGAGGGCGTCTACCTGGCCCTGCAGGGGCCCAACCTGGAAACGCCGGCCGAGTACAATTTTTTCCACATCATCGGGGCCGACCTCGTGGGCATGTCCACCGTACCGGAAGTGCTCGTCGCCAAACACATGGGCCTCAATGTAATGGCCATGTCGGTAGCCACCAACAAATGCTACCCGCTGGAAGAGATCCGGGAGACGACCCACGAGGATGTAATCACCGTGGCGCAGGAAGCGGAGCCCAAGATGCGGAAGATCGTGATTGAACTGCTGGAATTCCTGGGGTGAGAAAGAGAGGCGAACTCTTCATTCCACAATGGGCGCAAATGCCTTATCGCACCTGGTAATGGCGCTGGACATCGAGATGGTGTATGCGCCGGAAGAGCCTACCTTCAAGGAAGTGATAAGGTCGATGGATATGTTTTTGTAGGCTGTTTTTAGAAAATATTTAGCAGCAGGGGCGGTTCGGGGAAAAACTCCGGGCCGCCCCTGCTGCTAAACATTTTCTGCCTCACAGGCCTTATATCATTAGCCACAAAATTTTCGTAATTTCGCACGCCTTTTAACCAATAAAGCCAGCTATGCAAACGGCAGCACCATACCAGCCAAAAAATAAAGTTCGGATCGTCACCGCCGCTTCCCTCTTCGACGGCCACGACGCCGCCATCAATATCATGCGCCGCATCATGCAAAGCTCCGGCGCGGAGATCATCCACCTCGGCCACAACCGCTCCGTCAAGGAGATCGTGGAAACCGCCATCATGGAAGATGCCCAGGGCATCGCCATCACTTCTTATCAGGGCGGCCACAATGAGTTCTTCAAATACATGTACGACCTGCTGAAGGAAAAGGGCGCCGGCCACATCAAGATATTCGGCGGCGGCGGCGGCACCATCCTGCCCGAAGAGATCGAAGAGCTGCACGATTACGGCATCACGCGCATTTACTCCCCCGACGACGGCCGCCAGATGGGCCTGCAGGGCATGATCAACGACGTGCTGGAACAATGCGACTTTCCCGTCGGCGCCAGCCTCAACGGCCAGCTGAAAGAATATAAAGACAAAGACCCCATGGTGCTGGCGCGCATGATCAGCGCCATAGAGAACTTCCCGGATAAGAACCGCGACTGGCTGGACAAGCTCCGCCAGGAGGTGGAAGGCAAGGTTATCCCCGTGCTGGGCATTACCGGTACGGGCGGGGCCGGCAAGTCCAGCCTGGTGGATGAACTGGTGCGCCGCTTCCTGATGGATTTTGAGGACAAAACCATCGCCATCATTTCCGTCGACCCCTCCAAGCGCAAGACGGGCGGCGCCCTGCTGGGCGACCGCATCCGGATGAATTCCATCACCTCCACCCTGGCCGACGGCCGCGTATTCATGCGCTCGCTGGCCACCCGGCAATCCAACCTGGCCCTGTCCAAACACGTACAGGCGGCAATAGACATCCTGAAGGCGGCACAGTTCGACCTCATCATCCTGGAGACTTCCGGCATCGGCCAGTCCGACACCGAGATCGTCGACCACTCAGATGTGTCCCTATATGTGATGACGCCGGATTACGGCGCCGCCACCCAGCTGGAGAAGATCGACATGCTCGACTTCGCCGACATCATCGCCATCAACAAATTCGACAAGCGCGGCGCTCAGGACGCCCTGCGTGATGTTAAAAAGCAGTACCAGCGCAACCACCAGCTCTTTGGCAAAAGCCTGGACGCAATGCCGGTTTTCGGCACCATCGCCTCCCAGTTCAACGACCCGGGCACCAATACCCTCTACCGGGCATTGATGGATACTATTATGGAACGGACGAACGCCCCGCTGAAGTCTGATTTCCACAGCCCGGATGAGATGAGTGAAAAGATCTACATCATACCGCCCAAGCGGGTGCGCTACCTCTCCGAGATTTCCGACAACAACCGCAATTACGACAGCTGGGTAGAACGGCAGGTGGCCATCGCCCGCCAGCTGTTCGGGCTGAAACACTCCATAGAAACCATAGAAAAGCAGGAAAACGTCCCCAATAAAGCCGAAACCCTGAACGGGCTGAAAAAGGCCTACGAGGACCTGGAGCTCGACCTGGACGGCGACTGCAAGCGCATTCTCGACGGCTGGGAGGAAAAGAAGGCCGCCTATGCTGCCGATGAGTATGTTTATCAAGTACGGGGGAAAGAAATAAGAGTGCCCACCTACACGGAAACGCTCTCTCATTCGCGCATCCCGAGAGTGGTGCTGCCTCGTTTCAAAGACTGGGGCGAGATCCTCCGCTGGGTACTTCAGGAAAATGTACCCGGAGATTTCCCCTACACTGCCGGCGTGTTCCCCTTCAAGCGCCAGGGCGAAGACCCCACCCGCATGTTCGCCGGCGAGGGCGGCCCGGAACGCACCAACAAACGCTTCCACTACCTCTCCCTCGACATGCCGGCGGCGCGCCTGTCTACCGCTTTCGACTCCGTTACCCTCTACGGGGAAGACCCGGACTACCGGCCCGACATCTACGGCAAAGTAGGCAACTCCGGCGTAAGCGTCTGCTGCCTGGACGACGCCAAAAAGCTCTATTCCGGCTTCGACCTCTGCGACCCCAAGACGTCCGTTTCCATGACCATTAACGGGCCGGCCGCCACCATCGCCGCCTTCTTCATGAACGCAGCTATCGACCAGCAGTGTGAAAAGTACATCCGCAAGAACGGGCTGGAGGGTAAAGTGGAAGCCAAACTCAAAGAACTTTATGACGGCCGGGGGCTGCCCCGGCCCACCTATCGCAGAGGCCTTTCCTCACCACAGGGGATTGATGTCCCGAAAGATGCAGAAGGCTTACCGGAAGGCCATAATGGCCTGGGCCTGCTCCTGCTGGGTATTACCGGCGACCAGGTGCTGGAAGAAAGCGTTTATAACGAACTGAAAGCCAAAGCACTCTCCACGGTGCGCGGCACGGTGCAGGCCGATATCCTGAAAGAAGACCAGGCGCAGAATACCTGTATCTTCTCCACGGAATTCTCCCTCCGCCTGATGGGCGACATGCAGGAGTACTTCATCTGGAACAAGGTGAAGAATTTTTACTCCGTGTCCATCTCCGGTTACCACATTGCCGAGGCAGGCGCCAACCCGATCACCCAGCTGGCCTTCACCCTGGCCAATGGGTTCACCTTCGTGGAATACTACCTCTCGCGGGGGATGAAGATCGACGATTTCGCGCCCAACCTCTCATTCTTTTTCTCCAACGGGGTAGACGCCGAATATGCCGTCATCGGCCGGGTGGCCCGCCGCATCTGGGCCAAGGCCATGAAGTACAAATACGGCGCCAACGAGCGCTCCCAGAAGCTGAAGTACCACATACAGACCTCCGGCCGCTCCCTCCACGCCCAGGAGATCAGTTTCAACGACATCCGCACCACCCTGCAGGCCCTGTACGCCATCTACGACAACTGCAACAGCCTGCACACCAACGCCTACGACGAGGCCATCACCACCCCCACCGAAGAGAGCGTGCGCCGAGCCGTGGCTATACAGATGATCATCAACCACGAGCTGGGAATGGCCAAGAACGAAAACCCGCTTCAGGGCTCCTTCATCATCGAAGAGCTGACCGAACTGGTGGAAGAGGCCGTCCTGATGGAGTTCGACCGTATCACCGAACGCGGAGGCGTCCTCGGCGCCATGGAAACCATGTACCAGCGCAGCAAGATCCAGGACGAGAGCATCTACTACGAGACCCTCAAGCATACCGGCGAATTGCCCATCATCGGGGTCAACACCTTCCTCAACAAGGAAGGCTCGCCGACCATCCGGCCCAATGAGGTGATCCGCGCCGCCCAAGAGGAGAAGGAAGCCCAGATCGAGACCCAGCGCAACCTGCGTAAAGCGAAAGAAGAGAAAGGGCCGAAGATGCTGCGCCGCCTCCAGGAAGTGGCCATTCAGAACGGCAACACCTTCGAAGAGCTGATGGAGACGGTGAAGTACTGCTCGCTCGGGCAGATTACCCATGCCCTGTATGAGGTGGGGGGGCAGTATCGGAGGAATATGTAGTGGGGCGGAGGCCTTTTGTCTTGTTTTACCCCCTATTGCTTCAGAGGCATAGCGTTGATCGCCTGGCTCCCGGGCAATGGTTAAATTGCTTGAGGGTTGGATTGTTTTGCTGGCAGTGTCCTCCCTTGACGGCGCGCCCAATTGCCCCAGCCATATAGCCATATAACAATCAAGCCCGGTTGCACTCCGCCGGAAAACTCCCTATCTTACCACAGTTATGGATGTCAACCAACAGATCATCGGTTTTTTATCGGAGCGCCTTCCTGCGCTAAAGGGCATTTATTTGTTCGGCAGCCGGGCGGAAAGGCGTGCACGGCCTGATAGCGATGTGGATATTGCCTTTCTGGTGAAATGGGGGCATTCGCCAACGGCCATGCAACGTTGGGAATGGAGCGTTGAACTGGCAGATATGCTCCAGGTAGAAGCGGTTGACCTGGTTGGCCT
Source organism: uncultured Phaeodactylibacter sp. (assembly GCA_964418125.1). Classification (GTDB taxonomy): domain Bacteria; phylum Bacteroidota; class Bacteroidia; order Chitinophagales; family Saprospiraceae; genus JACJXW01. The sequence goes on from CAYQKY010000029.1 coordinate 11,088, forward strand.
GCAGGAGGCCAGTACCGATTTCCGGTTCGTCATCGTATCCACAGGCCAACGGATATACTGTAATGACCGGGCGTACTGTGATACTTTCGATATGATCGCCTATTCGATGTACCAGCGGCTGGAGCTGGAACGGCGGGATATCGTTGCAGAGGTGAAAAAACGAGGAAGAATTTATGGCTGATTCCGTCATTCTCAACAAAGTAGCCAGTATCGAGCGATGTACCCAAAGGGTAAAGGAGGACTACATCGGCCACGAAAAAGACTTCGAGACGAACCATATGCGCCAGGATGCCGTTATTCTCAACCTGCAACGCGCCTGCGAGCTTTCCATCGGCCTGGCCAACCACCTGGTAAAAATAAAACAGCTCGGTATTCCGCAAAATAGCAGGCAAGCGTTCGAACTGCTTCGGGAAGCGGGGATTATTGACGAAAAGCTCACCCGGGAATTATCCGGTATGGTAGGTTTCCGGAATATTGCCATTCACAATTATACTAAATTGGACCTGGCTGTTGTGCAGTCGATTATTGAAAACCACTTACCCACTTTTCTGGATTTCACCCGGGAGGCTTTGAAGTTCTCCTGAAAACTTAAGTGCAAACCATGATCCTCTACAACGTCACCGTAAAAGTCGACCACTCCGTCCACGAAGACTGGCTCCGGTGGATGAAGGAAGTGCACATCCCCGACGTGCTGGCCACCGGCCTGTTCACCGAATACAAGCTGTGCCGCCTGCTGGGCGTCGACGAATCCGACGGCATCACCTACGCCACCCAGTATTTCTGCCCGGACATGGAGGCTTTTCAACAGTATCAGGAAAAATTTGCCCCCCGGCTGCAGAAAGACCATGCGGGCCGCTATAAGGACAAATATGTGGCTTTCCGGACGCTGATGGAGGTGGTTGAATAAGGACTTGCCACCAGTGTTGTTCGCTGACTGTTGTTTGTTGCCGGGAGAGCTCCGGGCGGGGAAACAAACAACTAAAAACCAACAACCAATAACCTCCTGCCGGCTCCCACCTCAAACCACCGGCTCAAACCGCGCCGTAAAATGCCGCAGGAAGGGAGGCTCATAGGTGATCCGGTATCCATGCGCCCGATCTCTTTCCTGCTCCAGCTCGCGAAAAGTCTCCACCACGTAATCGACATGGCTCTGGGTGTACACCCTGCGCGGGATGGCCAGGCGCACCAGCTCCATCGCGGCGGGGATGAGTTTTCCATCCTCATCGTACCTGCCGAACATGACCGAGCCGATCTCGCAGCAGCGGATGCCGGCCTTTAGGTACAGCTCACAGACAAGCGCCTGCCCCGGGAATTCCTCCACCGGGATGTGGGGATAGAAGGCTTTGGCGTCAACGTAGATGGCGTGCCCGCCGGGAGGCCAGATCAGAGGCACGCCGATCTCCCGCAGCTTCTCGCCCATATAGGCGGTGCTCTTGATCCGGTAGTTCAGGTAGTCGGCCTCAAAAACTTCCTCCAGGCCGGTGGCAATAGCTTCCATATCGCGGCCCGACAGCCCGCCGTAGGTAGAATATCCCTCGGTAATGATAAGTACCGTACGGCACTTCAGGGCCAGGTCCAGGTCTTTGAGTGCAAGGAAGCCGCCCATGTTGACCAGCCCGTCTTTCTTGGCGCTCATGATACAGCCGTCTGCCAGAGAGAACATCTCCTTGGCGATATCGCGGTAGCTTTTCTCCTTATAGCCTTCTTCCCGCTGACGGATGAAGTATGCATTTTCGGCAATGCGGCAGGCATCGAGAATAAACAGGATACCGTGCTGCCGGCATATCTCCGAAATCGCGGCGGCATTGGCCATGCTGACCGGTTGCCCGCCGCCGCTGTTGTTGGTGACGGTTAGAATAACAGCGCCGACGTTTTCTGCGCCGTGTTTTTCGACCAGCTGCTCCAGCGCTTCCGTGTCCAGGTTGCCCTTGAACGGGTGGTATACTTCGGGGTGTTTTCCCGCTTCGATGGGAATGTCGACGGCAGTGGCCCCGGAAAATTCTATATTAGCCCGGGTCGTATCGAAATGGGTATTGCTGATGAACACCTTGCCCGGCCCCCCGATACGGGAATACAGCAGGTGTTCCGCCGCTCTTCCCTGGTGGGTAGGCAGGATATAGGGGTAGCCCGTGAGATCCTTGATGACGGACTCCATGCGCAGCCAGCTTTTGGCGCCGGCATAACTCTCGTCGCCCCGCATGATGGCGCTCCACTGGTTGGCGCTCATGGCGGAAGTGCCGCTGTCGGTCAGCAGGTCGATGATCACCTCATCGGAATGCAGGAGGAAGGGGTTGTACTGGGCTTGTTTTAAATACTGCCGCCGCTCGGCTTCCGTGGTCAGGCGGATTTGTTCCACCACTTTGATGCGAAAAGGCTCAATGGTTGTCTTGTGATGCATGTTTTGGATTTGGTTAGGAAAAAATCACTTCGGAGGGGAAATTAGGGGAGTAGCGCCGGACTTTCGATGAATTTTGTCACCTACCCAAAGATGCAGGGAAAAGAACTTACCTTTGTTCCTCGGAAGAGCGGAGAACACGATGGGAGATGGTGGAGGGGTGGGGTAATGAGGGCGATCCGGAAGGCCCCAAAGGGAATGAGGGAAAGAAGGATTGAAGGAATGAATTTAACGCCATATACATGTTTTCCTGGGAAGCAAGGCGTCATACATTGCTCCAACACTCCATTACTCCAACACTCCAGGCCTACGGGCTTTCCGGAGTATCCTCAGTAGTGGTGTAGTGAGTTCTCCTGGCTATTCAACCAAATTCGAGAAGAAAAATGAGCAGTAGCCTGCCCAAACAAAGGTTGACCTTTTTTTTCAGCGACATCGAGCGGTCGACGGAGTTGCTCGCCGGGCTGGGGGAAGGCTATGCTCAGGTATTACGGGAATACCACAACGTGATCCGCCTCGTACTGAATGAATACGGAGGGAAAGAGGTCGATACGGCCGGCGACGGCTTTTTCGTCGTTTTCAACGAAGCCCATAAGGCCGCCGCCGCCGCCCTCATGGCCCAGCGCGCCTTCGCCGTTCAGGCCTGGGCCCGGCAGATCGGGTTTCGGGTGCGCATGGGCATCCATACCGGCGACGCCATCGCCATTCCCTCCGGTTACATCGGACTGGAGGTACACCGGGCCTCCCGGATATGCAGCGCCGCCAACGGTGGCCAGATATTGCTCTCTCAGCCTGCCGTGCGCAGTATGAGGGGTTCCCCGCCGCACGGGGCGGAACTGGCCGATCTGGGCGAGTTCCTCCTGCGCGGATTTAAAGAGCCCGAGCGGCTGTACCAGCTCACCGTTCCGGGCTTGCCGTCCAAATTCCCGCCGCCGCGCACCGAAAAGCCGGTGCCGACGATCGCCGTCCTGCCCTTCGTCAACCTCAATGCCAATACCGACAAACACTATCTGGGAGATGGTATCGCCGAAGAGATCATCATCGCCCTCAGTAAAGTGCCCGGGCTGCAGGTCGTCGCCCGCTCCTCCTCTTTTGCCCTCAAGGGGCAGCAGCTGGACGTGCGGGAAGCCGGCCAGCGGCTGAACGCCAAAGCGGTGCTGGAAGGCTCCGTCCAGGTGGTCGGCGGCAAGCTCCGCATCACTGCCTCCCTGGTCGATACCACGACCGGGTACAACATCTGGTCCGGTTCTTTCCACCGCAGGATGGAAGATATCTTTACGGTGCAGGACGAAATTGCCGAGAACATCGCCGCCAACCTCAAGGTCAAGCTCATATCCAAGCGGGTGCGGGGAGTACAAAGCCGGCAGACACAGAACATCCGGGCCTACGACTTCTACCTGCAGGGCAGGCAGCACTACTACCAGTTCAGCCCGCAGTCGGTGACCCGCGCCATGGAGCTCTTTCGCAAGGCCATCGCCATCGACCAGTCCTACGCCCTGGCCTACTGCGGCCTGGCCAACTGCTACGCCTACCAGTACATGTATATGGAACGCCGGGAGCAGTACCTTCTCGCCGCCGGGCGGGCAAGCCGCAAGGCCGTCGAGCTCGACCCCTGGCTGGCCGAAGCCTACGTGGCCTACGGGCAGGCCCTCTCCCTGGAACAACACTACGAAGAGGCCGAGCAGGCCTTCGAAAAAGCCCTGGAACTGGACCCCCGCCTGTTTGAGGCCCGATACCTCTACGCCCGCCTGTTCTTCATTCAGGGCAAGCTGGAAGAAGCCGCCTTCTGGTTCGAGGAGGCCAACCGCGCCCGCCCCGAGGACTTCCAGTCCCTCCTCCTCGCCGGCCAGGTGTACGCCGACCTGGGCCGGGAAGACAAGGCCCGCGCCGCCCGCCGCCGCGGCGTCGAAGTTGCCGAAAGCGGCCTCCTCCTCGACCCCGACAATACCCGAGCCCTCTACCTGGGGGCCAACGGCCTGGCTGCCCTGGGCGAGACCGACACCGGCCTGGAATGGGCTCGTCATGCCCTGGAACGCGCCCCGGAAGACCCCATGGTGCTCTACAACGTGGGCTGCGTCTTCGCCCTGGCCGGCCGGCAGATGGACGCCATCGAATGCCTGGAAAAAGCCTACGAGAATGGCATCTCCCAGCGGGAATGGTATGAGAATGACAGCAACCTGGATGGGCTGAGGGGGTTGCCGCGGTTTCAGGCGTTGCTGGAGCGGATCGCGGAGGGGGTGGGGAAGTGAGGCCGGAAAAAAGCTGTTTCTCCGGTATTTTCAGATTGCGATTTGCGGTATTGCCGTTCGGTGGGTTGGCCAATATCCAACCATGCTCTAATTCAAATTTCGATATTCACTTGGCGCCAGCCCGGTCTCCTTTTTAAACATCCGGCTAAAATGCTGCGGATGTTTGAACCCCAATTCGTAAGCAATTTCAGCAAGGCTTTTCGAATGGTCAAAGATCCGCTCCTTTGCGATGCTTATCAACTTCAACTGAATATGCTCCTGTGGAGGCCTTCCCGTCTCTTTCTTTATCATATCTCCCAAATAGTTTGGCGATATAAAGAGCTTTTCAGCACAGTACGCGACAGTGGGTAATCCCAACTCTTCAGCCCTGCCTGAGTTGAAATATTCGGTAAGCAAGTTTTCAAAACGTACAAGTATACCCTGGTTGGCATGGGTGCGCGTAATAAATTGTCTGTCATAAAACCGCACACAATAGTTAAGGAACAATTCAATGGTTGAAATAACCAATGTCTTGGTATGCTTATCGATGAGTTGCCTTAATTCAAAGCCTATTTTCGCAAAGCAATCTTTGACGATTCCTTTTTCATAGCTGGAAAGGTGCAGCGCTTCGTTCACTTCATAGGAAAAAAAAGTATACTCCTGAATTCGTTGGCCCAGCGATGTACCTAATATGAAATCCGGGTGAAAAACCAGAGCATGGCCCTGTGGTTGGTAGAATTCCTCTTTGTTTTCTCCGATCACCTGGCCGGGAGCCAAAAAAACTAGCGTTCCTTCTTCATAGTCATAGTAATTACAGCCATATCGCAGGTCGCCACATTTTATCTCCTTGAGAAATACGACATAGAAATCATAGCTCATTCGCCGTCCCTGCCTCAGGTCAGCCTTTGACAGGTCGATCACACCGACCAGCGGATGTAAAGCCTCGTGCTTGTTGAAGGCACAGTATTGGTTGATAGCCTCAAATCTCAGGATGTCTTCCATAGTGAAGCAATTCATATTTTCTACTCAAAGGTACCACTCCGGCATGGGTAAATCCAGTAAAGAGGTAAGGAATCCGTAATCCTGGTTAGCAATTCAGTAATTGGTATAAGCCACAGCAAAGGGCCCTTCGTATTTTTGTATGGCCATCAACGAATTGAAACCAATTATCCAGATCATATGAATAAGCTGATAAGCCTGGCACTGTTTTCTATTGCCATTTCTGTGTTTTCCTGTAACAATCCTGATGCTCAAACCGGGGCTGATCCGGATAATGTACGAGAATGCCTGATCTTCCCCAAGGGAGAAAAAATTGAAAACGGCCATTTTCACGGTACGGCCTGGCTGACGTCTCTGGTTGTGAGTGACAGCACGAATTTCAACGCGGCCGGGAGTGTGACTTTTGAGCCGGGGGCAAGAACGAACTGGCACTTACACCCTGCCGGGCAAATTATATTGGTTACCGGAGGCGTAGGGTACTACCAGGAAAAAGGTAGCCTGAAAAAGATCCTTCGTAAAGGTGATGTGGTGAAGTGCCCTCCCAATGTTCCACACTGGCATGGCGCAAGCCCGGATCAACAATTCATACAGATAGCTATCACCGGCAGGGAAAAAGGCCCAACAGAATGGCTGCAACCGGTATCCGATGAAGAATATTATGCGAGTAAGTGATTTTCAAAACCTGAAAAGATGAGAAACCTAACAACGAATATCGTGCCCATCTTATTCCTAACCGTATTATCAGGGTGTGCCGTCAACAGGGCAAACCGGGCGATGGTTATTCAGGATCAGGGCAGCTTTGCGGTTGGCGGTTCAGTCATTACCAATCCAGGCACATTTGATCCGATCGAGCGCACTCCTGAAGGCCAGACGTTTCATGGCGACCACGCTTACGTATTCTATCAGACCCCCCAAAACACAAGGAAATTACCCCTGGTATTCTGGCACGGCTTCGGCCAGTTCTCCAAAACATGGGAGACTACCCCAGATGGAAGAGAGGGGTTCCAAAATATTTTTTTAAGGCGAGACTTCAGCGTCTATTTGCTCGATCAGCCAAGGCGTGGAAGGGCAAGCCGCAGTACAGTTGAGGCTACTATAACGCCTACCCCTGATGAGCAGTTCTGGTTCAACGTATTTCGAATTGGCGTCTGGCCCGACTATTTCCCTGGCGTGCAGTTTGCCAGGGACGAAGAAACATTAAATCAATATTTCCGGCAAATGGCCCCCAATATTGGGGGATTTGATGAAGAGGTGATTACCGATGCTACATCAAAGCTTTTTGACAAAATTGGTGAAGGAATTCTCGTTACACATTCTCATGCGGGCGGATTTGGATGGTCAACAGCCATGAAAAATTCGAACGTTCGCGCCATTGTCTCCTACGAACCTGGCTCAGGCTTTCCATTTCCTGAAGGCGAAGTGCCTGCCCCCATTGAAAATGCGGCTGGCCCGCTGGAAGCGGTGAGTGTTTCCATGAACGAATTTTCAAAGCTTACAAAAATCCCGGTCATCATTTATTATGGCGATAATATCCCGGCTGAACCGGATCCAAATCCCGGTACGGATGGTTGGCGCGCGCGCCTTGAAATGGCCAGGTTGTGGAGAGATGTAGTGAATAAACACGGAGGTGATGTGACAGTAGTGCATCTGCCTGAGATCGGTATCAAAGGCAATACGCATTTTCCGTTTTCAGACCTGAACAATGTGGAAATAGCCGATTTAATGTCCGAATGGCTGAAGGAAAAAGGCTTGGATAAATGATTGGGATTTGCTTTGAGAATAAACAGTTTTAATAAGATGAAAAGAAAAATAAGCAATCATATTTTGATAGTTATGTTCATGACAACAAGCACCATTTCTTCAGGCCAAACCAAGCTTGCCAATCCTTTTGGCCTGGTTTATCGGGGTGCCATTACAGAAAACATATCGGGTGAGGTGAATATCCATCCTGTCAGCTATAAACTGAATGGCATTGATATTTCGGCTAATGTTTACACACCCGCCGGCTATGACCCGTCTGAGAATTATCCGGCGGTAGTGGTAGCTCACCCCAACGGCGGGGTTAAAGAGCAGGTAGCTGGATTGTATGCGCAGGCCCTAGCTGAATCAGGGTACATTACCATTGCAGCCGATGCTTCCTATCAGGGAGCCAGCGGCGGTGAGCCACGCAATGTGGACAAACCGGCGAACCGCATTGAGGACATCCGTGGGATGGCAGATTTCATCACACAATATGCAGGCGTAAATGCCGATCGCCTGGGCTTATTGGGTATTTGCGGCGGCGGGGGCTATTCGCTAAAGGCAGCTCAAACCGATAAACGCTTTAAAGCGGTGACGACCCTGAGCATGTTTAATTCGGGCCTGGTAAGGCGCAACGGATTCATGAACTCGCAACTTTCTACCATCCAGGAACGATTAAAAGCGGCTTCAGAAGCCCGCGCCCTGGAAGCCGCAGGTGAAGAAATTCGCTATGCTGCAGATGCAAAAACGACCGATGAAATGGCCGACAACATGCCGTTTGACCTGTATCGCGAAGGGCATTATTATTACAACAGAACCCATGCGCACCCAAATTCCACATTCCGCTATACCATGAGTAGCCTGCTCGACCTTATGGAGTTTGATGCAGCCACCAGCATGGATCTGATCAATCAGCCCTTGTTGATGATGGCAGGAAGTAAAGCCGATACCTTCTACATGACCGACAATGCGTTCAACCTTGCTACAGGCACAAATGAAAAGGAGTTATTCCTGATTGAAGGCGCTACCCATATTCAGACTTATTATGTTCCTGAATATGTAGCTCAGGCCATGAACAAGCTCAACGAGTTCTTTGGTCAATTTTTGTAAAAATGCAGCCGTATGAAAACGACAATGATCGGGCTATTTATAATCATTTTGACTGCGCAATGGCCCTTCGCACAAATTGCTCCTGCTGAGAATGAAGCGCCGTCCGTCCGTATTAAATCAGGTGTTGTTCGAGGGATAACTGAGGGGGATGCCTGGGCCTTCAAGGGGATTCCCTATGCTGCTCCACCGGTTGGTGAATATCGCTGGCGCCCGCCCCAACCTGTACCTGCATGGGAAGGAATGCGTGAGGCAAGCGAGTTTGGCTCCGATTGTGCGCAGGCAGGATGGGGTGCAGCACCTGGGACCACTGCTGAAGGCTCATCTGAGGACTGTCTCTTTCTCAATTTATGGCTACCTGCCAATATCAAACCGGAAGACAAACTACCGGTTATGGTGTGGATTCACGGCGGCGGTTTTGTAGGAGGAAGCGGCTCCGGCCCCGCCACTGCAGGAAATGAATTTGCCAAACAAGGCGTTATTCTGATGACCTTCAACTATCGTCTGGGACGCCTCGGCCATTTCGCATTTCCCGCCCTGAGCGAAGAGCGTCCGGAGGAGCCTAAAGGCAGTTACGCCTATATGGACCAGATCGCCGCCCTTAAGTGGGTGCAGGAGAACATTGCCGCATTTGGAGGCGACCCGGACAATGTCACCATTTTCGGTTTTTCTGCCGGTGGTGTTTCTGTACATTCGCTATTAACCATACCGGCTGCACAAGGCCTTTTCCATAAAGCGATCAGTGAGTCTGGCGGAGGCCGCGATGGTGTTCTGACGGGAAGGCCGATCCGTGAGGAAAATGCCAACCCCTACTACCCCGTTTCGGCGGAAACGATCGGGATAAACTTTGCACGTAAACATAGGATCGAAGGCACTGATGCAGCAGCGCTGGCCAAACTGCGCGCCCTGAGTGTGGAAGAGATCGTGGACGGAGGACAGGAAACGGATGGCAAGGGAGGCCCACGTACCTATCCGGGGCCTATACTCGACGGCAAACTGGTGGTAGAGACTGCCGAAAACGCGTACAAAGCTGGCAGGCAGGCAAGCGTTCCACTCCTCATTGGTAATGCGAGTGCGGAAATCGGCGGAGGCTTTGTTAATTCCAGCAATTCAAAGGAAGAACTGTTTTCCCTGTTCGGGGAACTGGAGCATGAGGCAAAAAATGCCTACGACCCTGATAGTAACAAGGAATTCGCTGAAGTGATCACCAAATTTAACACGGACTGGGTATGGGGGGAGCCAGCCCGTTTCGCCGCCAGGGCTTTTGTTGCAAAAGGAGAACCGGCCTACATGTACCTTTTTTCCTACGTCCCCACCCCAATGAGGGAGAGGATGCCGTTTGGCGCCGGACACGGCTCCGAAGTCCCGTATGTATTTAATAACCTCAATGCACGCTGGGGCGCCCCTGAGGCAACACCCGAAGATCAAGAGGTGGCGCAGAGGATGAACACCTATTGGACTAACTTTGCCAGGAACAGCGACCCAAATGGTAAGGGCCTGCCCAAATGGCCTGTTTTCCAAACTAAAACAAATGAGATCATGGAATTTCAGCCCGATGGTTCCGCAGTTACCAAACCTGACCCCAGGAAAGCGAGACTGGATGTGATTGAAAAGGCCTTCAAGTCAAGAGTTTATATACAATCACGTGGTGGTATTTAACCAGATAGGCGCCTCTGAAAAAAGACAGGCAAAAGCAGAAATATGGTAAATGAAACAAGCATTGCTATTATGGTGAAAAAATTGATATTTAAAACACTCCTGGGATTAACTATTATTAGTTGCCTATACGGAAGCCTTCCTGCGCAAAACAAGGTAGGATCTGGTAAGGCATTAACGGCAAGGCAACAAAGTATTATCCAGATTGCAGCTTATACAGCACAAGGAGAGCTTAAACAGTTAAACACTGCACTGAACGAGGGGTTAGATGCCGGATTGACCGTCAATGAAATCAAGGAAGTGATTGTGCACCTGTACGCGTATTGCGGGTTTCCAAGAAGCATACGCGGATTGCAGACTTTTATGGAAGTACTGGATGAACGGAAAGCCAGAGGGATTACCGATAAACCAGGCGCCGAGGCATCACCCGTAAATGATGAACGGGGTAAATATGAACGGGGTAAAAAGAATTTGGAAGAGCTTATTGGAAGTCCATTGGATGGGCCTTCAAAAGGTTATGCCGCTTTTGCCCCCATAATAGAAATTTTTCTGAAAGAACATCTGTTCGCCGATATTTTTGACCGGGATGTTTTAACATTTGCCGAAAGAGAATTGGTTACTATATCTGTTCTCAGCAGTATAGGCGGTGTTGAGCCCATGCTACGTTCCCATTTATCCATTTGTCTGAATGTCGGTTTAACTCCCGAACAGTTGAATGAATTTGTCGGCATCATAAGATCAACTGTAGGAAAAAAAGAAGCGAAAGATGCTCAGGAAGTTTTAAATGAAGTGCTCAAAAACAAGCTCTGAACCCCTTACCCTCCAAAACCAACTGACCAAAATCAGCCCTCCCCCATGACCATCCTCATGCAAAAGCGAGGCAATCTCCGCTATCTTATGCCCGGCTGGATGGACAGATCTTCCAGATTTTGAAAATCGTATGTGTTTAGCGGTGCTCCAGGTGACATATTTCGCCTATTCCTCGAACCTTAGCTTACAGCACTATCTCTCAGAGGCGAAAGGTGTCATCTAGGGTGTTCATTTTGAGGAATTCGGTTCCCACAAGTTTTAGTCCCCTTCAAGCCAGGGCACGCTGGGACACGAGCGTAGCGACTGATGGAATAAAGCGCACCCTGGCAGCCACTCCAGGCGGCGCTTTTCCAGCGCCTCCTGGATTATGCAAAGGACCAAAAGTGGTGAGAACGAAACCCTCGTAAGCAACTTGTTAATAAACGGCCTAGATGTCACCTCGACACTAAACACATACTGAAAAGCCGGAAGATCTGTCCATCACATCAGCCCTAACTATTTAAAACCTGATCAATATGATAGCAGACAAGAAAGCAGACCTTGCCGGCCCCGGCATCGGTACCTATGAGCAGGTAGAAAAAGTACTGCCCAAAGATTACAAGTCCCTCCTCAACCGCAAAGACACGCAGAAGGCCATCATGGCGGTGAAGCGCTTCATCGAGGACGGGCTCAACCGCGAGCTCAACCTCATGATGGTAACGGTGCCCCTTATTGTCGATAAGAACAGCGGCGTCAACGACTACCTGGACCGCGACGGCTCCCGCACGCCGGTCGAATTCTACATTTCCAACGACCGCGGTAAGAACCCCATCGAGGCACAGGTCGTACAGGCGGCCACCAAGTGGAAGCGCGTAGCCCTGAAGCAGTTCGACATGCAGCCCGGCGAAGGTATCAACACCGATATGCGGGCTGTGCGCAAGGATTACTTCCTCGACCATGACCACAGCGCCTACGTCGACCAGTGGGACTGGGAGCGGGTAATTACCTCCGAAGAGCGCAACCTGGAATTCCTCACCATGATCGTCAGAAAGATCTGGAAGGTGCTCAAGGGGGCGGAAACCTTCATACAGGAGCAATTCCCCCAGCTGAAAGACAGCCGCTATCCCGACCTTCCCGAGGAACTCACCTTTATCCATGCCGAAGACCTGCTGGCCCGCTACCCGGACCTGCCCCGCAAGGAGCGCGAAACGCGCATCCTGCAGGAATACCCGGCCGTATTCATCTACGGCATCGGCTGGACGCTGGCCGACGGCTACCCCCATGAAATGCGCGCCCCCGACTATGACGACTGGGTGACGCCCACCACCTCGAAGGACGGCCGCCCCATGCACGGCCTCAACGGCGACATCCTGGTGTGGAATCCCGTCACAAAACGCCGCCACGAACTGTCTTCCATGGGCATCCGCGTGAACGCCGCGACGCTGCGCGAGCAGCTGAAGATCACCGGCCAGCTCGACTTCCTGGAGCTGCCCTACCATCAGGCCATCATCAATGGTGAGCTGCCGCTGAGCATCGGCGGCGGCATCGGCCAGTCGAGGGTGATCATGTTGCTGCTCCAGAAGGCACATATCGGCGAGGTGAGCGTCACGGTATGGCCGGAAAAGCTGAAGGAGATCTGCCGAAAGAAAAATATTTTTGTTCTGGAATAAACCGGAGCGGCCGCTTTTTAGTGGCCGCTAATTTCACTTCCCCACCATCAGCGACATTTCCTCCTCAGCCACCGACTGCTGCACCCGGGAGTATAGCTTCACAAAGCGGGCCGCCACGGCGATCAGGTCTTTGATCTCGAGCAGCAGGCTGAAGTAGAGCATGCTGTTGCGCCGGCCGTATTTTCGTTCTTTTACACCTTCCACCTGGTGGTTGATCAGTTTTTCCAGTTGGAGGAACAGGATGCGTTTTTCCGCTAGGATGGCATCGACGGCGTGGTAAGCTCCATTGCCCAGTACGTCGCCGATATTCTGCAGGTAATCGCTGACTTCCACCTGCATGCCGTAGAGCAGTTCTCCCTGTTCATCATCCAGGGGTTTGTGGACATTTTCCACGTGCTCCCGGCAAGCGTCAAAGATCAGTTTGACGGACTGCAGTATGTCTTGCTCCAGGTCGTACACCAGCAGGTAGGCCCGGCTGGCCTCCGCATTGTCTTCCTCGATGCGGCGAATGGCGCTGAAAAGCCTTTTTTTCAGTTTTTTGTTATCCTTTTCCAACTGATGAATAGCCTGCTCAGCCCTTTGCAGCAGCAATTGGTCCTCCTGCAATAACCCGAACAGGGAATCATGCAACGCTGTCTGTATGCCGGAAAGTGTTTCTTTGATCCCAGAGGAAGTATCCCTCAGCACCTGAACGGCAGGGATGGCATGTGCCTGCCGCTCGTAAGATTCTTCTTCCGCTTTTTCTTTCGCCCGCCGCTGGTGCAGGAGGAAAGTACGGGAAATCAGAAATACGGCCAGGGCCCCCAGGCCCCCTATCGCCCAGGCGCCGAAGGAATAGATGGCCCAGGCGAAAAGAGCGGAGACGCTGAAGGCGATAAATGCCGTCAGGAACCAGCCAGCGATCACATTGAGCACACCGGCGACGCGATACACCGCACTATCGCGGCCCCAGGCCCGGTCGGCCAGAGAAGTACCCATCGCAACCATAAAAGAGACATAGGTGGTGGATAAAGGCAGCTTCAGGGAGGTGGCGAATGCAATAAGCATACTGGCCACAGTCAGGTTTACCGAAGCCCGGACGAGGTCGAAGGCGGCGGGGTCGTACTCTCCTTCTTTTCTCACCTCCTCCTGTACCGGCTGGAAGCTCTCCTCGGCCTTTTCCAGCCAGGAATTGGGCAACAACCTTTGGACCCCAACGCTGACCTGCCGGGTATAACGGACGATACCGCGGGAAAGGGCATTGGGCGGGAAGCGCTCCGATCCTTCATCCTGCCGCCCCAGGTTGACCTCCGTTTCCGTGACGGACTGTGCCTTTTTCGAAAACCAAAGTGTGAGGATCATTACAACACCGGCCAGCAGCAACAGCAAGGTCTTGGTGCGCACCGGTTGGCCCAGCACCGCCATATTGAAATCTTCTGCATCGGCGCCGGAGGCTGACCAGGCGTTGAAGGATTCAAAACCGGCAATGGGAACGCCGATGAAGTTGACCAGGTCGTTGCCGGCAAAGGCCATCGCCAGGGAAAAGGTGCCAAAAAGGACCACCATGCGCAGGATATTGACCTTGAAGATCATCAGAATGCCCTGCATTACCACCGACCAGAAAACAAAAGAAATAATGATCAGCAGAATGGTATTGGCCTTTACCCAACCTACAAACGTTTCAGACACAAAAGAGGCGCCCTTTATGCCTTTAATGAGCAGAAAATAAGTCAGAAAGGTAAACGCCAGCCCCGCCCAGAGGCTGCCGATCCAGTCCATCCGGCGCTCGTACTGAAAGGTAAACAGCAGGCGGCTCAGGTATTGCAGAAAGGCGCCCACCACAAAAGCGATGCCCACCGAGATGAAAATGCCGGTGATGATAGCCAGGGCGCTCGAGGAGTTTATATATTCTCCCAATGCGGAATAGCTGTCTCCCGAAGCAGCGATCTTCAGCAGAGAGACGGCAACGGCGGCGCCCAGCAGTTCGAACACGATGGAAACCGTAGTCGAGGTGGGCATCCCGAAGGTGTTGAACAGGTCGAGCAGGATAATATCCGTCAGCATGACCGCCAGAAAGATGACCATCACTTCGGCGAAGACGAAGTACTCGGGATTGAAAATGCCTTTGCGCGCCACTTCCATCATCCCGCTGGAGAAGGCCGCCCCCACAAAAATACCCAGGCTGGCCACGATCATGATGACGTTGCGCGGCGCTACTTTAGAGCCTATGGCCGAATTGAGAAAGTTGACGGCATCATTACTTACTCCTACGATCAAGTCAGAAATTGCCAGTACGAAAAGAAGAATAACAATAATCAAATAAAGATCTGGCATAATGGATTAACCCTTAGATGGATATACAATGTAAGGGCTATTCGTTAACTCAATGTGAACTAAAGGTTAAGTAATGGCCAAATAACGCCCTATTTCCTGCCAAACGCCACCACAAATTCTCCGGGAATGAAATAGGCGCTCCCCCGCCGGTACGGCTCAATAGAATCGCGGTATTCAGTGTGGGCCTCCTCTTTGGTTTTCGCGTCAAAACGGGAGTAGGCCATGGCCACCGGCTTATCGTCAATTCAACGAAAAGGGGAAAGCAAGGGCCAACTTTGCCCGTAAGGACCTGCCTAATCCGTAAAGGGCCTGCCGAAGTTGTAATATTCCATGCTCCAGCTCCTCCTCTTTTTCCGCCAGGCCCTCCAGCAGTACCCGCAGGCTCATTAACCTGGCCTCCGCCAGGGATGCCGCCTCGTAGGAAGTACTATATTTGTTGCCGCTGTGTACCAACACTTCCATCAAATCGGCCATGAGGGCTTCCAGCCTGTCCAGCGCCCGGAGCAGGCGATGGAGGTTGTGTGGGTCCAGTTCGCCCGACAAGGCCCCCAGTTGCCGGGCCCGCCACTGAAGATATTCGTAACTTAGAATTCTCATACTCGACAACAAGTTGTTTGGTTGGGCGATAAATTTAAACTAAATTGTTTTTATTTTAGATAAAAAAAACAAATTTTTTCTAAAAGCATCTCTCAGGCCAATTCAATTAACTCATTCATACCTCTTGCCACTCCCCAGAGATACTTTGCTCCCGCTCTTTTTAAATAAGAAATGGATATATTGGATAAAGATTGCTATTTTAGAGCCTGAATTACAAAAATCTCCACCCGGCATTATTCCCCGGCTGGGTGCGATCCCCATTTGTATCCCCTTTAGCGTAACGTTTATTGCCAGTTGTGTATTAATTGATACAGTTCAAAATTTCCAGGCCCGCCCTTACCTGGCAAAATGATTGTTCCACCAAACCCATACTTATATCATGAGGAATCCAATCTTCAATCCAAAAACTGGCGTGTTCAGCCTTATCGCCTTTTTGTTGTTTTCTGCTTCCAGCCTAAATGTCAACCCACCGGTTTGTGACAACCCTACTTTCCCGGGTTGCCTGCCCCCGGGAAGCGCTGATGTTTTTAAAGTTTTGCTCGTGCTTGACGAATCCGGGTCCATGTCCGGAGACGTAGCAGAAGTTAAGGAAACGGTTCGTGCCTTCGCGAATACCTTACATGACAATGCCACCGGCGCCGGGCAGTTCCAAATGGGTATTGTTGATTTCAACAGTACGGCCAGTGTTGGCATGAACCTGACGGATGCAAACCCCAATGGTTTTATTACAACGGTTGAGAACTATCTGGCCAGTGGATATTCTCCGGCCAGCACCACCAATTTCACTGCTGCCTTAACTGTTGTCAGGGATAATTTCTCCGGCCTGGACATCGTCTTCTTCATTTCAGACGGCAATCCGGTAGGCGACAACATTAACTCCTGGCAACCCATCGCCAATCAGATCAAGTGCAGCGGCACCTATATTTTTGGGATAGCACTCGGAAGTGGCATTGACGAGTCCAACATCATAGCCCTCTCCGGGCCGGACGAACTGAATAACCCCAAGAGCCTGCCTCAGGGAGCGGACTGGCTGGCGGAAGACATCAGCGGCCTGCCAGATGCCCTGGTCGCCCTCGCCAATTCGCTGGTCGACAACCAGGATCCGGTGGTCGCCTGCCCTGCCAATATCACTCAGGCTAATGATGCAAGAGCATGCGGGGCCAGGGCCTTTTACTCAGTTAGCGCCACCGACAATTGTACCGCCAACCCGGCCATCACCAGCACGCATCCCTCGGGGAGCAATTTCCCGGTGGGTACGACAACGGTAACCTGCACGGCTACCGACGAGGTGGGCAATACGAGCAACTGTTCCTTTACAGTCACTGTGGAAGATACGGAAGCTCCCATCGTGAACTGCGGGCCCGACAGGATCGTCAATAACGGCCCGGGGGCATGTAGCGCCAAGGTAAACATCCCTGTTTTTGTGGCCGATAACTGTACCGCCAGCCCGGCAATAGCCTGCACTCCCGCTTCGGGAAGTGATTTCCCGGTAGGGGCCACTACCGTAACCTGCACCGCTACCGATGATGCCGGCAATGCAGGCAATTGCTCGGTTGTGATCGTCGTCCTGGACAAGGAGCCGCCCGCCATTACCTGCCCGCCGGATATCACCGTTGAAGTTGGCGATTCAACCGGCCCCGGCAATACGGGCTCGCCGACAGCTACCGACAATTGCGCAGTCAATGCAGTAACCCATGCCGACAAGTCCCTGCCCGGAGATTGCCTTGGAAAATCAAGGATCGACCGGTCCTGGAAAGCTTCCGACTCCTTTGCCAACAGCAACGAATGTATACAGGCCATTAAAGTCGTTGACACCACTCCTCCGGTGATCAACACTCCCCCGGATATCGAGGTGGAATGTGACACATCAACGGCGGCAACAGGAATGGCCACCGCGACAGATACTGGCGACCCGAACCCGAAGCTGGTTTACAAAGACACCATAGTCAGCGGGCATTTTAATTATAAGTGCACTATAGAGCGCAGATGGACGGCAACGGATGATTGCGGCAACTCGAGCACCAGCGTACAAGTCATTGAAAAGGATGTCACGCCGAGAGTGCAGGAGGCGCTGAATATGGACATCGACGGAGATGGCGCTGCCGACCCGCTCTTCCTGGGTTTAACCGCGTCTTCCAACCCAACCACCTTCCGGGTCAAGCCGGATGAAGCAGGCTGTATCGTCCGGTGGCTGCCCGACGCCAAAGGCCGGCCGACAGCCCTCAGAGGCGGCGCACAGGGCGTCGAGAACGGCGCCGGCCCGGCCGGCTGCCGGCCGGGAAGCAACCCGGTAAACGCCGATGGCCGCCTGGAAAACCCCATATTCGCGGAAGGCCTGAAGCTGGCGCTATACCTCCGCATGCACCCCGAGTTTGGCAACGTCCTGCTCGAAGACCTGGATTGCCCCCTGAATGTCATCCCACTGGGCCTCGGGCCCCACAATGACATCAAATCCTTTATGGACGCCGCCCACAAAGCCCTCAGCAATCAGAATATGACCCCGCACGAACGGGAATGGCTGAATATCTTCCGGTGTATCGGCGGCTCGATCGATTTTTGTGACTAGACGCCAGGCCGGTAATAGATTGTATGTATGAGTGGATATGAGCCATCCCGAATTCGAATTTTCAGGATGGCTCATGTTTTCTAATACTGTTCATTCCCGTACTTATCCACCCGCTTCCAGATGAAATCCTGCACGCCGTCGATCATGTCGATGGCGCTCATGCTCAGGCGATGGTTCATCTGCATGTATTGATTGACCATCATCGTTTCCGTTTCATCCAGTTCGAGGGCGCCTTTGAACCGGAAGTATTCCGGCTCCCCATTGCTCACGATCGTAAAATCCTGCTGGTTGAATTCAGTAATGGCGCCGGTATAGAAAACCGCCTCTTCAGCGCTGATATCCTTGAGCGTGAGCTCATTGCCGTCGACGATGTAATGCCCCCAGCGGAAAAAATCAGGATTGCCGGGTACGCGGATGATGATAATGCCCAGGCTGGGGATGGCCTTGAGGATGGATCCGGATGATTGCCAGGCGCCGCCCAGCTTGCGGTAGTTCTCCCAGGACAGGATGGCAGCCCGCTGGTTCTGATCCAGCACTCCTTTCCCCTGGTAATGATAATTGAATTGCTCACCCGTATTGGGATCCGTCAACCGCAGTGTCCTGCTGTTCAGTACGTTGACAGGAAAACTGCTCCTGCTGTCGTTCTTTATGTCATAAAGGTTCAGAGTTGCCCCGTCAAATTCGTAAACACCCATAAAGATATCCGGGCCGATGCCAAATTCCGCTCCGTTCAGGTAGCTGAGAATGGAATAATAATAGCCGTCTTCGGTGAAGATGGTGGTTTCGTTGTCGAAGCCTTCATTTTTGTCCAGCGAGCATACCCAGGTTCCGGAAATGGAGGGCTGGGCTGCCAGCGCTGAAGAGAGGGTTACGGCCAGTAGGGTATTCAAAAAAGCTGTTTTCATGATGATGCATTTAGATGGAAAAAATCGGACGGTTACAAAGGTAGCCCAAAGGAGAACCCGGCGTTTTAAGTGATGTCGCAAAGGTTTGTTAATTTGTCGCACCGTCGCAGGCCCTTGCATAATGACGGGAAATATCTTTTTTTTGAGCATCCAAACAACCTCTAAAAACCCGGCAAATGATGAGAGCCATTTATACTTTCCTGTGTGCATACTTCCTTTACGCCCCGGCCGTGGCGGGCCAACCGGTGAAGCAAGAGCCCGAAAGCCCGCACATCAGCATTCAGGTGGAAGGCCTGCAGCCCGGGCAAGCCTACCTGATCGGCGTTTTCGCCGGCCAGCAGTTCCGCGCCGACTCCGCTCAGGTGGACGCGGAGGGCCGGATGCTCTTCCAGCGGAAAGAACCCTACGCCGCCGGCCTGTACTACGTATGGCTGCCCGACCGGGCGGCCCTGCAGATCCTGGTTGATGAGGATCAAACGTTCACACTGAAAACCCGAAAAGGGGAGTTGGTGGAAGCTATGGAAGTGAAAGGCAGCCTGGATAATGAACTGTTATACCGCAACCTGAAGTTCGAAACCCGATACAACGCCGAGGTATCGGAGATAACTGCCCGAATGCAGGGCCTGGGGCCGGATAGCCCGCAGTACCAGGAGAAAAAAACGAAGCTGAATCAGCTCATCGCCGAACGGAAAACTCACCTCGACGAGATCTTCACCCAATATCCGGATGCCTTCTTCACCAAATACAAAAATGCCGGCCAGAACCCTGATGTGCGAGAGGTGTTCAAAGCCGACGGCACTCTCGACTCCGCCCTGCAGGTTTACCTGTACCGGACGGAATTCTGGGAAGGCGTCGATTTCAGCGACCAACGCCTGCTCCACACCCCGGTCATTTCCAACAAACTGCAACGGTATATCAAAGAGCTGACGGTACAGCATCCGGATTCCATCAACGCCGCCGCCAGATTTCTGGTGGACCAGGTTCTGGATTACCCGGAATACTTCAAGTATTTCGCCAACTGGATCACCCTCCAGTACCAGCCTACCCAAAGCACGCTGATGGATTCGGAGGCCGTCTTCGTCTTTATGGTGCAAAATTATTTCACCCGGGAACGCGCCTTCTGGTCCGACTCCCTCCAAACCTGGGCCATTCAGAAGCGCGCCGGCGAGATGGCCGCCAGCCTCGTGGGCAAGCAGGCGCCCGATGTGAAAGCCCCGGGGCCCGACGGGCAGTACTACTCCATCTATGAGATCGAAGCTCCCTACATCGTGATTTTCATGTACAACCCTACCTGCGACCACTGCATCGAAGAGACGCCTAAACTGGTAAACTTTTACCGGAAGTGGAAAGAAAAAGGCGTCGAAGTATTCGCCATCGCCCTCGATACCGACGATGCCGAATGGAAAGATTTCATCGCCGGGAATAACCTGGACTGGATCAACGTCTTCGACCCCACCAACCGCTCCATCTACGGCAAATACTGGGTGGACATCACCCCTGAGATATACGTACTGAACCCGGAGCGAAAGATCATCGGCAAGAACCTTAAAGTGTATCAGATCGAAGAGATCATCCGGAGGGATGAGGGGAGGAGGTAGTGGTTGATTGGGTTAATGCGGTTTGTTGAGTTGATTGAAGGCGAGGGGAAACACCTGTCGGCTAATGAGCATTCTTCCCACCAGTGGTTTTGTATTTTTGGGATTAGCGCCGAAAAGCGATTACCGAATACCACTAAAAATACCCGGCTATGAAAATTTCAACCTTCTTTTTATTACTGGTCCTCAGTATTTGCAGCTGCCAGCCTGCTTCACAGGTAAGCGAAGAAGAAATCAGGGAAAAGGCCCGAAGGGAGGTTCTTGAGGCAGAAGAGGCCTTTGCCGGCATGGCCCGCCAGGAAGGAGTGCCTGCCGCTTTCCTCGCCTTTGCCGCCGATAGCGCCGTACTCAACCGCAATAACCGGATCATCAAAGGCAAGGCTGCCATTGAGGCTTATTTTGCCCAGAGCACCCTGAAGGAGGTTTCCCTCGAATGGGCGCCGGAGTTCGTGGAGGTTTCTTCCTCCGGCGATATGGGGTATACTTACGGCCCCTACCGGTTTTCGGCGGTCGATACGGCCGGGCAGAAGATAGAGGCGGCGGGTGTTTTCCACACCGTTTGGCAAAGACAGGCGGATGGGAGTTGGAAGTATGTCTATGATTAATTCACAGGAGGTTTGGCGTAAGATGATCTCATTGGCCTCGAAATAGCCAGAGGCTTTGTACGCTGTGGGGTGTACGACGTTAGATCAACCGTACATCGTACATTTTCCCGGTTAATATCCGGGGAAGAAGCTTATATCCAATTCCTTAAATTCAAAATTTCCGTTAGATCAACCCTTCTCCGGTATCCGGCTCATTGCCCTTTCCGAGACGGCCGTGATGGACAAAGAGGGGTTGACACCCGGGTTGGCGGAGATCATAGAGCCGTCGCACACCAGCATATTCTCATACCCGAAGACCTTGTTGTTTTTGTCGACCACCCCTTCGGAACCATTCTTCCCCATGGCGGCGCCCCCCAGTATGTGGGCGGTGGAAGGGATACCCAGGAGCGGCTCCAGCCCGAATACCGTAGCTTTCCCGTTGAGGATGCGGGCGTAGCGTTGCGCCAGTTCCTCAGCCCGCGGGATAAAAGCGCTGGGTGGCGCTCCCCGGTCGACGGAAGAACGCATACCCCCCAGGCCGCCGCGGCGAAACCGGAGGGTGCTGTCCAGATGCTGCATGAAAAGTAGGGTGGAGGTGCGCTTGGCCCAGTCGTCAACAAACACCACCTTCAGGTTTTGCAGCGGTTTGGAGAGCCAGTCCCTGGCGATCTTTCCCATCCGGGTGGCGAAACTGCCCCCGTGGGCCATAGGCAGCAGCAACCATCTCCAGAAGCCCGAGCCGCTGGAATACCGCACCGGCTCCAGGTGGCTGTCTTCATCGGTGTGTAATATGGAGCCGATCGCCACGCCCTCCGACAGGTCCTTATCCCGGGCGAAAGTAGTGACCGGAATGAGGCTTTCGTTATTGGTGCGGATATCGTATCCTACCCTTTCGGATAACCTGGGCAGGGAAGACCGGCGCAGTTTCAGCATCAGGGGGATGGTGCCCAGTACTCCTCCGGCAAAGACGATCCCGCGGGAAGTAAGGGCCTTCTTCCGTTTGAACCAGGCCGTCGAGGATTGAAAACGGACGGTATAGCCATCGGCCCCGTCGGGCGCGCCCAGCGGTACGACGTCAACCACTTCCGATTCGGCGAGGATCTCCACCCCCAACTGCTGTGCCAGATAGAGATAGTTCTTATCGAGGGTGTTCTTGGCGTTGTGCCGGCAGCCGTTCATACAGCCGCCGCAGAAGATGCAGCCGGCCCGGTCCGGGCCTTTGCCTTCGAAATAGGGGTCGGGCACGGTTTTTCCGGGCGCTCCGAAGAACACCCCGACATCGGTGGCGCCGAATTCACCCTGCCTGCCTATATCGCGGGCCAGTTCTTCCAGCGCCCGGTCGCCCTCCTCCAGGCGGGGGTTGGGGGCGGCGCCCAGCATTCTGCGGGCGGTTTCGTAAAAGGGTTTCAACTCGCTTTCCCAGTCGGCCAGCCCTTTCCAGCTGCCGCTGTTGAAGAATTCCTTTTTGGGAACGGGCAGCGTGTTGGCGTACACCAGAGAACCGCCTCCTACCCCAACTCCGGAAAGGATGGTAATGTGCCGGAAGAAAGACATCTTCAGTATCCCGAAAAAGCGCAGGGCGGGCGCCCAGAAGATCCTGGGCAGGTTCCAGTTCGTCCTGGCGAAATCTTCGCTTTTGTACCATTTCCCCTTCTCGATGACCAGCACCTTGTACCCCTTTTCCGCCAGGCGCAGGGCGCTGACGGAGCCGCCGAAGCCGCTGCCGATGATGATGTAGTCGTAGTCATGAAGATACTTCTTCACCCTCGGACTCATATATTAACTCTTTTGAAGTATCAAGAGATTCCTTAAAAAAAGGGTTATTCCCTGTTTTACACAAAAGTAACAACCTTTGGCGACATGCAGGCATCAAAAAACCGGGCAGAAGGCAACCCGGCGCCAGGCGCATCCTGGCCGACAACAATAAAACCATCCAGCCCTCCAACCATGACAATTCCCCCTAATGCTTATAAAACTCCCGCCCATCCAGCACCATGAACACCATCCCAGTCGACAACTCCACCGAAGGCGGCGTATCGATACAGAATGACTTGCGCCCACCGTCCCAGTTGAAGACGATACTTTTGTTTTTGACCTTGACCCGGCATTCCACGCCGGAGCGGTTGCGGCGCTGGTAGAATCCGTAGCCGTTGGCGCCGATCTCGACGTAGTGTTTCCGGGAACTCCAGGAACCGATGTAGATGAGGCCCTGCTCGTCGAGGGGCTTCTGGCAGGCGGTTAGGAACAACAGGGAAAATACGGCAAGGGTAAACTTAATTTTCATAGCTTCTATTTTTGGGTTTAAAATAAAAGCCGAAACGGCCTGCTGTCCAGAAATTCCCGTTAAAACCGTTGGGCAAGCCCCGTTAAAGTTTTCGGAGCCGTTAATATTTTGTTAATTGCGGCGGTTTTCGCCATTTCGGGCTCTGTTAAGGGCCCTCTTTCACCTTTTTGCCATGCAAACCGCCGATCAATTCACTATCCTTTTCGAAGATGAGCACCTGGTAGCCATCGACAAGCCTTCCGGCATCCTGGTGCACCGGACGCGGATCAGCGAAGACACCCGCTTCGTGCTGCAGCTGCTGAGGGATCAGCTGGGCCGGCGCCTGTATCCGGTACACCGGCTGGACCGGGGCACTTCCGGGGTGTTGGTGTTTGGAAAAACCAGACAGGCGGCGGCATTGCTTTCGGAACAATTCAGGGATAAAGGAGTGGGAAAAAAATATCTGGCCATAATCCGGGGTCATGTGGAAGAAGAGGGCACGATCGACTACCCCATCGCCAGGGATACCTCCAGGCCTCTGCAGGAGGCGATAACGCATTACACCCGGCTGGGCCAGTCAGAAATACCATATGCCGTAGGGCGCTACGCCACCGCTCGCTACTCCCTGGTGGAAGCCCGGCCGGTAACGGGGCGCCATCATCAGGTCCGGCGGCATTTTGCGCATATCCGCCATCCGGTCATCGGTGATAAAAAACACGGGGATGTCAAACACAATAAATTTATGCGGGAGCAATGGGGGAATTCCCGGTTATTGCTGCATGCCAGCTCACTGGCGTTCGTTCATCCGGTGAGCGGCGAAAAAGTGAGTATTACGGCTCCATTAGATGCTGTTTTCAGAACAGCTCTCGGTCAACTCAGGCTTCCTGAGCCTCTCTGAAAAAAGAACTCAGTTGCCGGCGGGCAATGACAATGCGTTCCTTCACCGTTTCCACCGGCAGGCCGGTATATTCCGCAATCTCCTGCTCGCTCAGGCCCATAAAGTGGTTCCAGAAAGGTACACGATAAGCTTCATCCAGCTCTTCCACCCTTGCAAGAATGTTTTCGATCGATATTGACATCGGCCGGACCGGCTCCAAATTCAGGGGCTGCTGAGCCGGGCGGTATTTTTTCTTTCTTAAGCCATCCAGGAAAATCGCACGCATAACCTGGATGGCCCAGTCCTTAAAACTCCCGGGCTCCTGTATCCTTTCTTTTTGCCTGGAGATCTGAAAAGCCGTTTCCTGGTAAAGCACCCTGGCGTCTTCCATATTCCCGGCGAAGTTGTGCGCCGATTGTTGCAACAGGCTGGCGGCTTGATTGAACGCGGAATAGAATGCTTTATTATTCATGGCCCTGACAACGATTTAATTTCAGTGTTAAAACATCAATCTTGGATTTTTGTTGTTCCTTTTTTACTTTTTTCCTCTGCCATCGGGCCATCCAGGATCATCTTCCCTATCCGGCCGTTTCCCGCCAGCCAGAGTATTTTCCAGCTTTCTCCAAAATCCATGGTATAAAAACTTTCAGCACTCAGGCTGTTCCAGTCCTCTCCCCCGTCCAGAGAAAAAGAAATGCCGGGGATACCACAGGCCATAATGCCCCGCCCCTCGCTGTCCGGCATATACTTTACACAGGAGCGGTAGCCGGGCCCATTTCCTTCGGAAACAAGGCGCCAGCTTTTTCCACCATCATTGGTAATGGCCTTATTGCGGGTATTCATCTCCTTCCGGTTCCAGTCTCCGCCGAATATGATGCCGGTTTGCTCATTGTAAAAGTCTACGGAAAAGATGCCCGTCATTTGTTCTCCTTCAATGATGGGAGTATCAAAAACCTCCCAGTTCCTGCCCCGGTCCGGGCTATGGAAAACGCGCGCCCGTTTTCCTCCGGAGACGGCCCAGGCGTGATTGCGGTAAAGGGCGATATTGGAATTGCTGGCGGCAAAGGCGGCCTCTCCTTCCTCAACGGGTGGAAGCTGGCTGCAGGGGATCTTTTCCCAGCTTCGCCCCCCATCATGGGTCAGAATGACGGACAGGCAGCCGCCGGTGGGGTCGCCCATGGCGATGCCCTCTTTGTCGTCCCAAAAAGACAGGGCGTCATAAAAAGCGGCGGGGTGATCTTCCCGGTAAACCAGTTGCCAGTTCCTGCCTTTATTTTCTGAGCGGTACAACAGGGCCGGCGAGGCGATGCTGAGAAGAAAAACCGCTTCTCCTGTCACGGCGATCGACCGGAAATGGGGGCGGATGCTGTCGGCCAGCAGGCTGTCGATCATCCAGCTTTGCCCGCCGTCTTCCGTGTAGCCGTATACGCCGCCCGAGCCGGCAAACCAGAGGGTGCTGTCATCGAGCACTTCCAGGGCGCGGATGCTGGAGGGGATGGGAAAGGTATCGAAAGAGTGAATGCGGAGGGTGCCCGGCAGGGGGTGGTGGGCTGTTTTGGGCTTGGGGATGCAGGAGAGGAGGAGGAAGAGAAAAGGGGCGATAATTATATACCTCATGGGCAGCGTGTTTTGTCGTTGGAGTATGTAAATTAAGTTTTTTGTTTTTTAGTTACGCACCAGATAAATCTGGTGCGTCCGAAGCCAGGATCATCTCGGCCGCCTTCTCCGCGATCATGATGGTGGGGGCATTGGTATTCCCCCGGGTGATCGTTGGCATGATGGAAGCATCCACCACCCTCAGTTTCTCAATCCCGCGGACCCGGAGCTGCTCGTCCACCACCGCCATTTCATCCTGCCCCATCTTGCAGGTGCCGACGGGGTGGTAAAGCGTTTCAGCAGTGGCCCGGATGTGATCTTCGATCTCTTTATCGTCCTCCAATAGGCGAGTGGGGTTGAACAGGCCCGTACGATAGGGCGCGAAGGCTTTCGCCATGCCGATCTGTTGGCATACCTTGTAGCCGAGGATGGACTTGCGCAGGTCGTCCTCATCTGACAGGTAGTTGTGGTCGATGGCGGGGCTGTCCGACGGGCTGGCCGAAGCCAGGCGCACGCTGCCCCGGCTCTTCGGTATCAAAACCTTGCCGCCAATAGAATAGCCATTGCCTTTCTTCGGGTTGCGGAAGCCGTGCTCCAGGAAGTAGCAGGGGCCGAAGTGGATCTGGCTGTCGGGCGCCGGCTCTTCCGGGGCAGACCTGAAGAAGCCGCCGGCCTCACCGATGTTGCTGGCGAAGGGCCCTCTCTTGTGAATAAGGTATTGGTACAGGTGGCGCAATACTCCCGGGAACTTTTCCGCAGAATCCAGCGACTTCCGGAAGCTGCTGTTGAAAATGGCGAAGTACACCAGGTGGTCCTGCAGGTTTTGGCCCACGCCGGGCACGTGTATTTGTACTTCAATGCCGTGCTTCTTCAGTTCCGCCCCATCCCCGATGCCGGAAAGCATCAGCAGTTGGGGGCTGTTGTAGGCGCCGGCGCTGAGGATCACTTCTCTATTGGCCAGGGCCCTCTTTTTCCGGCCTTTTTGCTCGTATTCCACCCCGGCGGCCCGTCCGTTTTCGATAATGACCCGGTGAGCCAGAGCTTCCGTTTCCACCCTCAGGTTGGGGCGGCCCAGAGCTGGCCGGAGGAAGGCGGCGGCGGCACTGCATCGGGCGCCGTTTGTATTCGTCACCTGGTACAGGCCGAAGCCCTCCTGCTCGGATCCGTTAAAGTCTTCATTCTCCGGGAACCCCACTTCCTGGGCAGCTTCCACGAAGACATGAGACAGAGGGTTGGTATAATTGCGGTCCGTCACACTCAGTGGGCCTCCCGTTCCATGGTATTTACTTTTCAACATTTGCTGGTTTTCCGACTTTTTGAAATAGGGCAGCACTTCCTCGTACGGCCAGCCGTCATTGCCCAGAGCCGCCCAGCCGTCGTAATCGGCCCGGTTGCCGCGAATGTAGATCATGGCGTTGATGCTACTGCTGCCGCCCAGCACCTTGCCCCGGGGCAGGTACAGCGTTCGGTTGTTGAGCTGTCTCTGAGCCACCGTACGGTAGCCCCAGTCGAGCCGGGTACGTAGGAGTTTCGGAAAGGCCGCCGGGATACGAACGTCCTGGCTCTTGCCCGGGCCGCCGGCTTCCAGCAGGAGAACGGTATTTCCACCCACCTCGGAGAGCCGGTTGGCCAATACACAGCCGGCTGAACCGGCGCCGATGATGATGTAGCCGTAGGTTGGCATAAAGTTAAAGGAATGTAGGCCCGCCTTCGCTATAGCTTCGGACGGGTAAAAATGAAGGAATGAGGGAGTGAATGATTGAATACGCTAAGGGCTTACCGAAGCACCCTCATTCAGAAAAAACATACAGGACAATACTCTGACTGATGGTAAATATAGATATTTTATTCGGAAACCAGATTGACGCAAGAAACTGTATTTCACATAGTTAAGGCAGGAAATGAAAGAATGAGAGAACAGGGCGGCTCCACAGAATAAAACATCTATATATCTATATTTTTAACAAAAACTGTGTATATTAGCAGCTCATTATGCCGGATATCCGGATAGTCATAACTCCCTGATTCAAGAATATACAAACAATCCAAAGAACATGGCAGAACTGAATGAAGTCGTAATACTCAGCGGTGTCCGCACAGCCATTGGCACTTTTGGCGGCTCCCTGCAGACGGTTCCTCCTATTGAGCTGGCCACCATTGCCTCCAAGGAGGCTATCAAGCGGTCGGGCATCAGCGCCGAAGAGATCGGGCATACTTTTTTTGGCAACGTCATTCACACCGAACAGCGGGACATGTACCTGTCTCGCGTGGTTTCCGTGCAGGCCGGGGTACCCAAGGAAGCCCCCGCCATGACGCTCAATCGCCTCTGCGGCAGCGGCCTGGAGGCTATCGTCCAGGCTACCCGCGTCGTTCAGATGGGCGAGTGCGAAGCAGCCCTCGGCGGCGGAGCGGAGAACATGAGCCGCGGCGGCTACATGCTGCCCAACCTGCGCTGGGGCCAGCGCATGGGCGAAGCCACCGGAGTCGACATGATGGTCGGCGCCCTGACCGACCCCTTCGGCCACGGCCATATGGGCATCACCGCCGAAAATGTGGCGGACAAGTATGACATCAGCCGACAAGTTCAGGATGAATTCGCCGTGGAAAGCCAGAAGCGGGCCGTCAACGCCATCGAAAAGGGCTACTTCAAAGGCCAGATCGTACCGGTGGAGATCAAAACCCGAAAGAGTACCATCGTTTTCGATACCGATGAGTACCCCCGCGCCGGAACGACGATGGAAGGCCTGGAAAAACTGCGCCCCGCTTTCAAACGGGACGGCGGCTCAGTGACCGCCGGTAACGCCTCCGGCATCAACGACGGCGCCGCCGCCGTCGTCGTCATGAACGCCGCGACGGCAAAAGCCCGCGGCCTCAAGCCCATGGCCCGCATTGTAGCTTACGGCCACGGCGGCGTCGAGCCCGCCGAAATGGGCATGGGCCCGGTGCCGGCCGTTAAAAACGCATTGGACAAGGCCGGCCTCAGTGTCAAGGACATGGACGTCATCGAATCCAACGAGGCCTTCGCCGCCCAGGCCTGCGCTGTCGCCAAGGAACTGAACTTCCCTGCTGACAAGACCAACCCGAACGGCGGAGCCATCGCCCTGGGGCACCCCATCGGAGCTACCGGCGCCATCATCACCGTCAAGGCGATGTACGAACTGAAGCGCACCGGCGGCCGCTACGGCCTGATCACCATGTGTATCGGCGGCGGACAGGGCATCGCTATGATTATCGAAAATATGCAATAAGATTCCCCGCTACTTCATGGCTGCTGCCGCCCCCCGCAGCAGCCGAAACAAGGTAAATTGACGCAAGATAAAGAGAGCCGGCGCGTGCGCCGGCTTTTTATATTTAAAGTGCTTTTTTATCCTTATCTTGCAGCAATGGACGAAGTAAAACAGAAATTCATTAACTCTCTTAAAGAGTTTTCTGAGTCTTTAACGGATTATGTTTCTACCCATGGCAAAGACTGGAAAATAAAAGGGTTCATCGATGTAGACAAAAACATCTATACTATTTCAGCCGACACGAAAATAATTTCCAAGATTCTGGAAATTCAACTATATCCCAAGTTCAGAGAATTTGCAAAAAAAAATGGTTACGAGATTATTTTGGCGGAAAAGCAAAACTGGTATCCAGACCTGTCTTTTGTAAACCTAAATAATCCCAAAATAAAATTTGCAGTCGATATAAAAACAACCTACAGATTAGAAGATTATCCTGGTTTCTGTAATGGCTTCACTCTTGGATCACACGGTGAATATTTTAGGAACAGAAAAAGCACAAAAAATATTCAATTTCCATACTCCGATTACATCGCTCACTTATGCTTAGGCGTAATCTACACGCGCGCCTTATCCATAGATATAGACGAAACCAAAATTTTGTACTTATCAGACCTGGAAAAAATTACTTCTGTGATTAGGGATCTGGTATTTTTCGCAGAAGAAAAATGGAAAATTTCAAGTGACCGAGGAGGAAGTGGAAATACAGCCAACATAGGAAGCATCGTTTCTATCGAAGACATACTGAATGGAAATGGAGTATTCAAGAACCTGGGGGAAGAGATGTTTGACGAATATTGGATAAATCAAGGGGTATTGAGGGTTCCGAACCCCAGAAAGAAAGGACAATTTAAGAAACTAACAAAGCTTACTGAATTTTTAGACTTTAAAGGGATGCATAAGAAATTGATAAACCATCCAAGACCAAAGAAAAAAGTGAAGAAATAATGGCAATTGTACCTCCCATAAAATCTCAAGGCATTAAAACCAAACTTGTCGATTGGATAGCTTCAAGCATAGAAGGAGTTGAATACGATAGATGGGTCGAGCCATTTATGGGTACTGGCGTAGTTGCATTTAATATTAGGCCCCGAAAAGCACTATTGTGTGATAGTAACCCCCACCTGATAAAATTTTACAATGCGATCAAGGAAGGAGAGATTACCAGTAAAAAAGTTAGGGCGTTTTTATCAGCTGAAGGGAAAAAGCTGCTCGATTCAAATGGTGATTATTACTATGAAGTAAGAGATCGGTTTAATGAAAAAGGCGAATCACTAGATTTTCTTTTTTTGAGCCGATCATGTTTTAATGGGATGATGCGGTTTAACAGGAAAGGAGGGTTTAATGTCCCATTTTGTAAAAAGCCAAATCGGTTTGCCCAGGCATTGATCACTAAAATCACAAACCAGGTAAAAAATATTTCTCAAATCATTGATTACGGCGACTTTACCTTCGTTCACCAGGATTTTAAAGAAACAATTCAGCAATTTAATTCAGATGATCTGGTATACTCGGATCCTCCATATATAGGTAGGCATGTAGACTACTATGATTCCTGGTCTGAAGAAGAAGAAACCTTATTAAATCAAGGATTACTTGAATCCGGCGCCAAGTTTCTCCTTTCTACCTGGCTCAGTAACAAATACAGAGTCAATGAATTCATTTTTTCCATCTGGAAGGATTGTCATATAGCAACAAAAGAGCATTTTTATCACGTTGGCGCCAAAGAAAAAAACAGAAATTCCGTCAACGAAGCTTTGTTGTCAAACTTTCCTTTCAAGGACAGTATTTCTCTGGCAAAAATGTTGACTAGACTTGAGAATGGCGAATCCCTCCTAACGAGTAAAAACAAAAAGTACGACACTCCTACTCAATTATTACTGAAGCTGGAAGAAGAGAGAACGAGGCTGGCAAATTCTGAGCATCAAGAGCCATTTGGTTTAAATAGATAGAAACATTGGTTTCTACCTCCCCTACCCCTTCATTCCCTCCAGTATCCTGATATAATTCGCCCGCTCATAGGCCGTCATATCCGAAATATTCTGCTGGCTGAGCACGCCCCGGAACTGGGTGAGGTTGTCGAACTGCATCGTTTCCATCCAGGCGCTCAGGCCCTTCGTCATAGTGCTTAGGTGTTCGATGCCGAACTTGTAGAGGGCGGAGGCCGTCATCACCACATCGGCGCCGGCCAGGAGGTATTTGATCACTTCTTTGGCGCTTTCCACGCCAGTGGTAGCGGCCAGGGAAGAATTGATGCGGCCGTAGAGGGCTGCGATCCACAGCAGGGGCAGGCGGATCTCGGCGGGGGTGCTGTACTCCAGGGTGGATACGGCCTTCAGCTCCTTGATATCGAAGTCGGGTTGGTAAAAGCGGTTGAAGAGCACCAGGGCGTCGGCGCCCGCGTCGGAAAGCTTTTTCGCCATGTTACCGGTGGAGGTGAAGTACGGATGGAGCTTGATGGCCACCGGAATGGAAACGTTGGCCCTGACGCGGTCGAGGATATCCAGGTAAGTTTGTTCCACGTCTGTACCGGCCAGGCGGATGTCGATAGGGATATAATAGGCGTTGACCTCGATGGCGTCGGCGCCGGCTTCCTGCATCAGGCGGGCGTATTCGGCCCATCCTTCATCGGTGGTGCCGTTGAGGCTGCCGATGATGGGAATGTCCACCCGCTCTTTGGCGCGTCGGATGATCCCGAGGTATTTGCCGGCGCTGACCCGATAGTCTTCCGGGCCGGGGAAGAAGCCCTGAGGGCCGCCGGGCGTATCGTGCCCCTCTCCGGGGTTCTTTCGCTGTAATTGTTCTTCGAACAGGGAGAAGAGGACTACGGCGCCCGCTCCCGCGTCTTCCATACGGGCGATGTTGTCGATCTGTTCCGACAGCGTACAGGCCGAAACGACAATGGGCGAGCGAAGCTTCAGCCCCATGTATTTTGTCTTGAGGTCCATATTTTTTTATGAAAAACCGGCTTCGCGTTCTCCTTTCCGGATGATCTTTTTCGCTTCCTTACCTCTGATGGCATTGCCTTCATCATCCAGCCAGACGATGGCCCCGGTGGGGCATCGCTGAATAGGAACTTTAGTCTGATGGTTTTTTGAATAATCGACCACCGGCAGGTTGTGCACCATCTTGATGAGGCCGCCCGGGGCATCCATGGCGCATTTGCCACAGGCCGTGCAGGCCACCTGGCACTCTTCCAGAATGTCGTCGCCCTGCTCCAGGTTCTTGCAGTTCACCCACAGGCGGTGGCTGATGGGCTGCAGGGAGAAGAGGTCCTTGGGGCAGGCCTCCACGCAATCGCCGCAGGCTGTACACTTATCCACATCTACCACGGGAAGCGAATGAGGGCTCATAGTTATGGCGTCAAAGTCGCAGGACACTTCACAGTCCGCGAAACCCAGGCAACCCCAGAAACAGCCTTTTCCTCCTCCGGAAACCAGCGCCGCCGCCTGGCAGGATTGAATGCCCCGGTACTTTGCGCGGTTGAGCGCTACGTTGGCGCCGCCGGCACAGGCCAGGCGGGCCACCCGCTTTTCTTCCGCTCCCATGTCGACCCCGAGATAGCTGGCGATCCTTACCCGCCCTTCTTCCGAGCTCACCGTGCATTTACCGGGCAGGGCCTCTCCGGAAACCAGCGCTTCCGCGAACGGCCGGCAGCCCGGATAACCGCAGGCCCCACAGTTGGCGTGGGGCAGCATGTCCTCCACAATATCGATGCGCGGGTCCTCATAGACATACAGCTTCTTATTGGCCAGGATAAGCATCACGGCCAGCAGAAACGTCAGTCCGCCCAGCGCGGCAAGTGCAATTAATATCGTCATATCAAGACCCTGTATTTCCTTTTATGTACATCGACTGAATGAATAGTGGCTGAATGCTTGAACAGGAGGGCTTCAGGCACTGCTAACTGTGTCCATGTACTTAATCAAATTTGAAAGCTAATCTCTGGCAGACGGCGCCTCCTCCGCCATCCCACCCGTCCTCGTCCCTCGGCCGGGCAAGCTTCCCATTTCCCCCTTCCGACTTCCGACTTAGTAAATAACCTCTGCCCATTTTCCGCCAACGATCAGCTCCGCTTTCCGGTCCTCCCATTTTTTCCGGGAGCCCAGGATGTTGGCAAAGGCTTTGTCCAGTTTTTCCTTGACCTTCTCATAGCCCGCTACATATACATAGGTATTGGTACGGGACAACATATCAACGATCTCTTCCGCCCGTTCTTCGATGGCTTTCTCCAACTCGATGGGGTCGGAAAAGTGCGGGCGGGGGCTCAGCGCGCGAAAAGCCTTGAAGGTTTCCTTGTCGTAATAGTTGGTCAGGTCTCCATCCTCTTCGTTCAGGTAGAGCAGTTCCAGGCCGCTGCGCGCTCCGTAGAACAGGCGGATCTTACCCTTCCAGTCCTTTACATTATTGTAGATGTGTTTGACGAACGCCCGGAACGGAGCAATGCCCGTACCCATGCCAATGAGGATGAGGTTGGCCGTCTTATCGTCGGGCACGGCAAAAGGCAGTTCAAAAGGCCCGGTAATGGTGATCTCATCTCCTTCCCTGCGGTCGCAAAGGTAATTGGAGGCGATCCCGTTGTACTTTTCTCCGCTGAAGTCGTCCACATAAGAACACCGCTTGACCAGCATGGTGATCCGGGTTTTACCGTTTGCTTTTTCCGGCAGGTCGGCCACGCTGTACAGCCGGTGGTGGAACCGGTTGCCGAATTCGCCATTGGTTTTTACCAAAACCCCGAAACTCTGGTCTACCTCACAACCGAATTCCGGTTGTTTTACTTCCAGTAATATTTCCCGGACTTCGTCCGTGTCGGCAGGCGTCAGGCGCTCTGTTTTCTTTACCACCGCCTGATACTGGTTTTGTGTATTATAGTCCGATAAGTTTGCCATAACCGCTATTGTTAGATGTTAATGTTTTATTTCGTTGACAATTGTTCGCGCTTGTTCTCACAGATGGTAGTGCATCCGCAATTCCCGCAGCTGCGCCGGTCAGCCAGCACATCATCGTCGGAAATGTAATCGGAGAATGACTTTCTCCACAACGACTGGACCAACGCCCACCCGATCATTAAAAAGATCATTCCGCCGATACCGATTAAGAAAGACCCGATCATTTGATTTTTGATTTTTGATGGGTGATTTTTGATGTATGATGTGGCTCGGTGGAACAGCCCGGTTGAGCAGGCCGTCATGAGTACATCAAAAATCACAAATCACAAATCGAACATCACAAATTATTCAGCTGCCCAGCCCGGCAAAACCCATGAACGACAGCGACAAAATGCCGGCGATCAGCAAGGTCAGCGCCGTGCCTTTCACCACTGCCGGCACTTCTGCAAATTCGAGCTGCTCCCGCAGGCCGGCAATCAGCACCAGGGCGAGGGTGAACCCGGCGCCCGCCCCCAGGGCGTAGGCCAGGCTCTCGAAAAACCCGTACCCCTTACTGGTCTGGAACAGGGCCAGCCCCAGTATGGCGCAGTTGGTGGTGATCAGGGGAAGAAATATCCCCAGCGCCCGGAACAGTGCGGGGCTCATCTTCTTTATAAACATCTCCACCAGTTGAACGGTGGAAGCGATAACCACAATAAAGCTGATCAGCTGCAGGAACTCCGCATTGATGGCCGCCAGTAAGGCGTGGATGGCATACGCGCACATCGAGCTGATGAGCATGACGAAGGTCACGGCGCCGCCCATTTTCGTGGCTGTTTCCATCTTGCCGGACACCCCCAGGAAAGGGCAAATGCCCAGAAAGTAGGCCAATACGAAATTGTTGATCAGGCTCGCGTTGATGAATATGTACCAAAGTGATTCCTCTTTCATGTCGTTGCTTTCCTTTGTTTTGCAGCATTAAAAATGAGCAGCCAGATGGCCAGCGTGAAAAAGCCTCCCGCCGGCAGTATCATTACGATCCATTCCTGGAAGTTGTCCGGGAAGAACGGAACGCCAAAAATGCTTCCATTACCCAGCAGTTCTCTAACCGCCCCCAGACAGAAGAGGGCGAATGTAAAACCAAACCCCATTCCCAGGGCATCCAGCACCGACTTGCCGATGGTATTCTTGGAAGCAAAGGCTTCGGCCCGGCTCAGTATCAGGCAGTTGACCACGATGAGTGAAATGAAAGCCCCCAACGCCTTGTGCAGGTCAACGCTGATGGCCTGTATGATATAGTCGGTCATCGTTACAAAAGTGGCGATGATCAGGATGTAGGAAGCGATGCGCACCTGTTTGGGAATGAAATTCCTCAGGGAGGACACCAGGACGTTAGACATCAGCAGGACAAAGGAGGTCGCCAGCCCCATCGCCAGCGCGTTGATGGCTGTGTTGGAAACAGCCAGCACCGGGCACATGCCGAGCACCTGCACAAACACAGGATTATCCCTCCACAAACCCTTAACGAATTCGTCCGTGGAGGGACTCTCCTGCAGCGATGCAAAAAAACCTGTATTATTTTTTATCTGATTGGCCATTGTTTAAGCTTTTCACTGTTCACCTTGTGTCACAAAATCTTCCTGGTTGTTGTAAATAAGCGGCGCCCAGCGCTGGGTGCTCTCCCCGAGAATATTGCCGATGGCCCGGGAGGAAATGGTCGCCCCGGTGATGCAGTCCACCTCCCAGGGGTTTTCCTTTTCTCCGCTTTTTACGGGAACGACCTTGTTTTTCAGGGCGCTTTGATCCTCATTCAGAGATACGTCCAGGGCTTCAAAGTTGGCCAGGAAGTTGGGGTCCTTCTCAATTTTATCCCCCAGCCCCGGCGTTTCCTTGCTTTCCAGAACGTAAAATCCGACGACCGCCTGTTTCCCGGGGTCGTAACCATAAAGGATGCGCAGGATGTCCGCGTATCCCTGCCCGCTGGCTTCAATGGCCAGCCCGACGAACTCGCCGTTCGCGCCGTATCCGGCGTAGACAACCTTCCCTTCCTCGCCTTCTCCTTCGATTTGGACGAAGTTGTCGTTTTGGCCGAGCTGAAAGGCCTTTGTTTTTTCAATGCCGGGAAGCACTTTGAAAATGGCTTTCTCCAGTGCTTCCGCCTTATTTTTCTTGATCACCGGCGCCGTCCCCTGGAAAGTCAGGACGATCATGAGGGCGCACAATATGCCAATGCCCACCATGGCCTGAAGCATTTTCCCGCTGTTCCCGGGCGCCGTTGGCTGTATCTGGTTCTTATCGCTCATGATCCTTTTGTACTTTTTGCCGTTCCGTAAACTCTGGGTTGTATCCAGTTGTCAATATGTGGGGAAATGGCATTGGCCAGCAGTATCGCGTACATTACGCCCTCCGGCAATCCGCCCCAGATGCGGATCACCACTACCAGCAGCCCGATGATAAAGCCGTAGGCCACAACCCCCAGCGGTGTAATGGGAGAGGCCACCATGTCGGTTGCCATAAATACAGCGCCCAGCATCAGCCCGCCGGAAAAGAGCATGAACAGCGGCGGCGGATACGCCTGGCTGTCGATAAGGTGCAGCAGGCCGCTCAACACATATACCGTCGCCAGGATGGCAACCGGAATGCGCCAGTTCATCATATTGCGGGCAACCAGATAAATACCGCCCAGCAATATCAGGATGGCGCAGGTTTCACCCGTAGATCCGGTAATCAGCCCCAGGGCCAGTTCGGAGGTAGGCGTGATGACGTTGTCAAATTTGAACGCCGACAGCGGCGTGGCCCCCGTAATGGCGTCAACCGTGGGCTCCATGAAAGGGGCCGTCAGGGTAGAAGAGGAAACCGTGGTAAAGCGGTTATCCAGAAAGGCGGGGAACCAGGTGGTAATGGCCACCGGAAAGGCCGCCTGCAGCACTGCCCGCCCGACCAGAGCGGGGTTGAATACGTTGTAGCCCAGCCCGCCGAAAATGAACTTGCCGAGGGCAATGGCGATCACCCCGCCGGCAAAGGCCATCCACAGGGGAAAGTTGGGCGGCAGGGTAAGCCCCAGCAACAGGCCGGTTATGACGGCCGACCAATCGGAGATGGTGCTTTCCTTTTTGGAGAGCTTACACAGAAAATGTTCCGTAAGCACACAGGCAACGGTTGTTGTCGCCAGCACCAGCAGGGCGCTCATCCCGAAAGAATACACCGCAAAGATGGCGGTGGGCAGCAACGCCCAGACCACATTCTGCATGATGTCGTCGGTGCCGATGCCCCGGGTGATGTGGGGCGATGTACTGATATTTAGCGTTCTATTTAGCATTCGCGGTAGTCTGTTTTTTGGCGTTGCGTTTTCTTACCACCGATTTGGACAACCGGAAATATTGCACCAGTGGAATGTGGGACGGGCATACATAGGAGCACGATCCGCATTCGAAGCAATCCATCAGGTTGAATTCTTCGGCCATTTGATCGTAAGCTTCAAATTTTGCCAGGATACCCAGCTTCGAAGGATTAAGGGAGAGGGGGCAGGCGTCTACACAGGCCCCGCATTTGATGCAGGGGTAGACCTTATCCGGCCTTTTGACGTCTTTCTCGGTAAAAACGACGATCCCGGAAGTCCCCTTTACGATAGAGATATCCAGGTTGGAGACGGCGACGCCCATCATAGGGCCGCCCATGTATACTTCGCTGATGTTCTCGTCTACGTCCACCTGGTCCAGCACATAGCGCAGCGGGGTCCCCACCGGTATCAGGTAGTTCCCTTTCTTTTTCACACCCGGCCCGGTAATGGTGACGACCCGCTCCTGAATGCCCCGCCCGTGCGGCAGGAGGCGCCCGATCTCGGCAGTAGTGGCCACATTGACGACAACGACGTTGACTTCGATAGGCAGGCCTCCGGAGGGTACTTCCCGCCCCAGCACCGCCGTGATCAGCATTTTTTCCGACCCCTGCGGATATTTGACGGGCACCACTTTGACAGACACCGGAAGGCTTTCGGGAATATTCTTTTCCAGATGATCGGCCGCATCCTGTTTGTTGGCCTCGATGCCGATGATGGCCCGCTCGGCCCCCGTAGCCTTGAGGAGGTACCGGATGCCCATAAAGATATCATCGGCCTGCTCGAGCATCACCCGGTGGTCGGTGGTCAGGTAGGGCTCGCATTCGATGCCGTTGATCATGAGCACATCGCAATGCTTCCCTTCCGGTATCTTGAGTTTTACGTGGGTGGGAAAGGCCGCCCCGCCAAGCCCGACGATGCCGGCGTCCTGAATGCCCTGCAGGATCTCCTCGGGAGTAGCCGTTTCGAGGTCCACCGGAGTGCCTTCCAGCACTTCCTGGCTGGAGGCCGGAAAGGCTTCCAGATAGATGCCGGGCGACATTTTGCCGGAGATGGTCGGCACGTTGGCGATCTTTCTGACAGTCCCCGAGATGGGCGCGTGCAGCGGCACCGAAACGTAGCCTCCGGCTTTGGCGAGCAACTGGCCCCGAACGACTTCCTGGCCCTCCCGCACCACGATCTGGGAGGGAGCGCCGATGTGCTGGGCCATGGGCAGAATGATCAGCGGAGGAAACGGGAACTGCCGGATGGCCAGGCCGTTGGTCTCCTCTTTATGCTCCGGTGGGTGAACACCGTGTTTAAATGTGCTTTTGCGAAAATTCAATAGTCCCATTGATCACTTGATTATAAGGTTTGGAGGTTGAGGCTAAGGGTTTTGTACGATGTACGGGCCAGGCGAGAACCTGAAGGTGGATGATGTACGATTGGGCTAATGTCTTAATGCCAACACCGTACACCATCCACAACC
The DNA here is from genome assembly GCA_964418125.1 of uncultured Phaeodactylibacter sp. GTDB lineage: Bacteria > Bacteroidota > Bacteroidia > Chitinophagales > Saprospiraceae > JACJXW01. Next base: position 49,922 of record CAYQKY010000029.1, read on the forward strand.
CCGGACAAGTTCACAGCAAACGCTATTCCCCTGTTCCAAACCTTACAATTAATTATATTTCTCGCCTCTCTTGATCCACTTCTCCGTATCCTTTCCGGAACGGTCTGCCGGTAACCCCGGATGGATCACCCGTGCGGTGCACTTCTCGGCAGCCTTTACCAGGTCTTCGTAAGGCCCGCCCTTCGGATCCTTGATATATGCCTTCTTATTGTCATTGTAGGCAAATATGTTGGAATTGAGCTTGATGCACTCGTCACAGGAGGTGCACTCTTCCGTTTCCAGCCAGGGCGCGAGGTAGTCGCCTCCGTTGGCCTGCGGCTGTTCCGGTGCTTTCGGTTCCGAAGCGGCCACCTGTGTTTCCACCGGCTCGCCCATCGCCAGGCCGGCGATGCCGGAACCGTTTCCGCCGGCGAGCTTCATCAGCCCCTGGGCGATCTTTCCAACCACTTCCGCCCGGACCTTGCTCTCGACATCCACCACTTCCTCTTTCTTCTTGTCCTGGCCCGCCAGGGCTCGGAGCAGTATCCAGAAGTCGCGGCGCTCTTCGCAGGATTCGACGATCGTCTTGGCAACGAGTACGCGGCTCAGTTGCTGCTTCCGGTCGACAGCCCAGATGTACGGGAATTTGCCTTCCCGCTCATCGGCATCCATTTCCAGAAATTCGGAAAGAACGACCATATTCTCGTTCCAGGCATCGCGCGGAACTTTGCGGAAATGCTTCCTGAACCTTGCTTCAGTCACCGCAAAATCGGCAAAGGTCATGGCTACTTCCATTGATTTTTCCCGGCCGTTTTCCAGATATTTCAGCTGGTAGGTCGGCCAGATCTTGTCTATAGCCGGGTTGCCCGAAAGGTCGAACGCCTCTTCCGCAGTTTTCCCATTGTCGGGGTTGTATTTGAAAATGGGATACGCACGGGATTCCATGGCCAGTTTTGCCTGGTGTGCGCCCAGGTCATCGCCAACGCCGTGTTCGGGCTGGCAGGTCGTATACAGGTTGAACAGGGCCGGCCGCCTGGCCATCAAGCCGTCGATAAAGCCTTCGATCATCTGGCTCGTATTCGCCATCGTTCCCTGAAGCACGTAGGTGTTCCGGTGGGCCATAGCGATCAGGCCGATCTCCTTGCGCGGCTCGGGCTTTCCTTTCCAGACTTTGCCGTACTGGGCCATATCCGACACCTGGCCGATAAAGCCGGAGGTACAGGCCTGGCCTCCCGTATTGGAGTATACCTGAGTATCTACTACGATGACCTTGATGGGCTTGCCGGAGGCCATCATGCGCGACAGGTTCTGGAAACCGATGTCGTACATGGCGCCGTCGCCACCCAGGGCCACAACCGGCGGGCACAGCAACCATTCTTCATCCGTAAATTGTTGCCAGGTGAAGTAGGTAAAGAAGTCGTCGTGCTCACTTGGTTTGTACTTTCCTTCCAGTTCCAGCTCCGCCTTGCGGATGGCCTTGAAGCCTTCCGCCATCTTGGCCATGTGGCCTTCGAAGATACCCATGGCCATGGAGGTGGAATCCTGGAACAGGTGGTTGGCCCACGGGAACGGGTACGGGTTGAACGGATAGGTGCTCCCCCATACCGAGGTACAGCCGGTCGCGTTGGTCATACCCATGGAGGAACGCCCGTTTCCGGTGGTCCCGTCCGTATATTTCCACTTTAGGTTCTTCAGCTTGGCCAGCAGTTGCGTGACCTCTCTCAACCAGTCCTGGTCGATAGGCTCGGTCCCCTTTTCAGATTCCAGCTTCCGGGCCAGGCCCGACATGGTCAGGTCGCTATTGCGCATTTCGGAAACGATCTTCGACATCGTTTCCGCGTCGCTGACATTCACGGTCTTGAAGAGCTTGGACTGAATGTGTTTCTCCAGTTTGTCGATGAGCTCCTCCAGGTAGGCGACGTGCTTCCTGATGCGGGGTTGCATCAGCGACTCTACGGTAGCCACGAACAGGTGGATGACCGTTTTTTCGGAACATCCGAGGCAGGCGCCGTCACCGCTGGCGAACTTCAGATAGGCGTCCTTGTTCAGCAGGATGGTTTCGAGCGGCCCGATCTTTTCTTCCAGGTCATCGATGCGGTTGTACTTGGCGGGAGTATTGGGCAGGTCCAGCCAGAAATCCCAATCCTTCCGCAGCCGGGCGATGGAATCCTCGGTCTGTGTCATGGGCCGAAGAGCGTCATCCGGACAAACTTCCACACATTCCATGCAGCCCTTACAGGTAGTCGGGTTGATGGTAATGCTGAACAGGCCGCCGCTATTGGGCTGATCCTTTTCCGGAAGGTCGAAATACGGCCGGGTGAGGGCGAACTGGAAATCCCCCAGTTCCTCGCGGAACCATTCCATTTCCTGCGCCAGCCCGTTGCCATTGTCATTTTCGCTGATGTACTGGTCAATGGCGTCCTGAAGGAGGTGGTTGACGGTAGCGCCGTTTTTATTGTCCTCCTTGAACAACGCGCGGACCTTACTTTCCATTTGGCGAACGGCCTTGGGCAGGTATTCCACTTTTTCGTGGTTTTTCTTCACGCGCTTCACAACGGTATCCAGCACATCCGACAATTCGCTCACCAGCCCCGGAATAGCCGTGTCGGGACAAACGGTGTAGCAATTGGCGCAGGCCGTACAATTATTGGGGATCCATTCCGGGTGTTCGAAACGGATGCCGGTCATATCCCGGAAGAGAGAAGAGACGGCCGGCATGACGCTCAACCCGATAAACGGGTCGGTAAGGTTGTCATTGCCCATGCCGCGCAGGTAGAAATTACCTGTCTGCTCCCAGAAACGATGGATATCGCTCAGGTTGGACTTGCTCTTCGGGATGTCTTTCATCATGGTTGGGATGGGCAGGAGGGCTTCGCCGTTTTTCTTTTCCTCGTGCCCGGCCCCGAACACCTTATTGGTAACTTCGTGCACCTCGTCAAAGCCGCGTTTGACCACCCGCATGTTGTCATCGACCACGCGCTGGCCCTTAGCGCCAAATTTGTGCTGCAGCTGGTCTTCGATAGCTTTCAGCAGTTCGGCATCCGACAGGCCTGCTTTTTCCATGAGCGGAGAGGCGGCGAAGAAAGCGCCCTGGAAGGCGATGCCCTGCATCCTCAGCTGCAGTTCAGGGTCGGTGGCCTCCTCGCGGGCGATCTTGAACCCATCGATGTAGAAAATGCGGATGTTGTTGTCGATGATGATCTTCTGATAGGGCTTCGGAATGTCGGCCCAGACATCATCGGGCTTCGTTTTGTCACTTTGAATGATAAAGACGCCTCCTTTCTTCAGGCCGGCCAGTGCATTGGTGTGTTTGAACACATTGGGGTCGGGAGAAAGGACGACATCGACGAAGAAGTACTCACAGTTGATGCGGATCGGCTCCGGAGCAGCCGCCAGGTAGTAGGTCGTCGGCTGGCCTTTCTTCTCCGAGCCGTATTTCGGGTTGGCCTTGATGTCATAGCCCAGAAGGTCGAAGAGCGTCATGGCCAGGTTCTTACCGGTCGTGATCGCTCCCCATCCGCCGATGGAGTGGAAGCGTACGGTCACGGCGCCTCCCGGCATGAGGTTCGGGTTTTCCGACCCCCGGATGGAAAGTTCCTTGATTTTCGGATAAGCTTCCTGGATGGATTCCTGATAAGCCCGCTGCTTGGGCGTGATGGGCACATCCCGGATGAAGTCGATCGACAGATAGAACAGTTTTTTCTTCTTGCCGTCGGGCAACATGTTCTCGATGGCGCCTATGATGCCCTCCGGCTGCAGGTCGCGGCTTCCCATCCCGAAGGATCCGGAGTAGAGGGCCGGCATATCGGCCGGTTTGGAATAAGTTGCCAGCTCGGGATAGGCCGGGTCTTTCGGGCTCAGGCTGTTCTCTATACTTTTATTCAGGGTGGCCCGGATCTCCCGAAGCATCGGCAGGTCGGCCGCCAGGGGCTGGTCGAGGCGTTCCAGCACCACGACGCCTTTTTTGCCCTTCAATATATTGCTGACGAGGTCGGCGGGGAAGGGGCGGAACATCACCAGGTCTACGACCCCTACCTTGATACCGCGGGTTTCGCGGATGTAGTCTGCTACGACTTCTGCACTTGACACGACCGAGCCCTGGCCGACGATCAGGTAATCGGCGTCGTCTGCCTTATAGGTCATCACGCGGTTGTAGCGGCGGCCGGTGAGTTGATAGAACTCTTCAAATGCCTGTTCGGCCAATTCCCTAATGTGGTCAAAAAAGAACGGGCGCTGGGCAGCTACGCTCTGCATGTAGGAGTCCTGGTTCTGTACGATACCGGCCATTACCGGGTTATCGACGTCCCAGAGTTCAGGTATGCGCCGGCGTTTATCGCCGTAAATGATCCGCTGGGCGGCTGTAGGCGTATCGATAATGTCATCGGGGCGGCCGAGGTATTCCTCGATGAGTTCGCGCTCGGGGAGCAGCATGGACTCGATCAGGTGAGTGGTCAGGAAGCCATCCTGTGCCACCACCCCTGGGGTCAGGGCCAGTTCGGCAATTCTGTGAGCGATGATGTTCAGGTCGGCGACATGCTGGGCCTTTTTGGCAAACAGCTGAAAGAACCCCGTATCGTCGATCGCGTGATAATCATCGTGCCCGGCGTGAACGTTGAGGGTGGACTTGGTCATGGCCCGGGCGCCTATGTTGAGGACGTAGGTGAGCCTTTTACCAACAGCCGCATAAAGAGACTCGTGCATGTAGGCAATGCCCTGGCCGGAGGAGAAGTTGGCGGCCCGCAGGCCCGTCATGGAAAGGCCGGCCGTTACAGCGGCGGCGGCATGTTCTCCTTCAGGCTCAATAAAGATCAGGGGCCTGCCGGAAATATTCAGGTGGCCTTTGGCTGCTTCCTCAGCCCAGTATTCTCCCATTTGTGTGGAGGGGGTGATTGGGTAAGCGCCTGCTGCATCCGAAGACTCACGCTCACACATGATCGCAGCAGTATTTCCATCTAATGCGACTCGGGTACCCGGGTATTTGAATTTTTGATCTTTCTTATCCATATCAGCTTTTTTTGTACTGGGACAATTTCGTTTACAATTTTAAACCGGTTCTGTTTCAGTTAAGGCGACGGCACAAATTTTTGAAATCGGGGCCGTAATTCCGATGAGAATAATCACCCGTCAAAGTGAAAAATGTCATTAGGCCTGATATGGGTTAATCTTAATATGCGGTGGGATCCCAACATCCGGCTACTAAAAAACTAAAATATGGAAGCGGAAACCTTGTCCAAACAACGTGCTCATCCTGAACTGCTCAACTGCCTTTGGGAATATCAGAATCAACATGGTTATATTCGCGACGAAGATATCGAGCAATGCTCCCGGCGGTTTGGTGTTTCCAGGATAGAACTGGAAGGCGTTATCTCTTTCTACCACTTTTTCCACCGCCGGCCCACCGGCCAGTTCACCATTTACCTCAACAACAGCATCGTCTCGGAATTCAAGGGCTTTCAGCGGGTCCGGGAGGCTTTCGAAAGAGAAACCGGGTCCCGCTTCAATGAAGTAGACCCCAGCGGAGTCTTCAGCCTTTTTGAAACCTCCTGTATCGGCCTGAGCGACCATGAACCGGCGGCACTGATCAATTTCCACCCCTTTACCAACCTCAACACCCTGAAAGTGCGGCAGATTATAATTGGCCTCAAACAAGGTGTACCCGTCGAGGAATTGTGTGATGAGGTGGAAGACAACATACGATACATCCCACCGGGAAAGCGGGCAGTATTTTTCCGGGAATACTTCCCGGGCAATGCCATCACGAAATTGGCCGGCATGAACCCGGAAGAAGTCATTGAAGAGGTCAACCGGTCGAAGCTAAGCGGGCGGGGCGGGGCATTCTTCCCTACCGGCCTCAAGTGGGGCCTGTGCCGCCAGCAAACCGCCCGGCCAAAATATATCGTCTGCAATGCCGATGAAGGAGAGCCCGGCACCTTCAAAGACCGGGTGCTGATGAATTCCATGCCCGGCCTGGCCCTCGAAGGAATGGCCATCGCGGGGTATGCGGTGGGCGCCAGCGAAGGCATCTTCTACCTGAGAGCGGAGTACCGGTGGATGAAGGACAAGCTGGAAAAAGAGATCCAACGCCTATACCGCATGGGCCTGCTGGGTAAGAATGCCGCAGGCATCGAAGGGTTCGATTTTGACATACGCCTTCAGCTGGGCGCCGGCTCTTACGTCGTCGGTGAGGAAACGGCTATGCTCAACTCCATGGAAGGCAAGCGGGGCGAGGCCAGGGTCAAGCAGTACTATCCCATCGAACGGGGGTTCCTTGGCAAGCCCACGGTGGTCAACAACGTCGAGACGCTGTGCGCCGCCGCCCGCATCATAGAGCTGGGCGCCGACCACTTCCTGTCAACCGGAACGGCCGCCTCCCCCGGCACCAAACTGATCAGCGTGTCCGGCGACTGCCACCTGCCCGGCATCTACGAAATAGAGTACGGCATGAAGGTGGAAGAGCTGCTCAAACTCTGCCAGGCCGACGAACCATACTACATCCAGGTTTCCGGGCCTTCCGGAGAGTGCATCTCCATGGCGGATAAGGAGCGGGCGATCTCCAAGGACGACCTCTCCTGCGGCGGGGCATTCATGGTGTTCAGCAAGCAGCGGAATATCCTTCAGATACTGCTCAACTTCACCTCCTTTTTCAAGGAAGAGTCTTGTGGCGTCTGTACCCCCTGCCGGGCCGGCAACTTTATCCTGCAGCGAAAACTGGAAAAGGTGAAGCTGGGGCTAGCCCAGAACTCGGACTTTGAAGACATCCGCCAGTGGGGCCGCATCATGCAAACGGCCAGCCGCTGCGGCCTGGGCAAAACAGCTCCCAACACATTGATCAAAGCCCTGGATACGTTCCCCGAATTTTTCGAGGTGCAATCAGGCAATGGCCTGACCAGAAAATTTGACTTAACAAAGGCAACCGAAGAATATGAAAAGTTCAAAAGCTAAGCCTAAGAAAAAACAGCCTGCAAAAGCGAAGGGTGAAGTCACCATAAAGATCGACGGAAAGGAAATCAAGGCAAAAGAAGGACAGAACCTGGTCCAGGTCGCCCGTGAAAACGACATCTTCATTCCGTCCCTGTGTTATTACGAGCACATCGACCCGCCGCTGGGCACCTGCCGCGTCTGTATGTGTGAGGTCAACGGAAAGCCGGCGCCGGCCTGTATGCAGAAGGTAAAAGACAATATGGAGGTTCGGGTGAATACCCCGGAGATGGAAGATACCCGCAAGGCCATCGTGGAAATGATGTTTGCCGAGGGCAACCACTTCTGCCCGGCCTGTGAAAAGAGCGGCAACTGCGACCTGCAGCACATGGGCTACGAGATGGGGGTGTCCATCTCCCGTTTCCCCCACCTGTTCAAGGACCGCATCATTGACTTCCACCCCAAACGGATGATCATCGAGCACAACCGGTGCGTCAAATGCCACCGCTGTGTGGAAGAAGTGCGAACAAAGGATGGGAAAAGAGTCTTTTCCATCTGCAACCGGGGCAATGAAACGGTAGTCGGCATCGACTACGAACAGGAGGCAAAACTCACCAAAGAAGAAGCTTTGGCCGCTATGCAGCTCTGCCCCACCGGCGCCATCCTGGTGCGCGGACAGAGCATGGCCAGGCCCTTCGGCGACCGGCCCTTCGATAAAGAATCCGTACAAAAAGAAGAAGCGGCCAAAAAGTCCGTCGTTGAATCAACCGTAAAAGAGGCTACCGGGAAGAAGGTCATTGCCACCATCTCCCTTGCCGGCTGCTTCGGCTGCCACATGTCTATGCTCGACATCGACCTGGGCCTCATCGACCTGCTGGAGGTCGTCGAATTCAACAAATCACCGATCAACGACATCAAGAAATTCACCCAGCAGTGCGATATCGGCCTGATCGAAGGGGGGTGCTGCAATTCGGAGAATGTGGAAACCCTGCGGGAGTTCCGCAAGAAGTGCGACATCCTGGTCGCCGTAGGCGAGTGCTCCATCTGGGGCGGGCTGCCCGCCATGCGCAACATGATCCCCCTGGAGGAATGCCTGGAAGAGGCCTACCTCAATTCCATCACCACGGTTCCCGGAGAGCACATCGTGCCCTATCACGAAGACCTCCCCAAGATCCTGGACAAGGTATACCCCTGCAATGAGATCGTCAAGATCGACTATTTCATCCCGGGCTGCCCGCCCAGCCCGGAGCACATCTGGAAAGCGGTAAAGAACCTGCTGTGGGGAGAACATTTTTCCATTTTGTATTCTGAATTTAAATACGACTAACCCATGGGAAAGAAGATCACGATAGACCCCGTCACCCGGGTGGAAGGACACGGGAAAGTCACCGTCCACCTTGACAAAGCGGGGCATGTAGAAGATGCATTTTTCCACATCGTCGAATTTCGGGGCTTCGAGCGTTTCGTACAGGGGCACCCCTACTGGGAAGCCCCTCTGCTGGTGCAGCGCCTGTGCGGCATCTGCCCGGTCAGCCACCACCTGGCGGCGGCCAAGGCCATCGACCAGCTGATCGGGCTGGAACCGGAAGACTTGTCGCCGACAGCAACCAAGCTGCGGCGCCTGTTGCACTATGGCCAGGTCTTCCAGTCTCACGCCCTGCACTTTTTCTACCTGGCCTCTCCCGACCTGCTGTTCGGCCTCGACGCGCCGCCGGAGCAACGCAATGTAGTGGCCGTAGCCGGTGCAAATAAAGAACTTGCCCGCAAAGGCATTCTGATGCGCAAATTCGGCCAGGAGATCATCAAGGCCATCGCCGGCAAGAAGATCCACGGCATTGCCGCCGTGCCCGGAGGCGTGCACAAAACCTTTACAGAGGAAGAACGCGATTATCTGCTCCACGAAAATGACACCCCCTCGGCCGATACTATGATCGAATGGTCGCAGGAGATGGTGCGCTTCATCAAGGAATACCACGATAAGCACTTCCAGTGGCTGAACTCCTTTGCACGCTACCCTTCCGGCCACCTGGGGCTGGTCGGCCCCGATGGAGAATTGGAACTCTATCACGGCCGCCTTCGCGCCATTGATGCCGAAGGCCGGGTGACGCTCAATGATATTCCGAATAATGCCTACCTGAAATACTTCACCGAAGGGGTGGAGAAGTGGTCGTATATGAAATTCCCCTACCTGAAACACCTGGGCAGAAAGCGGGGATGGAACCGGGTAGGCCCCCTGGCCCGCCTGAATGTCTGCACCGGCATCCCGACCCCCCTGGCCCATAAGGAGTGGGAAGAATTCCGGCAGTATATGAACGGGCAAACCAACAACTGCACCATGCACTCGCACTGGGCGCGCCTCATCGAAATGCTGCATTGCGCCGAAATGATAAAAGGCCTGTTGCAGGACAAGGCCATCCTGGGCGACGACCTGGTCCGCGAAGGCGAGCTCCGCCCCGAAGGTATCGGTATCATAGAAGCGCCCAGGGGCACGCTCATCCACCACTATCAGGTAGACGACAAGGGCATGATCACCAGGTGCAACCTCATCGTCTCGACCACCCACAACAACGAGCCCATGAACCGGGCGGTGCGCTGGGTGGCCCAGAACGTTCTCAGCGACAAGCCCGAGATCACCGAAGGGATGCTCAACCAGATCGAAGTGGCCATCCGCGCCTACGACCCCTGCCTGAGCTGCGCCACCCATGCCCTGGGCAAAATGCCGCTGCAGGTTTCTATTCTGGATCATGAAGGGAAGGTGGTGAGTGAGGGTTTTAAAGGGTGATTGGAGGTACGGTGTACGGGTGTACGGGTGGCACAGAATTGCGCAAAGACGGCATAAAGCATTCGCTGTCAAGCGAATACTCTGTGTTTCTCTGTGAACTTTGT
>CAYQKY010000030.1:0-59024 GCA_964418125.1 uncultured Phaeodactylibacter sp.
CCTGCTCAACCAGAACCAGGGGATCAGCCGCCGGGCGGAGCTCAACTATGTGGAGGACGAGCGGGTGAATGTACTGGGGCGGTATTTTCTGGTGAGTTTTACTTATTCGGTGAATGGGTTGGGTGAAAGAAGTGGGATCAGGGTGGTTCGTTGATTGGTTATTCGTTGATTCGGGAAGGAGAACTTTGGGCATGATCAAGCTTCGGTTATTGAATAAGTCGCAGATTTGGTATATTGAATAGGCTTTTTCTCCCTGGCCCGGCCGGGGGGGCTCCCAGCCGGGCCTACCTCCCATCACTTTGCAGATGCTCCTTTATGGAGTTTTATAGGGTTAAAGACACCGAACAATGCTTGTCTATCTCAAAAAGTGCTATCATTACCTGGTATTCATCCTGGCCGTACTGTTACTACCTCGGGCATCTGCGCAGCCCTCCACAGTGTGGTTTAAGCATTGGTGATGGGGCACATGCTGAAGGACGGCAGGGGCCGCCTCTGGATCGCCACCGGAAAGGGCATAACCCGGTATGATCCGGAATCCGGAACTTTCCGGAACTACGACAAAAAGGACGGCCTTTCCAGCAATGAATCCCGGGACTTTGCCAAAGGGCCTTTATCAGGCAGGTTCCTGTTAAGCACCATCAACGGACTGGCCGTCTTTCATCCGGACAGCCTTAACGATAATCCGGCGCCCCCTCCGGTCGTTTTTACCAAAATAGCCAGATACGACAGAAGGGCCGGTAAGGAAATTGTGGAAAGGGGAATATCCCAAAAGCAGGAACTGGCCTTTTCCTATCGGGACAATATTCTCAACTTTGAATTTGCCGCACTCAGCTTCCGAAAGCCTTCCAAAAACCAATATGCCTAACGGTTGGAAGGCTTCACCGACCAGTGGATAGAAATCGGAACCAAACATGAAGCCACCTTCACCAACCTGGACCCCGGCAGGTATACCCTGCGCGTCAAGGCATCCAATGGCGATGGCGTTTGGAATGAGGAAGGCGCTTCCCTTCATTTCATCATCATGCCTCCCTGGTACTGGGCATGGTGGTCGAAAACACTCTATTCAGTGATGTCATGATGCCGGAAAAGGATGGTTTCGAGCTGACTCAAATGCTGAAAAACGCCCCCCGCACCAGCCATACTCCCATCATTCTGCTGACAGCTAAAGCAGACATTCAGTCCAGGCTGGAAGGGCTGGAAAGAGGGGCCGACGCCTACCTCCCCAAGCCTTTCAACAGGGCCGAGCTGCTCATCCGCATCCGTAAACTTCCGGAACTGCGGCAAAAGCTGCAGGCTCATTACCTGGCTCTGGCCGGCGGGCAGTTGTCAGCGGAAGCCCGGACAGCCGGCGCCCCCGCCACTGAACGACAGGAGGATGCATTTGTCCTCAAAGCCCACTCAATCGTACAAGCCCATCTGTCCGATCCGGAATTTCCCCTCGGGGACTTCTGCCGGGAGCTGGCCATCAGCCGTTCGCAGGCTCATCGCAAACTGACAGCTCTAACCGGGTATTCTCCCAACCAGTTCATCCGCTTTGTCCGCTTGGCCGAAGCGAAAAGCCTGCTGCTTAACTCCGGGCTCACGATCAGCGAGGTGGCCTATGAGGTGGGCTTTGCCGACCCTGGGTATTTCTCAAGGGTTTTCAAGAAGGAGTTTGGGGGGGCGCCGAGCGCTTATGCAAAGCAGGAAAGACAATGAGAAAACGGGAAAGTAAAATCCCTGCCCCATTTCCTCATCCCCTTCAATCACTGCCGGATGATCCGTATCCCATGCCGGCCGCTGCCCCCCATCTCGCGCATGCGCTCTTCCACCATCTTGTCGTAGTCGGCCTTGTCGATCTTTTTGCCTTCAGTTGGAACATCAATAACAGGCGCCTCGCCTTGTAATTCCACATGAATGGCCTCATACAAGCGCCGGCCGTTGTCCACGTCCACCATCAGGATGGCGCCGGGCAGGCCGTAGAACTCGCCCGGGCCGATGGGCGTGGGGATGGAAGGGGCAAACCAGGCCGCCACCTCGACGCCTTCCTCATTGGTGAAAGTTGCCTTCTGGCAGACATCTCCGTTTATGGCCTTCTGCTCCGCCGTGATCTTCCACTCCCGGGCTTCCATTTCCGCATCGATGAGGAACTTCTTGCCCATGAAGTCGCGCACTTCCACCTGCCGGTTGTCGGGGTAGTTGCGGTACAGGGCGTTGGATGCGCGCTGGATGCGGATATTGACCTGGGCGCCGCCTTCTTCGCGGTTGATCTCGCTCTCGTCTTCTTCCACCGCCTTGTAGAGGGAAGCCTGTCCGTCGTAAAGCAGGACGGCTTTCGCCGTTTGCCATTCCGGGATCATAGCCTTGTGCTCCTCCTGATCGGGGCCCAGGCCGCGGTGCAGGTTAACCTTTTCCTGGTAAACGATCCGGCCCGCCGGCTGGGCGAGGGCCAGCAGGGGAAGTGCCAGAGCGATAAACAATAACAGCTTTTTCATGATGATTGATTTTTTTTATGATCAATGTAGGTACTCTTTTGCCACGAAAACACCAAGACACGAAAACCCACAAAAGCTTTGTGCGGATTTAGCGCTTTTGTGCATTCGTGGCAAAAAAAGCCGGACATCCTCTTGTCCTTACTCCTGCAAAGAAAAGGCAAACCGGCGCCCGAACAGGTTAATTTCCCTTGATCTAAGGTTAATTAAGGTTAATGAACCATGCATGGTACTTGCGGGAGGGTTAACTTTGTATCATGCAAAAAATGCACCACCTCCTCATCCTGGCCAGCATTCTGCTGCTCTGCGGCTTTCAGGCCTTCTGGCTGCACAAGAGCTGGGAGGAGCAGTACGAGCTGCTTCAAAAAGAAGCCAGCCGCCTCTTTGCCCGGTCGGTGATCGAGGTGCAGGATTCCATAGTACTGGCCTGGGTGGAAAAGCAAATGCCGGAGCGCCCCGACAGCGTCCACGCCTCCCTGTTACACCGCCAGGGCGACATCATCGAGCACCGGATAGAGGGCCCAGCTCCGGAATCAACCGACAGCGTTCAGGTTGCGGTATTCCAATACCAGGAAAATATCATCGAACGCCGGGGAAGAGAAAAGGGCAGAACAAGGATCATCACTGGCGGGCCGGTGAATGAAAAAGCGATCCGCATGGGAGATACCGAACTTCGGCTGAAGATCGATAGCGCCGAAGGGAAGGACTGGGCGCCCGGCCTGCTGCAGTCGGTCATCCTCAAAGTACAATCACGTGACAGCTCGGGGTTACTGCCGTTCGAAAAGGTGGACAGCAGCCTGCTTACAGAACGCATCGCCGCCACTTTCAGGGACTCACTGGAGAAAAACCGTTCTCCCCTGCCCTTTTCCATTATCAACCCGGAACAGGGCGGCCGGGAGAAGCAAATGGCCATCGTCACAGCTGCTACCTCGTCCATTCTACCCTCCAGCCCGGGCTATCAGGCTCAGCTGTTCGGCTACCGCTCCTACCTGCTGCGAAAGATCAGCCCTCAGATCCTCTTCTCTCTCCTGCTGGTTTCGCTAACCGTTGGCGCCTTTGTCCTGATCTACCGCAACCTGCAGCAACAACAACGCCTGGCAGAAATGCGCAGTGGCCTGATCAGCAACATCACCCACGAGCTGAAGACGCCCATCGCTACCGTCAGCGTCGCCATGGAAGCTCTGGAGAACTTCAACGCCCTCGACGACCCGGCCCGCACCCGCGAATACCTCGACATCTCCCGCAGCGAGCTCAACCGCCTTTCGATGCTGGTGGACAAGGTGCTGAAAACAGCCGCCTTCGAACAACAAGGGCTGGAACTGCAGCCCGAAATGCTGGACCTCCGGCAACTTACTGAGGAAACCCTCTCCCACCTGAAGGTGCACTTCGAAAAAACAGGCGCCGAAGTAAGGCTGTATTGCAAAGGAGAGGGTTTTACCATACGGGCCGACCGCACCCATCTGGCCAATGTGCTCTACAACCTGATCGACAACGCCCTGAAATACAGCAACGGACGCCCCAGCATCGAGGTAAGCCTTCACAATGGCCAGGATACTACACAGCTCTCGGTAAAAGACAACGGCCTGGGCATTCCCCCCGAATACCAGGATCGGATCTTCGACAAGTTCTTCCGCGTACCAAGGGGTGATGAACACGACGCCAAAGGCTACGGCCTGGGGCTGAGCTATGTGGCCAGAGTGGTGGAAAAACATAAGGGAAAGATAACGGTAGAGAGCAAACCCGGTGAAGGAAGCCGGTTCACTGTTTTCTTGCCTCAGAGCATAGATCAGGCTGGGGTTTGAGAACCTTCTCATTGCCCGGCTTGGATAGGTTCTTAAACCTGAAAAAAAATGGAAGGAACTAAGATCCTCTACGTAGAAGACGAAGTATACCTCGGCAAGATCGTCAAGGAGAGCCTGGAGAGCCGCGGCTTCCGGGTGCGCATGGAAACCGACGGCCTTGCCGCCCTGCCCGCCTTCCGGGAATTCGGGCCCGACATCTGCGTGCTCGACGTCATGCTGCCGAAAAAGGACGGCTTCGCCATTGGCAAAGACATCCGCGAGCTCAATGAGCAGATCCCCATCATCTACCTCACCGCCAAGAACCAGCCGGAGGACGTCCTCAAGGGCTTCCGCTCCGGCGGCAACGACTACATCCGCAAGCCCTTCAGCCTAGAGGAGCTCATCGTACGCATCAACAACCTCCTGCAGCTCACCCAGGGCCGCACGCCCGAGGCCAATGGCCAACCCTCCGGCGACGAGATCCAGCTGGGCCGCTACACCTTCCACCTGCTGCGCTACGAGCTCCGCCTCGGCGATCAGGTACAGAAACTATCCCACCGCGAGGCCGAGCTGCTCCGCATCCTCGCCGAGCACCGGAACGGCACCGTGGAGCGCAGCGAAATCCTCAAGCGGGTGTGGGGCGACGATTCGTTCTTCAACTCGCGCAACCTGGATGTGTATATCAAAAAATTAAGGGACTATCTGAGTGAGGATGAGTCGGTGGAGATCATTACGCTTAAGGGGGTCGGGTATCATTTTGCGGTGGGAGAATAATACCTTGGCTTTCCTTGCGCAACCCTTTAAATTTAGGCCTGAAAACCAGCTTTCCAGGCAAACTTCCTTCAACGCATCACCACCACCCTTCGTGCGGGGTACAAACTCCCCGGAAAACTAAGCACGTGGACCCCACTCCGTAGCCCATTCAACCCGATCGAAAATGATTCCGCCCATTCCCTGCCCTGCTTCACCAACTGGCCATTAACGTTATAAAGGCGCCAGCACACCGGCTCCGATGGAACAGGGCTAAGCAGGACGTTCACCTGCTCCCGGGCCGGATTGGGAAAAGCCAGTGCCCTGCAAAGCGAAATAGGGGCTTCTTCAGGCAGTCCTGCTATCAGATTGCCGTCGGGAGCCGTACGCACCAGGACGGCATTGAGCGACCAGGTAGGTGGGCGGGATTGATTGTAGCCCCAGAGAAGCAACCTGCCTGGTGTGGACAATAACATATCTTCCACCCATTCAATATTTTGGGAGCCGTAATTCCGCCACCACAGGGCATCCCCGTTCTCGTCCATTTTGAGCAAAAGCATATCGATACTGCGGCTAACAGTGTCCACCAATACATCCCCCCCGATAAAGTAACCGCCGGTTGGGGCGGCTATAATACTGAAAGCCCTCGCCTGGTTAAAATCACCGATTATAGGGTTCTTTTCCCATTCCACCTCACCCTCCGAAGATACTTTTATGAACGTAGGGGTAGTAACGGCCTGGCCATCCAGCTCCCATCTAGAATAGCCCAGAACCATGAAACCGCCATCAGGGGCGGGAGCGAAATCAGAAAAAGTAAAGTCACCATCGCTTAAAAAAGATGCAATCCATTCACTGTTACCACTACCGCTTATCTTTTGTAGGAATATCTCGTTGCTTAAGTCCGTATTATCGCCTGAGCCACCAAAAACAGCGCCGCCATCAGATGCAGTCAGAGCCTGCTGAGGCCAAAAAGCCAGGTTATTATTGAGTTCGATGTTTTGCCATAACATATTGCCTTCCGCATCGACACAGAGGTAAAATTGGGCCTGGCTGGAGGAGGTGTTAGTATGACCGTAGATGATAAAACGACCGTTTTCTGTTTCTATGATCCCGGAGGCCCAGGCGCCGAAAGCATAACCAGCCGGGCGCAGTTTTTTATGCCACAACAGGTGGCCGACTCCGTCAATTCGGGCGAGGAAAGCATGATAATTAGACAAAGAATTCCCTCCCACTCCAGGTGGAATGTAATTGCCGGCTGCCAGGCAGCCGTCATCCGGAAGGGGCGCCACACCCCGGATGGTGTTCAACCCGGCATCTCCAAAATCAATAACAGAAAGCCAATAGGCCCGCCCATTCCTATCGGCCTTAATCAGCAGGCCATCTCTGTTGTTGTTGCTGCTGTAACTGGTGCTTTCTCCCGACAGGAAAACAGCTCCCTCTTCCGACCGTACGGCAAAAGTGCCAAAGTCCAGGTTCCGGCTTCCAAACTCGAGGATACCAGGAGGATAATCATAGTAAGGAGCCGTTTCTTCCGGAAAAAGGGCCGAATAATTCAGAAAGCCGGGAGCCAGCGAATAAGGGCCGCTACCATTGAAATAGCTTCTTGCCCGTACCAGGAGATTACTCGCTTCATTAGCATCTGGCGGCAACCCGGGACGAGGATGAATGCGGAATCGAAATGCAGCAGTTTCCCCGGGTGCAATCGACACCCCGGTTATCGAGGCGCGTAACTCCAATTCTTCTTCTCCCAGCGCTAGTTCTACCGTACCCGGAGCGGCTAACGGGCGAAATGTTTGGATATCAAAAGTTGGGCTGAAAGAAAAATGAAATTCAACCTTTGTAGCAACTTCAGGCAAGGGGTTGCGCAACTTTGCAGTAAATTCGGCCGGAGCAAATTCGCCTATGAGATGGTAACGCCCCAACCCTTGCCATTCTTCGGCCACCTTACCTGTCACTGCCGAGGTATTGACCGGTAAGGCCGTTGCCGATTCGGGCGGGCTTTCGCCTACCTTCCATGCTTTGTAATATCCGGTGGAAAACAAGCCATTTCCACCTATTCCACACCCCTCCACCACCGCTGCAGGCCGGCCAGGCAGAGGAAAGCCAGGGGCCTGTTGCAGCTCAACCCGCCATGTGCGGCCGTCAGCCGGGAACTCCAGCACCTGCGACGCTCCTCCTTCCGGCAAGTTAATCGGTACGGCATCGGCAACCAGCAGGTAATCCGCCAACACCTGGTATTGAGTGCCTGCTCCGGCGCCTCCGCCACCGACATTCTGCAGTTCGAAACGCACCATATCTCCAGTGCATTGGCCTTTAACTCTGAATTCGGGTCCGGGCCAATCAAACAAGCATTCGGCCGGGCCAATCCGGGCCACGATAGGATGAGTGGCGCCTAGCTGCACATCGCAATCGAGGCGAACTCTAATTTCGAGATTCCTGGAAACCAGGCCCTGCATATGCGGAAGCAGAATGTGTACGGCCGTGCCATCCTGACTGTAGGGTTCAGATGCCGCCACTATACGAAGTGCCGGATCAAGCTCCAGGCTGAGGAGCAGTTCTCCGGAAGCACCTATTCCCCGATTGGCTACTGTCACATAAAAAGTGGCGGTATCACATCGCACAAGGCTGGGCTGTGTGAGGCTTACTTCCGTTCGCGGACAGCCACCATCCGCTGCCTGAACCAGAAAGGTGATAGTAGTATCAGGATTGTCGCTATTGCTGATTACGCTCAGGGCGTTAGCACAAATGTTCCAGGCCTCCGGATCTGCCGGCATCACCGTAAATTCAGTTTCAGCATCATCAGTATAAAAAGTGAACTGCCCGTTTGAATCGGTAACCAATATCTGCTCCAGTGTATTCTGCGCCCTGGCGAACCACCCGGAAGCGGCAGGTTCGCCGGGGCCGAGCATGCAGTCATTGTCAACATCAAAAACTACCGTACCCCTGACTTTCCATGGCAGGATGTTGCCATTGGATTCCGCCCTCAGTAACCAGCCGTCAGGTGATCCGTCCGGCGATTCATTAGACATGCCTGCCATCATAATTTTTCCTCCCGGAATAGCCAGGCAGCTGAAAAGACGGTTTCGCCCTTCGTCAGAACGGTAATATCTTCGCCAGGCCTCCCGCCCATCAGGGCTGACCTTCATCGCGAAGCCTCTGCCCTCTAATGGCGGGCCGGGAACTGAAGTACTCCCAACAATCAACCAACTTCCATCCGGCAACAGCGTCAGAGCGTATGGATATTCCCACACTTCAGGGCTTCCATAGCTATTTTGCTCTAACAAATCCCCCTCGGCAGAAAACTTCATTAAGAGAATATCTGAATTGGAACCAGTGGGGTTCACGACACAAAGCCCGCCATCGGCCTCACGGACTGCGCCGAGTGGCTCCGCGTATGGGTCACTGGAATAGAAATAGTTTTCTGAGAATCCGGTATGATGGGCCTTCTGCCAGATCACAGCCCCATTGGGCCTGATCTTTCGAAGGAAGACCCCCCGGGGGCCGGCGCCAATGGTATTGGCTCGGCCTAACAGAATAAAATTGCCGTCATCAGTAGGGAAAATGCGCTTAACCTTATTCTGATGATAAACATTTACCAATTGCCGATATTGCAGCGCTCCATCACCGTCGACGAGCAAAAGCAGGCCGTCACTGCTAGCCCCATTATCATCATGCCATCCTGCCAACAGATAACCATCGCCATTGGATATGCCGTCGAAAAGGGCCGTAGAGTTCGGATAAAATCTTTTCCAGATCAAGTTGCCATCAGCATCTACTTTCATAGCAAACCCTTCTCCCGGATTAAAAAAGTCATCATTCTCCTGTTGTCCGCAAATGAGCAGGCTTCCATCAGTCAATACCCGTAGGCTGTACCCGTATTCATGAGTTCCATAAACCGTAACTTCATAAACTCTGCTCCAGGCCACTGTAGCATCTGTGTTTATTTTCTGGAGCCAGGACTGATTGGTCTCGCCAGCTTTTGAACCGATCAAATAAACATTCCCATCCGGAGCTGGGACTGCCTGCTGGATGAAGTCATGCCCATCCGCTCCAAAGAAAAACTGGCCGGGCTGAGATGACAAATAAAGGGTTAACGAACAGAACCAGAGCGCGCAAAAATATTTCATTGGATCGGGGTTGATAGCATGAAAAAGAAAAAGTCTTTGGTGAGAATTTACCCGCTACCCTAAAATACAAACCTTTTCTGAATCCGGCACTTAGAGTTTATTCAAAATTTGATCATTGGCCTGCGAGCAGCAAATTTTGTCCCATCCGGCGTTATACTTTTCGTCGGATTACCCACATCCGACTGCAAAATCTGCCTTGACTGGAATAAAATTTTCTCGCTTTGAAATTATCTCCAAATTTTAAACAAACTCTTAAATTTACTTACTTAAACAGCACTCCGCCCGGATTGTGGTATTTTTAGAATAGCCTTGAATAGCCTTTTATATTTATTGAAAACCGGCATCCCGAAACACAAAAAGAATAACCAATGCACACACCCCTTCAATTTTTCCTGTTCTTGCTTTTTACGCCCCTCCTCCTCCCCGCCCAGCCCACCCTCACCGGCGAACTCCGCCAATGGCACCGCATCACCCTCACCTTCACCGGTGAGGAAGAGCTGTCCGAACAAGGGCAACCCAACCCTTTCCTCGATTACCGCCTCGACCTTACCCTCTCCAAAGGCAGCCGGGAGATCACCGTGCCCGGCTTCTTTGCCGCCGACGGCAATGCCGCGGAAACGGGAGCCGGTTCGGGCCGGCAGTGGCGGGTGCATTTCTGCCCGGATGAAGCAGGAGACTGGGCCTGGCGGGCTTCCTTCCGCAAAGGGCGGGCCGTCGCCGTCAGCGATGATCCCGATGCGGGAGAACCAACAGATTTTGACGGCCTTTCGGGCTCCTTTGCCATTTCCGAAAGTGATAAATCAGAGCGTGATTTCCGCGCTCACGGACGCCTGCAGTATGAGGGCGGGCGCTACCTGCGCTTTGCCGAAAGCGGCCGATATTTCCTTAAGGGCGGCGCCGACAGCCCCGAGAACTTCCTGGCCTATCAGGGCTTCGACGGCACCTACTACGGCGGCGATAAAAAACACCGCTCCGGAGAAAGCGCGCCCAACCAGGGCCTGCACGCTTACCTCGCCCACGAGAAAGACTTCCGGGCCGGCGATCCGTCCTGGCAGGGCGGCAAAGGTAAAGGCATCATCGGCGCCCTTAATTACCTGTCGGGCAAGGGGATGAATTCCGTTTACTTCCTCACCATGAATGTGCAAGGCGATGGTGAGGACGTCTGGCCCTGGACGAGCCGCAACGAACGCTACCGCTTCGATTGCAGCAAACTGGATCAGTGGGAAATTGTCTTCAGCCACATGGACGAGCTGGGCCTGATGCTGCACATCGTCCTGCAGGAAACCGAAAACGAGGCCATACTCGACGGCGGATACCTCGATGTACAGCGCAAATTGTATTTGCGCGAACTGTCCGCCCGCTTCGCCCATCACCTCGCCATCACCTGGAACCTGGGCGAAGAACACGGCCCGGTGGAGTGGTCGCCCAGCGGCCAGACGCCTCAGCAAACGATGGACATGGCCCGGTACCTGCGCAGGATCGACCCATACGACAACTTCATCGCCGTACATACGCATTCCTACGAACCCGCCCGGGACCAGCTGATCCGACCCTTCCTGGGCTTTGAGGCCATCGAAGGCCCCTCCATACAGGTAAGCGATATCTACGACACCCACGAGCAAACGCTCAAATGGCTGAACCTGTCCGCCGATTCGGCTCACCAGTGGGTGGCCTGCCTCGACGAGATCGGCCCGGCCAATAAGGGCGCGCTGCCCGATGCCCGCAGCCCGCAGCACGACACCATCCGCAAGGCGGTGCTCTGGCCCCACCTCATGGCCGGCGGCGCCGGCGTGGAGTGGTACTTCGGC
Source organism: uncultured Phaeodactylibacter sp. (assembly GCA_964418125.1). GTDB lineage: Bacteria > Bacteroidota > Bacteroidia > Chitinophagales > Saprospiraceae > JACJXW01. The sequence goes on from CAYQKY010000030.1 coordinate 10,938, forward strand.
TACCGCTATCCCCACAACGACCTGAACTGCGAAGACTGGCGCAACCGGGATCGGCTATGGGACATTACTCGCTACGCCCTCGATTTCTTCCGGCAATACCTGCCCTTTGCCGAAATGAAGAGCCGGGACGAACTCACCTCCTCCCGGTCAGACTATTGCCTGGCTAAAGAAGGAGAGGCCTACGCCATCTACCTGCCCGACGGGGGCACAACTTTGATCAACCTGGGCGAACGGGAGGCGCGCTACTCGGTGCAGTGGTATAATCCCAGAACGGGTGGCCCGCTTCAGGAAGGCAGTATAAAGGCCGTGCCTAATGGAAAAAAAGTAAATATCGGCCTGCCGCCAAGGGATATCTGGGAGGACTGGGTTGTGTTGATCAGAAAACAAGGGGGGGGTTCGACAGACGAAGGAAAGTAGGTTCATTCCACAATGGAGCGATACATGTCCATGCTGAAGCCCTCTTTTTCCATCCGGCCTGCAATTTTCAAAGCACAGATCACCCGATGGCCCTTCTCTTTTAGTATTTCTCCGATGGCCATGAAGGGTTCCATATCTCCGCGGGTTCCGATGGATATCAAGACTATTTTCATCTCCCTTTGAAGTTAAATATGAATAGCTTCAAAGCTTTCTCCACCCGCAAAACCCCGTCCTATCCGCGTCATCGCCCAACGCCAAAGCTATGGGTGACGGCGTCCGCGTCCCATCCTCCCCTACCGAAACTCCCGCGCATCCTTCCCGATCAGATAGTTCGCCACCCAGCTGTAGGCGAATACGCCCAGCAAAAAGATGATCGCCAGGATGTTCATGCCAGAAGTGAAGACAGCCAGCAGCCCGACACCGGCCAGGCTGTAGGTGTAATAAGAAAGTTGTTTGCGCGCCTTCCCCTGCGCATCCACGCTGAACAACCCGCCCACCGGCAAGAGCAGCAGGAGCAGATAAATGCCGAGGTAGAGCAGCATTTCAATGCCGGAAATGCCCCACGCTAGAAGGCTGATGACAGCCCCGGCGCCCAGCAACCCCACTACGGTGGAAGCCCTCAGCTCGTCCTCATCCAGGGCATATCTGCCCAGGGGGTGGAGGCGCAGAAAAAGGTTGGACACCGGCATAGCGATCCAGGAGGAGAAGGCGAAGAGGATGTACAGGCCGATAAAGGGATACAGGAAGGGGGCCATAGCCGGCGAGTTCTCCGCCACTTCGATGAGGATGCGGTAGAGGATATAGATGCCGATGATGAACACCCATCGGCCCTGCTGGTTCATCTTGCCGATCCAGAGGAAGTACTTGAGCACGCCCCGGTAGAGCCAGTTGCGGGCCTTGATGGCTTCCTTAAGGCCGGTACGGGCGTAGCCGTTGTTGGGCTCCAGGCGGAGGGCTTCCCGGAAATGCTCAAAGGCCTGCTCGTAGCTGCCCTGCTCGATGGCCACCCAGCCTTTGTTGGCGTGGGAATAACTGTCTTCGGGGGCGTGGTGAAGGGCATAGTTGATGGTGGCGGCCGCCTCGGCCTTGCGGTTGAGCTTGACCAGCGCCTGGGTGCGCAGGTTGATGAGGTTGACGTTCTCCGCGTCGAGCTCCAGGCCCTGTTCGGCGGCGCCGAGGGCTTTCTGCCAGTTCTCTTCGTAGAATTCAATATGGGCGAGCAGGAGGAAGAAGTCCGGGTCGTTGGGATTGAGGCTCAGCGCACGGCTGACGGTTTCCCGGGCATCCTTGATCCGTTTGTTGTAGAAATAGGAACGCGCCAGAGTATAGAGCAGGAAGCTGCTGTTGGGCGCAAAGCGCATCGCCTCTTCACTCACCTGAAGGGCATCAGCGAACCGTTTATCATTGAGATAGCACTCCGCCAGCCAGGCCATGGCATAGGCGTCGTTCGGCTGTTGCGACAGCGCTTGCTTGAATTCGCGCTCTGCTTCCGAAAGGCGGTTCTGCGCCAGCAATAATTTTCCTCTTTCCAGATGTATGTTCATCCTAAGTGTGCTTCGGGGCAACTCGCGCGCCAATGGTAAATTGGCGCCCGAGAGGCATTGAAAAGGTTCATTTCTTTATCTTCAGATAGTGCAGGATCTCATCATAGATACCCGCCTCATTGGCAAAGAGCGCGTAATTTTTAGCGGTACTGAACCACTCTTTTGTCGTCGCCCGGTGGTTTTTGGCGGCTTTTTCCAGGTCACTGGTTTCGAGAGGAGCGGGCACGCCTTTGCGCATGGCCTCCTCCAGCCTGGATTCGATGGCCAGGTCGATGACGGCCTCGAGGTCAGCCCCTGAGAAACCTTCCGTTTTTTTCACCAGGCGGCTGTAATTGACCTCCCCCAGGGGTTTGCCCTTCAGTTTGATGCGCAGAATAGCCTCGCGGGCCGCCTCATCGGGCGGCGGAACGAAAATGATGCGATCGAAGCGCCCGGGGCGGCGGAAAGCCGGGTCGAGGTGCCAGGGAGCGTTGGTGGCGGCCAGGATGAGCACGCCCTCATTATCATACTCAACGCCGTCGAGCTCGGCCAGGAACTGGTTGATGACGTTCCGGCCGGCGCTGTGGCGCATGTCGGTGCGGCTGGCGCCCAGGGCATCCACCTCGTCGAAGAAGAGTACGCAGGGCTTGAGGCTGCGCGCCTTCTGAAAGATAGCATGCAGGTTGCGCTCACTCTGCCCGATATACATATCCAGAATATCGCTGATGCCTACGGGAATGAAGTTGGAGGACACCTCACCGGCAGTGGCGCGCGCCAGGTGCGTCTTTCCGCAGCCGGGGGGGCCGTACAGCAGGATGCCTCCGCCGATCTTTTTGCCGTAGGCTTTGTAAATCCCGGGGTGTTTAAGGGGGTGAATGATCTTCATACGCACCTCCTCCTTGACCTTATCCATTCCGCCGACGTCATCGAAACTTACTTTAGGGCGTTCGATGTCGATACCATCCTGCGCATCGCCTTCTCCCTCTTCTCCCCCAGCCCGCAGTTTGATCTTTTCCGGTTCTGAGGGTTGTTTCAGTTTGAGGTTGATGTCCGATTCGAGGTAGGAGTCGCGCAGCCCCTCATCGAGAGCAATGGCATTTTCATAGGCCTCTTTGGCCTCTTCGGCCTGCCGGCTCTGCAAAAGTAGTTTGGCGTACACCAGCCAGGCGCGGGCGGGCGGCTGCTGGCCATTGACCAATTCTTCGATGAGTACCAGCCCCAGGCCCGTCTTTTTCTGCGCCTGAAAGGCATCGGCCAGGCCCGCCTTGAGGCCTTTATCATCCGGCGCCAGGCGCAGGGCATCCTTGTATTCGGCCTCCGCTTCCTCGTAGCGCTCGCTCTTCATCAGGGCATTGGCCAGAAAACGGCGCAGGGGAAGGTTGTCGGGGGAGTTCCGCACTGCCTCGCGCAGTTGGTTGATATCATCCATGTTGTAGCCTGGTCTGGTGGTTTATTGAGTTAATTGGTTAATTGGTTGATTGGTTGGGTCGAACCATCAAGGTGTCCTTTGCAAACTAATAAACAAAATCAACCCAATAAACTAAACCCCTCCCTTCACCTCCAGGTTGCGCTTCATGTTCTTATCCTTGGGCAGGGTCCTGAACACATAGTCCCAGATCGGAGAAGAAACGCCGTACATGATCGTATCGTCCTTGTAGTGGTGGATGGCGTGGTTCTTCCACAGCTCCTTCAGGATGTTGTTCGGCGGCCGGAAGATGTGCACAGAATAATGTACCAGCAGGTAGAATGCATAGCCCACCATAAAGCCGGCGAGGGTAGCGAAGGAATACTGGCTGAGCACCAATTCGAAGATCAGCAGCAGGATGGTGCCGATCAATACGCTGAGCAATGGAGGCATGGCCAGGCGCTGCTTATCTTTGGGGTAGGCGTGGTGAACCCCGTGGACTTTATAGGCAAACTCCCGGCTGGCCTCACTTCCCAGGTCGATGTGATAAACATAACGGTGGAACATGTACTCGGCGAAGGTAAACAGGAACCAGCCGCCAAAAAAGAGGCCGACGATCAGGAGGTTGCCGAGTTCCGTCGTCACTTTTGTGTAATAGATCAGCCCTGCGGCATACAGGAAAAACATAGTCACCGGAATGGCGATGTGGGTACGCGTGAGCCGGTCCAGCCACTTGTTCTCGAAGAGGCGGGGAGAAACGTTCTCGTTGGATACAAATTTTTTATCCTTCATGAATGTAGATGTTTTTTGTTTTAACGATCAGTTATCAGCTCAGATTTTTAAGCGTTTGCCTCAGATAACGCTTGTATTTCATCCGGTAGGCCCGGTATATCTTCCGGTACCTGGCATAGGAATCCTCGGGCAGTTGCTCACGCATGAACCCTTGTTGTTTCATCCACTCATCGTTATAGACCTTGCCGAGGTAGCGGGTGCCGTGGTCAGGAAACAGGACGACTACAACATCCGTGGGCTTGAGTTCACTTTTAATGCGGAAGACCGCCTGCAGGGCCGCCCCGCTGGAATAACCGACGAGCAAGCCTTCCATGCGGGCCAGCTGCCGGGTGCGGTGTGCGCTGCTGCGGTCTGTCACCTTGATGAAATCATCGATCAGGCCGAAATCTACGTTGTCCGGAATTATGGTCTTGCCCAGTCCTTCCACCTTGTAGGGATAGATCTCGCTTTTATCAAAAATTCCGGTTTCCCAGTATTTTTTTAAAACAGAGCCGTAGGCATCTACCCCAATGATCCGGATATCCGGGTTTTGCTCCTTGAGGTAGCGGGCCGTTCCCGACAGGGTGCCGCCGGTACCGGCGCAGCACACGTAGTGTGTGACCATCCCTTCTGTCTCCTTCCAGATCTCCGGCCCGGTCGAGTGGTAATGGGCCAGGGAATTGTCGAGGTTGTAGTTTTGCCCCAGATAGAAGGAATTCGGGATATCCCGGGCCAGTTGTTCTGCCCTGGAGTAATAGGAACGCGGGTCTTCCGGCTCAGCATCTGCCGGGCAAACGACCACCTCCGCCCCCATCGAACGGAGCAGGGCCAGTTTTTCCTGGGAAGCCTTGCTGGAAACAGTGAGCACACAACGGTATCCCTTGAGGCTGCACACCATCGCCAGGCTGTATCCGGTATTTCCGGAAGTAGCTTCAATGATCGTGTCTCCCGGCTTGATCCTGCCGTTCTTTTCCGCCTGTTCCACCATATAGAGCGCAATGCGGTCTTTGGCGGAGTTCCCCGGGTTGTAGGCTTCAACCTTTCCGTATACCTGTGCCGGAATATCTTCACAAATCCGGCTCAGCCGGATAAGCGGAGTATTGCCGATAGTTGCCAAAACATTTTCGTATCGCATATATGCTAGCTTATTTTGCTTACTTTTTTCGGGCTGATAACCAACATCTTTCTTTTCTTCTTTACAAAGCAAAATTATAAATTCACTCCGTTATTTGATGTGGAGCAGAGGTGAACGCTATGTAAAATCTTTGCCCGGAGGCCAGCCTCTTCCAGCGGGCAGTGAAAGTTGTTGGGAAAGCACCATTACCTTTCCGCCCTTTGAAGTCTGTCCTTTTTGGTTGTATCCGGAAAGGCAATAGTAAACACCTGCCCGGCAAAAAAATAGAATTGGGTGTTTCTGAATACGCCAAGCAATATGCAATAATACTAATGAAGGAGCAAAAAAAAAAGATTATCGGCTTCGGAGAAAAGGGTTGCAACTTATTTTTGAGGCGGGCCGCCGGTTTTTGCGCCAATGTGAAAGCCCCTGCCGAAAATGCAGTTCCTGAATAAACATCAGGCAGGGAGATGACATTTAATTGAACGACCCCTCGCTCTTCCGGTAGGTAAAACGGTCAAAATTATGGCAAACTCGAAAATATCCCTGAAAGCACGGCTTATCTTGTACTATAAGGGCCAGATCTTACTGCTGAAACAGACAAAGCCCAACGGAGGGAACTATACACTGGTCGGAGGAAACATCGACGACCGGGAGTTTGCCAGGCAGGCCCTAATCCGGGAAAGCTACGAAGAGGCCGGTATCAGCCTCAAAGAAAAAGACCTGCAACTGGTACACATCCTGCACAAGGTCATCGGAGATGAACACCGCCTGGTGCTCTACTTCAAGGCCTACCGGTGGGAGGGCAAGCTCAAGGCCAGGGAAACCCATAAATTCAAAGAAGCGGAATGGTTCTTTCTGGACGACCTGCCCCCTAACCTCACCGAAACCGTAAGGCTCGTCCTGGAAGAATACCGCAAAGGGCACTTTTATTCAGAGTACGTTAAAAAGTAAAAGGGAAAGCTGTTCCGGATAGATCACTGGTTTTTCACCAGCTTGGCCTTGGCGCCGGAACCACCGATGCCCTCAGTTTGGGCCCTGGCTTTGGTGGCACAAGCGGCTTTCTGAGCGGTAGTGCAGTGGGCCTTGCCTCCGGCGCCGGATACTTTGGTTGCCATGCCTCCTTTAGAAATACAGTCTGCCTTTGATTTCAGGCATTGCTTTTCCCGTGGTGAAACATTGACGAACTTTCCCGACCGGCTGCAATACTCTACAGCAGTATAATTCACCTTGCCCGTAGTAGCGCATACTTCTTTGCGGACATAGGTAGTCTGGCCGGTCTTTTCATCGAAGCGCTTTTCAATGCTGGCATCCATCGCCGCCGCTTTAGCCGCCGTCGTTGGGTGAGGGCAGCCCCTGGTTTCCGCAGTTCTGGAATAGGGGCAATCCTGTGCCTCGACGCTGGAAGCAGAGAAGAGGGCAAAGAGTATTGTCAACAGGAAAAATTCCTTCATGATCGCTTTGTTTATGTGATGTGGGTTTAGCATTTTACTTTAACTGCGCTAAAATAGAAAAGATCGGCAAATAATCCTGTTATGGAAAAATTAACGTTTTCTTAAAGTGAGTGAAAACCGACAATTATTTGGGGAAAGGGTTCATCATTGCCGTAGTATCTTAAAGGCCTGGGGCGGCCCTTCTCCTACGGACTGCAATACATACATCCCCGGGGCAAGGGAGGCCGTATTCATCCAGTGGGCCGTGTGCGCACTCACGGTGAAATGGTGCAGGGCCCTTCCATCCATAGCCGACAGCCGCAGGTGGAGAGGATTGTCCGTCTGGTTTTGAATAGAAAGCTCTTCAGTGAAGGGGTTGGGGTAAACGGAAAGGGCATCGGAAAGCGGCTCCTCTACATTCAACGGAGGATAAACGGTTTCATAGATGGCGTTCAACAGAGAATATTCGGTGTAAGCGTCCTGCCCGATCTCCCATATCATGACGCCACTTACGAGGTTCATGGCCAGTTCGGTTTTGCGCTGAATGGTGGGAATTCCATTGTAATAGGCCAGCCCGGCCTGGTCCGCATAGGCGTTGGCGGGATCCTGAGCGACGATCGTCCTGTAAGTGAAAGAAGCCACCGGGTTCGCGGAAAAGTCCCAGCCATAAAAAGGGACGCCCAGCGTGAGCTTTTCCGGCGGCACCCCCTGGCCGAACCAGTGGTTGATAGAACTAACGGCAAACTCAAAAGGTGAATGCGGGCCGGGGTTATTCGGCGCCCAGGGGCCGGTTAGGTTATATACCATCATATTGACCCAGTCGAAAGCCGCCAGCGCGGCGTCCGTGATGTCTGCGTCACGGGAAATGCCGGGCAAGGCCGCCGTCAGCAATTTGCCTTCCGCCGATAAAGAATCCCGTAATTCCAGTACGAAGGGGCTGTACAGGTAGGTCACATCCCCCCCCTCCAGGTCCATATCCACTCCGTCCAGTTCATGATCCCTGACGAATTCCATAATGGTGTGAATAAACCCGGTCCGGTTGGGTGGCTCCATCAGGGAGCGCCAGGCTTCCCGCCATTCTTGCGTCAGGCCTCCTCCCATGGAAATCAGTACCGTCAACCCGTGGCTCCTGGCAATATCCACGATGGGCGCGATGTCCTGGCCGCCGACTTCCAGCTGGCCATTCATCAGGGGGTTGGCGAAAGCGATGTTGAGGTGGGTCAGCTGTTGAAAGTTGATCTGATCGCTGAAACCAAACCGGTAGTAGGGTAAATAGCCTACGACTTTGAAATCTTCCTGAGCGGGAAGGGTGAAAGGCAGCAATATCAGAAAAAACAGAAGTAGAGTTCGCGCCATGGGGATGGTGGTTGGTTGAGTTGATTGGTTGGTTGAGTTGATTAGGTTGATTGGGTGATTGACGCCGGGGTAACCTATCCAACCCAATCAACTTAATCACCCAATCAACGAAAAACTAAGCTGACTCCAGCCCCTTCTCCTCGATCTCCAGGATGGCCTTGACGTGGGCATCGGCGATCTTCTGCCGAACTTCCGGCTTCATCAGGTCAGCCGCCTGGAGTTTATTGTTGTAGAAGCCGTTCTCGGTGAGGACAGACGGCATTCGGGTTTTACGCAGGACGTAGAACTGCCCCTGTGGCCTGGATTTGAGATGTCGGTTCACCCACCCGGTCTCATTGATGAGGTGTTTCTGGAAAACGCCGGCGATCTTCTGCCCCGTCTTGCTTCCATGATAGTACCAGGTCTCGATGCCGCTGATGCTGTCCGGAGCCCAGGACTCACTGCTGCGTGCCGGGGCAGCATTGGAATGGATGGAAACGAATATCTTGGGAAGGTTCGACTTCTTGGCATTGGCACGGTTGACGCGGCCTTCGAGGAAATCGTCAATATCGACTTCCGGAACGGTAATAAAGTAAGATACGCCCTTTTCATCGAGCTGTTTTACCATACGGGCCACGATATCGCGGTTGAACTCGTATTCGAACAAGCGGGTGGCGCCGTCATCGAACAGGGGCGACCGCTTCCCGGGCGTTTGTTTGCCGTGGCCGTTGTCCAGACACCAAAGGTAGCGGCCTTTAGGTTGAGGCTCAGGTTGAGGTTGAGGTTGAGGTTGAGGCTGAGGTTGAGGCTGAGGTTCAGGGCCGGGAGTAACGACAACCGGGCCGGGGCCTTCCTTTGCGGGTTTCTCTTCCTGAAAAAGGTCTTCGTCGAAATCCGCATCTACTTCTCCGGGCTGAATGACGATCTTTTCCATCTCATCGGCCACCACGATAATGGTATCGGGCCGGATCTCGGACCCATCCTGCGGCAGTTCGGTATCCGGAAGAGAAGACGTCCCTTTGCCGGAGGAAGGTTTCTTCTTGCCTCCACCGAACAGGTTGGAAAAAAGGCTGCTGATCGCTTCAATGATTTTCTTAAACATATGGGTATTGGATAATTTTTGATGATTCTCCCCACCTCCCCATCTCCTCATCTCCCACTCTCCCAAATATAGGCAATATTTTAATTCCGCCCTATTCCAGGTTGCCCACCGGCTTGAAGATGCGTTTAAAATTGATGCGGCTGAAAATATTATTGCCTTCCTTGCTGGTAGAGAACCAGATGATCACAGGTTTCCCCACAACATGATCTTCCGGCACGAAACCCCAGACCCTGGAATCCTCGGAATTGTGGCGGTTATCGCCCATCATCCAGTAGTAATTCATCTTAAAGGTATACTCATCGGCCTCCTCGCCGTTGATGAAGACCCTGCCGTCGCGAACGGCCAGTTCGTTGCCTTCGTATACTTCGATGATACGGCGGTAAAGCGCCAGGTTCTCCGGGCTGATCTTGACGGACGCGCCCTTTTCGGGTATGTAAACCGGGCCGTAGTTATCCGCCGTCCAGCCGGGGAAATGCTCCGTGTCATGCGGGAAAAATTTTTCACTGTTGCCGTCGAGCTGTCCCATATCCACCGGCGTGATCTGTATGTTGGGGTCCAGGGAAGCCAATTGTTCCTTTTGTTCATCCGACAGAATGATGATGTAGGACAGAGTGCCCTGCTGGGCGATGATGTCGCTGCTGGAGATCCCCCATTCGGCAAACCTGCTGGTGTTGATCGCTCCGGCGGGGAAATTGACCACATACATGAACTGGAGGTACTTGGGGTTTTCCGCCGGCTTTCCGTTGATGTATACCTGCCTGTCGATAACCTGAAGGCTGTCGCCGCCAACGCCGATACACCGTTTGATGTAATGATCCTTTTTATCCATGGGGCGGGTGATCAGCTTTTTTGCGCCCGACTGGATCTGCCGGGCCTGCAGGGGCGGGACCGCTCCCCGGCGGTAATCGTAGATGCTCCAGGTCCGGTCCGGGAAAACGTAGACACTGTCGCCCTCCGGGAAGTTGAACACCACCGGGTCGTTCCGGTCGATGGTTTCCAGGGCAGGCAGCCGGTAATAGGGCAGGCTGGGCTCCTCGAGGTAGGATTCCGTATTCAGGATGGGAATGCGGTTGTGAAGCAGGGGCACCATGACCACTGTTTGCGGTGTCCGGATGCCATAATGGGCCTTACTGACAAAAAGAAAGTCACCGACCAGGAGCGACCCTTCCATGGAAGGAGTTGGAATGACATAGGCCTCGATGAGGAACATACGGATGAAGGCCGCAGCAAAAACGGCGAAAATGATCGCCTCTGCCCATTCCCGCGTGGCCGATTTCCGGTAAGGGTTGTCAGCCTGCAGTTTCTGGAGCCGGCGGGCCTGTTTTTTCTCGGCTGCTTCAGCGATCTGGGCTTTGTACTCCCTCTCCTTTTCCAAAGTCGGCCCATCGTACTGTTCTTCTTCCTTAAATGCCAGGTAGAAAAAGAAAAACGGGGCAAACAGCACTGCCACCACACTGTGCCAGAACTCATATTTGCGGAACGAGCGCACCATATCGATGGCCATACCGGCATAGATGAATATGTTGACCATTGGCAAAAGCAGCCAGGCCGCATGCCAGCCGCTACGGCCGATGAGCCGGCACCAGACGACAAAGTTCAGCCCCGGTACCAGGCCTTTCCAGCCTGCCTCGCCCGCCCTGGGAAACAGGAAGTACAGGCTAACGCTCAGCAGCAGGTAAGAAACGATCAGAAATATAAAGAACCACATATCTTGTATTTAATTGTCGGCCTGCAAAGATAAACGAAAATATGAGGATGCGCGTATTCCTCCCAGGCTAAGATGGATAAAAGGATAGATACTGGCCTGCGATATAAAAGATTCCATCGGCCGGGGAAGTATCAGGATGGAAAAAGAAAACATCGAAGGCCAACTGGCTTACCCCTATGGCCTGCCAATGCCCCTATCGATGCTTCTTATATCCCCTGCCAGACAAATACCGGGCGAGGATGTCCTCTCAATTACCCCTTTTTATTTATCTTTATGGATTCAACCGTATACGCCTTCATCAGAACTATTTACTAAAATCATTAACTCAATAACTATCAACCAAATTCATCAGCTGACTTCTTAATTAGTACATGCGTAAACTGGTTGCAATATTCTTTTTTCTCCTGCTGTTCTTCCTTTCCAGGCATTGCCCCGCGCAAACCATGGCCTTTGACCATGTCACCATCAACGAAGGGCTTTCCAGCAACACCATTTACTCGATCGTCGAAGACCAGGACGGGTTCCTGTGGTTCGGCAGCCGGGACGGGCTGCACCGATACGACGGTTATGAGTTCAAGACCTTCAAGTCAGATCCGGAAGACAGCCTTTCCCTGCCCAGCAATAATGTTCAATCCTTATTTCTGCACCCCAACGGCGACATCTGGATTGGGCTGAAAGTCGGGGGGCTTTGCATTTTTGACCGGCAGTCTCAAAAACTCCGGGCCACGCCGTTCATTGGAATCGGCTTTCCGAACTGGCGGGAAGTATCCGTTCAGGCCATATTCCAGGATTCCCGGGGCGATTACTGGATCGGGACAGCCGGGCAGGGGGTGGTCCACATCGACTCCAGTTTTCAGCATTACACCAATTATTCCCTGCTGGAACAGGACAACCCGAGAAATATCTCCAGCTACTTCTGTTTCTCCTTTGCGGAAGACGATGCGGGCAATATCTGGATGGGAACGGAGGGGAACAGTATTCCTTATTACGAACGAAAGTCCGGCCAGATCAGGGAACTACAGCAAAATGACGGGCCAATAATGAAGTATACCTTTAGCAAAACCCTGCTTTTTGTTGATGAAAACCTCTGGATCGGCACAGAGGGGGATGGCCTGTATATTTATGATGCTCAAAAAATGGAATTCATCCGGAAAACACTGGATGGTAAGCTGATCAAAGACATTACCAGGGATAGCAGCGGGCAGGTACTGATCTCTACTGATGGCGAAGGGCTTTTTATTACCCGAGATAAGGGGGAGAGCTTTCAGAACATTCAGTTCTCCCCTACCCTGCTAAACAGCCTGAATACCAATGCACTGTACGACCTTTTTGTCGACAGCCACAACAACATCTGGATCGGCAGTTTCAACGGCGGCGTGAATGTCCATAAAGCCAATAAGGTGAATTTCCTCACTTATTTGCAGTCCAACTCCCTCACCGATGCACCCGGCAACCAGTCGGTACTTGCCTTCTGCGAAGACAGGGAGGGAAACATCTGGATCGGAAAAGACGGTGGCGGCCTGGTTCGGTTTGACCCTGCCGATCAATCTCAAACCACTTACCTGAATTCTCCCGGAAACCCCGGCAGTATCAGCAGCAATGTGGTCACCTCCCTGTATGAAGACAGCCGCGGCAACTTGTGGGCAGGAACTTTCGCCAATGGGCTCAACCGTTTCGACAGGGAGGGCAATTACTTTGAACGCTTCAAACACGATCCCTCCGACCCCTTCAGCCTCAGCAATGACAACGTCTGGGCCATCGGAGAAAGAGAAGACGGCAGCCTCTGGATAGGAACCCTGGGTGGAGGCCTGGAAAGGTTCGATGTAGACGAAAACCGCTTTTATCACTTCCAGCCCGATCCCGGCGACCCCCGCAGCCTTTCCGGGCTGAATGTCCAGGTGCTTCTGGTTGATGACGCCAATAACCTGTGGATAGGTACCGAATACCATGGCCTGAATAAACTGATCTCCGTGGAAGAAGGCTTCCTTTCCTGGCAAAAAGACGAAAAAGACAGCACCAGCCTGCGGGTCAACTCAGTACTGTGCATTCACCAGAGCCGCGACGGGCGGATATGGGTGGGCACCGAAGGCGGCGGCCTGCACCTCATGATGGAAGACGAAAGGTCATTCCGCAACTTTTCCGTAAAGGACGGCCTTCCTTCCAACGTGGTGAACGCCATAGAAGAGGATGAAAAAGGGATACTCTGGATCAGCACCAACATGGGCCTTTCCGCTTTCAACCCCTACACGAAGACATTTACCAACTACGATAAAAATGACGGCCTGCAATCCAACCAGTTCAACCGCAGCGCTTCCCTCACTTCCCGTTCCGGAGAAATGTATTTCGGCGGGATATATGGAGTAAATGCCTTCCATCCCCGGGAAGTGACAATCAATGGCAACCTCCCCCAGGTCGTTTTTACTGATTTCAAGCTGTTCAACCAGTCCGTTCCGGTCGGGCGCTATGGCCGACGGGCCATCCTTCCCAAGCCGCTTAACGAAGAACCGACAATTACACTGCGGTATTCGGATAATGTTTTTACCATCGAGTTTGCGGCCATTGAATTTACCAACCCTTACAAAAACAGGTATGCCTACCTGTTGGAAGGTTTTGAGGAGAACTGGAACTTTGTAGATGCCACGCACCGGCGGGCCACTTATACCAACCTCGATGCCGGAGAATACACTTTCAAGGTCAAGGCCTCCAACAACAGCGGGTTGTGGAAGGACACACCCAAGGCCATCCATATCATAGTTACGCCTCCTTTCTGGGAAACCTGGTGGTTCAGGCTGCTGCTTGCCCTGCTGGCCATTGCCCTGGTGATCATTTACGTGAGGTTAAAAGACGCCAGGAGAAAAAGAGAACACCAGAAGCAATTGATGCAAGCCGAACAGGAGATCCTGAGGCTGAAAAATGAAAAGCTGGGGCGGGAAATAAAGGAAAAAAATGCACAGCTTGCCGCCGCCCTGCTGCAGACTGCACACAAGAACAACTCTCTCAGCGACCTGAAAAGAGAGCTTGCCGAACTGTCTCAACATCAGAACGGAGGAACGGAACGCAAGCGCGAACTCCGGCATCTGATCCGGAAGATCGACACCGAAATAGATTCCGAAGATTACTGGGAACAGTTTCAGCTCAACTTCGACCAGGTCCACCAGCAATTTTCCGCCAGGCTCCACGAGCAACACCCTCAATTGTCTCTCAACGATATCCGCCTGTGCTGCCTGATCAAGATCAACATGACCAACCGGGAGATCGCTTCCATCCAGAATATCTCGGTCGGGGCAGTGGAAAAGAGCAAGTACCGCCTGAAGAAAAAACTCGCCCTGGATAAAGAGGAAGACCTCAATACCTACATCCTCGACTTTTCCTAAAAAGGCCCTTTTTCCCACCCTGTCCAGTATTTGTCCAGTACACATTTTCGGTTACTTGTATCATTTGATGCTAGTTTTACCAAACAAGGTTTTTGCATTCGGATCTGAAATGGCCCAAAATTCTAACCCCAGGCCTCCGGTTGCAAAACCCGAACACCCAGGCCAGGCAGAAATGAATATGAATCAACCTTTATACTCAACACCAACGTGATCCACAATTGTGGGATAAAAACAAGCTGTATGAAACAATTCTTCTTTACATTGATCGTAGCCTGCCTCTGGGCAACCGGACTGTACGCTCAGGAAAGAACGGTGACCGGTACAGTCACTTCCGGAGAAGACGGCCTTCCGGTCATCGGAGCGAACATTCTCGTTAAAGGCACTGCTACCGGAACCATCACAGATATTGATGGAAATTACGAACTTAAAGTGCCCGGCCCGGAAACGGTGCTGGTATTCTCTTACACCGGCATGAAGGCCGAGGAGGTCACTGTGGGCGGCCAGACGATTATAAACCTGGTAATGTCTCCTGCCGCCGAGTTGCTGGAAGAAGTCGTGGTCGTAGGCTACGGCGTGCAGAAGAAGCGGGTATCCACCGGGGCTATTTCCAAGCTTTCGGATAAGAACCTGGACGGATTCAATGTGCAGGACGTATCCTCCGCCCTGGAGGGCCAGGTAACCGGATTGATCGTCAACGAATCCTCGGGGCAGCCGGGGGCCGGCAAGTCCATTCTCATCCGGGGCGTCAGCACCAACGGCGACAACACCCCTCTCTTTATTGTCGACGGCCTGCAGGTTAACAACATCGACAACATTAACCCGGGGGACATCGAATCCGTGGATGTCCTGAAAGATGCCGCCTCCAGCGCCATCTACGGGGCCCGGGCCGCCAACGGCGTGGTGATCATCACCACCAAGAAGGGCACTGAGGGAAAAGGCTCCATCACTTATGAAGGCTTCACCTCCGTTTCCGACCCCTGGAAGTTACCCGAAATGCTGGGCGCCAGCGATTACATCAACCTGACCCGGGAAAAGTTCGAGAACGGAGGGCAAAGTTCTTCCCTGGAAACCCTTGGATTTCCCGCCCGGGGCGCCCAAACCGAGACTACCAACTGGATGGATGTCATCTTCAACCAGGCCACCCTGCAAAGCCACCGCCTGAACGTGACCGCCCAAAACCTCTTTTTGTCTCTGGAATACTGGGACCAGAACGGGGTGGTCGGGGGTGATAAGTCGAACTACAATCGCTATGCCGCCCGGTTGAACACGGAGAAGGACCTCAACTGGCTCCTTACCATCGGAGAGAACCTTTACATCAACCGGGTAGACAACCAGAACATCGGCGTCAATGACGCTTTCGGGACCGTGATCGCCGACGCATTCGCCTATGACCCGCTGACTTCCGTTTACGATGACACCAAACAATACGGTTTTAACCAATCCAAATGGGTGAGAAAGGAATACATCAACCCGCTCAGCCGGCTCTTCCTGGCCAACAACCAGGGCCATGCGGACCAGGTGCTGGGCAACATTTACCTGGATGTGAAGCCCTTCGAAGGGTTCAAGTTCCGGAGTGACTTCGGGTTGGACTACAACTGGTACAACTACCGGAGCTTCACCCCGGATTATTCCTTCCACGACGCATTCGTAAACCCCACCAACGATGTGGTGCAGGGCTATGGCTTCTCCCAGTCCATTCAGCTGGAGAACTACATCAACTACAACCGGGATTTCGGGCCCCATAGCGTTGACATCGTCCTGGGTACTACCTACCGGGAATCCACTTTCGAGCAGGCCGGCGGCACTTCCTCCTCTATTCCGGATGCCGTTAAGTTTGACGAAAACTGGCAATTCCTGGACGCCGGGGAAGACACCACCGACCTGTCCTTCGGTTCGGCAAATGTCGATTACGCCCTCATCAGTTACTACGGCCGCCTGATCTACGACTTCAAAGACCGCTACCTCTTCACGGCAACCATGCGGAGAGACGGTTCGTCCAACTTCGGCGCCAACAACCGCTGGGGCATGTTCCCGTCCTTCTCCGTGGGATGGGTCCTCTCCGAAGAAAACTTTTTCAACTTCCGGGCTATCGACTTCCTGAAGCTGAGGGCCAGCTGGGGTAAGAACGGCAACGATCGGATCGCACCGCTCAGCTATGCGTCGACCATTGAGAACGTGTTCACCTATCCGGTAGGGCAACCCCAGTCATTGCTGACCGGCGCGGCCCTGGCCACGCCACCCAACCCCAACATCAAATGGGAGGAGAGCGTGCAGCTGGATATCGGCCTGGAACTGCGCCTGCTCGAGGGCCGCTTCACTGCCGAGGTCGATTACTACCGAAAGAACACCAAAGACCTCCTGATGGCCCAGGTCATCCCCGGATACATCGGAGCGACCAACAACCCGACCAGTAACCTTGGAGAGATCCAGAACCAGGGGATCGAAGCCGGGTTGGGGTACCGCCTGTCTCTGGGCGAGCTCACCATCAACACCAACCTCAACTACACCACCTTCACCAATGAGGTGATCAATGTGGCGGGCGACGCCGGCTTCCTCCAGGGATACGGCTGGCCGGTGCGCAATACGCCCATTACCCGAATGACGGAGGGCTTCCCCGTCGGGCATTTCGTGGGGTATGTTACCGATGGTATCTTTCAGAATGAAGCCGAGGTTTTCTCACATATTGGCCCCACCGGAGATGTGCTCCAGCCCAAGGCCGAACCCGGAGACATCCGCTTCGTGGACGTCAACCGCGACGGGGTCATCAACTCGGATGACATCACCGACATCGGCTCTCCCTGGCCAGACCACATCCTCGGCTTTACGCTCAGCGCCAACTTTAAAGGCTTTGATTTCAGCGCCCTTCTGTCCGCACAACTGGGCCATGACATCTACCGCACTTATGAACGGTCGGATATCACCTTCACCAACTACCAGACGTTCTGGCTGGACCGCTGGACGCCGGAAAACCCGAGCGACATCTACCCCCGCCTGGTATCCAATGACCCGAATAACAACCAACGGCCTTCCGACTTCTACGTGGAGGATGCTTCCTTCTTCCGGTTGCGCAACCTGCAGGTCGGTTACAACATCCCTCCCCGCTTATTGGAAAAGGCCAACCTTTCCGGGCTGCGGATCTATTTCTCCGCCAACAACCTGATCACCCTAACCGATTATTCCGGTTTCGATCCGGACATCGGCACCAACGGCTGGATACTGGACACAGGCATTGACAAAGGGTATTACCCCTCCAACCGGGTTATCGGAGGAGGCATTAAGATCACCATGTAAAAACGACAACCATGAATCAATATAAAATATCAATAATCGCATTAATTGCCTTTATGCTCAGCGCTACCGGTTGCAATGAGGACCGGCTGGACGTAGAGCCCGTAAATGAGTTCCTGTCGGCCAACTTCTACCAGACCGAGGAGCAGGTCTTTTCGGCCCTCGTAGCCGCCTACGACCCACTTGGATGGACCATGGCCTACGGCAACTGGGTCTCCCACGTGATGTTCGCGGAGATCCGTTCGGACAATGCCAACGCCGGCGGCGACCCTTCGGATAACGACCAGCCGGGCTGGCAGGAGTTTGACGATTTCCGCAACACCAACACCAATACAGTCACGCATCCGATCTACCGTAAACACTACATCGGCATCTTCCGGGCCAACCTGGTCATTGCCAATTCTTCCAAGGTCTCCACCCCCGCGGTGGAGCGATATGTAGCGGAGGCGCGGTTCCTGCGGGCATATTACCACTTTGAACTGTTCAAGCATTTCGGCCCCATACCGGTTGTTACCGAAACGCTCACTCCCGACGATATCGACCGGGAACGCAACACCATGTCGGAAGTATTCGAGGCCATCGTTTCTGACCTGGAAGCGGCCATCAACGTATTGCCGGCCACCCTGTCCGCCGGCGAGGCCGGAAGGGCATCCAAGGGTGCTGCCGAGGCGCTACTGGGCAAAGCCTATCTGTACTGGGCCGACATGGATAGCGACGACCCGCAGAAATTTGCCCTGGCGGCGGAACACCTCCGGGAAGTTGTCAACCTCGGTATCTATTCCCTGGTAGACGATATGGAAGCCCTGTATGACCTGGGGGTCAAGAACACGGTGGAATCCGTTTTTGAACTCCAGCAATCCAACCTGTTCCCCAGCGACTGGGGCTGGTTTGAGGGTATCGATGGTAACGGCATGGTGCAACTGTGCGGCATCCGGGGCCTCTGTGAAGAGCACCCTACGTACCAGGCAGGCTGGGGCTTTATGCTACCCACCCAGGACCTGTACGGCCACTACCTGGCTGACGATACCTACCGCAGAGACGCCGCGATCATTTCCGTGGCGGAATTGACGCAGGAGGTTCAGGAAGCCGGCGTGAGTTGTAATGTTGTGGTGGATGAAACCCAGACCACTCCGGTGGATTATACCGGCTACTGGCAGGAAAAGTACGCCAACTACAAAGGCTACCTCGGCAATAATGTCAATGGCGGCGACCCCAACCTCACCAAAGACGCCAACATCTACGCCATCCGCTACGCCGACGTGCTGCTCATGCTGGCCGAGGCCATCCATCGCAGCAACGGTTCCGATGCCGAGGCCATGGAATACATCGACATCGTCCGGGAACGCGCCGCCGGCCCCGGCGACAATACCGGCAACTTCCGCACCGCTCAGCAACTGATGAGCGATATGGGCTGGACGCTGCTCGACGTGATCTGGTATGAGAGAAGGGCCGAGCTGGCCATGGAAGGCCACCGCTGGTTCGACCTCGTTCGCTCCGGCAGAGCCACCCGGGGCCTGTTTGCCGGCGACCCCATACGGGAGTCCAACTTTGATGACAACGACCTGTGGCTGCCCATCGCTCTGGAAGAGCTTTCGGTAGCCCCCAATCTTACAGAATATCCTGATGCGAGTCTATTTCAATAATCTTCAACCAAGTTAAAACTATTGGCGAATATGAAAAATCAGAGCATTTTTTCCTTTAATTTCAAGTGGGCATTTACGGTTGCCCTCAGCCTTGGCCTGTTCCTGTCCATAGGCTGTAACAAAGACGATGAGGAACCCACCCCGGAAGCGCCTATTGCCAGCTTCCAGTTTGAGGTCAGCCAGGACAACTTCCTGGAGGTAAGCTTTACCAACTTCTCCCAGAATGCCACGTCTTACGCTTGGGATTTCGGTGATGGAAAAACCAGCACCGACAAGGACCCCACACACGTTTATGACGCGGCAGGGGTGTATACCGTAGCCCTCACGGCCTCCAACGACGCCGGTGAATCCGCCAAGCGGGAGGAGACCATTACCCTTACCGACCCGGACGAACAGCTGACCCTTCTCGCCGGCGCCGACAGTAAGACCTGGTACCTGGAGCGGCAGGGCGTAGCCCTGGGCATCGGCCCTGGTATCAACGATAATACCTGGTGGTCTTTCGGCGGCGTAACGCCCCTGGCAGACCGGCCCTGCATTCTGGACGATTCCTATACCTTCCATAGGGACGGGGCCTGGGAGTATAATTCGGCAGGCACTATATTCATTGATTCAGAGGGAAATGGCGGCTGGCATCCAACCGAAGGTTGCTGGGATGATTCCGACCCTAGTGCATGGGGCGACAATCCATCTCGTTCTGCTTTTGGCAACGGGGGCGACTATACTTATGAATTTGACCAGGCCGGCAATACCATAACCATCAATGGAGAAGGCGCCTTTATTGGTTTGCCCAACAAAACCAATACAGGGGATAATTCCGATCCGGTGAACACCAAGTTCTACGAGATCATCACCCTGACGGAAGGCGATATTGCCGACACGCTTCAACTTGGCCTGCCGATCAATGGCGGCGTTGACGGCTACTGGAACTTCTACCTGGTCAGCTACAAGAACCCGGCCGACCTGCCTGACATCCCCGCCTCCCAGCCAAGGGCGAATTTTACGTTCGAGAAAGATGGCCTCACGGTTACCTTCACCAATACGTCGGCTAATTCCAGCAGCTATTCCTGGGATTTCGGCGACGGCATGATCTCCACAGAAGAATCCCCTACGCACACCTACGCGGCAGAAGGGGCCTACACGGTCACCCTTACCGCTATGGATGATGAGGGTAATATGGATGAAATATCAAAGGATGTTGTGGTCAGCTCTGCTGCTTTCACCCCTGGCGTCCTCTCCAGCGCCGATGGAAAAGTATGGAGGCTTGACGGCGCCAACTCCTACTACGTAGGCCCGGCTGCCGGCAGCAATGAATGGTGGGCTGGCATCACCGAAGATGATGTAGCCGTTCGCGGTTGCCAGATGGATGATGAATACATCTTCTTCGACGACGGCACCTTCCAGTACGACGCCAAAGGAGACCTCTGGGGCGAACCCTTCATGCTGGTCGATTTTGCCTGTGTTGAAGAGAGCGCTCTGGAGCCGCCCTACGATGTTCTTGGTTCCGGCACCTATTCCTTCGAGGCAACTGAAGGCGGCGGCGATCAGCGCCCGTCCGTGACGGTCATCGGAGAAGGCGCGTTCCTTGGTTTCCCCAAAGGATTCAACGGAGGGGAACTGGACGGCACGATCCCCCCTGTCGGCCAGATCACCTACGAAGTGCTGGAGTATAGCGCTGCCGGCGGTACGGAAGTGATCGTCGTTTCCGTCGACATTTCTGCTAACCAGGACGGCACTGGCTGGTGGACGATGCGGCTTATTTCAGAAAATTGATTAGATTTAGTTAGGTAATTTTTCGGATCTATCCGGTCCAATTAAATTCATTTGAAATGAGGCTGTCACTAAATTTGAGCTACACGAAATTTTAGGGCAGCCTCATTCTTTTTTTATTCAGCAACTCATTATGATACGAGTGACACTTTTTATCCTTTTTGTTTCAACCCTCCTGGCCTGCTCCAAAGATGATGATACGGCAGCCCCTGCTTTGCCCGTTTTAAACATCGACCCGCTGACGATAGAAGAGGGCAACAGCACCACCCCGGTTTTTGTAACGCTGCGGCTTTCCGCTCCATCAGCGGATACTGTGATCGCTTTCATAGAAAGTGTGGATGGAGGGGCAAAGGGCGGTGAAGATTTCGAAGCCATCAACTTCAAACCGGTGGTATTTACGCCCGGAGACTTACGTGAGGACTACAGGGTCAACATCCTGGGTGATGAAGAATTTGAAGAGGACGAAGACTTCACCATCCGGATCTCGGAAGCAGTGGGAGCCGAAATAGGCACGAGCAGCGCTACGATCACCCTGCTCGACGACGATATCAATACCAACCTTTTCATTCCCGAAGATGGCTACACCTCTCCGGCCTCTTACCCAAACATGGAAATGATATGGCAGGACGAATTTGAAGGGGCGGAAGTAAATCCCAATTTCTGGACTTTCGAGCTCGGCGCCGGCAATAATGGCTGGGGCAATAATGAATCCCAATACTACCGCAAAGAAAACACCTATCTGGTAGACGGCAACCTGGTCATCGAAGCCAGAAAAGAGAGTTTTAGCGGACGCGCCTACACCTCTTCCCGCATGATCACCAAAGATAAATTCGATTTCAAATACGGCCGGGTCGACATTCGGGCGGCCCTTCCCTACGGGCAGGGCATCTGGCCGGCGCTTTGGATGCTGGGCTCCAACTTTTCATCGGTGGGCTGGCCGGCCTGCGGTGAAATTGACATCATGGAGCTTGTGGGCCATGAACCCTCCACTGTACACGGCACGGTGCACTGGTCCAACGGAGGCCAACATGCTCAATTCGGCGGAAGCACTACCCTGAGTTCCGGCCGTTTCTACGATGAGTTCCACGTTTTCTCTATTGAATGGGATGCGCAGCGTATCACCTGGCTGCTCGACGGGCAGGAATATCACAACATCAACATCACTCCCTCGGAATTGAGCGAGTTCAGAAACGACTTTTTCTTCATCTTCAATGTAGCGGTGGGAGGCAACTGGCCCGGTTATCCGGACGCCACTACGGTTTTCCCCCAGCGTATGATCGTGGATTATATTCGGGTCTTTCAGGAAAATTGAACTAATGAAACATCTTGCTTTTTTCCTATACTTCCTTTTTCTGCTTTCCGGGCTGCTGAATGCACAGGCCATGGACCCTGAAATCGAAAAAAAAGCCACAGAGTTGCTGCACAAAATGACCATCGAAGAAAAGATCGGGCAATTGTCTCAGGTTAACGGAGAATATGGCTCGATATCCGCAGGCTTAAGGGCAAAGGCCAGGGAAGGCAGGATCGGATCCGTGCTCAATGAAGTGGATACCAAAACATTGAATGAGCTGCAGCGCATCGCCGTGGAGGAGAGCCGCCTCGGCATCCCGCTGATCTTCGCCCGCGACGTTATCCATGGTTTCAAGTCCATCCTTCCCATTCCTCTGGGCCAGGCCGCCAGCTGGAACCCCAAGCTGGTTGAAAAGGGCGCCCGCGTAGCTGCCCTGGAGGCTTCCTCCGTTGGCCTGCACTGGACCTTCGCGCCGATGATCGACATCAGCCGGGACCCCCGCTGGGGGCGCATTGCCGAAAGCCTTGGGGAAGACCCTTATCTCACCAGTGAACTCGGGGTGGCCATGGTGCGTGGGTTTCAGGGAGAAAGCCTGGCTGATAAAGGCGCCATCGCTGCCTGTGCCAAACACTTTGTCGGCTACGGCGCTGCCGAAGGCGGACGGGATTACAACACCGCCAATATACCCGAAAATGAATTGTACAACGTATATTTTCCGCCATTCAAGGCCTGTGTCGATGCCGGGGTAGCCACCTTCATGCCCTCTTTCAACGACCTGAACGGCGTACCGGCCAGCGGCAACGACTTTTTATTCCGGAAGGTGCTCCGGGAAAACTGGCAGTTCAACGGCTTTGTGGCCAGTGACTGGGAGTCCATCCGGCAGTTGGTGGTACACGGGGTAGCCGCCGACAAGAAGGAAGCCGCCCGGCAGGCCATCCTTGCCGGTATCGATATGGAGATGGCGAGTACCACTTACGCCAACCACCTGTTGAAGCTGGTTGAAGAAGGCGCCGTCCCGGAATCTGTGATCGACGAAGCGGTAAGCAACATTCTGCGCATCAAATTTCAGCTGGGGCTGTTCGACAACCCCTATACGGACCCTTCCGGTTTTCCGGCCCTTGTCAACGAAGAGCACCGGGCCGTTACCGAAGAAATGGCGCTGCAGAGCTGCGTATTGCTCAAGAACGAAGGCCCGGCCCTTCCCCTCTCCCGGGAATCTACCCGAAAACTCGCCGTCATCGGCCCACTGGCCGACGACCCCTATGAACAGCTGGGCACCTGGATATTTGACGGGAACCCGGAGCATACCGTAACGCCCCTGGAGGCCCTGCGCAGCGCCCTGAAGGGCGAAACGGAGATCCATTTCGTCAAAGCCCTGGAAACTTCGCGCAGTTATGATCAATCCGCTTTTCCCAAAGCAACCGAAGCGGCAGAACAAGCAGACGCGGTGATCCTCTTCCTGGGAGAAGAATCCATCCTTTCCGGCGAAGCGCATTGCCGGGCCGAGCTGGGCCTTCCCGGCGCCCAGGCCGAACTGGCCAAGGCCGTAGCCGAAACGGGCAAGCCCATCATTACGGTCATCATGGCGGGGCGGCCACTGGCCCTGGGGCCGGCGCTCGAACATTCAGACGCCTTGCTCTACGCCTGGCATCCCGGTACCATGGGCGGGCCGGCTATCACCCGCCTGCTACTGGGACAGAATTCTCCATCCGGCAAGCTGCCGGTGACTTTCCCTACCACTGCCGGCCAGATCCCCATGTACTACAACCATAAAAACACGGGGAAGCCGGCCACTGAGGCATCCTTTATTCATATTGACGATATCCCGGTGCGGGCGCCACAGACGTCCGTAGGCAATACCTCCTACTACCTGGATGCCGGGTACCACCCTCTGTTTCCCTTCGGTTTCGGCCTTTCCTATACCCGTTTCGAATACCGGAACCTGAGGGTTGCCAACCCCGTGGCCAGCCCGGATGACACCATCCAGGTCAGTGTCGAACTGGCCAATACCGGCAATTACGAGGCGGAAGAGGTTGCCCAGCTTTATATCCGGGACCTCGTCAGCAGCATAACCCGCCCGGTAAAAGAGTTAAAAGGATTCCGGCGGGTGCGGCTCAGGCCCGGCGAAGTCCGCACCGTAACCTTTGAGCTTCCGGTACAGCAGCTTGCTTACTACTATCCCGGGAAAGGATGGAAAGTTGAGCCCGGACAGTTCGATATCTGGGTAGGCGGCGACTCTACAACTGAAATGAAAACGGCCTTCGAGATTCGGTAAAACGAAAAACCAGCTTAACTTCCGATCATGAAGCAAACCAACTACTACGTTATTAAAACTGCCCTGATCGTTGCCCTGGGAGGCTTCCTGATGGGGTTTGACGCCTCCGTCATTTCCGGGGTGGTAAAATTCATCGAAGCGCAGTTCAGCCTGACCAAGCTGGAACTTGGCTGGTCGGTCAGTTCGCTTACCCTCACGGCTACTGCCGCTATGATCGCTTCCGGGCCGCTCAGCGACCGGCTGGGGCGGCGGCGGGTGTTGTTCTACGCGGCAATCCTGTATGCCGTTTCCGCTATCGGTTCGGCGCTGGCGCCCAATTTCGTGCTCCTGGTCATTGCCCGGATGATCGGCGGGCTGGGCGTAGGCGCCTCCCTCATTATCGCCCCCATGTACATCGCCGAAATATCTCCTCCCAGGATGAGAGGCCGGATGGTTTCGTTCAACCAGCTCAATATCGTGATCGGTATATCGGTGGCCTTCTTCACCAACTACCTCATTCTTCAGCTGGGTAAGTCTGACGCCGCCTGGGCGCAGGCCCTTAAATTCGATGAATACAACTGGCGCTGGATGCTGGGCCTGGAGACCCTGCCGGCCATCCTGTATTTTTTCGGCCTTCTCCTCGTACCGCGCAGCCCCCGCTGGCTCATCATGAAAGAGGAATTTGACGAAGCTCTGGAAGTAATGAAAAAAGCCAGCGGTGAGGAAACCGCTACCCGGGAAATGGAGGAGATCCAAAAGAGTATACAGGCAGAGGCGAAAAAAGAAAAGGTGCCGCTCGCCGAGCTGTTCCGGCCCGCCATGCGGCTGGTGCTCACCATCGGCATCGTCGTGGCCGTCCTGCAGCAGATCACCGGCATCAACTCGGTCTTTTTCTACGCGCCCATGATCTTCGAACAATCCGGCATTGGAACCGACGCCTCCTTTTCTCAAGCTATACTTGTTGGCCTGATCAACCTGGTGTTCACCATCCTGGCCATTGCCTTTATCGACCGGCTGGGCCGCAAGCCGTTGCTGGTCGGCGGCGTAATGGGCATCGCCCTGTCCATGTTCCTGCTGGCCTATGGCTTCAACCAGGCCACTTATACCCTG
Organism: uncultured Phaeodactylibacter sp.; assembly: GCA_964418125.1. Taxonomy (GTDB): domain Bacteria; phylum Bacteroidota; class Bacteroidia; order Chitinophagales; family Saprospiraceae; genus JACJXW01. The sequence continues at coordinate 36,473 of CAYQKY010000030.1, forward strand.
ACCGAGGAATCGGTTGCCACTTTGCCGGCCGAGATCGACCGGGTGGCACTTGCCTCCATAACCGGGCAGACGTTCAGCAGCGACGTCGAATTCAAGGGCGCCATACTGGAAGTCCTGGGAGAAGACATTTCCAAATCCTATGAGTCCAACCTCATCACCAGCGCCATAAGTATGAATCCGGTAGTCATTCTTATCGGCATACTCGGTTTCGTTGCCTCTTTTGCTATTTCCATCGGGCCGGTGATGTGGGTATTGTTCTCGGAGCTGTTCCCCAACAAGATCCGGGGAATTGCCATTTCCTTCGTCGGCTTCATCAACTCAGCCGTCAGCTTCCTCGTACAACTCGTGTTCCCCTGGGAATTGGCCACCTTCGGCAGCTCCATGACCTTCCTGATCTACGGCCTGTTTGCCGCCCTGGGGCTGATATTCATCATCCTGATAGTACCGGAAACTAAAGGCAAGTCCCTGGAAGAACTGGAAAAAATATTGGTAAAGGAATGATGGGAAGTGGGAAGTCGGAAGCGGGAAACCGGAAGGCGGATTACCAAAACAGACAGGCTGTGTGCAGGATGCCTCTATAAAACAACTTTTGGATCATGAAGAAAAGCCTATTGTTATCTCTCCCCACTATCCTCCTCATGGCCTGTACGCCTAAGGAAGAACCCGGGCAGGAAGCCCTCCCCGGCCCGGTAAAAGTAGAGATCAAACAGGAAAACGGGAAATACCAGCTCTACGTAGCCGGAGAGCCCTTCTGGATCAAAGGCGCGGGGCTGGAATTCGGGAACGTGGAAAAGCTGGCCGAGCACGGCGGCAATTCCTTCCGCACCTGGAGGACAGATAATGGGCGGGACAGCGGCAAGGAAGTCCTGGACCGCGCCCAGGCCAACGGCCTGTATGTTACCATGGGCATCGAGGTAGCCCGCGAACGCCATGGTTTTGATTACAACGACGAGGCCGCCGTGGCCGAACAGTTCGAGCGTATCAAAAAGGAGATCGAGATGTATAAGGGCCACCCGGCGCTCATCATCTGGGCCATCGGCAACGAGCTTAACCTGCGGGCCACCAACCCCAGGGTATGGGATGCGGTCAACCAGATATCCGAATACATACACGAAACGGACCCCAACCACCTGACGACCACTACCCTGGCCGGCATCAGCAAAGAACTGGTGGACGACATCAAGAAGAGAGCACCGGATATCGACCTGTTAAGTGTGCAGATGTACGGCAACCTGCCCAATCTGCCCCGCTCCATCGAGGAGGCCGGTTGGGACAAAGCTTATATAGTTTCGGAATGGGGCGCTACCGGCCACTGGGAGGTCGCCAAAACAGAATGGGGCGTCCCTATTGAAAACAACAGCAGCGTAAAGGCAAATTTTTATCTGGAGCGCTATAGGCAGGCCATCGAACCTTACAAAGATCAGTGCGTCGGTTCCTATGTCTTCCTCTGGGGCCAAAAGCAGGAACGTACACCGACCTGGTACGGCCTCTTTCTGGAATCAGGCGAAGAGACCGAGTCCGTTGACGTAATGCACTATATCTGGACGGGCGAGTGGCCGGAAAACCGCTCCCCGAAGCTGGATTCCTTCCTCCTGGAAGGCCAAACCGCCTATGATAACGTCTATCTGAAACCGGGAGAAACATACCAGGCGCAAGTGTTTTCCACTGACCCGGACGGCGACGCCCTGTCCTACAAATGGGAAGTGATGCCGGAAAGCACCGACCTGGGAGAGGGGGGCGATTATGAGACTAAGCCCGACGTGGCCAAGGGGTTGTTCGAAGAAGAGCCGGCGGCTGAAGCCCGGTTCAAAGCGCCGGAAAAGCCCGGGCCCTACCGGCTTTTCGTTTATGTGTTCGACGGCAATGGGCATGCGGCACACGCCAATATTCCATTCTTCGTAAAATAACCGTCGCGCCCATTTAAATTCAGAAAAACCATTATCCGGGCGTTTCCGGGGCTTTATAGCAGGATTATGAAAAACCCGCTGCAAATAAACACAAAAGAGGTGAGCGGCGCCTATTTCATCAATAGTATTTTGAACCTGGCGGCAGGGCAAGGCAGGGAGTGGTATATCGTTGCCGAGCTCAACCAGGGCCCGTCGGAGGTTGCAGCATTGGAAAAGATGCTTCAGGACGGAGGCGATCTGCGCCTCTTTCTGGAAGACGATATCGCCAAGAGCAGCAAAAACCTGGCTCGCATCGTGGGTAGCTCTGACGGGCTGCAACTTGCCAATCACCCGGACGCCTCCTGCCGCCATTTTTCCAATGTCCTTTTCAATCTGATGCGGGGTGGCGTATTCCTGCACAACCAAGTGGCCGGCCAGGTTCTTAACCCCCTCCCCTTTGCGGGAAATACGGTTAAGAATTAGCCCTGTTTTTGGCTCCGTATATTCTGCCATAGACGCAAGCACACCATAGTATACGTGAAAGTAACCGAACGAAAGCGGCAAGTCTGGGAGATCGTACTGTTACTTGTTTTCCTCGCCCCTTGTTTCATCTTCGGCCAGGACATGCGCCGCTGGAGATATTTCGGCCCGGAGGAAGGCATGGGCATGGCTTTCCATGAGATCCATCAGGATCATTATGGCTTTATATGGTGTGCTTCTTCCAATGGCCTTTACCGCTATGACGGCTATCGGTTTAAGCCCTTCAAAAAATACGTTACCCATTCCGACTCCATCCTTTCAGACTACATCTGGGATATCCTGGAAGATCCTCAGCACAATATCTGGATGGCTACCTACGACGGGGGTATCAATAAGTGGAACCGGAAAACGGGAAAATTTGATTTTTACGTGCACAACCCGGGCCGCCCCGGCTCTCTGGCGTCAAATAAGGCCCTGCATTTGATGATGGACAAGGAGGGGTTCCTGTGGGCCGTAGTGGCGTTGGAAAGCGGCGTTCCGGTACTGGAGCGGCTCGACCCACGCAATGGAAGGGTACAACACTTCCGCTACCAGCCGGAAAATGCCCTTTCCCTGGATTCCGATACCATTTCCCTCATCGCTCCGGCGGGGAGCCCCCTGCAGCCGTTGATACAAAGCCGGGATGGGCAGATCTGGGTGGCCACCCGGCGCAGTATCAACCTGTATGTTCCCGGCGCCAATGGCTTCCGGACGATTCCCGGCCCGTGGGCTGCACGCCGAGAACAACCCTTTCACCTCTACGAATCCCCGGCCGTTCCGGGCCTGATCTGGATACTGGCAGCTTCCGACGGTTTGGCCAGCGGCCATGTATACCGGCTCGACAGCAAAACCCTCAGAGTAGACACCCCCGGTTTCTCCTCCGAAAACCTGCTCACCTATGCGCCAACGGGTATTTATCACCCTCCCGGCAAGCCTGAGGAATTGTGGTTGTCCTCACGAGAGCTCTGCAGGATTAACCTCAGGGATGGAAACGCAAAGGTATTTACTCCCGAGCTCCAACCTGACGTATCTCTTTGGCAGGGCCTGCGCGACTCTCTTTTCTGCATTTCTCCGGGCCCTTCGGGGCAGCCGTGGCTGGTGCCGCTCGGATTTCCCCCGGAAGCTTACGTGCGTGGAAGTGAGAAATACTACATCCGAAGCGGGATCTACCAGTTGGATCCTATGGGAAAAACGTTGGAGTTGTTGAATTCTAACCCCGCTCAGCCCAACCTCTCTTTTGGCATGGTATATTCCGTGAACAGCGATCCGGGCGGGAGTACCTGGATCGGAAGTTTTCCAGGTTTTTATCAACTCGTACAGGAACGGCCCGGGCAACGCCTCGAGCCGGCATTTGAAAATTTCAAGTTGTGGGAAGCCCCTGCCGAGGCGGACAACCTCTCAGCATGGGCGGCGGTAGAGCGCCCTGCCGGTATTCTCTGGGTGGCCACCTTCAAGGGAGGCCTGAAACGGGTGAACCTCCACAACGGTGAGATCACCCACTTTCGCCATGAGGATGAGGCGCCTTCCTCCGTCGCCCACGACAAAGTTTACTCCCTGTACGCCGATGAACAGGAAGGCAGGTTGTGGATCGGAACCGAAAAGGGGCTCGACTGGGTAAGCCTTGCCGAGCTGGACAGCGGCTCCATCGCCCCCGTTTTTCACCATTTGCTTTCAGAAGAACGGCTGGCGGGAAAGGTGGTGACTTCGATCACGAAGGGCCCCGATGGCTTTTTATGGGCCGGTACCGCACAGGAAGGGCTACTGCTGCTGGATGCCGACAACGAGCTAATAGTCGGCCAGTACAAAGCCGAGGCAAAGCAGGAAGGCGGACTGAACAGCTCCTTCATCAATACCGTCTTTACCGACAGCAAAGGCAGAAGCTGGGTAGCCACCGGCATGGGCGGCCTGTGCCAGGCCTTGCCCGGCGGAGAAGGCCTGAAGAGTTATTCTTTCCAGTGCCATCTGGAAGGCATGTACATAGTCGACATCTTTGAAAATAACGACGGAAAACTCTGGCTGGCGGCCATGAACTACGGCATCGCCATCTTCGACCCGGAAACCGGCGCGCACGAATTGTGGAACATGGAAAACCACCTGCAGCGCAACAGCGTACTGGGTATTGAACAGGACAAGGCCGGAAATATTTGGTTCTCCTCCCTGGGGCTCACCCGTTACGTCCCCCGGTTCGACAGGTTCCGGCCTTTCGGCAGGCCCTCCGGCATACAGGATGAAGACCCCGGCCGCCTGCTGCTTACCCTGAAAGACGGCCGCATGGTGTACAGCTCCATAAACGGCTGGCTCCAGGTTTTTGACCCGGCCGAAATCCGCATCAACCCCAACCCGCCCCGGGCAGTGATTACGGGGGTACAATATTACAGCCCGGAAGAAAAAGGAAACGTTCCGCTATCGCTCGATGAGAATATTGAAGTGGCCTCCGAAATAACCCTCAGTTACCATCAGCAACCCTTTTTCTTCCAGTTCGTGGGCCTGGAATTCACCGGCCCGGGGAGCATCCGCTACGCCACCATGCTGAAAGGATACGAAGAGCAATGGAACTACACCTCCGGGCTGACTTCCGGGCGGTACCTGCAGGTTCCGCCCGGCAGGTATACCTTCCTGCTGAAGGCAGCCAATGGTGATGGTAAGTGGATGGATACCCCCCTGCGCCTGGGAGTAACCATCTCTCCTCCCTGGTGGAAAACCCGGGGCGCCTACCTGGCCTACGGCCTCCTTCTCGGGCTTATCTTTTATACACTCTTTGCATTCCAGCGGCGCCGCCTGCGCCTGCGGGCGCAGCTGGAATTCGAACAGAGGGAGGCGGCCCGGCTCAAAGAACTGGACGCCGCCAAAACGCGGTTTTTTACCGACATTGCTCATGAGTTGCGCACCCCGCTGACGGTGATCAGAGGAGTGGCCGGGCAGGTCAGGGAAAAACCCGGGGAATGGCTCGAAAAAGGCGTGGAGATGATACAGCGCAATGCCCGGCAGTTGTATCTCCTGGCCAACCAGTTGCTGGACCTGAGCAAGCTGGAAACCGGCTCTCTGAAGGTGAATATGATACAGTCCGACGTCATTCCTTTTTTACGCGCCGTCATGGACCCCTTCGCCACGCTCGCTACCGCAAAGGGCATCCGCTGGACCGGGGAGCTTCACCCTGAACAGCTGATCATGGACTTCGAACCCGACAAGCTGCAGAAGATTGTATCCAACCTCCTGTCCAATGCCCTGAAATTTACCCCTGAAGGGAGATCCATTACGGTAAGAAGCCGGGAAATGATAGAGGAAGGCAAACCTCATTTTGAGTTCATTGTCGAGGATACCGGCAGGGGAATACCGCCCGAAGAGCTACCCTTTATTTTCGACAGAGGCTTCCGGGGTAAAGGGAGCCTGCCGGGAGCCGGCATAGGCCTGGCCCTGGCCCGGGAACTGGTGTTCTTGTTCGGAGGCAAAATTGAAGCCCAAAGCCCGAAAGGCTCCGGCGCCTGTTTTCGCATCCTGCTGCCCATTCACCGGCAGGCGCCTCTGGATAAACCTGTGCCTCTGCCCTCCATGGAAGAATCTGGGCCGGATAAAGGCGCCGCCCCCCACCCGGACGGCGCCCGGCACACTTACCAATTGCTGATTGTTGAAGACAATGGAGACCTCGTCGAGTACCTGAGCGCTATTCTCAGCAGCAGTTTTAGCCTCGCAGTGGCCAGAAATGGCAAAGAAGGCCTGAAGAAAGCCATTCGAAAAGTACCGGACGTTATCATCAGCGATGTAATGATGCCGGAAATGGATGGCATAGAATTGTGCCGGCGCCTAAAGGCGAACCTCGAAACCAGCCACATCCCCGTTCTTTTGCTCACCGCCCGGGCCGATGTGGCTTCCCGTACCAAAGGTTATCAGTCCGGCGCCGACGCTTATCTCCCCAAACCCTTCGACCAGGGAGAACTTTTCGCTCAGCTCCGGCAACTCCTCGACAACCGTAAACGGTTGCAGGAATATTACCGCGCCAGGCTGATCACGCCCGCCCCCTCCGAAGACGGGCATGGACAGGAGGAAGAATTCCTGGCCAAAGCCCTGCAGGCTGTTGAGGATAACCTCTCTGACCCGGACTTCGGCCCCAAACAGTTGTGCAAGAAATTAAATATGAGTAAGACCCAGCTTCACAATAAGCTCAGGGCGCTGACCGGGCGTTCCACTGCACTTTTCATCCGAAATATCCGCCTCACCCACGCCAAAGAGGCCCTCGAAAGGATACCCGGCCTTACCGTAAAGCAGGCAGCTTATGACTTTGGATTCAAAGACCCCAACTACTTCTCCCGGGTCTTCAAAATGGAGTTTGGTGTAAATCCCACAGATATACACCCATAAACTGCAGGATGGAACAATAGTCCAGATTTTTGGAACAATAGTCCAGATGCCCGCAACAATATAGTTGCATATTTGAGGTTGAGCATGAGCGCCTCGTGGCAGGATATCAGGCCAACTAAAAAAGACCCTGAGGCATTCCTACTCGCCCCAAAAAACCAAGAGGGCGTTCAGCCAGGCTGAATACCCTGAAAGGGGGGAATAACATGATATGTCTCTGGCGTAAAATTGCGCTGCGGCGAATCAATCTATGAACAACTACGGCTTCTAACCCGGTTATCCCTCCTTTCTTTTTTCGGGCTTGTTTGGAAGTAGCCTCTTATTTGCAGCCCAAACGGATACTTCCAAACAAACCCGAAAACCCATATTTTTGCATAACGATTTCTTTAAAGAAGGGAGGGTGCCGGGCAGGTGTTCTCCTTTTTTTATAGCTTATTTCACGAACCCTTCGATATAGAGCACTTCCGCTCTGCGCTGGCCATTGAAGTATACCTTGATTTTCTTGTAGAAATACCCCAGGTCACGTGCATCGTATTCAACGGAAATGACGCCGGTGCTGTCCGGCGGGACGGCTGCTGCATCCCAGCCGGGAACGGTACAGCCGCATGATGGGCGCACGTTGTCGATCACCAGAGGCTCCCCGCTGATGTTGCGGAACCTGAATTCGTGTTTTGCCGCCTTCCGGTGAGCGATATCCCCAAAATCATAAGTGGTTTCCGCCAGCCATTCTACTTTGGAAGCAGAAGGAAGGGTACCTGCCATAAGGAACAGGGAAGAAAATAAGAAGAGAAATACACGAATATACATTACGCCTGCTTTTTAGAGTTTGACGAAGGGGCAACCATCCAGCAATCAAACAATCAAACCATCCCATCGCTCCCCTTCCTCCCGCACCTCCCACGTATGGTCGGCCAGCAGTTCGACGGTAGCAATGAATTTGTAGGGTGGGTTCTTACCCCACTCCCGGGGTGAGACCATGGAAAGCACGTAATCTTGATCGCTTCGTTCGTAAAGGTGATAAGTAAAGCCGATAAGCGGCTCGAAGTTCATTTCGGCATTGTAGATCATCTCGGAGACGGCGACCCGGCCCTGAATGGCCTTGGCCTGCCGGGCCAGCAGCTCGATCTGCTTTTTGATCTGCTCGAGCTGCATGTCCGTCTGTTTGTACATCGCCGTCACGGCGCGCCCTTTGGCCCTGCCTTTGTCGATTGGCCTGATCTGTACGCCTCCCACCGTATGGGCATAGGGCAGGTTGTGGGGGCTATCCGTTACCTTGTCCGGGTCGATGGGATTGATGAATTCTTTCTGCTTGTTGTTCTCCTTATTCTCCATGGTAGTGCAAATATACAAGACATATAGAGAATTGCCGAGCGGGCGGAATTGTTCAACTCAATACAGATATCCTGTAAAGTTGGAAGTGGGAGCCGGGGCCTGCTTCACGCTCTCTCTTATTACGGGCCATCTAAAAGCTTGCCTGGAAGAACGAAGTGAAGACGGGGGAGCCCTATGCCTTCTACCGAAGAGCGACAATCAATTCTACATTCGTTGCAAATACATAATGTTTGTAAGTATCGAAATCGTATAGCCGTTCATCTTCGGGCCTTTTGTAGGTGTTTTTGAGGCTGAATGCAAAACTTTCTTCAATCCCTAAACTGATATTCTCCCATAGCTTTAGCCTGTAGTTTATTCCTACGGAAGGGCCGAGATCTATTTTTTTGAAAAGATCTGTGTGGTAACTGATATAGGTGCGTTCTTCGATGATCCTCGACCTTTGTTCCAGCAGATACGCGGAGTATAAACCGAGTTTGAAAAATAAAGGCAGGTTCTTGATAATTTTGTGATTATACGTTGTAGAAAAAACTAAAAAGTCGAAATTCGACCTGACTTTCCTATATGGTGATTCGTAAATTCTTCCCTTATTCTCAAAAAAAAGACTGGCCTGAATTTCATGCCGGTTCCCGATGGAGATCATGCTGCCAATTCCAAAGTTAAATCCTGGTTTCAGTTCAGCCTGTTCTTTAAAGGGAATATTGGCGCCGTTCATTTTTGAAAAATTGAATCCCAACCTCCCTGTCAGGCTAACCTCCTGCCCATTCAGGATAGTAGAAAAAAAGATGAAAAATGAAAAGATAAAAAACTTATACATAGCCAATTAATATTTCATTATTTTCTTTCTGATAACCATTCCCTTGCCGTCAGATATTTCCAGGATGTATAAACCGGCCGGTTTTTCTCTCCAATGTTGTAAGGAATAAACGTTCAAACCGCTTTTAAAGAATTGCTCCTGAACTTGAAGGTGTTTAGCTATTGGGTCATAAAGAGTAAATCTGATAAACTCATCTTTTTCAAGATGGAATTCAATGTTCAAATTTTCTTTTGATGGATTTGGATAAACCTTAATATGAGTTATTGCCCCCTCAATTTCCGCGGAAGAAGATGGAACCATTATGAACTCAGGATTTGACCTGCAATCAATATCTATAAGAACCGGGCCACACCACCATTCTATTAATTCGTCTGATAAATAGGTGCAATCGGGCTGTTCAGTGCCTATATATTTTCTAGTTACATCGAATGGCACACGGCTATCAACGATCTCCGGAGGATTAACCACTTGATGCGTTATTCCAAAGGGATCGGTCCAGATCCAGTGAATTTCACAAATTTGGTCCCTCCAGCATTCTATAATGTCAGCAGCATCATCGTCTACTCTCCCGTCGTGGTTATCCCAATACAGATCCCCAGAGTTGGGGGGATTCCAATGTTCTCCATTTCCACATGTTGCCGTCACATAACAGGCCCCTGCTTCACTTTTGAATTCCGTATCTAAAATACCTGTCCAGATCCGTTGATCGAGCTCAGAGCCACATGTTATCTTTTGCCAACAAGAACCCGGTGGATCCGGGCTTTCGCTGTAGGTATACTGTGTCACCTCATATTCAAGCTCATAGGTACATTCAGAGTCCGTTATGGTTACATGATACAAGCCTGGGTCCAATTCAGAAATAGAAGAGGTTGTTTGGTTTTCATGATCCCACATAATGCTTGTAACGGGAAAAGGCGTATTTACAGACAAGGAAATACTTCCAATTCCGGGCGATAATTCCTCACAGGAACCTTTAACCGTACTTTGTATCTGATCCAGGCTGGAAGCCAGAACAGTAAAGGGTTTTTCCCGCCTGCACCCGTGGCTGTCATAGGCTTTCACCCGGTAGGTTCCTCCCGGAACACCCGTGAGGTCTTCTGCCGTTGAAACGGGAGGATATATTTCCCCTTCGTTATACCAGGAAAAAGTAAAAGGCCCATCCCCCCCAACCAGGCTGATGTCGATTGCTCCGCTCGTTTCATCCGGGCAGAGGTGGTCGATGTCCGCCACTTCTATGGAGTAATCGGGGAAAGCGCCAATAGTATAGGTTTCGGTGACGGTATTCCCGCAAAGGTCCGTAACGGTGACGGTATAGTTTCCCGCCTCAAGATTATTCCGCTGCCGGTTGTACAGGCCGTTGTAATCTTCCCACTGGATATTATAAGTAAAATGGGTACTGTTCGGCCGGGGCACTCCTCCGCTGATTTGCAGCCCGATATATCCGGACGGATACTGAGGACAGGTGTTGGCCACCTCCGCTTCGACAACCAAAGGCGCTTCCGACACCAGCCCTTCCACCACAATGGTTTCCGTATAAGTGCATGCTCCATTCTCTGTGGATACGGTAACCATATATGTGCCGGCAGCCAGCCCTTCGAGGAGAATGCCTTCACTGGATTCGAATTCGTCGCCAGTGCTCCACTCGTAATGATAGGTTTCCTCCGCACTGCCCGATGACGGGGCATAAGCATAGGCCCAGATGTAGCCGTTGGCCGAGTGCTCACATTCCGGCGAAGCGCCGTAACTGACCTTTATATCCTCTCCTTCGATCGTAAACTCCTCTTCTCCCCGGCATCCATTGCCATCGATGATCGTGAGGTGATAATCCCCTGCGCCCAGGTTCTCCCAGCCTCCGTATTCTTCCATCGGCAGGATGTCGCCCTTGTGATCCTTAAGGATGAAACTGTAGGGCGCTGTTCCTCCTGTGGCGGAAACGCCGTGGCCGAAGCCGAAACTGCCGTCCTGCTCGCCACAGGCGGAAGGGGGGTGGATGCCGGCCTGGAGATCCTCAACCGATATCTGGCCACATTCATGGATCACGGTATTGAGCGGCGTTTCACAAGCAAACAGGTTAGTTACCAGGAACGAATATTCCCCGCTGCATAGGCCTGTGAAGTACTTTCTCCCACTAAAATTTTGCGCTACGACCTCTCCGTTGAGCGTAATGTCAAACGGCCCGGCATTGCCGGTGGCTTCTACTACAATTACTCCGTTGCACTTCCCTTCATCCGCCTGTTTGGAATAGACGATCTGGATATTGGCTTTTGTAAAAACAGGTAATGTGCAAAGCCCTAATAGCAATATTCTGATTTTCAGGAAATTGACGGCCGAAGTGATCATGGTTCAGGATTTAAAGGCTTTTGATATGAAATCATGAGTATTCAGTTAAGGCAGTGATATCCTTTAGGACAATCAATATGAATGTATTGTTTTTTTATTCTTGACACACAGTCAATTTCTGAAAAAGTATCAGGTTCTATTTCATCTGATGAAATGATGAAGGATTTATTCTTATTATAGTATTTTATTTTCTTCACTTTGAAATTCGAATCCCCCACTTCAAAAAATATTGACAACAGGGTGTGTTTTTCAATTCTTGCCCAGTTAATATTATCGTGATTCCACAAAAAATTATTCATTGGCTTCAGTGAATTAATAAAGGATATTCCCCCAATAGGCGTTTTCCCATGTTTTGCCCCAATATTTTGCATATAACAATAACTAAACTCTATTAACCTCCGTACAGCATCATCCTTTTTCATAGTATATCCTTCTAGATAAACATAATGTAAGTATTGAGGATCATAACCAGCGCCATCAGAAAATAAATATCTATATTTAATGATGCCAGAGTCATTAGCAAGCCCATTTGATTTATCTTTGCACCCTCCAAAAATTAACATTAGAAAAATACACCATGGTATTGATTTCACAATAAATAGGATTTTTTTAATCTTGAAAAGAAAATGTATGGCTTAAAGTAATTTTATGCAACATAGGCCTATAGCAAAACCCACTATAAGGTTCAATACAATCATTGTTTCTGTAATGTTGCAATACATACATCTCGCTTAACCCCGGAACAGCACGCAATCCATCTGAAATTCCAGCACCAAATACATCCCCGATTGTCACTAGTATAGAGCACGTTACAATATTCGATTCGCAATCATGTTTAAATTTAATAACTTTCAATTCAAGACCCTGTGCCCCCCCAATAGTAGCAACTGAACTAGGTCTTCTTATTAGTGTGAAAAGACCTCCAAAACCGGGAGGATTCACACTGGAAAAGTTGCTCAAAACATTTGCATCTGTTAACAATCCATCAAGAGAGTTATTAGCTCTGTACCAATCTTTTATTACTTTTTCAATATCTTTCAAGATTTCTTGAGTCGGGTTTAACCTGTAAATATAACCAGAATATGGATGATTAGCACTCCACAATATAGTTTCTTGATTCCCAGAAATAAATTCCTCTGTCAAAGAATCTGCTGCAACTTGACCTATTCCAAAAGCGAATCGATTTATCCAACGTTCTAAAGTGTTTACCAATTTTTGACTTGTTTTACTAAAAGCTTTTTGCGTTCTAACTGAAAGTCTATATATTTCTATGGAAGAGCTAATAGTGTCTCCATCTCCCCACCAGTTATCTCGGTCTTCATTAGGTTGAGTTAAATTAGACAATGTATTAATTTCGTTTTGTACCCAACTGCCAGGGAGCCATATATTTAACGTTGTATCATAATTATACCCTCTATACCAGCCATTTTGATCTATGGCTACCGTGTAATAGCATCCAACTGAGTCCAGGGGCCACTGACCACCTTGTAAAATTGGGTCATAGTTAATGCTTGGGTTAGTTTCTAATATAGCCAAACCGTGATCATTGTATTTAATATATATGCAATCATCTTCTCCCACATTGTCAAAAATGAAGGCTTGAATTGAGCCATCCTGCTCTAAGCCGAAATTGAAAAAGTAGTTACTCTCAACACTCTCTGGCCCACAAAAGGAGGATGCAATTATTGCGTTATAATTAAAACCTAAATCCTCCATTGATTGAATATCCTGACCTAGCATAAAGACTAAATTTTGTTGGATACCATTTACAATAACTTCTGTATTAACAGCGTAATTTTCAATGTTAGGATATGTAAATCTACCAGGAAAAGGTTCAACGATTGTGGCAGGCATACAGTCAAATCCGTTATTTTCTATGTAGTTTCTAATTTCTTCTAAATTACTCCCATTAATTACATTTGTAGTATCTGAAGATTCACATCCATTTTGGTCTAAAACTGTAACACTATAAATGCCAACCTCATCTACTGTTATCATTTGTGTCGAATCGCCAGTAGACCAAGAATAATTGTCATAACCAATGTTCGCTTCTAAAGAAACAGGTAAGCTATCACAAATAATGCCTGGTTTGGGATTGATTTTAACTGAACTAATACTAATTTGGTATTCAATTTCATTAATAATGCTGCCATCTTGTAAAATAAATAAATTATAATTTTGATTTTCATTTGGGCAGATCGCTTGCAGTGAACTAGAAGGATCAGAAAATAAGGAAAACGGTTCCCAAGCATAGCAATACCCCTCATTACTTGTTTCACCTATCGTTATACATTCGCCTTCGCATAAATTAATTATTTCTTTTTGTTTTATAAAAGAAGTACAAATTTTAGTGCAATTTCTAGAGTCAAAAACGGAAATAACATATTCGCCTTTTTGCAAATTTTCAATAACATAAACACCTGTAGTGCCTACTTGAATATTTCCTATGCTATTGCCAACCCATCTTATTTCATATGGAGGCAAGCCTCCTTCAATTGTTACTTGGATAGCACCAGTTTCATTGATAGATGATACTGATAGAAGTTCTTCACAAGAAATACTTAACACTGGCCCCTCTTGCCCTGAACTAGCCCTATGAATGTATAACCCGTTTTCCATTGAATTCTCAACTCCGGGAGATCCCAAAAAATCGCTCTCATACTCCGCATCCCGATCCTCCTCGCAGACCTTCCCGATCAATGAGATGGCATTGGGAGCGCCGCCTCCCTGCATATCCATATTCACCACCTGAGGCCCCGAATACTCCGGAAAGGCCTCTCCGGACCAGTTGACGGCAAAGCGAAGTACCTTGTTCCTGTCTCTAACCTGCACGGCATCCCCACTCCGGCTCAAGGGAAGGATCTTTTCCCAATCCTGCTCTTCCACAACCACTCCCTCTTCACCGGAGAAGTAGGCTCCCGCCTTTTTGATCAGGCACGGGCTGCTCAGCGGTATCTGGTAAACCCCCAGGTCATTGGGCGCGCCGTCATTGGCCGGAGAGATGCCGGGATGCACATTGGCGCCGTCGTATATGAGAATAAGCGCACCCGGCGGGAGAGCAGAAAAACAATCGCCGAACTCCAGGTAGACGCTATCGGAAGAAAACAGAAGAGAGTTGTTGTCCAGCAGCCAGTTTTGGAGATCCACCGGTTCTTCAGGCTGGGCGGGAAGGCCCACCACCAGTAGTTCGATATACCTGGCTTTGGAGATCGGCATTACCCCTATTTCGTTGATCAGCAGGGGGGAAGGGCTGCCTTCCTGGGTAAAAGAAGGAATGGATAGAACAAACAAATAACAGCAGCAAGAGAGAGGCGATAGAGGTTCTCCATTTTTGTCGGTTTTGACAAACACAAACTTTAACCATCAGAATATGGACAAAGCAACAACATTGCAGTCTAAAAAAACTGGACTGAATTGTTAAAGTCCAAAGTAAAACGCTCCGTATAGGTGTACGAGCGGGATCTGCTGCAATAAACTACCGGCGCGCCGAGTTTTTTCAGGATCTGAATATAGTTGTGTACGGAGGAGCGGGAAATGTCCAATTTTCTCGCCAGTTGACAGGGCGTACCTGTACTTTTTCTTCTTATCAGGGCGTCCATCCTCTTAAGGAGCGCGATTTGTTCCAGGAATGTCATCGGCTTTCAGGTTAATAGAGTCAGGAGAAAGAGCACACCGTTTAAAATAAAAAATTAGAAGGTTATTGTCAACAGTGTTTCAACTTTCTTCCCTTCACTCACTCACCTACTCTCTCCCCTCCCTTGCGTCCCACAAACCCTTACCTGCGGCGCTTATAGCGGTGGGAGGTAAGAGATGTTTGGAGGCCGTCACGGCGGGCCCTGCTTGCTTCCATCTTTTTTTATTACGGGCCACTTAAAAGTAGCCCGTCCGAAATAGAAAAGCCGGAGCTCCCTGTCGGCAACTCCGGCTTTTTATCGGCAATAAAAGGATATTACCTCAGCTCCATCGTAGTGCTGCCGGCCAGATATCCCTTATTGTAGACCTCGACTTTATAATTGCCTTCTGCAAACGGCTGGTTGGGCGACCATACCCCGCAGACCTGCTGTTCATTCTGGTTATAATCCACTTCTTCGGCCAGGGTAAAGCGGATCTGCTCCCCGTTGGCGCTGTTGGTGAAAATGCCGGAACCCATTTCCTCAACGGCCAGGGTTTCTCCCAGCGGGCTGATGATGCGGACCAGGAACTGCTCGGTGCCTGGTTCCACCACCTCATTGACCGTGGTGTTGAAGCACACCTGCAGTTGGTCGACGTTCTTGGCGCTGCGGCGGGAGACGGCCTTGCCGCTGCCCTTGACCTTCAATCCGGTAGCTTCCAGATTGTTGATCTTGATCACAGAGGCGATGTTCACCTTTTTGGCCAGATAGGAACGCTCCGCTTCGACGGCCTCCTTCTCGCTGGCCAGCGCGGCCTTTGCGGAAGACAGTTCCATATTGCGCATACGGGCGGAGTCCAGGTTGGTGGTCAGGGCCACGTTCTCTTCGGTGAGTTCTGTGGTCCTGGCCGTCAGTTGTTCGTTTTCCTGGCGCAGCTGGTTGATCTCGGCCAGGTACTGTTCCACCTGTGCGGTCAGGTTCTTGATCTCCTTGCGCGCCTGGGCCAGGTTGCGGCTGTCGCGCAACAAAGCTTCGATGCGTTCCTTGGAATCCTTGAGTTCTGCTTTCTGCTGTTCGATCAGTGTGTTGAGCTCTTCGTTAGAGCCGCGTAGTTCTTCCAGCTCGGAGAGGGACTCGTAGTATTGCTTTTCCAGTTCTGCCTTGAGCTGCTCAGATTCGTTCAGTTCGTAAGTGAGGTTGTTGTTGGCCTTGTTCTTGCTGATGAGGTTAGCCACCAGTACAATGCAGACGATAGACAGTATCGCAATGGTAACGATAGCCGCCACTTTGAGCTGCTGCTGTGACTTATCCTGCCTGCCAGGGCCTGAATTAGTGGGTGTAGGACTCGGACTGCTAGTAGCCATAATGAAAGGTTTGTTTAGCTAAAAGTTAGTAAGTTGCGTGTTTTGAATCGCGATTAAAACGGCCGCCTATTTTAGAAAATTGTATCCCGGAAAGATATTTTTTTTGCCTTTCACCCCTGAATATCTTCCTTTTGACCTGCATTCCCCTTCTCTTCTGCCCTTCGATTCAGGGCTTTTTCTTAGATTTGGCAGCTAAGGACAAAAACAATATAGCAATATGAACCAGCCCCAGTAAAACACCGTACCATGCACGAACACAACGTCGACATCGCCAACATACTCTTCCTGGATATTGAAACCGTTTCCGGCAAACCGGAATACGAAAACCTCAGTGAGGACTTTCAGGAACTCTGGCAGATCAAAGCCCGCCAGTTGTCGCGCGGCGAGGATGGAGAAGAGCCGGACTACGCCGCCCTGTACAAACAGCGCGCCGCCATTTTCGCCGAGTTCGGGAAGATCGTCTGCATCTCCGTAGGTGTGGTTTACCGCGACAAAGAGGACCAGCTCCTGAAGGTCCGCCTGAAATCCTTCGCCAGTGAGAACGAGAAGGAACTGCTCCACGATTTCTCCCAGATGGTCTTCAAGTACTACAACGACCCCAATAAGCACGGCTTCTGCGGCCACAACGCCAAGGAGTTCGACATCCCCTACATCTGCCGCCGCATGGTCGTCCATCAACTGCCCCTGCCCGTTCCCTTTAATATCTCCGGCAAAAAACCCTGGGAAACCAAACACATCCTGGACACCATGGAGATGTGGAAGTTCGGCGACCGCAAACACTACACTTCCCTCAAACTGCTGGCCGCCCTGCTGGGTTTCCCCTCTCCCAAAGACGACATCGACGGCAGCGACGTGGGCCGCGTCTACTGGGAAGACAAAGACCTGGAACGCCTCGCCCTGTACTGCGAGAAGGACGTGCTGGCCACCATTCAGCTCTACCTGCGCTATAAATATATGCCGCTGCTGGAGGAGGGCCAGGTGATGCATGTGAAGTGAACGTATATTAGTGTTTTGGTGCATTCGTGCATTCGTGTAGCGGCCAAGGAGTCAAAGGACAACTCCCAACGAATGCACAAATGCACGAATACACTAAAACACTTTTCAGAAACCTTTCCCCCCACCTCACCGTTAGTTCAGTTCCTAATACTGAGTAAAAAAACTAAATTTGCGCCCGTAAAACTGAACTGCGATGAATTTTATCGAAGAACTCCAATGGAGGGGCATGCTGCAGGATGCAACGCCCGGTATTGACGAAGCCCTGGCCAAAGGCACGATGAAGGGCTACATCGGCTTTGACCCCACCGCCCCGGCGTTGACCATCGGCAACTACGTGCAGGTTATGCTGCTGGACCTCTTCCAGCGCTCCGGCCATCAGCCCGTCGTACTCATGGGCGGCGCCACCGGCCGCATCGGCGACCCCTCCGGAAAGGATGCCGAAAGAGAACTGAAATCCTACGAAGAACTGGACGCCAACCTGGAGCGCCAGAAAAACCAGATCCGCAAGTTCCTGGACTTCGACAGGAAGGGCAACCCCGCCCTGATGGCCAACAACCTGGACTTCTACCGGGATATGAACGTGCTGGACTTCCTGCGCGATGTCGGAAAGACCTTAACTGTCAATCAGATGATGGCAAAGGAATCTGTCAAAAAGCGGCTGGAAACGGGTATATCCTTCACAGAGTTCAGCTACCAGTTACTGCAGGCCTACGATTTTCAGGTGTTGTTCCAACAGCACGGCGTGCGCCTGCAGATGGGCGGCTCCGACCAGTGGGGCAATATCACTTCAGGGATCGAATTCATCCGCAAGAACCTGGGCGAACAGGCCTACGCCATGACCACCCCCCTGCTAACCAAGGCCGACGGCTCCAAGTTCGGCAAATCCACCGAAGGCAATATCTGGCTGGACCCCGAACTGACCACCCCGTATAAGTTCTACCAGTTCTGGATCAACGCCGCGGATGCAGATATTCCGAAGTTCACCCGCTACTTCACCCTAAAGGCTCGCGAGGAGATCGAGGCCCGGGAAGCCGAACTGGCCGGCAACCCGCAGGAGCTCAAGCGCCTGCTGGCCGAAGAGCTTACCATTCGGGTGCATTCCGAGGAGGACTACCGCTCCGTACTCCGGGTAAGTGAGTTGTTATTCGGCCGCAAAGCCACCAGGGAGAACCTGCTGGAATTGGGCGAGGGCGAGCTGGCCACCGTAGCCGCCGAGATACCCAGCTTTACCGTGGATAAAAACGCGCTGTCCAACGGCGTCAACATCGTCGACCTGCTGGCGGAACATACGGAGATCGTGGCTTCCAAGGGCGACGCCCGCCGCGCCATCAAGGGCAAGGCCATCAGCGTCAACAAGGACAAGGTCGAGGATCATGAAGCCACCGTAAGCCACGAAGCCCTGCTCCATGGCAGGTACCTGATGGTGGAGAATGGGAAGAAGAATAAGTATATCGTGGTGGCAGAGTAAGAGCATGTTTGGGGGGCCGGATTTGAAAGCGAAAAGCGTCAATTTTTCGGTGAGACAAGGTGCTTTTCGAAGGGCGTACCCGGAGGTACGTCCGAGAAAAGCAACGCAGTATCACCGAAAAAGTGGCCTTTTTCAGCTCAAAGGCTGGCCTCCAAATAGAACGCGAATGACGCGGATGAGGCGCACACCTGCTGTACCAGCATGGCCGGCAGGGGTTTTCACGGATTGGGATGCACAGGGCCTGTCAGAAGCGCAACCACAATATATGCGGATCAAGGAGTAAAAAGGTGTCATCCTCGTAAAAGGCCGGCCCTTATAGACAATGCTCCGGGCGCCTTTGCTGTACCAAGCAAAATAGGAAAGCCACCTCTTTTTTCCGCCAGGTGTAAAGAAGAAATCGAAATTCATTTTAGCCTGGACTTTCCTTATCTTGCCAGCAAAGCCAATTGCAGATGAATTACCCCAGCCTGAAATCCTACTGGCAGGCTAATGCCGATACGTTCACTACCGACTACCGGGAGGGGCGGGCTTCTTTTCTGCCTTTCCTGCTGCCGGAGCTGGCGCTGGAGTTTCCAACCCCAAAGGTTGTCCAGGCCCTGAGCAGCCGGTACGGCAGAGGGCTCGTACAGGATGCCCTGGACCCGCAACAAACCATCCCCAGCCCTCTGGCTGGCCTGCGCACTACCAACTGGATCAGGCGCACCAATATGGTAGGCGTCAACGTACGGACCATACAGAACTTCTGGAATGTCATCAAATACATGCTCACGGTGCCGGAGGCGCAGCAGTCTGTCCATCTGCTGCCCATCTGGGAGCCGGGAGTGGTGGCCAGCCTGTACGGAATGGCCAGTTGGAAAATTAACCCGGAGTTTTTCAGCCAGGAATTATACCAGGCTTACCCCCACCTCGATACCATTGAAAAACAACTAAAAGCCGTCATCAACCTGCTGCACGCTACCGGGCGTACTGTAGGCCTGGACGTCATCCCCCACACCGACCGCTATTCCGAGATCGTACTGGGCAACCCCCGCCACTTCGAATGGTTGCAGCGGCGCGACGACAAAATCACCAGCCACCGAGCCAACCTGCACGAGGAGGTGGAAAAAGCCGTTTTCCGCTTTCTGAAGGAACAGGGCCCCGCCCGCGACGGTATCGACCTGCCCACCGATGCGGAGGAATTCTTCTCGGAGGAATACCCGGAATCCGCCCGGATTGAGCTGCTTTTCGGCAGCCCGGAAGACTACGGGCGCCGCGCCCAGCGCCGCGGATGGCTGATGCAAGCCCTATACAAGGACGGCTTCGAGCCCGTGCCCGCCACCATGGGGCCGCCCTACCGGGGGCTGGAGATCGATACCCGCGACAAGGCAAAAACGGTAGACAGCGAGGGGCGCATCTGGCGGGAATACAAGATCACCAAACCACAGGAAATGTCCCGCGTCTTCGGCCCGCTGACGCGGTATAAGCTCTACAAGCGGCTGGACGACAACAAGAACTGGGAGATCGACTTTTCCCGGCCCCGAACGGCTACCTGGAACTATGTTTGCCGGCATTTCTACCGCATACAACAGGATTACAATTTCGACTTCATGCGCGGCGATATGTCGCATGTGCAGATGCGCCCGGAAGGTGTACCCGCCCAGACAGACAATTTCTACGACCTGCACAAGGCCGTACGCGCCCACATACGTAAGGCAAAGCCCTACTTCGGATATTTTGCCGAGACTTTCCTCGCCGGCCCCAACTTCATCGCCTACGGCAACGAGGTAGACCACCTGGAACAAAGCGACGCCGACTCCACCCTGGGCGACTTACAGAGTATGGTAGTCGGCAGCCCCCGCTTCATGCAGAACTTCCGCTGGTATCTGGACATTCTGAAAACCCGGGATTTTGCCCCCAATTTCACCATCATGACCGGCGATAAGGACGACCCCCGGTTCGACGAGTTCTACCTCACCGGCAACGAAGCGCGCCTCTTTACCGCTCTCTTCCTCACCGATATGCCCAGCTATATGGCGCTGGGCTTCGAATGCCGGGACCCCCACCCCACTCCGGCGCCTAATGAGCACTATACCAAGCTCTACGTCTTCCGAATTACGAGTGGAGAAAAGGCAACGAAGGGGCCCTATGTGTTCGGGAAGAACGGCCTGCTTTACCAGCGCCTGTCGCGCCTGCGCCTGGCCGCCGAGCGCATCCTTCCGCAGATCATCCGGGCCGATACCCTCTGGCTGCTTCCGCCCGACGCCACCGCCGCCACCCGCGTGATCGCCTGGACGCAGCTGCCGGAACCGAAGTACCTGTTCGTCGTCAACCTGGATGGAAAAGAGAAGGCCGTTAATATCAAGATCCCCCGGTTGCTGCAAAGTGATAAACTGCCTCCGCCCCGATTGCATTTTTCAACGCACCGGGAGGAGATACAGCCGGAGAAATTGCTTTTTAATGGAAAGCAGTACCAGGTGAGTGAACTGGAAGCGGGGGAAGGGAGGGTGTATTCGTGTATTCGTTGATTCGTGGATTCGTGGATTCGTTGATTGGTTATTCGTTGATTGGTTGATTAAGGAAAGTATTATGAAAAAGTTGTCTTTTTTGCAATTTTTATGGCTCAGCGCCCTGGTTTCATCCTGCACCTCCACCATTGAGTTGCAGATGCTTCAGCCGGCGGGCCTTTACATACCCGAGCACATCCAAACCATTGCCCTGGCAGACCGCAGCCGCCCTTCCAAAGGCTTCAACAACGTGGTCGAAGGCATCATCACCGGCGAAGGCATCGGGCAGGACCGCCGCGGCCGCATGCGCGCCCTGGAAGGGCTGGCCATGACGCTGACCCGAACGCCCCGCTTCAACGTCAAAACCACCGGCATCGAAATGGAGGGAAGCCCGGCGGGCAACAGCTCCCCCCCTCCCCTGCCCTGGGAGGAGGTCAACCGCATCTGCCGGCAGTACGAGGCCGATGCATTGATCACTATGGAGCTGTACGACAGCGACAACTTCATCAGTACCGATCTGCACAAGGATAAAAAGAAGGATAAAGAAGGTAATGAATACATCGAGCAATACTACGTAGCCGACATGCGCACTCAGGTGCGGATCGGCTGGCGGCTCTACGACCGGCGGGAGCGCCATATCATCGACCAGTTTGCCGGAACGGAAGACGCCAGCAGCAACGCCCGCGGCGACACCGAGGACGCCGCCAAAGGCAACCTGCCCGCTCCCGAGGCCATCACCCAGGACGTGAGCTTCGCCGCCGGCGAGCTCTACGGCATGCGCATCGCTCCGGTCTGGGTAACCATCACGCGGGAGTGGTACACCAAAGGCAAGGGCAATGCCAAAGCCGACATGGAGCGCGCCGCCCGCTACGCACGCACCGGCGACTGGGAGCAGGCCAGCGAAATCTGGACATCAATCGTGAATACCGCCGCCGATCCTAAAAACCGGGGACGGGCCGCCTACAATATGGCGGTGGCCAACGAACGGGAAGGCCAACTGCGCGCCGCCCTGCAATGGGCCAGGCGGGCCTATACCGATTTTGGCAATAAGAATGCCCGGACTTATACGGAGATCATCCGCCAGCGTATTTTTGACCAGGAACGGGTGGAGGAGCAGATGGGGGACGGGGGGCGGTAGAAGGTGGCAGACGGCACATCAACTAAACACCTCCGCCAATTACAATTCAATGCTCAGAATGGGATCAGAGAGCGTTTCTGAAGCTTTGTATATTATGGTTACAAACATCAGGGGCCATTGTTAACAAATGAGCCGCCGAAATCGTTATGCATTCAGAAATTTGCAGGCAATGCGAAAGCTCCAACAATATAACAATATGCGAATCCAGGGCTAAATGGCCTGTCAACGGCCCAGCGGGCCGCAATATT
>CAYQKY010000031.1:0-57214 GCA_964418125.1 uncultured Phaeodactylibacter sp.
GGCCCGATGATGTCCATATTAGCGGTGTGGGCCAGCAGGTTGTAAGCGATATTGGCGGCCGACAAGTTGGGGAAGATCAAGGTGTTAGCCCTTTTAGTTCCCAGTTTTGAGAATGGGTAGAATTGTTCGCGGACAGCCGGGTTGAGCGCCATATTGGCCTGCATTTCACCGTCGACGATCCAGTCGGGATGCCGTTCCTGCACAATGCTGGTTGCCTTCCGCATGAGCACAGCTGATTCGCCGTTGCGCACCGAGCCGAAGTTGGAATAGGTGACCAGGGCGATCCGGGGTTGGATATCGAAGGATTCCACTTTTTCGGCGACCAGTTCGGTGATATCGGCAATATCTTCAGCGTTAAGGTGGTGGTTGATGGACGTATCCGCCAGGAACAGGGGCCCGAAGCGTGTGATCAGGATATGGGTGCTGGCTACTTTCCTGATGTCTTCCCGCGGTCCGATAATCTGCAGAGCGGGGCGCACCGTGTAGGGATACTTCTTGGTAACACCGCCGATAAGGGCATCGGCATCGCCGGCCTCCACCATCATAACGCCGTAATAACTCCGGCTGCGCATGATGTCTTCACATTCAAGCCGGGTCATACCCTTTCTCTTTCTCTTTTCGTATAAAATGGAGCTGTATTCAAGGAGCTTCTGCTCCTCCATTTCATTGAGCGGATGTTTAGGGTCAATGACCCTGACCCCGTCCAGAGACAGGTTGTACTCCTTGATGATAGCCTGGACTTTGCGGTGGCTGCCCAACAGGATGGGCTGAGCGATACGTTCTTCCAATACCACCTGGGCAGCCTTGAGCACATTGGCATTTTCAGCGTCGACAAAAACCACCCGTTTGACCTCCTGCTTGGCCTTGGTCTCCAGTATCCTGGAAATGGTATTGTCATTGCCCAGGCGGCGGGCCAGGTCCATCTCGTAAGTGGCCCAGTCGGTGATCGGGTGCCGCGCCACTCCTGTTTCCATTGCCGCCTTGGCCACAGCCGGAGCGACAGTAGTGATCAGGCGCGGGTCAACAGGTTTGGGAATGATGTAGTCTTTGCCGAATTTCAGGTTAATATTGCCGTAGGCCATATTTACGATATCGGGCACCGGGCGTTTGGCCAGGTCTGCCAGGGCATAAACCGCGGCCAGCTTCATCTCCTCATTGATCTCAGTGGCGCGCACATCGAGGGCGCCCCGGAAGATGAAGGGGAAGCCCAGGACGTTGTTCACCTGATTTGGATAGTCAGAGCGGCCGGTAGCCATAATACTGTCCGGACGGGCCTCCTTGGCGTCTTCATAGCTGATCTCAGGCGTGGGGTTGGCCATGGCGAAAATGATGCAATCTTTGGCCATCCTGCTCACCATTTCCTTCGACAGGACATTTCCTTTGGACAACCCGATGAACACATCGGCCCCCGCCAGGATGTCCGCCAGCGAAGTATCCGCCGGCACGGTTCCGTTGACGAACTCCGGTTTTTTCCCGTCCAGGTTGTCCCGGCCGGGGTGGATCAGCCCTTTGCTGTCATACATGAAGATGTTCTCTTTCTTTGCTCCCAGGGAGACATAGATCCTGGTGCAGGAAATGGCGGAAGCTCCCGCTCCGTTAACCACTATTTTGACTTTAGAGATGTCTTTACCGACCAGCTCGATGGCGTTGAGCAGGGCCGCCCCGCTGATGATGGCCGTGCCATGCTGATCGTCGTGCATCACCGGGATATCCAATTCTTTCTTCAGCCTTTCCTCGATCTCAAAACAATCGGGAGCGGAAATGTCCTCCAGGTTGACCCCGCCAAAGGTAGGCTCCAGGACTTTGACCGTCCGGACGAACTCGTCCACATTCTTGGTGTTCAGCTCCAGGTCAAAGCAATCGATATCGGCATAAATTTTGAACAGCAGGCCCTTGCCTTCCATGACCGGCTTGCTGGCTTCCGGGCCGATGTCTCCCAGCCCCAGCACTGCGGTGCCGTTGCTGATGACCGCCACCAGGTTGCCCTTGGCGGTATATCTGTAAACATCGCTGACGTTCTTCTCGATGGCCAGGCAGGGCTCCGCCACACCGGGGGAATAGGCCAGGGAGAGGTCTCTCTGATTGGCTGTCTCTTTGGTGGGGATCACCTCAATTTTTCCGGGCCTTTCTTTAGAGTGGTAATAAAGGGCATCGTCTCTCAGTGAGTTTTTTTCTATGGCCATAAGGTTAGGTTTTTGTGGGGGCCAAATTGCATATAAATTCAGACAGTAAAAAATTTCAGCGCAGCCATAATTTAAAATGAAGCCCGGAACCGGGTGACAATTGTCAATGATTATTTGCCTCAGCTTCCCTATTTTTCCTCCTGATTCATTTTATCGGAAAAAAAAGAGAACATCATGAGGCCAATTGTTATCCTTTTCCTATTCGCAATATTCAGCCCGGCGGCCCTGAATGCACAGGATTTTGTACAGGTGTCCGTTGGAGCCGGCTATTCCAACCAGGCGTATTACACGCTGAATAATGATGCCACAACTATACTGCCCAATGAATCCTGGGACCTTGCCTTCGCCACTGCCCCGGGAAACGCAGGGGTTTTCTACAACGAATCCAGCCGTTCCTCGATGGCCACCACGGCCCCTGAACTGCGGTTGTACCTGGCGCCAACCAGCGAATTTTCAGATCCAATCAACCCTTCAGAACTTGCCGACAGCCTTTACAACCCGGAAAAAACCTGGGAAACCGGCGCTTTTAACAGCATCAGGGATGAAAACGACCCCAATGATTACGGATGGGGTACTTTCAACGCGGCAGCCCAGGCCATTGAAGGGAATAAGGTTTATGCCCTGAAATTGCGGAATAATACCTGGAAAAAGATATCCATCGAATCCCTTACGAATAGTGTTTTCACCGTAAAATATGCGGGCCTGGACGGTGGCGGCGAAACCACTATTACCATAGATAAGGCCAGTTTTGCCGGCAGCCCCTTCGCCTATTTCTCCTTCGGTACCGAAACGGCAAGCGCCAGCCCTGCCGGCTGGGATCTTCTCTTTGCCCGGTACCGGGACGCGCTGGACCCCGGAGACGGGCAAGTTTTGCAGTATGTGGTTACCGGCGTTCTTTCCGGGCTGGGCGTAGAAGTGGCCGAAGCCCGCAATGTGGACCCCCTGGATATCGATTACGAACCTTATTTGGATAGCCTCAGCAGCCAGATCGATGTGATCGGGCAGGACTGGAAATTCTTCGATCTCGGGGCTTTCAGCTGGGTGGTGGACCTCAACCGTGTTTATTTTATAAAGACTGCGGAGAACCGCCTCTGGAAAATTGTCTTTTACACCTTTGACGGTTCGACGACAGGAAACATTACCTTCGAAAAAACGGACCTGGGGTTGCTGTCCGGTGTTGATTCTCCGGCGAGCAATTTCACCGGTTTTGGGATCTATCCCAACCCCGCCGTGGATGAAGTGACTTTGTCCTTTTCCCTGAAGGAAAGCCGGAATTGCCTGCCTGTTCATCTGGCCAACAGCCTGGGGCAGATTGTCTGGCAATCCAGGGTAGAGGCCAATGCCGGCTTAAATGTCCTGAACATCCACCCGGGAGAGTTGCCCGCAGGCCTGTACCACCTGATACTTGGCAGCGGGAATGACGCAATAACGGCAAAGGCCGTTTTCAGGTAGCCTCGGCCGGCGGAAGTTTGTATGCCTCCGCTCCTGGCGTTTCCGGAAAGTTCTTAATATTTTTTTAAGCCTAGTCAAAGCCACGGAAAATGAAATACTTATCCGAATACAGGGATCCCGAATTAGCAGAAAAATACCTCGAACAGATCCATAAAACCGTCACCCGGCCGTGGACGATCATGGAAGTCTGCGGCGGGCAGACCCACAGCCTGGTCAAGAACGGCATTCTCAATATGCTGCCCAAAGAGATCACCATGGTGCACGGCCCCGGCTGCCCGGTCTGCGTCACGCCCCTGAACCTGATCGACAAGGCTATCTACCTGGCGGAAGAGAAAGGCGTTGTCCTCTGCTCCTTCGGGGATATGCTGCGGGTGCCGGGCTCGGGAAAAAGCCTCCTGGCCGCCAAGGCGGAAGGAGCGGATATTCGCATCCTGTACTCTCCGTTGGAAGCTGTAAAGATCGCCCGGGAAAACCCGGACAAAGAGGTTGTATTTTTTGCCGTTGGTTTTGAAACTACAGCCCCTGCCAATGCCTTATCCGTAGTTCACGCTCACAAGATGGGGCTGAAGAATTACTCCATCCTGGCCTCCCACGTGCTGGTGCCCCCGGCCATCGAGGCGGTCATGGAGGATGAAGAAAGCCGGATACAGGCCTTTCTCGCCGCCGGCCATGTCTGTACCATCATGGGCACGCTGGAATACTATCCTTTGGTAGAGCGCTTCAAAATTCCCATCGTGGTCACCGGGTTTGAACCGGTAGACCTTTTGCAGGGCATACTCATGGCGGCCCGCCAACTGGAAAAAGGCGAGGCCAGGGTGGAGAACCAGTACGCCCGCATGGTGCGCGAGGAAGGCAACCCCAAGGCTCAGGAGGCCATATTCGAAGTATTTGAAGTAACGGGCCGCCTCTGGCGGGGGATCGGCAACATACCGATGAGCGGCTACGAGGCCAAAGAAAAATACGCCGCCTTTGACGCCAAGCGTAAATTCAATGTCAATATTGCCGAAGCGCCGGAGAACGCCGAATGTATTGCCGGAGAGATCATGAAGGGTATCAAAAAGCCCTTCGACTGCCCCAACTTCGGGACGAAGTGTAAGCCGGAAAACCCACTCGGCGCCCCCATGGTCAGCTCGGAAGGAGCCTGCGCCGCATATTATCACTTCTCCGATATGATCAACCGGGAGGAACTGCAGGGCACATGAAGATACTCTTTCTCACCTCCCCCCATACGCCGGGCTCATCCATTCTTCCTTCGGCTCGTACTTGCTCCCGCCGGCCCAGCGGATGCCCCGGCTAAGTATTGTCCACACCTCCGGCACCTCGAAGGTAGAGGGGGAATGGCCGACGGACAAATAGAACACCCTGCCCTGGCCGTAGTATTTTTTCCAAACCACCGGAATTACCGCTCTATCGATCCAGCTGTCGACATCGCCGTTGAAGATGGTGGTAGCCAGCACCTTTACATTGGGGTCTACATGCATGTAGTATTGTTCCGTATGGATGTCGAAATCTTCCACACCCCGGGTAACGGGGTCGTTCCTATCGGTAATGTCAACCCGGTAATCGATCTCCCCGCCGGGATGGGCTACCCATTGCCCGCCGACCATGTACTGGTATTCGGTATTATCCCGGAAGGAATCGCCCAGGCCGCCGTGGCATCCGGCAATACCGGCGCCGTTCTTGACGGCTTTGAGCAGGCCCGCTTCCTGTTCCCTGGTGATCTTTCCCATTGTCCAGTATTGTACTATCAGGTCTACCGAAGCCATAAATTCCTCATCGGTATAAATGCCCAGAGAGTCGGAAACTGTCAGTACAGCCCCTTTTTCTTTCAGCCAGGCTCCTACCCTTTTGGCAAAGTCAGCCGGTTTATGCCCCTCCCAGCCACCGTGGACGAGCAGGACATTTTTTCCTTTCAACGACGGCAATTCGCCCTTAACCGGCGCCGTTTCCACTTTTAATACCTGAGCATCAGCCGGGAAACCCGACAGAAAAATGGCAAGAATAGCCGCCATGCCGGATTTTAAATAATGAGATGAACGCATAATTCGTATTGTTTCGTTAACAGATAATATTTCCGGAGCATCAAAGAACCGGCACTAATTTAGCCACAACCCTCTTTCCCAGGTAAAATTTTCATCAGCATTTCCTAAATTTACTTATTGGCGGCCAGAGCAGGAACCTTTACCACAAAACCCGAAGATATTCATGCCTTTAGCGGAGCACACCTTTCAAAAACTTTTCCTCTTGATATTCCCTCTTGTCCTCTTCCCGGGCAAAGCTCAAGGCCAGTATGACCTCAACCGCCCCAGCCTGCTGATCCGTGCTGAGGATGGGCTGCCTAACCATTACTTCCGGGGAATGATTATTGATGGGGATGGTTTTTTATGGATCGGCAGCTACGACGGGCTGGCCCGTTTTGACGGCACGCGGATCACTACCTTTTTCCACCGGCCGGGCGACTCCACCAGCCTGGCTCACAGCGCCATCGCCAGCCTGGCGGCAGGGCCGGATGACGGCGCCGTCTGGGTAGGCACCTACGGCGGGCTGAGCATTTACGTCCCGGCCCTGGGCAGGTTCCGGTCCTATTATCATGACGCTACCGATCCTTCCAGCCTGCGCACCAACTTCATCGATTGGATATACGCAGACCGGCAGGGACAGGCCTGGGTGGCTTCCGGCACACAGGTACTCAGCCGTTATGACCCGCCTTCAGATGCCTTTATCCACTATCATCCCAAAGCCGTGAAGACAGCGCCCGGAGCAGCCGCTCCCCCCGCAAAGGAAAGGATACAGTCTATCTGCCAGGGGGCGGATAACGATTCTCTGATCTGGATCGGCACCAACCTGCGCTTTTTCAACTTCAATAAATACAGCCTGAAGTTCAGTTATGAATTTCCTCAGCTGATGGATATAGAACAGATCCTGGCCCATTCCGACGGCTATCTGTATCTGTTGGATGGAAACGGAACCCTCAGGGTTTACAGCCCAACGGATAACCAGGTTGTCCGGGAACTGAAACTGAAGGGCGCCTGGCATATTCAAAAGATGCTTTGCCGATCGGATGAGGCGTTGTGGCTGAGCTGCAATGAGGGAGTAGCCGTGATGGATACCAGGAGTTTCACCCTCTCCTACCCCTGGGCCAATGACAGCGGCCGGAAAAAAACTTATGAGCTCGACCTCGCCGGGCCACAGGGCCGCCTTTGGTCCGCCAGCCCCGCCGGAGTGAAGATGTTCGATCCGCTGACTACCCAGTTTCAGAACTACCTGTATGAGACATCAGGGGCCGTCCACCCCTATATCGCCCAGAAAATAGCGGAGAGCCCCGGCCGCCGGTATCTCTATCTCAATGTTAATGGCGGAGAGGGGCTCTACCGCTTCAGCCGGGAAAGCGGAGAATGGCTTCTCATTCCCCCGCCCCGGGATTACGGCCCTTCCATCTTTTACGGAAAAGACCTCACTTTTTCGGGTGACGGCCAACTGCTCATCCTTGAAAGCAGCGAGATCTTTACCCTTTCGGCGGACGGGCGGGCTATGGTGAGCCACCCCATCAACAAAAAGCTGCCGAAAGAACGGAACTGGCTGAATTGTTTTGCCGACAGCCGCGGCTACCTCTGGCTGGGCGGCGCCGGCGCCGGATTATTTCGGATAAATCTCGAAACCGAAGCCATCGAAGCTCTGGATAGCCGGTTTCCCGGCTGCGGCCAGGCCCGCTTTCGTTATGCCTTTTACGAAGACAGCCGGCAA
The DNA here is from genome assembly GCA_964418125.1 of uncultured Phaeodactylibacter sp. Taxonomy (GTDB): domain Bacteria; phylum Bacteroidota; class Bacteroidia; order Chitinophagales; family Saprospiraceae; genus JACJXW01. The sequence continues at coordinate 7,380 of CAYQKY010000031.1, forward strand.
AACGTCTGGATCACCAATTGCACCGGTTTCGGATTTTATTCCTACGAACGGGATTCCTTCTTTCTGTTCCCCTATTCGGAGGGCGGCCCCAACGACAACACCTTCCGAAGGGCCAAGGACTTCGCCGAAGGCCGGGACAGCTTGCTCTGGGTAAGTAATGAAGAAGACGGCGAACTGGGCCGGGTCGACCTGGGCCGGCCGGAAAAGGGGCTGTTCGAAAAGTTCTCTCTCCAGGCCAGAGTAAGCGACGGCTCCATTCCTGTGAAAAAAGGAACGTCACGGGAAATTGCAGCACTGACAAAACTCGCCGTCGACACCGGCAACCACTTATGGGGCATCAGCCCGGTGGGCCTTGTCAGGCTCGGCCCGGGCCTTAGCGGCCTGGAATTGTACAACGAGCAGGACGGCCTCTGGTGGCTGGATGATGAACTGAAAGTGGCGACCGTCAATCAACTGGAAGAGTTGTCTTCAGGCGAGCTGGTTGCAGGTTTCCGCAAAGGCCTGAGCATTTTTGACCCGCTCCGCTTACAATCCAGCAATGAGCGCCCCCGCCCTTATTTCACTTCCTTTAAGGTGCATAACGATGAATGGCCACTGGACTCCAGCCTGGCCTACACCCGCCTCATTCACCTCGGGCATGAGGATAATTATTTTTCCTTTGAATTCTCAGCTGTCGGGTATACCAATCCTGACAATTTCCGGTTCCAGTACAAGCTGGAAGGTATCGACGAGGATTGGATACAGGCGGGGAAACGCAACTACGCCGCCTATACCAACGTTCCCGGCGGGCAGTACGCTTTTTTAGTAAAGGTCGCCAACAGCGACGGCCTCTGGAATGAAGAAGCCGCACAGATAAAACTGATTGTGGCCATTCCCTGGTGGCAACAGCTTTGGTTCCAGGGCAGCTTGCTGCTGTTGCTGTTCATTGCGGCCTATGCCTTCTACCGGTACCGCCTGGGGCAGGTCCGTAAAGCGGAAAGGCTCAGGTCCGAATTCGAAAAAAAGGCAGCCAACCTGGAGCTGACCGCCCTGCGCGCTCAGATGAACCCCCACTTTCTGTTCAACTGCCTCAATTCCATTGACCATTACATCATTAAGAACGAAACCCGAAAGGCATCCGAATACCTGAACAGCTTCTCCCGCCTGATCCGCCTGATCCTTCAGAATTCAAGAAACAACTACGTGAACCTCAAGGATGAACTCGAGACCCTGGGCCTGTATCTGGAGATGGAAAGCCTCCGGTTCAACCACCGTTTCGATTACGAACTCCGGGTCAGCCCCGACATCATTCCTCAGGAAGCCGATATCCCCCCCATGCTCATTCAGCCGTTTGTGGAAAACGCCATCTGGCATGGCCTGATGCATAAGGACGGTAAAGGGAAAGTTGAACTCGACATCAGCAAGGAGGGCGGCTTTCTGAAATGCATCGTACAGGACAATGGCATCGGCAGGAAGAGGGCCGCCGAACTCAGAAAGGCAACACCTGGAAAAAAATCAATGGGCATGAACATCACCAAAGACCGGATAGACATTATCAACAAGATCTATGAGGCCAATACCCGGGTTCGCATTATCGACCTGCACAACGAAGCGGGAGAAGCCACCGGAACCAGGGTTGAACTCCTGATCCCGGTGTAGCTGGTTATAAAATGCAGAAACGATCAATTACCTTTGACAAAAATATCCTCTAATGGCGCAGAATAGTACGGGAATTCTCTTTGTCACCATTTTCCTCATCTTCCTCAGTGCATGCGATGGGCAGGAAAAAAATCAGGAAAAAAAACAGGAAAATATTATGGAAATCCTGGCCGGGACCTACACCCAGGGAAAAAGCGAAGGCATTTACCGATTGAGTTTTGACCCCCTTACAGGCAGGCTGTCCAATAAGGGGCTGGCTGTAAATACATCTCAGCCTTCATTTGTGGTGGCTGCCCGCGGACTGGTGTACGCCGTCAGTGAAACAGATACCTTCAACGGGCAGCCGGGCGGTGGGGTAAAGGCATTCCGCTGGGACGATTCAAGAGAGAAACTCTCCCTGATAAACAAACGGAATACGGAAGGGGCGCACCCCTGTTACCTCAGCCTCAGCAAAGACGGCCGCTTCCTGAGCGTTGCCAATTACACCGGCGGCAATGCGGCCCTTTTTGAATTGAATGAAGGCGGCGCCCTTCTCGATGGCCCGGTTATACGCCAGCACTCCGGAAGCGGGCCCAACCCCGAACGGCAGGAAGCCCCCCATGCCCATTGCTCCGTCTGGAGGCCCGACGGGCAGTATCTCTATGTCGTGGACCTCGGTATCGATGAAGTTCTTGCCTACCCTTTCAATACGGAAACCGGAGCGCTCGGCCCGGCCAGTACCGCCCTCGAAGTGGCAGGTGGCAGCGGCCCCCGCCTGTTGACATTCCATCCTGAAAAAAAACTGGCCTTCCTGGTCAATGAGCTTACCTGCACCGTACTCTCCCTGTCCTACAAAGAGGAAGGCCCGGCCTTTTCCGTAATACAGGAAGAAAGCACCCTGCCCGGCGGTTTTGCCGGAGACAACACCTGCGCCCATATCCAGCTCCGCCCGGACGGCCGCTTCCTCTATGTTTCCAACCGCGGACACGACAGTATCGCCGCCTATTCCGTATCCCCGGAAGGGAAATTGTCACGAGTGGATATCGAACCCACTCAGGGGCAACACCCCCGGTATTTTACTATTTCTCCTGACGGGCGATTCCTTCTCGTGGCCAACCGCGATTCGGATTCGGTAGTGGTTTTCCGCATCGATCAGGAAAGTGGTGAGCTCGAGCCGACAGGTATGGCGGCCCAGGTGTTCAGCCCGGTTTGCCTGCAGTTTACTGAATGACGGTGCAATATTGCTCTATTGTTGTAAGGCTATATTGTTTTTAGGTTTTCCGGATTTTTCACCGGTGATTGTTAACGGCATTAAGGAGCTTTAATGCTTAGTTAAACCCGCCCGCTTAAGATTAAAGTAACGAAGCCATAACACACCTTAACAATTCCCACCCTTTTCTTTGTGGTATGATTTGTTGCAATACGCATTCCCCGGTTATTATCAATTGAATTGACAGGTTTCTGGGGAAAGGCACTCTGAAAAGCCTTTTCCAACAACCAGCTACCCTGGCCAACGCAATCAACCAACTGGCTAAACGCCGCCTTTCGACATTTGTGAACCAAAATCTCAATGACATGAAAAAGGTATATTTCTATGCTCTGTTCGGTTTGCTTTCAATGGCTGTAGCTCCTTCTTCAGGCACTGCTCAAAGTACCAGAACAGCAAATCAAAGTGTGGAGTCAGGGGATGCCGGCATCCGGGCAAACACAAGGGGCTCCACAAAAACTGAGGAACGGCCGGCAAAAAGTTTAAGCTTTATTTAACGCGATTCACCTTTTACTTTTTGTATCCCGCTCCGTCATAATGAACGAACACACAACAAACCTTAAACCATAACAATCTACGAACTATGAAAGCGATCATCACCCTGGTACTGGCTGTGATCAGCCTGGCCACTCTTAATGCACAACACAACTCCTTCTTTATCGGCGCCAATGGAGGCGGCAACTTCTCCAAGTTCAAGTTTACGGAAGACCTGGCGGAACTGTACCCCAACTCCAACCCGGTATTTGGCTTAAACGGAGGAGTCTCCCTGGGTTTCGAGATCCAAAACTTCACCATCAGCAGCGGCATACAGTACATCCAGAAAGGAGGCGAATACCAGACCGACAACTTCGAGGACGAGATCGGCACCGGCTTTTTTACCGGTAAGGAGAAACTGCACTACATTTCCGTGCCGGTGCTGGTGGGCTATCGCCAATACGTCGCTCCGCGCTTTGCCTTCTCCATTGCCATAGGCCCGTCTTTCAATTTTGGCCTGAGCGGCACTCTGGATGAAACGACCGAGTACTTCGGCACCGATGAGACAGTTGTTGACAATTATAAAATTGCCTTCGGCAACGGCCTCAATGAAGACTACCGCCCCATGCAGGTTGGTTTCCAGGTATCTCCGGGCATCGTGGTCGCCCTCAATAACAACAGTAAGGTTACTTTTAACGTAACCTGGGACAGCGGCGTCGCCGATGTTTTCAACCCGCGTTATAAGGACGCCAATGAATTCTTCGGCTACAATAAGGGCGATCAGCTAACCCGCTCCACCGTATTCTCGGTGGGCTACGAATACCACTTCAATTTCGCCGACCGCTATTAAAACTTTGCTGCAAAACCTGCCTGGCGGCCGAGATGGCGTGGCAGGCAGCTTTTGCAGCTCCAAAAACCAACCAATATGCTGATCTGTAACAATTGTTTCACCGTCAACCCCGATGGCGCTGAACGCTGCCAGCATTGCAATATGAAAGGCAACTTCAGCCATCAGGATGATGAAGGAAGAACCGGCGACCCGCTCGAGCCGGAAGATGGCATGATACAGTGCCTCAACTGTGGCCACGAAACACCGGTTGATGGGCATAAATGCGTGGAATGCCACTTTCCGCTTCCTGCAAAATCATCCGCAAGGAAAATAGAATCGAACTCCCCCGCCTGGAGAAGCCTCCGGGCAGGGTAAAAGCAATAACCATGTCAAGAAGAAAAGCAGAATTGTTCAACCTGTCCTTCCTGGACTTATTGACCAGTGCCCTGGGAGCGGTGATCTTTCTGTTCATCATCACTCCCAAAGGAGGGGCGCCAGCCGCTAAGGCACAACAGGCCGCAGTGTATATAGACACTTCTGATATGAAGGTCTTCGGCGCCCTGCATGACAGCCTCCGCCACAAAAGAGTCGGAGATACGCTCTTCGCTGTACTGGTAGATTACAAGGACATGCCGGAGGAACAAAAGCCGCAGGCTTATACTCCTCCTCCCCGGCAGCAGGTACCTGAGCAGATAAAGGCACCGCCGGAACGCACCTCCCGCCCGGAACCAAAAAAAGAAGAGCCGCAAAAGAAAAACAATGAAGAAGAAGTCAAAACCCCAAAACCTCCCGTTCAGAGCCCGGAGCCCGCGCCAGAGCCCCGCACCTACAAGGGAGACGCTCCGTCTGTACCCTGCAATGTTTCCTTTGAGATCAGCTGGCGCAGCGCTGAAGATAATGTAGACCTGTTCGTATGCAAAGGAGGAGACTGCGTTTACGGCGGAAGGAAACGGGACAACAACATCGGCCAGTGGGACAGCGGCAAGTCCCGCAACCGCCTGTTCGGCAACGACCTGCGGACCAACCAGGAAGCCGTCCGTCAGTTTGACAAGGCCATTCCCGGAGAATACAAGCTCTACGCGGAGTACAAGGCCAGCGAGAAGAACCGGTCGAAGGTGATCATAAACGGATTGATCTACACCAAAAACGAACAGGGGCAGGAACAGGGTGATTCGTTCACCACCTCGCTCACCCTGGGCGGGCCGCGTGTGCTGCTGGGCACCGTCGTGCTTCAGGAAAACGGCAATTTCAAATTCAGCAGTAAATAATCCTATTTTTGAACCATCTCAAGCCTTAAAGATATGTTTAACTCCAAGAGCTTTCAACTGATCATCAGCATTTTGGCGGCGGCCGTAGCCTGGCTCCTGCTGATCCTTCTGAGTAACCTTTTTGAACCTTCTTCCGGTATCCACCGGCTGCTGGAGCTGCTGGGCGGGACGGGCAAGGGGTACATCCAGGCCGCCATCTATGCCTTATTCACTTACAGCCTGTTCGAGCTGTACGAAAAGCAAAAGTTCATTAAGGGGCAGTACGAAGGGTTCAGCCTGGGCCTGCTGCCCGTTCGCGACCAGTTGGTCCTCTCCCCGGAGGAAGTCGCCAAGATCAAACTGGATACGATCAAGCTGGAAATGAGCGGAAAGAAAAACCTGCTGGTGGCCGATTTCATCAAGAAGGCCTGCACTCAGTACCGCAACGACCAGTCGGTCAGCGAGACTCTGCAGGTATTCAACGCCCAGGTGGAAACAAGTAAGGGCGAACTGGAAGGCCAACTGGAAACGGTGCGCTACCTGCTGGGAGCCGTGATCTCCCTGGGCTTTATCGGCACCCTGATCGGATTATCCTCTTCCATCGGGATGGCCCACCTGGCCAGGACAATGGAAGGTATGCCCGAGATCACGCGCAACCTCAATGTGGCGTTCGATACTACCCTCGTGGCGCTGCTCACCGGGCTGGTCCTTAACTTCTTCTACCACCGCTACCTGGAAAACCTGGATACCTTCTACTCCCGGACCAAGGCTTACGTGATAGACAACCTGATCAGCCGGATCTATAAGGCCGCGGCTTAATAAGACATTGTTGAAAGATTATATTGCTGTATTGTTATATTGCTTGGTGGCGCCCACACTTATGGCAATATAGCAATATAGCAATATCCCCCCATCCCTCACTTCCTCGTTTTCTTCCCCCGGTAAGCCTTCAGCACATAACAATCCTCCTTGATGATGGCGGTGAACAGGTCAGCTTCCTGGATGAGGATCTTGGCCGTTGTCTGTTCTATAGCCGCAATTTCCACGCGGACCCCCTCCCCTTTCAGGTGCCTGACGAGTTCCACATAATCCGAATCTCCGGAAAGGATGATGATCGTATCCACCTTGGTGGCGATCTGAGTGGCCTTGATGGTCAGGGGAATATCTGCGGATTTGTGGCAGGGGACAACCGAACCATGGAAATTGTGGAGCAGCCGCTCCGCCAGTTTCGGAGAGATGCTGACGCCCTCCCGAAAATACATCAGGCGGCTCAGCCCCCTGCCGTCCAGCAGCTTGGGGATCAGCTTATCAAAGTCGATAAGGGCATTCTTATCGTCCATAAGATGATGCAGGCTTTTTTCTATATTGTTCCCGTCAATCAGAATGGCTACAGACTGATTGATGTTGACCTTCACTTCAGGGTATTCGCTCATGATGGTGTTTTTAGCGCTACAAATGTAGGAAGAAAGTTTAAAACAACACCATCGGACAAAGCCGCACTAGGATTTTTCCAGCTTTTCCTTTGCACTTAGCGCATAGAGGGCAAACGTTGCCAGCCAGTGCTCTCCGGCATAGTCGCCGCTGGTGATCTGTGGCAGGCTTTTGGCCATATGCTGCGCTGCCAGGTAGGTAAGTTCCTGTCTTTGGCCGGGGAGTTTCTGAGCGATGGAGTACAGCACCCAGGCGCGGCTGAAGTTCAGGCCGTCCAGGTGGACGAGTTTCCCGTCGGTGCGGTCGCTCACCTCGGCGGGTTGGAGCACCTTCCAGTTGGGAAGAAAGCCGGTGAACCAGTTCTGGAATTCTTCCCGGCTCAGAATGCGGCTCATAATGTCGGCTTCCTCCAGGCAGGGCGAGAGGAAATCGAAACCGCTGGGTTCCCAGGACACCGGGCACCCTTTGTCTTTATAGTAAAAATCGCGGGCGCGGAATTCCACGAGTTGCTTCAGTTCCCATTTTTCCACGGCAACGGCATAGTCCCAGGCGAAGGTAAGGGCGAAAGCAGTATTGGTGTGTTCTCCCACCCGAATAGGGTAAGTCAGCTTGGGAAGAAATTCAATGAATTTCTGAACGATCAGGTTCTCCAGAGGACGGAGGGCTTCCCGCCACTGCCTGCCCTGAGGGTCGTCCCAGCCGTGCAGTTCCTCTGCCAGCTTAAGGACCCAGGCCCAGCCATAGGTACGCTCGTAATTCTTATTGTGTTCATCTTTGAAAAAGGCCACCTCTTTTTCAATGTGTTCCCGGGTGAGGTTCTGGCTGATCTTATTTCGGATCTCCTCGGCCTGCGAGATGTCCGGAAAATTTTTCAATATGCGTACCAGCGACCAGTGGCCATGAACGGCCGAATGCCAGTCAAAACAACCGTAGAAAGCAGGGTGCAATTCACCGGGCTCTCCCAGGTAAGAGGAATCACCCAGCACCTGCCCGAGCTTATTGGGGTATTCCCGGCCAATGCACTCCAGGGCCAGCTGGCTCAGGCGGGAAGCCTCTTCTTTAGTCAACCGGACTTCCGGAATGTCCTGGCGGGGAGCGGGAGACGGCATTTCCTGAGGGGTTTTAGGGCTGCAGCCCGATAAGATCAAAAGGGTGAACAGAGAAATTAAATATTTCATTGCGGTACATATTTTGCGCTCTAATTTTTTAAACAGTAAAATACGGCATAAGTGCGGAAGGGTGATAAATCCCAGCAACCAATTTGAATTTCAGGTTGTAGTTATGGTATATTGTGATTACAAAGGCTTTTTTCTCCAGAAAAAACATCTGATATGAAATATCAACTCACAGGGCTACTCCTCGGGTTCTTTTTCTTCACCGCCTGTAACAATCCTCAGTCCGGCAGCCAGGCGACTGACACCGAGGAACAAACCGAAGTGACAACTACAGAAGAAACGGAAAACGAAGGAGATTCCAAGCCGCAGCGCGTCAGCCCTCCGCAGACGGCAACCGGCGAAATAGAAGGCATCAAAATAGAAATCAACTACAGCAGTCCTTCAGTGAAGGGCCGCACCATCTGGGGGGGGCTGGTTCCATACGGAGAAGTCTGGCGTACGGGCGCCAATGAAGCTACTACCATCTCCTTCTCCAAAACCGCAAAAGTGGAAGGGAAAAACCTCGCCGCCGGCAAGTATGCTCTCTTCACCATTCCCGGCGAAGACAAATGGACCGTTATCTTTAATACTGTACCCAATCAGTGGGGCGCATACGAATACGACTCCGCCAAGGATGCCCTGAAGGTAGAAGTCGAACCGGAAACAATTGAAGGGGAACCGGTTGAAATGCTAGAGTTCGTCGTCGAAAGCAACGGAGTTATCCTAAAGTGGGAAAACCTGGCGGTTCCCATCAGTATAAGCACAGCGAAAGCAGGGTGAACTGTTTTCACTGCCACCACGCAAAATCTCTGAAAATGAACGAAAAGACCTGTATTGTCACCGGCGCGACTTCGGGCCTGGGGCTTGAGACTGCCCGGGATTTGTCGGGCAAAGGCGCTACCGTTGTGCTCCTGGGCCGCAATGCGGAAAAAGGAAAAGCAGCAATTGAAGACATCCGGGCAGGCCAGCCGGATGCGCGGCTGGAATTTCTGGCCGTAGACGTAAGCTCTCAGCAACAGATCCGGGAGGTGGCAGGGAAGATCAGCGCAAAATACCCGAAGGTGGATGTATTGGTGAACAATGCCGGCACCTGGTTCTCCAAACGCACCTTCAGCGAAGATGGAATAGAGACCGTCTTCGCCGTAAACCACCTGGCCTACTTTTTACTTACACACCTGTTGTACCCCAACCTTCAGCGGTCGGAAGACGCCCGGGTAGTGAACGTTGGGTCAGACTCCCACTTCCAGGTAAAGGGCATGTCCTTCGACGACATCTCCCTGGAAAAGAACTACCATGGGCTGCGCTCCTATGCTCAGTCGAAGCTCGCCAATGTCCTGTTCACGTACGAGCTGCACCGGCGCAAACCGGATGAGCACCTCAGCATCAATTGCGTACAGCCGGGATTGGTGAAAACTGATATTGGTGTCAAGCACACGACCTGGCTCCACAAGCTGGTGTGGAAACTCCGGCGCAGCGGCGGAGTAGAACCTGCGGAAGGCGCCCAGACCCAGATCTATCTGGCTTCGTCCGAAGAAGCTAAAGGCATGAGCGGCCTGTACTTCGATAATTGCCGCCCGAAGAAATCCTCCCGGGCTTCCTACGACGAAGCCGCAGCCGCCCGCCTGTGGGAGATCAGCAAAGAGCTATGCGGTATTGAGGATTATTTCTCTCCGGAACCCTAAAGAGCTTATTTGTAGACGCGGAACACCCGCTCCAGAATGCGCATCTTCAGGGAGGTAGGCATTAATTTCATGATCCGGATGATTGCCAGGGGAACAAAGCCGGGGATGATCACCTGTTTTCCTCTGAGCATATTCCGGATGGCTATGCGCGCCACTTCTTCGGGCATGGCCAGCAGCAGTTTCGCCCGTCCGCCGTGGGCTTTAATACGTTCCAGGCCATCGGGGTTGGTCAATACCGGCCCCGGGCAGATCACGCTCACGCTGATATTGGTCCGCCGCAGTTCTTCCCGCAGGGCCAGCGAGAAGGAATAAACAAAATTTTTGGTGCCGGTATAAACTGCCTTGTAGGGCAAGGGTAAGGTAGCCTCCATACTGCTCATGTTCAGGATGTATGCTCTTGGGTGTCCTTTCAACTCCGCCAGGAAGTAATAGCAAAGGCCAATCATAGCCTGGTTGTTGAGCTGGATCATGGAATAATATTCCTGCAGGCTGAGGTTCTCAAAAAGCCCTCCCCTGCCAAACCCTGCATTATTTATCAGGGTATCTACCCGGTATCCCTTTTGCTGCACCCACCGGAACACCTTTTCGGGGCTGTCTTCCCGGGAGAGGTCTATCCCCAGGTGATCGATAGTAACGCCATACCGGCTGCGAATATCCTCAACAGCAGCCGGCAGGCCAGGTTCATCCAGGGCGACCAATAACAGGTTGCGGCCCAAAGCTGCACACTCGAAAGCCATTGCTTTCCCTATACCACTGCTTGCGCCGGTGATCAGGGTAAAGGATACATTTTGTTTTTCCATTGAAAGGCAGGTTGATAAAACGGCCCAAAAATACTGGATTCTGTTTTTCTTCCCACAACCGCCGGTGATTTTAATTGACAAAAAATGGCCATTCCCAAAACCAGCGGCATCCCTTTTCCATTCAGCATCTGATCATCAACCCTTTATAAGTTTATGGGATTCATCAAACTGTACCTTATCGCCCTGTTGGCTTTCTTTCCTCTGGATATGTTGTGGCTGGGCTGGCTCGGCAGGGATTTCTACCGCCGCCAGCTCGGCACCCTGATGCGGGAACAAACGGACTGGGCGGCCGCCATTCTTTTTTATCTGCTTTTTTTGGCAGGTATTATCATTTTCGTCGTGCAGCCATCACTGGGAGGCAGCGCCCGCGATGTCCTGCTGCGCGGTGCATTTTTCGGGTTAGTCACCTACGCTACTTATGACCTGGTCAACCGGGCGGTTATCAACAATTTCTCCTGGACATTGGTGGTGGTGGATATGTTGTGGGGCGTGGTGCTTTGCACTACGGTGAGTTATGTTGCCTGGTACTTCGGGCGGTAGGGCTGAAAGTGTGATGGATGGTTGTTTGTTGCCTGTTGTTCGTTAGCCAACCAACAACCAACAACAAAAAAGCCCCTCCCCTACGGCCGCATCTCCACTGCCTTCGCCACCAGTTGCCAGAGCGCGTACAGGCCGAACAACGGGCCGGGCAGGAGCAACAGGAAAATGTACTCACATCCCATAATTCCCCGTGCGTTGTTCAGCAGCTGAATACTGCCGATGGTGATGGCAAACCCGATAGAATTGACGATCGTCAGGCCGGTGCCGATGTAATGCGGGGGCGCCGTCCGGGCAACGATCGTGGAGAATTGAGGCGAATCCCCCACCACAGCGAATCCCCAGAGCAGGAGTAAGGCCAGAAAGAGAAAAGGAGGGAGCATAAACAGCAGGGGCGAGAACAGGCACAACAGGCCGGAAGTGGACAACATGCCAAACGCCACCCGGGCGCTGCCCAGGCGGAGGGAATAATATCCTCCGATAATACAGCCGAGGCTTCCTATGCCTATAATAGCGAAAGACCAGAGGGAGATCCCGATCTCCGTACCATGCATGGCATTGTAAGTGGCCAGCAATACGGGCACAAAGGCCCAAAAGGCGTACAACTCCCACATGTGTCCGAAATAACCGAAAGCTGCCAGCCGGAAAGGCCGGAAGCGGAATATTTTGGGTATGGCCTTCCAGTCAAACTGAGCGCCGGGGCGCCGGTTCGGGCCGTCGCCCACCAGGAGGAACAGCAAAAGCCCTCCCAGCAGGGCCACGGCGGAGGTAGCCCAAAGGACCACCTTCCAGGGCAAGCCCTGGCTATACTCTTTCAGCAAATGTGGGAAAGCGGTACCCAATACCAGGGCGCCCACCAGAAACCCCAGTGCTTTACCCAGCCCTTTAGCGTACCAGTCGGCAGAGATCTTCATCCCCACCGGATAAATGCCCGCCAGGAAGAAGCCTGTAAGAAACCGAAAGAGCAGGAGGGAAACCAGCCCACCGGTAAACAGGCTGACACAAAGGTTGAAGAAAGCGCCCATGACGGCGGAGAATAAAAATACCCGGGAGGGAGAGAAGCGGTCGGCAACGGATAACAAGGCGAAAAAGAAAGTGCCGGCAATAAATCCCAGCTGCACCGCCGCCGTTACGTCCCCCAGTGTTTCCACCCCCAATCCAAAGGCTTCCTGCAGGTCGCGCACAACGGCATTGCCGGCAAACCAAAGGGAAGTGCCCGCAAACTGAGCAAAAACGATCACCGGAAGGATGTATCCTGGTATTTTGGTTTCACCATCCATAGGGGTAAAGGTACGCAAATCGGCCGTCAAAACTGTCCGCTGGGCACTCTGGCCACTTCCAATTCCGCAAAATAAGTGGAATGGTCAACAGAGGTAAGTGTAAAACCCCGGCGGCGAAACATCTCCACCATTACGGAATTGGCTTTCAGCACATTGGCGTAAATCTTCCGGATGGCCCGCTCGCGGGCGATCTCGATGATATAATCCGTCAGTTTGCGGCCCAGCCCCTGTCCCTGCCAACGGTCAGCAACGGCAATAGCAAATTCTGCCGCTTCATTATCCGCATCAGCAAGCAGGCGCACCTCGCCGGCCATCATCTTTTTCCCGTCCTCCTTTACTTCTGCAATAATGGCGATCTCCCGGTCATAATCGATCTGGGTAGAACGCCGGAGCAACTCTTTGGAAATGTGCGGCACATAGCCAAAGAACCGAAAGTACTGGGTCTGCCGGGAAAAACTGGCGATCATTTCTGCCTCGAGGGGTTCATCCTCAGGGCGGATGGGCCGCAGTTTGACGCGCCGGCCGTTTTTCATAGTAAACAGGGAGACATACTGTTTGGGATAAGGGGAGATCACCAGGTGGCTGTAGGGGCGGTGGTATACTTCCCGGTACTCCTGGTCAAGGATGACATAGGCGTCGAGCACAATGCCCCCGTTTTCATCCACCACAAAGGGATTGATATCGATCTCCTTGATCTGGGGGCAGTCCATGATCAGATAGGCAAATTTGTAGAGGATGAACTGGATGGCGCGGATGTCGGCACCCGGCATGCCGCGGTATCCCTTAAGCAGTTCATACACCTTGGTCTCTTCAATGATCCGTTTGGCAAGGGCCATATTGAGCGGTGGCAGGCCAATATTGGAATCCTTGAAGATCTCCACAGCAACGCCTCCCAGAGCAAAGACGATCACCGGGCCGAAGATGGGGTCTTTATTGGCGCCGATGAGCAGTTCGTAGCGCTTATTGATCATCTCTTCTACGGAAATGCCGAAAAGCGCCGCCTCCGGGCAGGCTTTTTTCACGTTAGCCATTATGCGCCCGAAGGCCGCCTCGACTTCCGCGGGGCTTTTAAGCCCTACTTCCACGCCGCCGATATCCGTTTTCAGCCCTACGTCGGGAGAAACCACCTTCATGACAACCGGAAAACCGGCCTGGGTGGCCAGCTGAACGGCTTCTGCTGCCGTTTCGGCCAGTCTGGAAGGGGTAACCGGCATATCATAGAATTCGAGAAGCTGCTTGGCTTCAATCTCTGTGAGTTGATGGCGGCCCGCCTGTATGGCCTTGTTGAGCAAGGCCCGGGCTGCCCCGGAATTGGGGGAAAACTCCTGAGGCATGGTAGACGGAGTCTCGTATAGCAATTCTATGTTTCGGGTATAATTATACATCTTCAAGAAGACATCGACGGCGCTCTCCGGAAACTGGAAACTGGGGATGGCATTGTCCGGTGGGTTGTAGAAAAATTCCCGGGGAAGGGTTCTCTCTTCCATCCACGAAGCCAGGATCGTTTTTCGGGTGCGCCGGGCAAGGCTGGCGACCTCCCGTTCCACATCGGCTGCCCGGGTCACCGCCTGAGGGGTGAGAATGACCAGAATGCCGTCCGTATTTTTATCTTCGATGCAGGCTTCGGCGGCATCCCGATAGTTCTGGGCAGTGGCATCGCCACGGATATCCACGGGGTTGCTGCGGCTCCAGTTGGCATGCAGGGTTCCATCCAGCCGGGAAACAGTTTGTTCGCTCAGGTTGGCAAGAGCGCCCCCATGCTCGATGAGGTGGTCGGTGGCCAGTACTCCCGGCCCTCCGGCATTGGTAATGATGGCGAGGCGGTTGCCGGCAGGGCGTTGCTGCAGGGCCAGCCCCTGCGCACAGTTGAAAAGCTGGGCGATCGTTTCCACCCGGATGATGCCGGCCCGTTTTAATGCCGCCTCAAAAACAGCATCGTTGCCCGCCAGGGAACCGGTATGCGACAGGGTCGCTTTGGCGCCTTCCTTGCTCTTGCCGGCTTTAAGCACCAGGATGGGCTTGGTTCGGGCAAAGGCGCGCGCCGCACTCATAAACTTGCGGGCATCCTTGAGGGATTCCATGTAGATGAGGATACTCGACGTATGCGGGTCATTGCCAAAATAGTCGATCAGGTCATGAAAACCGATATCGATCATGTCGCCGATGGAGACAAAATGGCTGAAGCCTACCTTCTGTTTGCAGGCCCAGTCCAGGATCGCCGTGCACAGCGCTCCGCTTTGAGAGATGAAAGCGATCTTGCCCGGCAGCGCCGTCTGGTTGGCAAAGGTAGCGTTCAGGTTGAGGGTAGGGTTGATGAAACCCAGACAGTTGGGGCCGACGACCCGCATCTGGTAGCTTCGGGCGTATCTCATCACCTCCCCGCTAAGGGCCTGCCCCTCCTCTCCGGCTTCTGAAAAACCAGCGGAAATGACCACTATCCCACCCACACCAGCCTGGCCGCACTCTTTGACGACCGAGGCTACAGAGCCGGCAGGAGTGGCGATAAGGGCCAGGTCAATCTCATCCTCAATTTCGCCAACGTGATGATAACAGCGAACGCCCTGAATGCTGTGCTCATTCAGGTTCACCGGATAGACCGTTCCATGGTACCCCTTACCCACCAGGTTATTGACCAGGGCATACCCCACGGTATGCCGCTCATTAGAAGCGCCAATAACGGCGATGGCAGCCGGCCGGAATATCTTGTCAAGTTTATTGTTCATTGGCCACCCGTTTATTGTGAGGAGAACTCAATTTCGGGAAAAGGATGACGGAAAAGAAGCTGTCATTTACCGGTTAGCCAAATGAGTGGTTCAAACGATCTATAAATATAAAATTTTATCTTGAAAAAGTACAGGCCCGCAACCTCTAATTTTACGGTAAGCCCTGTTGCCAGAATTACTTTTCAGGTGTTTTCAAATGCCACCCCGAATGGGTAAAAGCAGGCCTAGCGGGCCTACCAGCTTAACATTCCCCCGGCCATGCCCGCAGCAGCCAAAGCACTGAAAAAGTTTACCCCATGATTGTCCAAATATCCCCACCTTTGAAGGCTGCCTCCCAGAATGGAGTCGGCCAGGTTGCCGGCGAAACCGGCAAGGGCTATCCAGGCCACTTCTCTTCCCCAACCGGCAGTAAAACCAAAGACAAGAGCAATGAGCACACTACCCATAACCCCGAAAGCCGTACCCTCCGGGCTGATGACGCCGTCCTGCCCCCGAACGCCCGGCCGAAAGCCCAAAATGTAATAGTAGGAGCTGCCATATACATTGCCCATTTCCGAAGACAAGGTATCAGAAGTGGCGGAGGCCAAGCTTGCCGCCATCATACACTCCAGAATTTCACTATACTCCGGCCAGGCCCAGGCTGCCAGGCCCAGAAAGGCCGGCGCTCCCCCGTTGGCCAACACGTTAGCTACCGACCGCCGCCCTCTGTTCTCCTGGGCCAGCCCCAATGCAGCCTTCTGACGGAGATTCCAGGCTGTGGCAAGGGACCCCAACACAAAAAATACGCCCAGCAAAGACAAGGCCGGCAGGCCTCCCCCCAAATACATCAGGATAGCGGCCAACCACCCGGTAACAGCCCCCCGGAAATCGATCACCCTGGCCCGAACGGCAAGGGCGGCAGCCATAGCCAACAGGGCCAGAACCAGAAAACAGATATCGGCATCTCCCATGTTCACAGCTTTTAAAAAATTTTATTCTCAAAAAGGCCTGGAAAAGAATTTTTGTATTAAATTGATGGTATTATTCGATGCATAACAATTATTCGACCAGCATTTTACTAATTTTATTTTAAAAACAGACCGTATGAACCAGTATCCTTCCGTTACCAAATTCATGGCTACCAAATTGATCACTTTTACCCCGGATACCGATATTAACGTAGCAATTGACATCATCCTGAAGAAAAAGATATCCGGAGCCCCTGTACTCAATGAAAAAAAGGAACTGGTAGGCATGCTCTCCGAAGTGGATTGCCTGAGGATTTTACTGGAAGGCCCATACAATAAAGAGCCTGAAAAAATGACTACGGTCGCCGATTATATGTCTACTTCGGTTAAGACCATCACTTCGGACAAGTCCATACTCGACGCCGCCTATGAATTTGTTCATTCCGGCTACAAGCGACTTCCGGTAACGGAAAACGGGGAACTGGTAGGGCAGATCAGCCGGGTGGACATCCTGGGGGCCATTCAGAAAATGGGGCCACAGATCAAACACGTACCCGATTCCTGGAAGGGGCGCCAGCCGGAACTGCCCAACCACAAGAAATCGCGGTATTCGGAGAATGCTTAAGAGTACGCTGCTAATAATCTTTCCCGGATAGGCGCTTTAACCCCCTCCTCCACGAAAGCCGCCTCCAGCGCATGGAGGTTGCATTGCAGCAAGTGGGCTTTCTGCCATTGGAAAGTATCGTGCAACTTCCGGTACTCCTCTTCCAGGCTGGTATTGGAGATGGTTCGGGCGTCCGTATTGATGCTCAGGGACAGGCCCTGCCGGTAAAGAAAGTCCACAGGGTGATCGTCCAGAGCCTCGTACATATTGGTCTGAAGGTTGCTGGTGGGGCAAACCTCGAGATGTATCCGGTTTGTTTTCAGGTGATTTACCAGGCGGCCATCTTCCGTGCAGCGGACGCCATGGCCGATACGCCGGGGCGTGAAATTCCGGAGCACTTCCCAAACACTGTCTGCCCCCCTTGCCTCGCCGGCATGTGATGTACAGGGGATGCCCTGCTTGCAGGCATAGCGAAAGGAAGAGATGTGTTCATCCACGGGATAACCGGCCTCATCACCGGCAATATCAAAGCCGACGACGTTCGTGCCGCTGAATTGTTCAACCAGCCTGATGGTCTGCAGGCTCTCCTGCTCGCTAAAATGGCGGAGGGTGCAAAGGATCAACCTGGCTTCCACTCCGGTGGCCGCTATTCCGCTCTGCAAAGCATCGTTCACAACCGATACGACTTCCTCCGGCTCCATGCCTTTACGGGTATGCAACAAAGGGGCAAAACGGATCTCCGCATACAAAACCTGTTCGGCTTTCAGCTGCTCCATGAGATCCAGCGTTACCCAATCCAACTGCTGAGGAGACTGCATGAGCCGGATCCCGTGCTCCGCCCGGGTGAGGTAATCGGCCAGGTCATGGCACCTTACCGGGCCAACGAAATCCTGGCGGTATTGCTCCTCAGTCAGCGAAGGGTCAATACGGGAAGCCACCTGATAACTGAGCGAACAGTCCAGATGCAGATGCAGCTCTATCTTTGGTAGCCCTCTGAAGTCCATATACCACAAATTAAAGGTTCGCCGGTTGCGGCCTGGCAACCGGCGGATTAGTATTAGCGGGCCATTCCCAGTTGTTTCAACATTCGGCCATGGTTGAGGAGGGCAGCCAGGAAGGTCGGTTGAATGTGATAGGGCAGGCCGAAAGACCGGGCCGTCTCGCTGACGATCCTGGATATCTTCGGATAATGGATATGGCAGATATTGGGAAACAAATGATGTTCGATCTGATAGTTGAGCCCTCCGATGAACCAGGACATTATCCGGCTGCGGGGAGCGAAGTTGGCAGTGGTCAGCAGTTGGTGAATGGCCCAGCTGTTCTCCATATTACCTTCCGCGTCGGGGATGGGGTATTCCGTTTCATCCATTACATGGGCCGTTTGAAATACACAGGCGAGGACCAGGCCAAGTACGAAGTGAAAAAGCAGAAAAAAAGCCAGTGTCATCCACCAGGGAATGCTGAGCAGGTATATGGGAATAAACAACATATAGGTGTAGTAAATAACCTTCAGAAAAGTTATCTCCAGCATACTCGTGCCGAAGTTGATGCCCTGCTCTTCCAGCAGCCCGCTCCGGCGGTAGCGCAGCAACTGCCGGAAATCCTTGGTGGTGATCCACATGATGGTCATCAGGCCGTAAAAGAACCAGGCGTAGATGTGCTGGAACCGGTGGAACCAGTAATGATCCTGATGCGGCGAGAACCGGAGGAGCTTGCCGGCATCGATATCTTCGTCCATGCCATGGACATTGGTAAAGGAATGGTGGAGCACATTGTGCTGTATGCGCCAGTTGATGGCGCTGCCGCCGATGAAGTTCATGATGAACCCCAGGGCTTTGTTGACATTCTTATTTCGGGAGTAAGCACCGTGATTGGCGTCATGCATTACAGAAAACCCGATGCCGGCGGTGGCCAGGGCCATTATCAGCCAGCAGAGCAAAATGAGCCAGGGGCTGGTGGCCAGGCCGCTGAGCATCAGGCCGTATGGAATGAGGAAAGATAATATCAGGACTATAGTTTTTACTACCATAGGAGCATTTGCATAACGGCTGATGCCGTTCTCCTGAAAATAGTCGTTTACTCTGGTACGAAGGACCCGCATAAATTCCTTGTGCTGGGCCCGGTTAAATTTAATTTCCTTGAAGTTCATTTTCAAAAAAGTAAAAGTTGAAAAAAATCAGCCCTCTTTGTAACGCTCCCTTACCTTTAAAGTAGAAAGCAGGTACTGTTTTTTGCCATAAAGCGCTCTACATAAGGAGGAAAACAGGGCACAAACAGGCCCAGAGGCTGGAATCTGCCACAAAATATTAAAGATTGGGGAATCGCTTCCGATAATCGCTGTTAAAATTATGCTAAGAGGGCCAGCCCGGCGTAAAAAAACGGAACGGCTCCTCGTTTCAGCGAACCGCTCCGAATTGTTCAATACCCAGCGTTGAATTTAAGAAGCCGGTTGTTCTTCTTCCTCCGGGGCATTCACGCTATCGGCTTTCCCTTTCTTTTTGGTGAAAGCGACAATGCCGATCCAGACAGGAATAACCACAAGGACCACCACCATTGCTATAAAGGCTGCCTTGGCTGCAGCAAGGTCAAGGAGATACATTGGCTTTCGATTTTGATTGAAGTAATATTGTTCTTAGCCAATAATAAAGCGGCTCCGCCAATGACGGAATGACTTTTGTCACCCCTGAGCCCGGCCCCTATTGCCGGGCCGCTTTTACCCGGTTGTAGAATAGGCGGGCGGTGCCCACATCTACGTCCTGTATCTCATAAGTATTTCCATCATCCATCTTGATGATCTTATCCTTGCTTTTCATACCCGCCAGTTCTTCCATAAAAGCAGGGTTGTTGGAAGTAACGCTGAGTATACCCTGTTTGAAACCGAAAAAGTAGAAGAGTTCGCTCGGCGATTTGATGTATACGTAAAGGCGGTCGTCATCATTGGAGGGCATCTTGAACTCGATGTACGATTCCAGCATCCGGCTGATGGGTTCGCCGTTAATACTGGCCAGGGCGTTCTTGTCTTCCATAGAGACAAAAGACTGGTACTCTGCATTCCACTTCATGGGGATGCGGCTGAAGAGGAAAGTATAGGGGTTCACTTTCTCGGGCACATCCAAAAGCCCGGTTCCCAGGCTCGTCAGAGCGGCATCGGCCTCTTTGCCGGGGGGCAGCAGGTTGGCCGTAGCTTTGCGGTAAAAATCCAGGTCGGTGAGGTAGACAATCGGGCTGGCGTCAAAACTCATCGACTGAATATCGGTGATCATGATCTTGAGCAATTGTTCCGGAAGGATCATCTGTATACCGGCCATTATATCGGCCTCTACCTGATAAACCTGAGCGGGAGGCGCCATAGAGGCCGTCAGGTCCATAGTATCGGAGATGATCATGCCCTTCTCCTCTTCCGGCCCCCTTTCCACAAATTCCGAACGCATGGTCCCGGAGGCATCGATCTTGATGTACTTCAGCCCTGAGCCAAGGCTTAGGGCTCCTTCCCCCTCCAGTTTACCATCCCGGTTACGGAAAATGAGCTGGTTGCCGCGCAGGTTACCCCCTATAACTTTCAGCGAATCTCCAAAGATAAACTGATCCTTGTCCTGGTCGTATTTGAAGACTCCTTTTACCGGCAATATGGGCCGGTCTTTGCGGAAAAACAGAGGCATCATCACCCGGGGGTATACCTCAGCAGTCTCTTTACCCAGAAAGAAACCGGTTGCTAAAGGCTCGCCGTCGTAATTTTTGGGCTCATCGTAGTTGATAACCAGGTTGTTCTTATCCGCCTTGCTGCTTACCGTAAACCAGTATGGGCTCGGAAGCCGTTCAGCATCCAGGCGGGCAAATCCCTCAAAAGAAAGGTTCTTCGACTCCGCTTCAAGGCTGATGGTTCCCCGGAATTCGGTGCGGTGATCGATATAAAAATCATCTTCCGGAGTGACTTCACCGGTGGCCCGGGTAACCACCCGCTTCTCGCTGTAGGCCCCTTTCCCCACCGGCTGGCCGACGATATTGGCGAATTCGATTTCCTGTTCCCTGTTGCCGATGTTGTATTCGTAAAAACCGGAGGCGCGGTACAGGCGCTTGCCGAGAATATCGACCGTAGCCCGGTTGATGACGTGGTAGCGGTTAAGGGTATCGGCAATAATCCTGGCGTTTTCCAGCGTGGCCATCACCCCGCCGCGCCCGACCTCCAGGTAGTTGCTGTCGGGATAGACAAAGGCATCGGCCGCCACGACAAAGGGCACGCCGCTTACCTTGAGCTCATCGGTCTTGAGGTCGTAGAAAGCCTCTCCTCCCTCAAAAAAGAGCGAATCCTGGCCGGGATGTATGGAAACGAACCGGCCGGGCTTGTTGGGGTCCGACTTGAAAGTGATGTGCTCCTCGGCCATGTCCCAGGTAAACTCATTCATTGAGGTTTTGTACTGAATGGCCGGCAGGGTCGTTTCCAGAAACTCATCGTTGGCTTTGAATGTAGCAACTTCCTCTTCAAAGTCGACATCACTTTGCACGTTGCTGGTCTCCAGGGCGATATCTTTTAGGTCCTGCGTCTTAATTTTTACGTCGGTGGTATCGGCGGTGGAAGAAAAGGCGCCGAAGGAGAACAGGCGGGACTCCATGGTCGCTTTGTCCCAGTCAAGAATGCCGTCGCCCTTGAGGCCGCCCGGGGTGAGGATCAGGGTGCCATCGAGGGTGTGCACCCCTTCCTGAAAAAGTGCGAAAGGCGCCTCTTCGGAACGGATATACATGCTGTCCTTATAAGGCCGCCAATCGATCTTGACATCGAAGCCCTGTGCACGGGGCACTTCCATGCCTTCTTCCCTGCTTTCCTCCAGGTCGAATCGCTCGGCGCTGGCCAGCATCTGTTTGGGCATGAAGATGATATCCTCTGAATAAATGGAAGCGCCCAGGTATTTGACGTTGCCTTTGGCCAACAGGCCGACGTTGCTCAGGCTGATCTCCCCGTCGTAATTCCCTTTTCCCTGATAGGCAGGATACCCTTCCGCCGGAGTCTGGGTGACGAAACCCAGGGAAGTGTCTGCCTGCAGAGTAACCGTCTCGTCAAAAGGAGGGAATATATCCGCCGAGAATAGGGTGCCGTCGAAGGCCACATCCTCCCGGGTATAATAATCGAGGTGGTTAAAACTGAAAGGGGTCAGTTGGAAATAGAATGAATCTCTCTTGTAGGCGCCGTTCTGCGTTTTAGGGTAATCATAAAAGACAAAGGAATTGTCTTTACTTTGAAGAGAAGGGAACAAAGGGATGTCATCCGTTCCCGACTTATTGGCGGGGGCGTCGATCAGCAGGACACCGGTCAGGTGCTCGATGCGGGAGCCGATGGACAGGGCTTCGGGCTGCCCGTCGTTGATCCGTCCGGTGGGAATAAAGAGGTCGAAAAAGCGCACGGAATCCAGGGCGATCTGAAATTCATCGTACATAAAATGAAAGCCCTTCCCTTCCAAAGAGGAAAAGCCGGCAAAAGTTTTCCCGTCGAAATCGATATCGCGGTTGCCCATCATGGTGAGTTGCTTATTGAACGGGATGATGGCCACCCTCTGTTTCTCGCTGAATTCCACGAAATCTACCCCCCGTATATCGATCCGGTTGTCCCGGAGGTTCATGATCGCGTTGGTGCTGTCGGTCTCTGATTTGATCTTCAGCACATCGTAATCGGTTTTCTTGCGGTGTGCGTCGGCATAGAGGGCCACCTTGTCCTTTACCTCCACCATCTCATCCTCACTATTGTAGTTGATAAAGCCCCGCGCCACCATATCATATAACAACCCCTTGATATTTTCTACGGAAAAACGGGGGTTAATCTTCTTAGCGACCTCATCGGCGGGAAGAATGTCCTTACCTTCCTTATCCTGCATCACTTTCATGACAGCGATGGGGTTTACGGTAGCGATGTTCTGCAACTGGCGGTAATCTTTGTCCGTGAAATAATTAAAGGACTCAAATTCCACCACTGGTTTACGGTGAATGGGGATCTTCTCCCTACCGATGGCCACCGAATCCTGGTCCAGGTAGGCAATGATGTTATCGGCATGGATATTGACCTTATGCAGGGAGCTGAAGAAGGGGTTGCGGTCGCTGGCACGGTCTCCGCGGGACAGGGCCATTTCCCTGCCGGCAATATCATAACGGACATTGATGGAGGGGTGATAGATCGAATCCTGGCCAAACTGAAGTACTCCTTCCACTCCCTGCCCTGCGATGAGCTCTTCCCGCCGAATGGTAAACAACTCCGATGCCCCCCGGAAAGAGGCCTTGCTGTTTTCATCTTCGATAAGGATACGGGCGGGCTGCTCCCGGCTTCCGAAGCCATATACTGTCTTGCCGTTGAGCCGGAACCCTCCGATATAACTGATCCCCTGCCCTATATTGTTGACCTCCAGTATCCGCTCCTGAGATTCGAAACGGGGGAAAGAGCCTTCCGTTGCATCATTGCTGGCGACCAGTTTATCGCTGAAGGAGCCTTTGATGAGGCGCCCTTGGCCAAAAAATACCGGATAATGGAGTTGAGCCTCCCTGACTTCGTAAAGGCTTTTGATCACCTCGAATTCGTAGTTGCCAAGTTCTGCATATACATCCGGGCCCAGGCCGTGGCGTTCCCAGGTAACCCGGCCGCCCTGGCCTTTCCACAGGCGCTGATTGGGCAGGAAGTATCCTGAAGTATTGTAGATAAAGATGGAATCGGTACGGCGGCTGGCCATAAGGTCCAGCTTATCAAAATATACCGTCCCTTCATTTTCTTCATAACGAAACTGGTAGTCGTCAGCCAGGGCGTACCAGGAGGTGCCTCCCGAGTCGGAATAACGCAGGGCTTGCCGTTCGAAGAAGAGTTTGGAAAACTCGACAAATTCATCAAAAGGCTTGAGGTGGCGGTTCTGGATGTTGGCAAGTATCTGGTCCAGGACCTGGTGCCATTCCCGGAAATGGCGCTCCGGGTCACTGGCTTTTTTGATCATGCAAAGGGCGTTGAGATAGTTTTCGAAGTAGGGGCTGGCCAGCATACGCTGGCCCAGCATAGCGTTGCCGGTCTTCAGGATTTGTTCTGTCTCTTCTTCATTGAACATACCGCTGCTGAACACCCTGGCAAACTCTTTATAAGCCTCTTCCAGGGCCTGCCGTTTGCTGGCCGTCATGTATTCCTCCAGCTGGCGCATGAATTCGGCATGATCATCAGAAAAGCGTTCCAACCGCTGGCCGGCAAGGGAAAGGGTGATCATCAAAAGGGCCGGTAATAAAAAGTATACTTTCTTCATGTGTATTTATTGACGAACGAAACGAATACAACTCCACTCTCCCCGCCTGTTCTTATCAGTAAGATGTAGCTTTACTGCCCTGGCGCGGGCCAGCACCAGGCTTTCATCCGCAGCCAGGATACCCGAAACCAGGAGAACTCCACCGGGAGCGAGTTTCCCATATAACGCCCTGAGCGAGTTTAATATTACGTTTCTGTTAATATTTGCCAGGATGTAAGCGTAACCGCTGTCTTCTGTATCTTCCAGCGTACCGTGATAGGCCCGGATATGTGTGGCGCCATTGCCCCGGGCGTTATCCAGGGTATTTTCATAAGCTGCTTCCTCAATATCAACTGCATCGATGTGGGCAGCGCCCATCTTGTCGGCCAGTATAGCCAGAATGCCCGTGCCACAACCATAGTCGAGTACCTTCAGCCCGTCAAAATCATCCTGGGCCATTCTTTCCAGCATCATATAGGTGGTGGCATGGTGGCCGGTACCGAATGCCATCCTCGGGCTGATGACGATCTCGTATTTCACCCCTTCCATTGGCGAATGGAAATGGGCCCGGACACCACAGAGGTTACTGACGCGGATGGGTTCAAAATTGGACTCCCAGAGCTCATTCCAGTTTTGGGCGGGGATCAACCGGCGTTCGTAGCTGAAGGACAGCCGGGCGGCAATGTTAGCCAACTCGTTCTCCACGTCTTCGGCCCCGCTGTCTTTACGCAGATAGGCACGCAGCCCGCCTTCCTCTTCTTCAAAGCTATCGAAGGGAAGTTCGCTGAGAAAAGCCAGGGCTACCTCACGCAGGGAGGCGGCCACTTTGATGTCATAGCAATAATAGTCCATAAGTGGATTTTATCGGCAAGGTAGCTATTCAAAACTTTTGCCGGCCAGTAACTCGACAAGGCCCCTTACTCCTCCCTGTCGCGGAATTTTTTCACTGCATAGGAAGCCCGGTTGCGGTGTTTCAGGGTGGAGGGCGCAACGCCCAGTTGTTCATCAAGTTCTACTTCCGGTAGCGCTTCTTTCATACCTATTTTAATAAGGGCCAGGTGATGAACGGCATGGTCGTAAGCAAACATCAGCTCCCTGCCTACCGTTGAGTTCACTTCCGGGCGGCCGTCATCGAGGAGCGAAGAAAAATCGGCACGCACCTTCAGGGGTTGCTCTTCATTCAGGCCTGAGCAGGACTGTTCGAGTTGCTGGAAAGCGGCCCTGGCGTAGCCGGGGTCTTTTTCCATTTTCTCATTCCGCCTGCGGGAACCATAATCCACAATACCTTCCGAGGCTCCGCGAAGGAGGCATTCATAAAAGTCAAAAATATGGCGAAAATGCTGGCCGATCGTTGAGGCATTGAACACTCCCAGCGGCCGGGAATAGGCCATCGGGTGAATATGTTCTAACAATTGGTTGATCTGCCGGGTGATGGAAACGGTGCCTTCTTTACAATCCATTTATCTGATCAGGTTGTTACTGCGAGCCGGAATACGGGGCCGGGGCTATGAGTTAAACATAAATCTCACGCCGGGCGGCCTTAAGGGTATTGACCAAAAGAGACACAACTGTCAACTGCCCGACACCTCCCGGTACCGGTGTAATAAGGCTGGCCTTGGGGCTCACCGATTCGAAATCGACATCTCCGCAAAGGCGGTAGCCTTTTTCCGTTTCGGGGGCTTCCACCCGGTTGATGCCCACGTCAATGATGACAACACCTTCTTTGACCATATCCCCCCTGACAAACTCCGGGATGCCGATGGCCGCCACAATAATGTCAGCACGCCGCAGATGGGCTTCCAGCCCTTTTGTCCGGCTATGGCAGATCGTCACAGTGGCATTTCCCGGGTAGTCCTTCCTCGAAAGCAGGATACTGATTGGAGTGCCAACAATATTACTCCGGCCGATCACCACTACCTCTTTGCCTTCCGTCTCCACTTCATAGCGGCGCATCATTTCCAGAATGCCGGCAGGAGTAGCGGGGAGATAGCAGGGAAGCCCCTGCGCCATCCGGCCGAAATTCACCGGGTGAAAGCCATCCACATCTTTATCCGGGCTGATCGCCAGGGTCACTTTCTCTTCATTGATGTGGCCAGGCAGGGGAAGTTGAACGATGAAGCCGTCTACCTCTTCGTCACGGTTCAGCTGATCCACTACCGCCAGCAATTCCGCCTCGGTAACATTGGCCGGCTTTCGGATAAGGGTAGAACGAAACCCCACTTTTTCACAGGAGCGAACTTTATTTCGAACATAGACCTGGCTGGCGGGGTCATCCCCGGCCAATACAGCGGCCAGGTGCGGCGCCCTCCCGCCGCTGTCCACGATCGACTTCACTTCCTCAGCGAGTTCTGCGCGGATCTCCCTGGCCAGCTTCCTTCCGTCAAGAATATTCATTGAAACAGTTTTTAAAGGTTAGAGCTTCCGTATTCCGCAAAGCTACAAATTTATGTGTGAGGAACCAGGCCCGGCCTTTCCCGAATATTTATCGGGAAAAAGAAATTATTTTAACAGTAGTTACTGAGTAGTTTTGCCACAATAGAATATTTTTGCTGGGCGGGAACCCAAAAGCTTTACAAATATTATGAAGAATTTTTATACGGTTTTTCTGAGTTTTTTTCCTAACTTTGTTTTCATCTGTAAAACATCCTGTCAAAAAAACGGCCTGCGGCGGGCTTTTTCATTGGAAAGCAGAGTGGGCCGTTGCACCGAAGCCGATCGAAAAACCACCCAGTTATTTTTTTCAACTATCTTTTCTCCTCCGATTCCATCCTGTAGAATTGAGGGCTCGTTTTTCCATTCATCCTGGCCAAGCCTTTAATTCTTTTTTTCCTACAGGACGGGCCCCCGCCCTTCGCTGAATAACAGATCATAACTCCAGAAGCTATTGTCAAACCATGAAAATTTTTGTTCATGAGTATCTCTACCAGGATCATGGTGCCAATCGTGGCAACTATCTTTCTATTTGCAACGGCCCCGGCTGTTTCCCAAACCTATATCATGGGAAGCCAGGCTTCGGCAACCACCTGCAGCGGGGTTTTTGTAGACAGTGGCGGCAATAATGCCGGCTATTCCGCCAATGAGAACTCCACCATTACCATCTGCCCCGGCAACCCCGGCGATTATATTCAACTGGCCTTTTCCGGGGTGGATATCGACTCCCTGGATTCTTTCTGTTTCTACGACGCAGACAATGCCAACGGGGATCCCATGGTGTGCTACGCCAACAACTTTTATCCGGCCCGGACCTTTCTGGTCCAGGCCACGGCCGCCAATTCCTCGGGATGCCTCACCATAACTTTTGAATCCAACGGTTCCAACCAGGGAGACGGGTGGAATGCCGATATCCGGTGCATTACCGCCTGCCAGAATATTTTCGTCGGCCTGGCGGCTTCCGACCCCGCTCCTATGCCGGCGGATACCGGCTGGATCGACATCTGCCCCGGCGAGCGGGTATCTTTCAGCGGAGAGGGTATCTATCCTCAGAATGGCGTAAATTACCAGCATTCCGATTTCACCTCCGAGTTTACCTGGGACTTTGGGGATGGAACCATGGCCGTAGGGCCGGAAGTCTCCCATGTTTACGACGAACCCGGCGGCTACATCGTTCAGCTTTTCATCAAAGACCAGCGCGGCTGCACTAGCCTCAATTACCTGAACCAAAGGGTGAGAGTGGCCACTTACCCCGACTTCTCGGCCGGCGGCAACCTGCCCGATGAGATCTGTGTCGGCGACACCATCGCCCTCAATGCTTCCCTGGATTCCCTGGACCCCGGCAGTGTCATATCGGTTATGACCACTGAAGGCAGTTTCCAGACCGCCGGGGTACTCTCCGACTCCCTTCCCCTTCCGGACGGCACCGGGACTTCCTATGAAACCAGCATCAGCTTCAGTGATTTTTCTCCCGGCCAGGTGCTTACAAACATCAACCAGTTGCTCGGGATATGTGTCAGTATGGAACATTCCTGGATGTATGACCTGGACGTGGAGCTCGAATGCCCGGACGGCACCCGTATCGTACTCCAGGACCAGGATTTCATCACCAATGAAGTACATCTGGGCCAGCCCTTTGAGGCCGACGACAGCAACACCCCCTTCCCTCCGGGCCAGGGTGTAGGATATGACTATTGCTGGACGCCCTCCTCCACCAATGGCACCTGGACGGACTACGCCCAGTCGAACGACCCGGGGGGCCCGTTCGAATACGTGCTGCCCTCCGGAGATTATGAATCCTTTGAATCCCTGGACCGCCTCATCGGATGCCCCCTCAACGGAGAATGGACCATCATCGTTACCGACCGATGGGCCAGCGACAACGGCTGGATCTTCGAGTGGAGTATCAATTTCGACCCGGCCCTCTACCCGGCCCTGGAAACCTACCGCCCTCAGATCCTGGATTTCGAATGGAAAAACACTCCCTCCATCTTTGAATACAGCACAGATTCCCTGGTTATCATGGCCTCTCCTCAGAATGCCGGAACTGCAAGCTTCAACTTCACCGTCATTGACGACTACGGTTGCGCCCATGACACCTCCGTCGCCGTTACTGTACTCCCCTTTTCCCATCCTGACTGTTACAACTGTTCGGAAAACCTGAACCCCTTACCCGATACGACCGTATGTGAAGGAGAGCCCGTCACTCTGGATGTTTCCACCGATACGCCCACCGGGTCGGCCATCACCTTTGAGGCCATCCCCCAGGAACCATTCGGCAATGGCAATTATCCGCCTGCCAACCCCTTCGAATCGATTATCACCGTCAACAGCATTTCTCCCGGCGCCCTGGCCGATCCGGCCAGCCAGATCGCTTCCATTTGCCTCAATATAGAAACCAACTGGAACGATGACCTGGACATCTTCCTCGAAGCGCCCTCCGGCGAACTGCTGGAGCTTAGCACCGGCAATGGAGGCGGGTCGGACAATTATACCAACACCTGTTTCACTCCAGCCGCTACAAATCTCATTACCGCAGGTACCGGCCCATTCACCGGAGATTACCAGCCGGAAGGTGACTGGGCCAGCCTGCAGGGCGCCACGATCAACGGCGAATGGAAGATCGTGGCTTCTGACCGGATAGCGCCCAACGACGTCGGCGAGTTCTTCTCCTGGTCAATCACGTTCAATTCCGAAAACGAGATCCAGTATACGTGGACGGGCGCCGGCCTGAGCTGCAACGATTGCCCGGCGCCGGTAGCGACGCCTTCCTCGACAACGACATATACTGTAAATACGATGGATTCTTACGGCTGCTCTTATTCCGATATGATCACCGTAGAAGTTGTGGAAGATATTGCCGCCCCTGTGGTAAGCTGCCAGCAGAATGAAGATGGCTCCCTGACCTTCAGCTGGGAGCCGGTAGGCACTTTTACCCAATACGAGATCAACTCCTCGCTGAATGGGGTGGCCTCCGGCTGGCAGGGGCCGGTAACGCAATACACCTACACCGCCGACAACCTGTCCTTCGGCGACGAGGTTGTCCTGGATGTCCGGGTATTTACCGGCAACAATCAGGGGTGCGCCGTAAATGTGGGCAGCAGTTCCTGCGTTTCCGATGCCTGTACCCTGGCCACTACCCTGGCCGGCGGCCCGGCAGGCGTTTCCTGTTACGGCAGCAGCGACGGATCCGCCAGCCTTCAATCCAGCGGAGCAACCGCTCCGGTGCAATATTTTCTCAACGGCAACCCCGCTCCGGGCACAGGTATATTCACCGGCCTGGCTGCCGGAGACTATGAGGCCGTAGCCGTCGACGCCACAGGGTGTCAGGATACCGTCCTGTTCAATATCAGCGAACCGGACAGCATTAGCCTGGCCATACAGGCCACCCGTCTGATCGATTGCAACGGGGAAGCTACCGGTGAGTTGCAGGCGGCAGCGCAGGGAGGAAGCGGCGGCTTTTCTTTCAACTGGAACACCACGCCCGCCGTATCTACAGCCACGGTATCTGGCCTGCCTGCCGGAACCTATGAGGTGACGGTTACGGACAGCGAAGGATGTACTGCTGTCGCGGAGGAGACACTCAGCGAACCTGAAGCACTGGAGTTGGAGTTCAATGTAACCAACGCCACCTGCGCAGGAATATCCGATGGAGCCATACAGGCGGCTGCCAGCGGCGGAGTAGGCATTTTAAACTTTGAATGGGATAATGCCCTCGGTTCCACCCAGAACCCGTCGGGCCTGGCTCCGGGAACCTATTCCCTGACCGTGACCGACGCCAACGGCTGCCAGGCCACCGGAAGCGCCGAAGTAGAGGCTCCCGCTGCCGTCGTCATTGACTCGATCGCCATTCTTCCTGTCCTCTGTAACGGGGAGGAAACGGGCAGGGCTACCGTTTACGCCTCCGGCGGCGCCGGCGGATACAGCTACCAATGGAATGACAACCTGGCGCAGATCAGCCAGTCGGCCACCATGCTGGGCGCCGACACATATACTGTAGTAGTCACCGACGGCAACGGCTGCCAGGTATCCGCCCAGGCCACTGTACCGGAACCGGAACCGCTGTCGGCCACCTTCTCCAATGAAGATGCTTCCTGCAAAGGCCTGGCAGACGGAACCGCAACGGTAGTTGCCGCCGGTGGCCTCGGCCCCTATACCTTCGCCTGGCAGAACGGCCAATCCACCAACCCTGCTCAGGAGCTTGCTGCCGGCGCCTACGGGCTGACCATCACTGATGCCAATGGCTGTATTCTGGAAACCTCGACAAGCATCGGCGAGCCGGCGGAAGAAGTAACGGCCGTGATCAGCCAAACCCGGCAAGGGTGCTTCGGCCAAAGTGATAATGAGCTCACTGTAACCGCCAGCGGCGGAACAGGTAGTGTTTATACCTACCTTTGGAGCAACGGCCAATCTGCCGCTACGGCCACCGGACTGGATTCCGTTTTCCATTCTGTCACCGTTACGGATGGTAATGGCTGCCAGGCCACAGCAACAGCATTGGCGGAAGACCTCGAACAGCTGGCGTTTCTGGTCATTCCGGAATTGCCCTCCTGTTTCGGCTATTCCGACGGCCGGCTGG
Source organism: uncultured Phaeodactylibacter sp. (assembly GCA_964418125.1). Taxonomy (GTDB): domain Bacteria; phylum Bacteroidota; class Bacteroidia; order Chitinophagales; family Saprospiraceae; genus JACJXW01. The sequence continues at coordinate 38,219 of CAYQKY010000031.1, forward strand.
GAGTCAATGAGATCTCCGGAGGCGCCGGCTCCGTGATTGGTGATTATTCGTTCACCTGGAGCAATGGAGACACCGGGCCGACCGCCGACAACCTCATGGGGGGCGTCACCTATTCAGTAACCGCCACCGACAACCGCGGCTGCACGGCCATACGCACCAAGCTCCTGCCGCAGCCCGATGAGGTCACGTTCGGGATTGTAGCCGACAGTGTGCGCTGTTTTGGCAATGAAGATGGCTCCTTAAGGGTGGAAGACATCCAGGGTGAATTCCCGCCTTATTCCTACTCCTGGAGTGACGGGCAACAAACGGCTACGGCTCAGGCGCTGGCCGCCGGGCAGTATAGCGTGACCGTCACCGACGCCAATGGATGCTTCTCCTCGGCTTCCGCGGCAGTTGCCCAGCCGGAACAGCTTGAAGCAGACTTTGAAAAAGAAGACAACCCCTGTTTCGGCGATGCCAGGGGTAGCATCAACGTCGGCGTAAAGGGTGGCGTCCCCGGGTATTCCTTCCTTTGGTCTGACGGCAATACGGCCACCTCCCTGGGCAACCTGCCGGCTGGAGAGTACATGCTGACTGTCACCGACCAGAATGGCTGCGAAGTAGAAATATCCACCCGCATCGAAGAACCCGAGGCCCTGGGGGCCAGCCTGGAAAAGGAAGACCCCACCTGCTTCGGTTTTCAGGACGGGTCCATAACCCTCAACCCCACCGGCGGGGTGCCTCCTTACCGGTACAGCCTGGACGGTGATTTCTTCAGTGGCTCACGGACGATGATCGGGCTGAAGGCCGGCGATTACCGCGTACGCATCCGTGACGCCAACGGATGCAGCTATTCCAGCCCGATTGAACTGGCAGACCCGCCCCTCTTCACCGTTACTACCGGGGCCGACAATTACACCATCAACCTCGGGGACACCCTGTCGCTCAGCGGCAACAGCCAGAATGCCGCCGGGACGCCTGAGTTCGTCTGGATCGCACCCTACGAAGGCACGTTGGAATGCACCGAGTGCAAGGCCACCCGGGCATTCCCGGAGACTTCCATCCTGTATGAGCTGTACGGCATCGATGAGAAGGGCTGCGAATACACGCACAAGTTCTACGTCTATGTGGAAAAGAACCGGGTCGTTGCAGTGCCCACCGGCTTCACTCCCAATGATGACAATACCAATGACCTCCTTCGCGTACACGGCAGGGACGGCACTACAGTCAAGCGTTTCCAGGTATTTGACCGCTGGGGCGAGCTCCTTTACCAGGCAGCAGACTTTCCCATCAACTCCGAAAACATTGGTTGGGACGGCACCTTCCGCGGGCAGGCCGTCAACGGAGGAGTTTATATCTGGTATGTCGTAGTGGAATATGAAGACGGAATGGAAGAATCCTTCCGCGGACATACTACATTGATCCGATAATTTTTAAAAACTCAGAATGAGGAGCCGCAAAATGTGAAAAGCCTAAATTCACATTTTGCGGTTGCTCACTTCCAAAATGACCTAAACCGATAATTATGCGTTTCCATTTTACCCTCTTTACCTTCCTCTGCTTGTTCTGCCTACTGGCTGCTCCCCGGGAAGCCCAGGCGCAGGACCCCCGGTTTTCCCAGTTCTATGCAGCTCCCACCGAGCTCAACCCTGCTATGATCGGTGTATACGAGGGCAAATTCCGGATAGTGGCCAACTACCGGGAGTTGTATTCCAGCATTCTGGGCAACCATCCTTTCCGGACAATTGCCGCCAGTTTCGATATGCGGCAGCGCGTTCAGCAGGATGACTATTTCGGATTTGGATTCAGCGTGCTCCGGGACGAAGCCGGCATATCGCAATTCCACCGCACCAAGGCCAACCTCGGCGCCTCTTTCATGAAACAGCTGGGAGGGAGCCGGTACGCCACCTATGACCAGTACCTTATTGCCGGCGCCCAGCTGGGGTTCGGCCAGCATGGCCTTAACTGGCAGAAGCTCTGGTTTAGCGAGCAATTCAATACCAGCGGAGGCTTTATAGACGCCAGCGCTCCTTCCGGAGAAAACTTCGACAGGCAAACCACTGGCCTGTACCTCGATTTCAATGCCGGATTACTCTGGTACGTGCTCTTTGATGACCATCTGAGCCTTTATGCCGGAGGGGCACTCCACCACCTCAACAACCCCAATGTGTCCTTCATCGAGGGCAGCGGAGATGACCTCAGCACCCGCTGGACCGGCCACGCCGGCGGGGAAATCCCCTTCACACGGGAGCTGAGCCTCATGCCCGCCATAGCCGTGATGGGGCAGAATACCTACTTCAGTACAGCGCTGGGAGGGAACTTCCGGTATACAAACCGGGACTGGAAGGAAGTGGCCATCCGGGCCGGCGCCTGGGTACACTTTTCCAATGAACTGGAAAGCGGAATGGCCATGGATGCGGTAGTAGCTACCGCCATTCTGGAAATGGAACGCTGGAATTTCGGGATCAGTTATGATATTACGACTTCCCTCCTGGCTACCGCCAACAATTCACGGGGAGCGTTTGAGTTTTCGTTCATTTACACTCATCCGGCCCAATGGCGAACCGGGGTGAAATGCCCCAACTTCTATTAAGCCTCAAACATCAAGGCAAACAGATGTTTTTGCACAGGGGTTGATTTTTTAAAAAAAACCTGGTATTTTAATAAGGCTAATTCATCGCATTTGATTGTGCTGCCTGCCCCTAGATTTTAGGAGCAGGCAGTTTACTTTGGACAGGCTGCAATTATGTAGCCGGTATCCTTATCTTTGCCCCATGAAAGAAAGGCAATTAGGCTTCCGGGATGAGCGTCCCGGCCAGATAGAACAATACATTCAGCATATTCAGGAAAACCGGCATCCCTTAGGCCTCCTGCTCGGCCACGTTGAAGACACCCGCAACCTCGGCGCCCTGTTCCGGCTGGCCGATGCCGCCCGCCTGCAGCACATATGGGCCCTGGGCCAGCCCGGCCTTTTTGAAAGCAAGATCGTCAGGAGGGTTTCCCGCTCCACGTTGGCTTACGTCCCCCATAGTACTATAGATATTATTGAAGCCAGGGAACTCGCCCGGCAACAAACCCTGGCCGCACTGGAAATTACCAAGCACAGCATCCCCTACACGGAGTACAAACCCAAAGCCCCCTGTATCCTGGTAGTTGGCAATGAAAAAGATGGCGTTTCCGAAGAACTGCTGGCGCTCTGCGAGGTGAGCATCCACATCCCCATGTATGGCGTGAATACATCTATGAATGTGGCCATGGCCACAGCTATTGCCGTTTATGGATTATTGGCTGAATTGGGAAGGAAAACAGAAGGGCCGTAGAGGTAGAGACGCCCGGGGTTCACTGGTTTACGGGCCACATAAATGTAGCCCGGCCGAAAAGCAAGAGCCCGGCCAGCCTTAGCCGGCACGAGCTCTTTTACATCAAATGGATTTTCCTTTTTTAATGTACAAAAGTTCTAAACTTCTATTTCTTCCCGTTCGCGTTTCTCCTCTCTTTCTCTGATGAGGAAGTAGAACCCGACCAGGCCGGCCCCGCCAAACATCAGGATGATGGTAAAATAGGCTACTACGCCCGGCAACCCGGCCTTATCGAGCAAATAGGCGATGAAAACGCCAATACCCGCCATGATGGATACGATGCCTATTTTCAGGGAATTTTCCCGGTTGCTCTCCTTGGAGAAGATCTTCGCATCCATGCGGTTATCGATCAGCGCCATCCGTTCACGGTGGCGCGAGGAGAAGAACATGTATACCCAAATGATGATGGCTGCCCAGAAACCGGCAACAGCAAGGATCGGAATTAAAACTTCTATACCTGACATGATCTTGTTTTTTCTGATTTGATTTTTTTCGTTCACAGCCTATGACGGAAAGAGAATGAAGGGAGGTTACAAAATAGGAGTTTTTTTTTCGCCTGTTTACGGGGGCATCCGATTTCAACCGCATTTCGTAAATTGAGCAGGCTATTTGTAACCTGCTCGGCCAGAGGCACGTCTTAGGCGTAGGTATTTTGTGGCGCAAGTAGCTCCCCAAAGCCCGGCGCCACAAAAAACCAACAAATACAACTGCATCAAATGGATGATGACATTAAACTGGTAGAATCCTGCCTCAACGGCAGCCGCTCTGCTTTTCAGCAGTTGGTCGAGCGCTATCAGGATTATGTGTTCACCATAACGATGCGCGTGCTGAAGTCCCGCGAGGATGCCGAAGAAGCAGCCCAGGATGTGTTTATAAAAGTATACCGCACCCTGGGGTCGTTTGAAAGGAAATCGAAGTTCAGCACCTGGCTGTACACTGTTGCTTACCGCACGGCACTGGACCGGGCGAGGCGCAAAGAGCTGCCACTTTCCTCGATCGACGACGATGAATCTTTCATACAGGTCGCCGATGAGGGAGGTGAAAGCCCGGCCGATGAGCTCTACCAACAGGACCTCAGCGGGCAGCTCAAAGCAGCCATCAGCCGGCTCAGGCCAACTGATGCCGCTTTGATCACTTTGTTTTATTTACATGAAAGGCCAGTAAAGGAGGTGGCGGATATACTGGGGCTGAGCCTGAGCAACGCCAAGACCAAGCTGCACCGCCTCCGTGAGGTTTTAAAAGAAGAACTTTCCAACCAACTGGAAACTGAAATAGAAGACCTGTTATGAAAAACGTCGAATTACTCTGGAAATACATAGACGGGGAATGCACGCCTGAAGAGGCGGCACAGGTAGAGCGCCTGCTGGCCGAAGATGCAGGATTTAAGCGGGAATGGGCCCAACGCACTAGACTCCACCAGGAACTGCAACAGCAGGAAGTGGAGCAGCCTTCCATGCGTTTTGCCCGCAACGTGATGGACCGCCTTCCGGAACTCTACCGTAAGCTTGACATCAGCCCGCTGATCAGCCCACTGTGGAAGAAAATCATCGGAGGCGTAGCCGGTGTTTTCCTGCTGGCGTATTTTGCCCTCGTTTTCAACGTCATTGAAACGGCAGGCCCGGCTGAAGGCGGGCAGATACCGGAGGTACAGGCTTTTGTGGACACCCTTACCGGGCTGCCTGCACAGGCGATGAGTATTCTGCTGGCCCTTTCCTTCGGCTACATCCTGCTGGCCCTTCTGGACCGGCAACTGAAAAAGCGTTTCGAAGGCAAAGCCCGGGCATCCGGAACTGAATAAAGAAATGATTTCACTCGGAGAAAGCCAGCCTTTCCCCCTTTTTATTTTCGAAGAATTTCCCTTCGTGGTAGGCCAGGTGGCCGCTGACAAGCGTACTGTATACCCTGCCCCTAAAGGTATGCCCCTCAAAGGGTGACCATCCGCACTTGTAGTAAACATTATCCTTTTTTACTTTCCATTCCTTTTCCACATCCACCAGCACCAGGTCCGCCCAGAAACCTTCCTCGATGAACCCCCTCTTTTTGATCCGGAAACAGGTAGCGGGCGCATGGCACATTTTTTCCACGATCCGCTCCAGGCTGATCTTTCCCTGGTGGTAAAATTCCAGCATCACATTCAGGCTGTGCTGCACCAGGGGCACTCCGGAAGGGGCATGGAAGTAAGTGTTTTGCTTTTCCTCCCAGGTATGTGGCGCATGGTCTGTAGCGATGATATCCAGGCGGTTGTCGAGCAGGGCCGGGAAGAGAGCAGCCTGATGTTCCGCCGATTTAATTGCGGGATTGCACTTGATCTGAGTGCCGAGAGGCCCATAATCGCCACTGTTGAAATAAAGATGATGGACACAAACCTCAGCGGTGATGCGCTTCTCTTCCAGCGGAATATCGTTGCGGAACAGCTTCAGTTCATCCGCCGTGGAAATATGCAGGATATGCAGGCGGGTATCGTAACGCCGGGCCAGCGCCACCGCCAGGGATGAAGAGCGGTAACAGGCTTCTACATTCCGGATATCCGGGTGGTATTTTATGGGTAGATCTTCCCCGTATCTTTCCCGGTAAGCCAGCTCATTGGACCGCACAGTGGACTCATCCTCGCAGTGAGTCGCAATCAGCATAGGCGACCGGGAAAAAATGCCCTCCAGGGCACGCTCATCATCCACCAGCATATTGCCGGTGCTGGAGCCCATAAACACCTTGATGCCGCAGACGGTTTGAGGGTCCGTCTTCAGCACTTCCTCCAGGTTGTCGTTGGATGCCCCCATGAAGAAGGAGTAATTGGCCAGAGAGTTCCCGGCGGCAATGTCGTATTTCTGCTGTAACAAATCCTGCGTGAGGGCCGGCGGCTTCGTGTTGGGCATCTCCATATAAGAAGTCACTCCTCCGGCAACGGCTGCCCGGGGTTCGGTGTACAGGTCGGCCTTATGTGTGAGGCCCGGCTCCCGGAAATGCACCTGGTCGTCAATGATGCCGGGGATAAGGTATTTGCCTTCACCCCTGATCTCTATATCTGCCCGTACATCAATGGATTGCCCGATTCGCTCGATGAACCCATTTTTCACCAGGACATCGCCCGGTATGGTCTCTCCCCGGTTGACGATTTGCGCTCCCTTTATCAGAATGCTTTTCATGGACTGTATTTTGGTGGGTTGTGAAAATAGGCATCCCGTTTTACGCCTGCAAACTTTTTCACTAGCTTTGCGGGCATTATTCGGGAATGAACAGCTTCGGAAAAGAACACAGATATGAAACCTACTCCATCCCCTCTCCACCCCGATTTTAAGCTTGGCGTGCTTGGCGGGGGGCAGCTTGGCAAAATGCTCGCCCTGGCCGCCGGCAACTGGCACCTCCCGCTTTATGTGCTCGACAGTGAAAAAAGCTTTCCTGCCGGGAGGGTGACGCCCTTTTTCACAGAAGGTGATTTTAAGGATTACGAAGACGTCTATCGGTTCGGGCGGCAACTCGACGTACTGACCATCGAGATCGAGCATGTCAATACCGAAGCCCTCCACCAATTGGAAAGAGAGGGCCTGACGATTCACCCCTCCCCCGCCAAACTGGACATCATCAAAGACAAAGGCGCTCAAAAGTTATTCTACCGGGAGAAAGGGATCCCCACCGCCCCCTTCCAACTGTTTGATAATGAACAGGCAGTAAAGGACGCCCTGAATTCCGGAAAACTCTCCTACCCTTTTGTACAGAAAAGCCGGACGGCGGGATACGATGGCCGGGGGGTGAGCGTCATTACCGGCGCCGAGAAACTGGATCCCCTTCTCTCCGGCGCCTGCGTAGCCGAAGAGCTGGTGGAAATCGATAAGGAGCTGGCGGTCATCGTTGCCCGCAATGCTTCAGGGCAGGCCCGGGCCTTTCCGGCGGTGGAAATGGAGTTCAACCCCAAAGCCAACCTGGTGGAATTCCTGTTCTGCCCGGCGGCCATTTCCCCCGAGCTCGAAGCCAGGGCGGAATCACTGGCCACCGAGGTGATGGCGGCCTACGACATCTGCGGCCTGCTGGCCGTCGAGCTTTTCCTCGACAAAAAAGGCAACCTGCTGGTCAATGAAGTGGCGCCCCGGCCCCACAACAGCGGCCATCATACTTTAGACAGTTGTTACACTTCCCAGTTTGAACAGCACCTGCGCGCCGTACTCAATTTCCCTCTTGGCAGTACCCGGATGAAAGCCCCTTCGGTTATGGCCAACCTGCTGGGCGCCGAGGGGCATACCGGCCCTGCTGTGTACCTGGGGCTGGAAGACTGCCTGGCGATCGAAGGCGTCCACCTTCACCTGTACGGCAAATCTATTACCAAGCCCTTCCGAAAGATGGGACATGTTACGGTCGTGGATGAAAGCCTGGAAAATGCCAGGGCAAAGGCTAGAAGGGTGAATAAATTATTGAAAATAATCAGTGGCGGGTAAGGCCCACCGATAAACTGTGTATTCGTGTATTTTCAACCGGCTGAGGCACGAAGACGGGCGTGTATTCGTCAATCACCCACCCGTCTACCGTCTAAACTTTCAACTACTCCACTTATCCGTGCTGACCACCGCCCGCGGATAATCATCGCCGATCCGCAGATGAAGTTCTTCCTGTTCGGAAGGAGACAGCTGGTCGGGTTGGTGGATCTTTTCGGGAGGGAGGCCTTCCAGTTCCGGAAGCCATAATTTGACATATTCTCCTTTTGGGTCGTAAGTTTTGGCCTGGGAAAGGATATTGTAGTTTCGGTATTCCCTTGGGTCGCTTCCTACCCCGGCCACAGAGTTCCAGTTGCCCCAGTTGCTGGCCACATCGTAATCGATGAGTAAAGATTCGAAATATTCTGCCCCCATCTGCCAGTTGATACCGAGGTCATGGACCAGGAAGCTGGCCACATTCTGACGGCCGCGGTTGGACATATAGCCCGTGCAGCTGATCTCACGCATATTCGCATCGACAAAGGGAACTCCGGTGCGGCCGTCGATCCATGCCTGCAAAATGCGCCGGTCGTTCCGCCAGTGCGGAATGGCATTGTTCGCCGGCCCGGCCTTGAAGAAGATCTGATTACAATATTTCTTGGCCATGAAGCGTAGGAAGTCCCTGAGCATCAAGTAGTAGAAGAGTTCGTAGGTCGACTTGTTCCTGCCGTATTGCTCTTCGTATTTACGAAGTTCATAGTACACCATTTTGGGAGAGAGGCAGCCCTGGGCCAGCCAGGGAGACAACTTGGTGCTGTAACCTCCTCCGGCCAGGCCGTCCCTGGATTCTTTGAAATCATCGATCAGCCCCTCCTCCCATAGATAATATTGAAGGCGGCGGAGCCCCTCTGATTCTCCGCCCCGGAAGGTGAAGGCGCTCCTCGGGTCGGGTTCAAATTCCTGGTGGCCCAACTGGCGCATATCGGGCACTTCTCCCGGTTCCAGTGCGACGGTAGCCGGCGGCATCGACTCCGGGGCCGGAAGGGGGCTGCGCACCGGAACATAGCGTTCCACTTCCTTCCTGAACTGGGTAAAGGTATCGGGTGTATGCTGGATCGGAAAAGGCAGGTCGGAGGTATAATAGAGCAGCTTACCCCGCGAATAGCGCATCTCCTGCCCTACCGACCAGAGGTTCTTTTCCAGCGCATCCTGCACCTGCACCTCCTCATCAGTGCGTTCACGGTTGCAGAAAACCCAACTGGTGCGCGCCTTCTTGGCGATCTCAAAAATCTCTTCTTCGGGCTTACCCACTCTGATGATGAGGTCACTGCCCAGATCCCGCAATGATTGCCGCAGCTCCCGCACACTCTCTATAATGAATTGAGCGCGGTACTTCCCAGTCTTGGGAAAGCCAAAGTAGTGCGTACGGCCCAGGAAGGTGCGTTCATCGAAAATATAGACGGGAATAACTTCATCGGCACTATTTAAGGCTTCCTGCAGGGACTCATTGTCGTGAAGCCGAAGGTCCAGCCGAAACCATAAAATAGCGCGCTTGGTGTACATATTTTTTCTGTTTTTTTGGCCAGCGTAGCAGCCGGAGAAGCCCGGCAAGGCTTTGTTTAAAATTTTCAATAAATTTTGAAAGTAAACAAAAAATGTGCCTTTTGGTTCTCAAAATGAATGTTAAATTAGAAAATGCCGAACCAACTCATACTGAACTATTCCCGTTCTTCCTGCGTTGAACAGGCGCACCAGATTATCGGAAATCGAGGATAAAAAATGGACTTTAAAGCATTAGAAAAAGAAGTGCGGTACCGCACCATGCGCAGTTCGGGCAGCGGAGGCCAGCACATCAATAAGGTGGAGACCAAAGTTGAGCTTCTTTTTGACGTGGATAACTCCAGGGTGCTTTCCAATGCTCAAAAGCAAAGAGTTAAGGAAGAACTGGAGGGGCGAATCAACAAAGAAGGAGTGCTCGTCGTCGGGTCCGGCAACCGCCGCTCTCAGTTGCTGAACAAAAGCGCGGCGCTGAAAAAATTCGAACGGCTGATCAGCAAAGCCCTCAGGCCCCGCAAGAAAAGAAAGCCAGTCAGAGAGCTGACTGCCCATCCGGAAAAGCGACTGCAGGAGAAGAAAAAACGGGCAGAGAAGAAAGCCTCGCGCAGAAAGGCCATCCCGAAAAGCGGCGATGGCCTTCATTTTTCCGGCCGTTTTTTGGGAAAAGAATGAGTAAGGAGTATTTTTCCGCTCAATCAAATATCATTCCTGATGAACCGAATTTTTATCCTGTTGTCCCTTCTACTGATATCCTCTCTGCTCGTGGCACAGGACAAACCGGCCTATCAGCTCTTCAACAAGGAGGGCAAAAGCGTTAAGTACAAAAAATTGCTGTCGGCGGCATCGGAAGCCGATATTATCTTCTTCGGCGAGCAGCACAACAACCCCGTCGCCCACTGGCTGCAGCTGGAACTTGCCAAGGGCATATATGAAGATAAGGGGGAAGCCCTCGTTTTAGGCGCCGAAATGTTCGAGGCCGACAACCAGCTTCTGATCGACGAATACTTTGCCGGCACCATCAACACCAAAGCCTTTGAAGAGGAAGCCCGCCTGTGGAAAAATTATGCGACCGATTACAAACCACTGCTGGAACTGGCCCGGGAAAAGAGCCTCCGTTTTGTTGCCACCAATATACCCCGCCGTTATGCCAACCTCGTCTTCCGGCAGGGTTTTGAAGGCCTCGACAGCCTCTCTGATCACGGAAAGCGGTTCGTTCCTCCCCTTCCTATCCCCTACGACAGCAAATTGCCCGGTTATAAAGGCATGCTGGAAATGATGGCCGGCCATGGCGGAGAGAATTCGGAGAATTTTCCCAAGGCCCAGGCCGCCAAGGATGCCACTATGGCCCATTTTATCAGCAAGAACTGGGAAGCCGGTAAAACATTTATCCACTTCAATGGTTCCTACCATTCGGAGAACTTTGAGGGTATATTATGGTACCTCGGGCAATATGAACCGGACGCCACCCTGCTTACCATAACCACTGTAGAACAGGCGGAAATAGAAAAATTGGAGGAAGAGCACGCCGGCAAAGCGGATTTCATCCTGGTGGTAGATGAAGATATGACAAAGACCTATTAGGCGATATGAAGTGTCCCTTGTTAATATTTTTAATTATACTTCTCCTCTTTGGCTGTAAGCCGGAGGAGAAGCCGCTGCCCATCCTCAGTAAAAAGAAAGAGGTGAACGGCGAGATGGTGTACGAACAGATCCCTGACTTTGCCTTCATCGGGCAGGACAGCAACCGGGTCACCAACGCCACTTTTGCCGGCAAGGCTTATGTAACCGATTTTTTCTTCACCTCCTGCCCTACCATCTGCCCGGTTATGACGAGGAACATGCTGAAAATTTACGAGCGGTTTCAGGACAGCACCGAACTGCTGCTGCTGTCGCATACCATTGACCCGAAACGGGATTCCGTCGGCCGCCTGGCGCAGTATGCCCGCAACCTGGGTGTCCGCTCTGACAAATGGTTCTTCGTCACCGGCGATAAGGACGAGATCTACGCTATCGCCGATGACTACTTCAACGTCGTCATTGAAGACCCTTCCCTGCCCGACGGCTTTGACCACAGCGGGCGTTTCGTTTTGGTGGACCCCCAACGCCATATCCGCGCCTATTGCCAGGGGACTGACAGCGTCGCCGTCAAAAAATTCATAGAAGATATAGAACAGCTGCTCGATGAGATCTAAACTGATATTTTTCCTTTTCTCCCTCTCTCTCGCCCTGGTGAATTGTGAACGCAAACCCTACCGGCAGGGCGAGATCCTTTACCAGAATTTCTGCGCCAATTGCCATATGGACGACGGCACTGGCCTGGCAGGCAACATTCCGCCCCTGGCCCGCGCGGATTACGTCCGCCAGAATCAGGAGCGCCTGGCCTGTATCATCCGCTATGGGATAGAAGAGGAAATCGTGGTCAACGGCAAAACCTACAGCAACCCTATGGCGGCAATACCCGAGCTGAGCGAATTTGAGATCGCCAATATCATCAACTACATTAACCAGGCTTGGGGAAATGACTACGGTTACATGCCGGTAAAGGAAATCCGGAAGCGTTTAGAGGAATGTAAAAGGTAAGCTGGCTGGCATATTGTCAAAAGTTTGACCCTTGTCATTGTTGTACGGTTGAATTTAACGTTTCATCTCTCGGTTTCTCCTGCCGTTTTGCTACTTTAGAGCTTATTTGGAGGTGATCCAAAGGGCATTTCTCCCCGTAGCCCGTCCACTGTGAAACTCCCTGATGAGCATATGAAAAAGTTATTGAATCTCCTTTTCTTACCGATCGCGTTGCCTACCGTTCTCTGCGCCCAGCCGGCCAATGATGAGTGCAGTGGCGTGATCCACCTGGGTATAGCTCCCGAATGCCCGGGAACCCTCGCCTTTTCCAATGTTGATGCTACGGCATCAGGCACAGATACCGGAAGTATCCCCTCTTGTTTCAATGGCGGCAATGAAGAGCGGGATGTATGGTTCTCATTCACTTCCAGTGACACGATATTTGATTATACCATAACGGTAGCGGGGATATCTTCAGGAGCCGATCCCGCCATCATCAACCCCCAGGTTGCCCTTTACCGGGGTGATTGCAGCCCGAATGGGATGGCAGAGCTCGCCTGCGCTTCGGCAGCTCCCGGATCTGATGAAGTTGAACTTGACATAGAAGGGCTCACGGCCAACACCACCTACTTCCTGCGGGTAAACGATTATACCTCTACCCTGGCCCCAAACTGGGGAGCCTTCCAGTTGTGTATTGAGGAAAAACTGTCAGGAAACAACATTACCGAAGGCAGCTCCACGGCCTGCTCCGGAGTGCTCTACGACAGCGGCGGCCCCGACGGTGACTATTCCAACTATGAAAACCACACCTTTACGATATGCCCGGATGAACCCCACGGGTGTATCCTCTTCACTCTGGACTATTTTTTCATCGAACCGCATGATATGTACGGCCTTACCGACCGACTGGCCTTTTACGACGGGGCCCAGGCTATTCCCGGGAACATAATCGGAGAGGTGGGTAGTTTCTTTTTTCAGGATGACGGCGGCGGCGGAGTCTGTTATCAGGTCAGGGCAAGCAGCGGCTGCCTGACCGTCCGTTTCACTTCCGACTACCAGGTCACTTTCGAAGGCTTCCGCGGCCGGTGGGAATGCACCTACGACTGCGAAACGGTGCAGCCGATAACCGTCGAGGGCGACATTTCCAGCCAGCAGGTCATAGATGTCGTCTCCACTCCTGCCACAACCGCTGCTATCACCAGCATTGATTGCCCTTCCATATCCTATGGTATTTTTCAGGCGCCCGATCCCGCCGAACTCGGATTGGGCCAGGGGCTGTTGCTGACTACCGGCCGACTTAGCTGGGCCGCCGGCCCCAATTCTGACCCTGGCAGCAACCTTGGTGAAAGTGATAACGGCGCCTCCGGAGACCCTGACCTGGACTACCTGTCGCAGTTATACGGAAACGGCATGTCTTCCGAAAATGCCTGCATCGTTGAACTGGATGTCTTTGCCAACACCAATGAACTGGCTTTCGAATACATTTTTGGTTCGGAAGAATATCAGGAGTACGTCGGACAGGAATTCAATGATATCTTTGCCTTTCTAATTTCCGGGCCGGGCATCATCGGGGACCCCAATCTCAATAACCAACGAAATATTGCTGTATTGCCCAACGGGAGCGAAACGCCGGTGCAGATCAACAGTGTCAACCACCTGAACAACTGGGAATACTACCGCAACAACAACTATGGTATCACCACTCAATACGATGGATTAACCTCCGATTTCATGGGCGTAAAAAAAAGCCTGACCGCCCGCGCCCAGGTGGAGCCCTGCAATACCTACCACCTCAAACTGGCGATTGCCGACCGCGCCGACCCATTCTATGATTCCGGAGTGTTCATCTCCGAACTCCGGGGAGGTACTCCTCAACTATCGGCAAGCTTCAACTCCGGTATCGATTACCTGGTGGAAAATTGCATCAGCACCCCCGATGAACTAACGGCCTTCCTGCCCGCTCCCTCAGCCGATACGCTCTCCTATCTCCTTCAGATTGGCGGCACTGCCTCCCGCAACATCGATTACGTACTTGATGCGCCGGATACCATCGTCTTCCTGCCGGGAGAAACCAGCCTCAGCTTTCCCATTACCGCCCTCTCCGACCAAGAAGCGGAACCTACTGAAGTGATCAGCATTCGGCTCGTCAATGACTTTGGTTGTGGAGAAGCCGTTTATTCCGAACTACAGATCAACCTGGCGGATGAATTGAGGGTAGAAATCAATGCCGGGCAGGATACCGCCTTCCTCTGTCCGAATAATACCATACAACTATACGCCAGTGGGGCCGGTTCCTATTTCTGGTCGCCTCCTGGCATTTTCAACGACCCCGCTTCCTCCAACCCGGTAGCTGAGCCGGAAAGCGATCAGTGGGTTACGGTGGAAGGAGTACTGGGGCCATGTGTGGCCTATGATTCTATTTTTCTCCGGCGCATAAGCCCCACTCTGGAGGTAGAAACCAACAGCCCCACGGTGATCTGCCGGGGCGACTCGGTACGCCTCGTCGCCAATAACAACGTCGCCGGCACCGGCCTGCAATGGGGCCCATCTGCCGGGCTGAACAACCCTACAGGTGAATCAATTGTGGCCAGCCCACTGGAAAGCACCACCTATTTTGCAACTATCGACTTAGGCGGCTGCATACTTCGGGATTCCGTATTCATTGATGTTGCCGTATTTGATTTTCCGGTTATCGCCAATGATACTACCATCTGTGAGAACTACGGTGTCCGCCTGGCCGGGATGATCCCTCCTGACAGCACCACTACCCTTTTTCAATGGACTCCTTCCTCCGGACTGAACAGCAATACCATAGCCGGGCCCCTCGCCTTTCCCGAAACCAGTACCACCTACCGGCTCATCGGCACTGCCGCTAATGGAGCCTGTGCGGACACGGCGGAGGTAACCATCACAGTCCTTCCTGCTGATTTGTCCATCAACTCGCCAGACACAATTGCGATCTGCCGGGGCGCCACAGTCAGTCTATCAGCAAGCACCACCTCCGGAACCGCAGAAGGGTTGTCGTGGTCGCCGGATGATGGAAGCCTGAGCGATACTTCCGGGCTGGACGTAACGGCCACCCCTCAGGTTTCCACCTGGTACTTCGCCACACAGCAACAGGGGCCCTGCCCGGTAGCCGACTCTGTTTTTATATACGTAGCCGGCCCGCCGCTTTACCTGCTCAACGAAATCACCTTCCTTTGCCCCGGCGATTCTCTGGCGCTCAACCTGGCCGCCGACAGCATCAGCACCTACACCTGGACGTCGACGGGCCCCGCTTTCGGAACAGTATCCGATCCGCAGCCGGTAGTCCGCCCTTCAAGCACCACCACTTATTATCTTTCCGCCGACAACGGGCTATGCCCTCCGGTAGAGGACAGCATTACCATTGAAGTGGGCTCAGCCGGCAATTTGCAGGTTGGCGGCCCGGAAACTACCGTTTGTGCCGGGGATAGTATCCGTCTCTATGCAATCGTTACCGGCAGCACTGCTCAGGGGCAGTTCCTGTGGCAGGGTTCGGATGGAAGCAGCCAGTCCGGCCCGGAGGCCGTATTCACGCCAGGCGAACCCGTTACTTACACCTTAAGATATATCAGCGGCGACGGATGCGATACGATTACCGCCACCCTGAACGTGGAAGTAGCTCCTGCTACTTCAGTGAGCCTGGAAACCGATCATCCGGATCCGGAAAATGCCAGCCAGGGGGGGGCAGTAACTCTTACCGCCCTTGCCAACCTGCCCTCACCTCTGAATTTCACCTGGACACTAAACCAGGAGCTGATCCAACAGGGGACAGGGCTATCTGATTATGCGGATACCCTTATCACCAATCCATCCGTATTTACTGTATTTGTCGAAGCTCCGCAATCCGGTTGTCGTGATTCGGCCAGTATTATCTTCCGTGTAGCCCCTCCCGCCGTCGAAGTCCCCAGCGCTTTCACACCTAATGGAGACGGGCATAATGACCGCTTTACTTTTGTGATGAACGGCAATATCCGCAGTGTTCAGTTATTCCGTGTCTTCAACCGCTGGGGGCAGATGGTTTTCGAAAACGAAATATCCGCACCGGATGCATTTACCGGCTGGGACGGAACATTTAAAGGAAAGCCACAGCCTTCGGAGGTTTATTTTTATACCATTCGGCTGGAGCGGTACGACGGGGAAATGGTGGTGAGGCAGGGGGAGGTAAGCTTATTGCGATAGTATGGGGTGAACAAAAAATGCTCAAGGAAAAAGCAGAATAAAAAACAGGCTCCGATGGCCCGCAACCTGCCTGGCAGGGAGAAACAGCCGACGGCCTATATTTTCATACTGATCGCACTGCCGTTGCAGCTGAAAACAGAGGATTATGTCAATGCGATCGGGCCGGAAAAATCCAAAGAAGTTTATCTTTGGGTTGAACCAGGGCAATACGAACGCTTCCCGGAAGGCAAGCAGGACAATACATACCTGACGTTATTCGGGGCCATCGAATACGCCCGCCTGGCGGTGAAAGGCATTATCGAACTGGGCCTCCCGCCGGCCAACCTCCTGAAAGAACAGTAAACGAAAGCCTATGCGAGCCATCAAACACGACGTCAAACCTTTCCTGGATGAAAACTTCCTCCTGGAAAACCGGACGGCGGAGATCCTCTATCACGAATATGCCAAAGCACAACCGATCATCGACTACCACAACCATCTGCCGCCGGATGAGATCGCGTCGGATAAATGCTTTCTCAATCTAACCGCCATCTGGCTGCAGGGCGACCATTATAAATGGCGGGCGATGCGAACGCTGGGCATCCCCGAACACTTTATAACCGGAGAGGCCAGTGGCCTGGAAAAATTCCGGAAGTGGGCGGAAACTGTACCTTTTACCATAAGAAACCCCTTGTTTCACTGGACCCACCTGGAGTTGCAAAGATATTTCGGCATTACCGATCTGCTGAACCCGAAAACCGCCTACGGTATCTACGAGCAGTGTAACGCCCTGCTCCCCTCTCCGGAATACAGCACCAGAAACCTGCTGCGCAAAATGAACGTCGCGGCAATCTGCTCGACCGATGACCCCACAGATACCCTGGAATACCACCGGCAGGCCAAAGCCGACGGTTTTGAAATACAGTTCCGCCCGGCCTTCCGCCCCGACAAGGCCATTCTCATTGAAAAAGAAGGTTTTCCGGCCTACCTGCAAAAGCTGGGGCAGGCGGCAGGCATGGAAATAAGCAGCTTTGACACATTGCTGGAAGCCCTGCAGAAACGCGTCGATTTCTTTGATGAAAGCGGTTGCCGCCTTTCCGACCACGGACTGGAGCAGATGTATGCCGCTTCCTTCACCTCTAATCAGGTGGATGCAATCCTGAAAAAGCGGCTCGCCGGCCAGGGCCTGGCGCCGGAAGAAAGCCGGGCCTACCAGTCGGCTGTATTGGACGAACTGGGCCGGATGTACGCCGAAAAAGGCTGGGTGCAGCAATTCCACCTGGGCGCCCTGCGCAACAACAGCAGCCGCATGATGCGGCAACTGGGCCCCGATACCGGTTTCGACAGTATTGGCGATTTCGAACAGGCCAGAGCTCTGGCCCGCTTCCTCAACCGGCTCGACACCGAAGACAAGCTGGCCAAAACCATCCTCTACAACCTCAACCCCAGGGATAATGAGGTGATGGCCACCATGATCGGCAACTTCAACGACGGGTCGGTGAAGGGCAAAATGCAATTCGGTTCCGCCTGGTGGTTCCTCGACCAGAAAGACGGCATGGAAAAACAGCTCAACGCCCTGTCCAACATGGGCCTGCTCAGCTGCTTCATCGGCATGCTGACGGATAGCCGCAGCTTCCTGTCCTTCCCCCGTCATGAATATTTCCGCCGGCTGCTCTGCAACCTCATCGGCAGGGACGTTCACAACGGAGAACTGCCCGATGACGTAAAATGGCTGGGAGGGATCGTCGAGGATATCTGTTACCGGAATGCAAAGGATTACTTTGGATTTTGAATGTGTGAATGAGCACAACAAAAAACAGGAAATAGACAATGAAAAAGATCGTAACATTCGGCGAGATCATGCTGCGGTTGGCCCCTCCGGGTTACCAGCGGTTCTCGCAGGCAAGCAGTTTTGATGTCATCTACGGCGGCGGGGAAAGCAACGTTGCCGTTTCCCTGGCCAATTACGGGCTTCCCGTCGAATTCGTTACCCGCCTGCCGAAAAACGATATCGGGGAGTGCGCCCTCATGGAAATGCGCAAACGAAATGTCGGTACGAAGTACATTCTGCGCGGAGGGGAGCGCCTTGGCATCTATTTCCTCGAAATGGGGGCTGTAGCCCGTGGCAGCAAGGTCATCTACGACCGCGCCCACAGCGGCATGGCCTCCATAGAACCCGGAATGATCGACTGGGATGAAGTATTCCGGGATGCGCAGTGGTTCCACTGGACGGGCATCACCCCCGCCCTGTCGCAGGGCGCCGCCGACGCCACCTTGGAAGCCATAAAGGCCGCCAACCGGCTGGGCGTCACCGTCTCCACTGACCTCAACTACCGAAAAAACCTGTGGACTTACGGGAAAAGATCCTCCGAAGTTATGCCCGAACTGGTCGCCGGCTGCGACATCATCCTGGGCAATGAAGAGGATGCCGAGAAGCACTTCGGCATCCATCCGGAAGGGGTTGACGTCACCAAAGGAGACACCATAGACGCCGCCGCTTATATTTCCGTTTGCCGTCAGGTCATGAAGCTTTTTCCGCGCTGTAAAAAGGCCATCATCACCCTGCGTGGCAGTATCAGCGCCTCGCACAACTCCTGGACCGGGGTGCTGTACGACGGAGAGAAGCTTTATGAAGCGCCAACCTATCAGATCACCCACATCGTTGACCGGGTCGGCGGAGGAGACAGCTTCATGGGCGGCCTGATCTACGGCCTGCTCACCTATACGGATGACGATCAGAAGGCGCTGAACTTCGCCGTGGCGGCATCCTGCCTCAAGCATACCGTATACGGAGACGCCAATCTGGCTACCCTCTCTGAGGTGGAAACCTTGATGAAGGGGGACGCGAGTGGAAGGGTGAGCCGATGAGATTTGCGATTTTTGATGTGTGATTTTTGATTTGCGATGCCGAGCAGCCCGTGGCAGGCACATCACACATCACACATCAAAAACTTACG
>CAYQKY010000032.1:0-57111 GCA_964418125.1 uncultured Phaeodactylibacter sp.
AAATCAGGGTTTTGAGACTATATATTCTCGAATGCATCCCGAACTGACGTTATTTAATATTTCCATGTGTGTCAAGGTATTTCTGTCCAGGCAACTTGAACGGTTTGGGCTTTACTGTCAGGTTCCTGTCCAAAATCAGCCACACTAAAATTTGCAATCCCCCTTACATTTTTTAAATCCGGCATACTATGAGAACAATTCCCCATTTTTCCTTGTAAAGAAAGGGAGAATAATTTTGCATATTTGTCCCCTCGTATATTGAGGAGGAATTAACAAGTTTCATTCATAGCTAAACTAAAAAACGATTGTATGAAAAAGTTTACTACTTTGATCGCTTCTCTGTTTCTGGTTGCCGGCGGTTTGCTGGCCCAGCGCGTAGTTGTCAACTCTCCGTCAGAAATTGCAGGAATTTATGAATACGGCCCTGCCGGCGATGGTGCTACTGCCTGGGGGGCTGACCTGACTACCGATGTCTGGACCGGTGACGCAGAATTCATCGATGACGGCACCGCTCTGCCTACTGAAGGTTGCTCAGCTGCCGTTAATGACCTTACCGGCAAAGTCGCGCTGATCGACCGCGGCTCCTGCAACTTCAGCCTGAAGGCCCTCAATGCGCAGGATGCCGGCGCTATCGCCGCTATCATCTTTAACAACCAGCCCGGCGCCGGCGTCATTGTATTGGGCGGTGGTGATTTTGCCGGTGATGTTACCATTCCGGTGGTTATGTTGTCTTACGAAGATGGGCAAACCATCAGGAATGCCCTGATGGATGGCGCTGTCAACATCTCCATCGGCAACATCCGGTTCGATAATGACCTCAGCATCGATGCAACCAGCGTGATCTATGCTCCTTTCGGCACCATACCGGCTTCTCAACTGGGGGACACCACTTTTGTCGTCAATCCGGGAGCAGTGATCACCAACCCCGGCCTCCTGTCTGCCAGCGGCGTAACGGCAACAGCAACGATAGGATACACTCCTCTTGAAGGCGGAGCCTCAACGGAAGTATACAATGAATCAGCGTCCTTGTCGGAATCCCTCGATTCAGATTCTACTTCCAGCCTGGTGGTACTGCCTTCCTTCCAGCCTGCCAGCGGCATTGGCGTGTATACTTTGGATTACGCCATTTCCGCGGACACTCCGGACGATGCGCCGGCCGACAACACCCTTTCCAGCACATTTACTTTGAGCGAAAACCTGTATTCTAAAGCCAGCTGGGATCCTGCGACCGGCAATCCACGTATCACGAACGCTTATACTATCTCCGGAGGAGCGGACATAGAATTCCTTACCGTGCTCGAAATTCCCAACAGCGATGGTATTGTCATCGACAGCGTAGTGTTCTACGTTTCCACCGCTTTGGAAACCCTCGCCGGTATTCCGGTGGAAGCCTATCTCTATGAATGGGACGACCTCAGTGGAGAGGGATCCATGTCTAATGATGAAATTTCCATCTTGGGTATTGCCCCTTATGTTTTCGGTGATGATGAAACGCTTGATGAAGCTACCCTGCGCCTGCCTTTCCTCGATTTCCTTACGCTCGAAGAAGCCAGGATCCCTGTCGAAGAAGGCAAAAGGTATGTCGTTGGGGTGCGTTACCGGGGCACGGAACTGGTATACTTCGGTTTTGACGAGACTTATGACTATACCCAATACCTCAATTACAAGGCCGCAGACGGCACCCTTACCGATGTTGACTACGGCTACCTCGGCATCAACGCCTGGATTGATGAGATCTTCCCCGATGTGGAAGCAGCTTTCCTGTTCTCAGGCAACCGAAATGCAGTGGCAACCGGTGTGATCATCGGCGACCTCACAAGCTCTACTGAAGAAGTGGTAGGTGAAGACGTGTTCAAGATGAACCTGTTCCCGAACCCGACGACGGAACTGCTGAATGTCACCATCGACTTCCAGGAGCAGACCTCCTTTGTGGAGTACCGCATTACCGACGCTGCCGGCCGCCTGCTGTTCACCAACCGGGACAACGACGTCTTCGGCCAGGAGCAGGCCAGCTTCAACGTCAAGGCGCTGCCCAACGGCCAGTACTTCCTGACCATCCGTACGGAGCAGGGTATTCAGGCCAGCCCGTTCATGGTGAAGCACTAAGGTGAAATGCAGTGGAAATACGCAGAAATGCCGTTTTGCTCCTGAAGCTTTCGGCCATTTCTTATGTTCTGTATTTCAGATAGCATAAAAACAGCTCTCGCAGGCTTGCTCTGTGGGAGCTGTTTTTTTTCCCTCTTTACTCCGCCTGGCCGAGAACTCACCCCCGCCTGCAAGCAGCTATCCAAAGCCATTATGAACGAATCCATAAGCGCTATGGGCAAAAGGGTATACGGCATCAGGAGTTTGTAGGCCCCTTCGATTATCAAGCTGATTCCTGGGATATCCCTCAAAGTGTCTACGCCAAAATCGAATCGATGGGAAAAGGTATGAATGTGCGCTTTATAGCCAGCAGCTTTGAAGATGATGGTGCCGAAGAACTGTATAAAGATTTTTTTGTGCAGCGGGGAGAGGCCGCCGAAAACCGGATCAAGGAGGTGAAGAACATGTGCTTTTCGGATCGGCTCAGCTGCCACCGCTTCAGCGCCAACTTCTTCCGGTTGATGCTGTCTTGCCTGGCTTATGAATTGTTACGCAGCCTGCGAGGACTGATCCGCAAAACGGCGCATTCCAAAGCTTGGGCCTGGTAATACAGTTCATTCGGCTATACCTGCTAAAGGTAGCGGCCCAAGTTCACGAAACGGTTCGCCGGATACACATTCGTTTTTCGAGGGCCTTTTCTCAGCAGAACTTGTTTCGGGAAGTAATGATGCAGTGTTAGCGGCTCGCCAGCCAGGTGTCAATAAGGCAGGTTGTTTTTCGCCTCAGGGACTTGGCTCTGGCAGAAGAGCTGTGCCCTCGGCTGTCTATTTTGGTCCATTCTTCAGCAAAATGGAACAGAAATCCTGGGTGTAGGAAAATTAATTCTAGTCAATTGGCAACCCGCAAACCATTTTCAATAAAAAATCGGTACGGCTAGGAGCCTGTGCCTAATTTTTAAGCAAAATCTTTTTGTCTGGCGGATATTGTGCCAGGATAAACCTGAATTGATTAAAATGAGAAAAGATGAGATTCAGGCTTTCAGACGAGGGTATTAGAAAAATTAATCGAGTATTCCGCAACTACCCTCTGGTGGAACAGGCAATCCTGTATGGATCGCGAGCGGTGGGGCGGCATCGTTACAACTCCGACATCGACCTTACCTTGCTGGGGCCTGCCCTAAACCTCAAAACGCCGTTCAAAATAGAGGCCGAGCTGGATGACCTGTTACTGCCTTACAAGATAGACCTCTCCATTTTTGATCATATCGACAATCCTGATTTGATTAGGCACATCAGGAGAGCGGGCAAGGTCTTTTATCTTCAAGAGGAGGCGGAGGTGGAGTCCTAGCCTTACATTCGCTTCTTCGGGAAGCCCCTCCTCACCCCCCAAACGTATACGTATACTTCACCACCACCGCCCGCTCACTGGAAAACGGCAAATGCGGCGCCTCCCGCTTCCGGTTCCCGTTCAGCAGGTCATTATAAACAATGTACAGGTCATTCCCTTCCCGGGGGTTGAAGCGCAGGCGGACATTCCCGGCGTATACCTCCTCCAGGCTGTTGTACTGCAGGAAGGCGGCGACGGAAAATTTGGTGTCCAGCATATACAGCGCTTTCAGGCGGGCGAGGTGGGTGGTGAGTTGCTCCTGTCGTTTGGGGAAGTTGGCGTGGTTGTAGCCATAGAAGCCCTCCAGTTCGAAGTGGGAGGATATCTTCACCCGCGGCCCCAGCCCGATAGAAAGCAGGTTGCCGTCGTAAAACCGGCCGATGGTATATTCTGCTATTCCTCCTACCAGTTGAGCAAAGGGAGAATAAAAAAAGCCGGCAGCCTGGAAAAAATCGTAGTCCCTGCCAAAGGGTATAGCCACATCATCCGAAAGCTCAAAGGTATCCGATACGTATTCATGGTCGAAAAGGAAGGTGGATTGCCCGCCCCACCCCTTCTTGGTTTCGAACTGAACGCCCGCCGAGGCGATGGCCGATTCCGTTTTTCCTACTCCGTGGCTTTCCACCCACAGCCCCTCGAAAAAGGCTTGCACCCGCAGGAATTGGGAGTTTTCTCCCATCAGCCAGCCGTAGGCCAGGCGAGGCTCGAGGCTGGTGTAGTGCTCCCTCAGTTCGAAGCCCATGCCGGGAGTGTAGTCCTTTCCTGCTTTCGATAAGCTCACATTGTAGCTGAAGCCATCATAACGCCGCCGTTCCCAGTTCAGGTAGATGCGGGCCGGATCGAGGGAAAGCAGGGCGTTGGGCTTCCCGCTTTCGAAGCTCCGCGCCCAGCGGGCCGTGATGTATTCGTCGCCGAAAGCACGGATGATGCCGTCCACCCCCCAGGCCGTGTTGTAATTGCCCTGGAAGTCTGTTCGGTTGGTGAATATGCCCCCGATGTAGGTGTTTTCATTCCAAACCTGCCGCCGCAGGCGCAGCAGGGTGAAGTTCTCGGAGTGAAGGCCTTCGGCGGGCGCCGTTTGCATACTGAGGAACCCCAGGTCAGACTTTCCCATCCGGCCCACGAGGCGGGCGCCCCCGTAGATGCGAACCAGGTTGCCGTCATCGTCGATGCCGATGCGGCGGCTGTAGAACAGGCGGTTGAAGCCGTCGAAGCTGAAGTCGAAGATGCTGGCCCGTTCCTGAAAAAAGAGCCGTTTTTCCGGGAAAAAGAGGCCGAACCGGGTGAGGTTCACCTGTTGGTCGTCTGCTTCAACCTGTGCGAAGTCGGTGTTCACGGTGAGGTCCATCGTCAGGTTGCTGGTGATGCCGTATTTGAGATCCAGGCCGGCCTCGGCGGAAGGCTCCCGGTGGCGCTCGTACCGGGTTTCCTTATCATTCAGTTCGTAACTTTGCTGCAACCCTGCCAGGATATAGGGCGCAATATACAGGAGCTTGCTGCTGCGTACCCCTTGGAAGCGAAACTCCTGGGCCTGCGAAGGTTTCCAGGCGCTCATCGATCCCCAGTTCAAAGGGATAGGCGGGAAGATATCCACTTCGTTGCGGGCGGCGATGTACCACCAGGAGATGATGCCCATCACCACCTCCCCGTCCCTGTCCTGAAAGCGCAGGCTGCTCCAGGGGATGCGCATTTCCGCAAACCAGCCTTTATCCGACCACGTAGCCGCTGCATCCCAGAAGGTGTTCCAGTCAATGCTCATGTCCTCTTCCCGCATGGCGTCATTCCATACCACGCCATCCCAGCGCAGGCCGGTGGGGGTGGTGAAGAACGCCACCGCATTCTCTTTGTCGAGGTAACTGTCGATGATGATCCCGAAGTAATCGGTAGTGCCGTCGAAGGCGTCGCGTTTGAAAGTGGTGGGGCGCACCAGAGAAGGGTCGCTCAACCAGAGCCTGCCGCCCAGGTAAAGATATTCGCCATCGTAGCCGAGCAGCACCTCTGCTTTTTCTGAGGGATCAACCCCGAATTGCGGTTGTTGCATCCTGTAGGGCAGGATAGTGGCTTCCTCCCACGCGCCTTCATCCAGGACACCATCCAAAATGATGGGGCCAGAAAGGCGGGAGGCATCCAGGATGCTCTGAGCAGTAGCCGCAGGATGAAGCAGCAGGAGGGGCAACAGGCAGTAGCAGTGGTATTTCATTTATCGGGTGTTTAGGCCAGAAGGAAAGTTCGGCGGATTGAACCAATCTGAAATGAGGTGTTTTTTAGGAGTACTAACAACCGTTCCAACCGAAAAATTCGCCCGCCTCCGGCTTTTGTACTAACTTGCGGCCTCTTCAAAATCCTTTCTCCGATGTGGGGCGAAGTCAGGCAAACACTAAAACTGGGCTGGCCAATCATCCTCGGCAACCTCTCCCAGATGGTGCTCGGCATCATCGACAGCGCCATGGTGGGCGCCATCCACAGCAGCCAGCTGGCCGCCGCTTCGTTCGTGAACAACATCATTACCCTGCCGCTCATCCTCGGCATCGGGCTGACGATGGCCATCTCGCCCCTGGTGGCCAACGCAATGGGAGGGGGAGATACCGACAAACCCCTGCGCATTCTCTACAATGGGATGTGGATTGTGGGGCTGGCTTCCTTTGCCATGGCGCTTGCTCTGCACCTCGGGGCAGACATCGTCTACCACATGGGCCAGGACCGCATCGTGGCCGACCTCTCCGGCCCTTACCTGAAATGGATGGCCTGGGGCATGGTCCCCATGTCTTTATTCATGGCGATGAAGCAATTTGCCGATGGCCTGGGCAAGACGCGCCTGCCTATGTATCTGGCCGTTCTGTCCATTCCAGTCAACGTGCTGGTCAACTATGCTTTTATCTTTGGAAAATGGGGAGCCCCCCGCATGGAACTCGAGGGTGCAGGTGTTGGAACGCTGGTGTCGAGGCTGGTGATTATGGCCGGCATCACCATTCTCATTTTCAGAGGAAAGGGCTTTGCTCCCTATCGCCGGCATTTGAAGGAACAACTTCAATTCCGGGTAGACCGCATGCGCGACGTTTTTCGCATCGGCATTCCTTCCAGCCTGCAATACGGCATGGAGTCGGCTTCTTTCGCTCTTTCCGGGATCATGGCGGGTTGGCTGGGATACATTCAGCAGGCGGCGCATCAGATTGCGCTGGGTTATGCGTCTATAACCTTCATGGTGTCTCTGGGCATCAGTGCTGCCGGCAGCATTCGGGTGGCCTTTGCCCACGGACAAAAAAACTGGAAACAGGCCCGGCACATCGGCACTACTACCCTGGCAATGGCCGGCACTTATGGTTTGGCCTGCGCGCTGGCCTTCATAGCCGGCCGCCATCAGCTTCCCTTGCTCTTCAACAATGAAGCGCCCGTCCTGGAATTTGCGGCCATGCTGATGGTCTTTGCAGCAGTATTCCAGATCTCCGACTCGGTACAGGCGGTCGGCGTAGGCTTATTGCGCGGCATTCAGGATGTGCGAATCCCCACCGCTTTTGTAGCGCTCGCTTACTGGGGTATCGGCATTCCGGTGGGATACGCCCTGGCGTTCGAGGCGGGCTGGGATATTGCGGGCATCTGGACGGGCTTCGTGTGCGGGCTGAGCGCCAGCGCCGTTTTGCTGAGTTTTCGTTTCCTCAGGCTCACCGGGAAACATTGAACAGGCGCGGCGCAATACGAAACCCATTCATCACCTCCGCCAGCCGCTCCATATCCTCTTCGGTATTGTAAAAGTGAGGAGCTACGCGCAGTATGCCGCTGCGGGGAGCGCAGACGATGTTGTGTTCCGCCAGGCGCAGCCGGATGCCCTTCAGGTCTTCACAATAAAAAGAAAGGATGCCCGAGCGGTGAACCGGCTCGAACTGCAGGAGTTTGAAAGCGGGGTTATCGAGCTTGGCCAGGAAGAGGCCCTGCAGGCGGAGAGCCTCATCAAACATGTCCTCTGCCCCGTACCGGGCATGCACTTCACGGAGGCAGGTGGCCAGGGCCGCCACCAGGTACGTTGGAGACGTGCTGAACTCGAAGCGCCGGGCGGTAGGGGTGGGATCCCAGTCGAGGTTCATGAAGTCGAACTCCTGCACCATGGTTTCCGCTCCCACCTGTACCGGCTGCAGTTTTTCCCGGAAGGCAGGGGAGGTATAGAACACCCCAATGCCCATGGGCCCCAGCAACCATTTCCAGCCGGCAGACGCGATAGCGGCAATGTTCATCTCCTCCGGGAAGATGGGCTGTACGCCCAGGCTCTGGGCGGCGTCGATCACCAGGTCGATGCCGCGTTCCTTGCACAACTGCCCCAGTTGCCGCAGGTCGGCGGCATAACCGCTGGTAAACTGCACATGGCTCAGCGCAATGACGCGGGTACGCGGAGTGATCAGCCCCTCCAGTTCCTCCATGCTCCAGCTACCGATCACCGACATGGGGATGTCCTCCCGCGCCGGAATATTGGAAAGCAACTTCAGCTTTACGCCCCGGGTGAGTTCCTGGATCCGCCAGGGGTGGAAGTTGGCCGGATACTCCTGCTCAAAGGTAATGACCTCATCCCCTGGCTCGAAGGGGTAGCCGTTGGCCACCATCGAAAGGGCATCGGAGGTGTTCTTGACTGAGGCGATATTCTCCGGGCGGGTGCGGAGCAAGGTGGCGGTATGCAGCTTCAGCTCGTTCAGGTGCTCCATGTAAACCTGGGTTAAGGGCTCGCCGCCCCGCTGCTGATGGCCGCGCAGCAGATCAACGGCAATATCCGCCGCTTTGCTGTACAGCGGAGAAATACTGCAGTGCCCGATAAAGGTGATCTCCCGTTTCGATGTAAAAAGAGCCTCTGATTTGTCGAAATACATGTTGCGTTTTGGGGCAATATAAACAAAATAGGAGGCAATCTTGCTTGAAAGCCATTAAGGCTCTCCATCGGCGCTCTGCCGGCGTCAACCTCCGTCGTTGTAGAGCAATACCTGCCGGCGCTTTTCCAGGAATTCCTCCCTACCCTTGGCTTCAAGGGCAAGGAGTTCTTCTATGCTTCCCTGTTTTTCCACCCAAACCCGGGGTTTATCGCTACCATTGAGCAGGTCAATAGGGAGTTTGTCATGGATATATTCAAAAGGAGGCTGCCGCCAGGCGAAGCGTTCGCCCATCTCCCGGTACAGCTCCCGCAGCAGCCACTGCCCGGCCAGCCAGGGGCGGAAGGCAGCCGGATCGGTGATGTGCAGCTGAAAGCCATGGCAGGCCTGGCCGGCGTACTTGTCGAAGGTAGGCACGAAGGTGGCGGGGCGCAGGCGGCACCCCTTGATGCCTGCTTTTTCCATAGAATCGTGGCAATGGGCGGCAAAACCATAGGCATCCAGCTGCGGATGGCCGATGAGTTCAAAGGGGCGGGTCGTCCCGCGCCCTTCCGAGAGGTTGGCGCCCTCGAAGAGTACCGTTCCGGGGTAAACCGCCGCCGTGTCCAGGGATGGAAAGTTCGGAGAGGGCAGCACCCAGGGCAGGCCGGTGGCCCCGAAAGGCATGCTCCGCCGCCAGCCCTGCAGGGGAAGCACTTGCAGCTCGCAGTCGATGTTCCAGTATTTTTGAGCATATCGGGCGATCTCGCCCGCTGTCATCCCATGCCGCATGGGCAGTGGGAACCATCCGATGATGGAGCGGAACTCCTCCTCTGAGATATTGCCCTCAATGCGCTGTCCACCCATTGGGTTGGGGCGGTCCAGGACCACAACGGACACGCCGGCCTTGCCGCAGGCTTCCATGGCCAGCACCATCGTCCAGATGTAGGTATACACCCGCATGCCGTTGTCTTGCAGGTCGATGATCAGGTGGTCGATCTCCGCCAGCATCTCCGGGGTGGGTACGCGGGTTTCGGAGTACAGGCTGTACACCGGAAGCTGGAAGTGGCGGTGGAAAAAATGGGGCGACTCGATCATGTTGTCCTGTGCATCGGTGGCCAGGCCGTGCTGGGGGGCGAAGAGGGCTTTCAGGCGCAGCCCCAAAAGTTGTTTCAGGACAGGTGCTCCGTGTTCCAGGCGCTTATTCACCGAAGCGCTGTGGCAGAGGTAGCCGATGCGGCCGTGCAGCTTGTCCTGCCATTGGGGTTCGTCGGCCAGGCGGGCCAGGCCGGTTTGGGTGGTCTGAGTATTCATTTTTCCTGATTGTAACGGATTGCCTAGTGCGACTAGCTGTTCCTCGAAGCCGTTTGGGAACATGTGTCGTCAAATATCGGTTAAAGTAGCGCCTGAAAGGGGGATTTTCGTCTCCGACGCCAAATAAATTTGGCGCACCGAGGAACACGTCACGACTGCTACGCAAATCGTTATAATGAGCATTTTTCAAAGTGAAAATAAGGCCTGTGCAGGCTGGTACAATTAGCCCAACAATATAACGGCCGCTATTGTCTTTAGCAATATTCTCCACTGCCCTGCCCTTCATTACCTCCTACCTTTGCATAAAAAAACGATGAGGCTGATATATGCTCTTTCCCTATTGCTGTTTTCTATCCAATTGTGCGAGGCCCAGCACATACAACGCCGCGGCCGCCTGGGCGTGCAACTGGAGCCGGTAACCGATAGCCTGGCGGAGGCGCCGGGCATGGATGCAGCCACGGGGATAGCCATCCGGCAGGTTTTCCCCGGCGGCACGTACGCCAATGCCGGCGGCAGTTCCGGAGACGTGCTACTGGCCATCAACGGCCTGCCTGCCGGGCCGGGAACGGCCCTTCAGGACGCCTTGCAAACGGTAAGGGAAGGCAGTCCCGCCCGCTTTACCGTGTGGCGGGAGGGGAAGAAAGTGGAACTGGAAGGAGCAATAACTCCTATTCCACTCGAAACCTCCGCCTCTTCCGAAGTCATCTACGGCGAAGTGCCCTACAAAGGAGGCTGGCTGCGCACCATTGTCAACAGGCCGCTCACTCCCGGCCCGCACCCCGCCATTTACTTCATCCCAGGGTATACCTGTAGCTCGGTAGAAAGCTTCTCCCCCATCCACCCCTACCGGAAGCTGCTGGACAGCCTCGGCGGCCTGGGCTACGCCCTCTTCCGGGTGGAAAAGCCGGGAATGGGCGATAACGTCAATACCGGCAATTGCCAGGAGCTCGGCTTCGACAATGAGCTGGAAGCCTACCGGGTGGCCTACGACGCCATGGAGCAGTATGACTTTATCGATACGGAGAACATCTTCATCTGGGGGCATTCCATGGGCGGCGTCTATGCCCCCATTATCGCCGCCGAAAAACAGCCGAAAGGAGTGGCCGTCTACGGCATCACGCATGAGGTATGGGTAGAATACCTGCTCAAGATGATCCGCTACCAGAACCCTCTGCTCGGGCACGATTATGTAGAAACGGACCGCGACGTGCGCACCCTCTACGCGCTGCTCTACGAGCATTATTACCTGGGGAAAAGCTCCAGAGAACTCTATAAAAACCCGGATTACCGGAAGCTTCTCGACCGTGACTTCGCCTTCGACGGCGAGGATCAGATCCTTTACCGCCATGAGGACTTCTGGAGGGAACTCAACGCCCACAACCTGTCGGAAGCCTGGACAGGCTTCAACGGCCACGTGCTGTCCCTGTTCGGCGGGGCCGACATAGAGGCCGTCAATGATGAGAGCCAGCGGGAGATCGCCCGCATCGCCAACGCCGGGAACCCCGGGCATGGTACGTTCATGCTGGTAAAGGATACGGACCATTCCATGATCGAAGTGGGGAGTATGGAGAAGGGCGCCCGGCTGCGCTCCACGCCGGAATACCGGCAGTATCTGGAGACCAGGTTTAATTATGATGTTGTTACCATGACCCATGAGTGGATACAGAGAGTCATTGGCCGATCCACTCCATAAACGCCTCCTTGTACGTCCGCCCGATCGGTATCTCATGCTTTCCGATCTCCACATCCAGCGCGGTGAAGGCGTCGATCTTATTCCGCGGCACAATGAAAGAACGATGGACCCGGAAGAACGCCTCCGGCGGCAGCCGCTGTTCGATCTCGCCGATCAACTCCTTGGTGAGCAAAGTCTCTCCCGGCAGTATGATCTTCACATAATCCTTCAGGCCTTCGATGTATAGGATGTCTGACAGCCTTACCCGGACGGACTTGCGGTTGGCGCGCACCAGGATGCTCTCCCCGGCCAGAGAAGGATGAGAAATTCCTGCAGACGGCTTTTGCCGCTCCAGAAACTTGTCGATGGCCTTCAGGAAGCGCTGAAATTCGATGGGTTTCAAAAGGTAGTCCACCACATCCAGCTCAAAGCCTTCCAGGGCGTACTCCCGGTGAGCAGTGGTGAGGATGACGGCCGGCTTGTGGGTGAGCGCCCGGAGCATCTCCAGTCCGGAAAGGCCGGGCATCTGTATGTCCAGGAAGATAAGGCCCACCGGCACTTTCTTCAGAGCTTGAAAGGCTTCCAGGGGCTCCTCGAAGGTTCCCCGGACTTCAAAACCCTCCAGCCTATCCACGTAGCGGCGGATGATATCGATGGCGATGGGTTCGTCGTCTATGATGTAGCAAGTGTGCATGGGGGTAAGTTATATTGCTGTATTGCTTGATGGTTGGCTTGACAAGTTTATCTGCGTAACCCCACCGGAAAACTTGTCAAGCCTGATTCAGGCTGACCTCCAGCCGCACGCTGAAAACACTTTCCGCATCATCGATCGTCAGCCGGTGGCGGCCGGGGTATAGCAGTGCCAGCCGGTGGCGGATGTTCCTCAGGCCGACGCCGCCGTTCTCTTCCTGCCCGGAGGATGGGCTTTTGCTGTTCTCAATGGAAAAGATAAGCCGGGAATTCACCATTTGCAACTGCATTTTGATCCACCACCGGCCATCCGCCCCTTTGGCGCCGTGCTTGAAGGCATTCTCAACGAAAGGGAGTAGTAGCAGAGGGCTGGCCTTAACTCCCTCGTCCACTTCCGGCAGCTCAGCCGTTAGCTGGAGTTTTTTACCGTACCGGAGTTGCTCCAGGGCGATGTAGTTGCGGATCAGTTCTACCTCCTTATTCAGGGCGATCTCCTCTTTCTGGCTGTAGTAGACCAGGTAATCCAGTATTCTGGACAGGCGGATGATGCTGTCCGGCACCTTATCCGACCGTTGCAGGCTCAGGCCGTAGATGTTGTTCAGGGTATTGAACAGAAAGTGGGGGTGCAACTGGGCTTTCAGCAGCTGCAGTTCCACCTCGGCCTTGGCCTGCCTCAGCTGCCGGTTGAGCTGCCGCTGCCGCCGCCAGTCGTTGATGATCTTCAGGCAGACGGCCAGGGCGATCACCGAGTAGTCGCGGATGGTGTTCTTGAGCACTTTACCGGGCGGAATATAGCCTCCTTCCCATCCTTCCTCCATGCTCCACCAGAAATAAAGGAGCCCGATCCGGAAAAGGAATACGAAAAGCATAACCGAGGTAATACCCAATAAGAATGGCAGGACGCGGTTCTGCTCCAGAAAGCGAGGAACCAGCCAGTAGGCCGTAAAATAAGCCGGCAGCACGATAGTGGGCAGCCCTTCGGCAATGTGTATCCAGAGCCAGTGGCGCTCCCCGGGCCGGTAGTGAAATACATTGGCCAGGTACTCGCTCAGTACATACAGGCTCCAGAAGGCCAGGTGCAGGAGGATATTTTTGGTAACGAGTGACAGGATGGCAGGATTTTGATGATTAACAGGATTTTTAATCCTTGTTCAATGGAGCAAAGGTCGGAAATTCAGAGCAAGCTGTGGCGGGAAGTAGAGCAACGCCGGTTTCTGGGCTATAAACGCAAGCCGGATCGCTATTTCCAACGTTTTCGATAGCAAAACCGTTATTTTTCTACGCTGGCCCGGCCTTGCTCTACTTTTCCCGAAAGCAGGGCCCGACACGGTTATTTTCGAAACAAAAAAATGAAAAAGCCGACCACCCTGCTGTTCTTTTATCTTTTTGTGGCCACTCTCTTCGCCCAGGAAAAAACGGAAGCCCTCCGCCTCTACGTCGATTGCTCCTTCTGCAGCCAGGATTACTTTCGCCAGCACCTCCCCTACCTGGAATACGTGCGCGGGCGGCAGCTGGCCGACGTACACCTCATCGCCAGCCAATGGCCGACGGCCGCCCGGGGAAGGGAAGTGCAGTACGAGCTGATCGGGCAGGGGCGCTTCGCCGGCATGAAGGACAGCCTCCGTTTCGTACTGCCGCTCGGCACTTCCGAAAACGAACGAAATGAAAAACTTGCTGCCGAATTGCAGGCTGCACTGATCCCCTTCCTGGCGTGTACTCCTTTCCGCCAGTACCTCCGTTTTTCCTATCAGCCGGAAGAAGAAAAAGAGGCGGCTGCCGACCCCTGGAAGAACTGGGTGTTCACCCTCAGCGCCAGCGGCCGCTATCGCAAGGAGGCCTCCTTCCGTTCTTCCAACCTGAGAAGCACCGTCACCATCCGCAAGGTCACCCCGGAAGTCCGCCTGCAGTCTTACAACTACCTGGGCCTGAGTGAGAACCTTTTTACTACCGATGACAGCCAGGTGCGCAGCATCTCCCGGGAGCTCTATTCCTCCAATGTCGCCATTAAGAGCATCAGCGATCACTGGTCGTATGGCGGGGAGGTGGAATTCCGCTCTTCCTGGTTCGCCAACCTGAAATTCCAGAACCGTTACTGGCTGGCGCTGGAGTACAACCTGTTCCCCTACTCCGAATCGAGCCGGCGGCAGCTGCGCATCACGCCGGAGCTGGGCTACGACTACCGCCGCTACAACGACACCACCATCTACAATAAGATCAGCGAGGGCTTCCTCGCTTTCGACCTGCAACTCGCCCTGGAAATGAAGGAGCAATGGGGAGAAATTTCCACCTATATCGAAGCGGCCAGTTTTCTGAACGACCCTTCCCGCTACGAGCTCAGCCTGTGGGCCGGCCTGAGCCTCAACCTCTTCCAGGGCCTTACGCTGGACCTCAATTTCGACGCTTCCCTCATCCGCAACCAGGTCGGCCTGCCCCGCTCCGGGCTGACCAAAGAGGACGTGCTGCTCCAGCAACGCCAACAGGCCACCAACTTCCGCCTGGCTACCAGCATGGGCTTTTCCTATACTTTCGGGAGTATTTATAATAGTGTGGTGAATCCGCGGTTTGGGTATTAGAAAATCCCTAGCTTTACCCCACAAAAAACCAACCGGCCATGAGCGACATCCTCATCCACCACCTCATCATCCACGAACTGGAAAAAGAACCCGAGCACAGCGAAGCCCGCCTCTTCCTGGCCGAGGCTACCACCCCGCTCGACAGCCGGGCCGACGCCCTGGTGGGAAAGCTCAACCGTACTTTCCTGCAAAAGGAGGACATCCTCCACGGCTACCTCAGCCCTCCCGGAGACGCCCTCTTCCCCGGCTACTTCCAGCACCTGGTGGACGAAGGGCTCACCGAGGAGGCCTTCATCGCCTTCAGCCGCGATACAATGAATGCGCTGCAGCTGAGCCTGCAGGGTATCGTCGGCGCCAAGGGCGGCTATCTGGTGTATGCGCTCTACGAGGTGGACAATACCCGTATGCTGGGCGTTTTCCTGGTGCGCGATACCGAGGGGCTGGCCTTCCGCAAAGAGGGAGAAGACGCCGCCGCCTTCCTGCTCGATACCGTCACCTACCTCAATACGGACAAGCTGGCCATGGCCTGCCGCATCCACATCAACCGATTCGAAGATAAACAGGGCCGCTACGTCGAACTCATCAAGTACGCCCGCAGCCAGAAAGAAATTTCCGAATACTTCATCAACTGGATCGGCCTGGAACGCCCGGAAAGCAGTAAGGCGCTGACGGAAAACTTCCTGCAGCTGGTAGAACAACTGCCCCTGCCGGCCGACGAAGCCACCGGCGAAACCATGGAGGAAGGGCGCTTCCGCGAAAAAGTGCTCAACTTCGCCATGCAGAGCCCGCAGAAGACCATCAACCTGGAACAATTCGGCCAGGAAATCTACGGCAATCCGGAAGCCACCAAACCCTTTACGGAGGACAAAGAGCTGGGGCTGGACAACGAGTTCCGCTTCGACCGCAATGCCATGAAGCGGTTCTACAACTACAAGGCCTCCGCTGAGGGTATCTACCTTTACTTCAACCGCAACCACCTCAACCATGCGCAGGTGCGCGTGAAGGGGGATGCGGTCATCATCAACTCGCCGGAGCTGGCGGAGCAGATCCTGGATATACTTGGGGACAGGGGCTAATCGTACCACGTTATACTAAAAGTTGGGCCCCAAATTGTATTTTTGTCCAGAGCATGTTGGAACTGTTAACTATCCTGTATCGTTTTTCTAACGAACTGGAAAAAAAGAATTATGGTATGGACAAAAACGAATTATTGAACCGCATCACAATTGATCCATTGATCTGCCATGGGAAGCCGTGTATTCGTGGACTGCGCTATCCAGTATCCAGCATTCTGGAATATCTGGCTGCCGGAGATACTGTTGAAGACATCTTAGCAGAATTTACCGACCTGGAAGAGGATGATATAAAGGCCTGCCTGGCATTTGCAGTTTTGGCAGTGAATGCCAAAGGTAGTATAGTCATACCCCATGCAGCATGAGGTTTATTATCGATGCCCATTTACCGAAGAGCCTGGCAAAGGCATTTGCCAACCTGGGGCATTCTGTAATTCATACCAGTGAGTTACCGGCAGGGAATGCTACCGACGACAATGACATAATCTCAGTTGCTGCCGATGACGGCATAGTTGTTTCCAAAGACGAAGATTTCTACCAATCGTTTCTCCTTTATGGAAAACCGCCACAATTGATCCATGTCAAAGTTGGAAATATGCGGCTCAAAGAAGTCACCAATCTTTTTATCAAAATTGCTCCAAAGCTAATAGATTTATTAGGACAACACGATCTTTTGGAAGTGCATCGAGACAAGATAATCGCGATTGTTTAAGGAAAATTATTCTCAATACAAGCACCTCCCCCCATCATGCCTCACATAATACGCCTTATAATTCTTCGCCTTCGGGTCCATACACCCCTCCAGGTTGAGCAGCTCCACGCTTTGAAACTCCACCGGGTGGCTTTCGCTTTGCAGGGAAATGGCGCCGCCGGTGAGCATCATTCCATCCGGTTTTGCAGAAGGGCCGAAGCCATCCACGTTTCCGCCTCCTATCTGAGGCCTTGAATAAGAAAGCACGGTTTCCCCCTCTACGTAATGCTGAATGAGGGAATCGCCGAGCACCAGTACCTCTACTGTTACCCATTGATCGCCATCATAGGTTTTGGAAGTGGAGTTGATGCAATGATCGGTATGCAATTTCCCGTTCATCACCACGTGGGTGCCCGGCGTGCACAGGTTGGCCGTCGGCCGTTCGCCCTCGCCTGTGCCGCCCAGGAGTTGGACCTCGATGGAAATGGGAAAATCCTGGTTCAGGCCCATCGACTCCGCCGTCTGGCCGTGGATCATCAGCCCGCTGTTGCGCAGGGCCCAGCCCGGAGCGCCGGCCGCCTGCCCGCCAACAAAGCGGTAGGTGGCCCGCAGGCGGTAGTAGGAAAACGGCTGCTCGTAGAACAGGTGGCCGAAGCGCCCATCATAATCGCCCTCGTAATTTTCATAAGAGGTTTTCAGCAGGCCATCCTCCACGCGGAAGGTATTGGCGTAGTTCTCCCCGGCGGCATATCCACGGATCTTGGGTATCCAGCCCTCCAGGTTTTTGCCGTTGAAAAGGGGAAGCCATTCCTCCTGCTGAGGGTTGAATTTCCGGGAGGCGCCGCAGGAAAAAATAAAGCCGGCCAGGATGAAGGAGAAAAGCAGGTAAGGGAATCTCATTTTTTAGGCTAAAAATACTTCCTATTTACGAAAACAAGCCAGGGCGCGATGGGAAATCGCACCCTTGCTTACTTCTTTCCTTAATAGGCATAATCCACAAATCCGCGAAAACCTGCCGGATCCGCGGCATCCGCGTTCTATCCAACTCACATTCCGGCCAGCGCCTCCAGCCGCATCCAGTACTGGTCGGTATGCGCCTGTACGTCTTCGATCATGTGGCGGTTTTCCGGCTTGAACAGTTGCTTGAACCGCCCCTGGTATTTCATGCACTCCTCAACCGGAATGTACTTTTCCGGGCGGTAATTGATGGTATAGTGCTGCCCTTCCAGCTCAAAGAGCGGGAAGAGGCGTGTTTCCACCGCCAGGCGTGCGATGTGAATAGACTCTGCCGGGTCCGTTTTATGGCCCGGAGGGCAGGGGCCGTCGATCATCAGCAGGCGGAAGCCTCTGGCTTTTTTGGCTTTTTCCGCCTTCCTCCGCAGGTCTTCCAGGAAGGCCAGGGAGGCAGTCGCTGCATATGGCAGGTTGTGCGCGGCGATGATGCCCATCAGGTCCTTGGGCCAGGCCCGTTTGAAACCCTCGCCGGGGTTGGTAGTCGTCACGGCGCCGTAGGGCGTGGCGGTGCTCGACTGAATACCGGTATTCATGTAAGCGCCGTTGTTGTTGACGATGTAAAGGATATTCTCATTGCGGGCGGCAGCGCCGGAGAGGGCCTGCAGGCCGATATCGAAGGTGCCCCCATCACCGGCGAGGATGGCGACGGTAGTATCATTCTTGCCCTGCCGGTCGAGCGCGGCGCGCACACCGGTAGCTGTGGCCGGTGCAGCGGCAAAGACCGTATGCACCAGGTTGGCTTTCAGTTCCCGAAGCGGATAGGGGCCGGAAATGATGGAAAAACAGGAGGCGGGCGCGACATAGACCGTATCTTCCCCCAGTATGCTGGCCAGGTGGCGGGCGAGCAGCGACCAGCCGCAACCGCGGCAACTGAGCGCGCCGGAGTATACCTTTTCGTCCTTTATGAGGAATTCGTTTGCTGGTTTCATTATCTGGTTATGCTTTTGGTTCAGAAAGTGGTCAACCGACGTCTATCCAGTTCACTTCTTCGGGCTGATGGAAAGCGCGGTGAATGATCTTTTCGATAGTAACCGGGGGAATGTCTTTACCGCCGACACCGGCGTAGAAGTCGTACATCTTGAAATCACTCCCATAGAGCGCCCGTTTCATTTCCTGCATGATGGCCCCTTCATTATCGCCCAGGAAGTTGCGTTCAACGACCGCGATGACAGCGTCTTTGGAAAGAGGCGCCAGCGCCCTTTTCACGGCCTCCTTCGGGAAAGGCTTAAATAGGCGCAGCTTCAGCAGGCCGATCTCCGGATAGTCCCGGATAACACCGCGGACAGTACAGGTAATACTGGAGATCGTGACCAGTACGAGCCGCGTTTGGGGCCCGATGTTGACGGCCTCTACGTTGCCGTAAGGGCGCCCGAAATGAGCGCCGAAATCGGTGGCGATCTCCTCCGCCGTGGCCTCTGCCTGGTTCATGGCCTTCCAGTAGTTGTAGTTCAGGCGGTTGTAATGCTCGGGAGGGATCAGGCCGCCGAAGGACTTTGGCTGCATCACGTCAATGGACATCTCCCCCGGTTGAATGGGCGGCAGGAAGCGGTCGACCAGGTTCAGGTCCGGTATCCATACATTTTCACTGGTGTGGCTCTGGTAAAAGGCATCGAGCACGACCATGGCCGGTATCCGCAACCTTTCGGTCAGCACATAGGCCTGTATGATGGTGTCGAGCACCTCCTGGGAGCTCTCCCCGTAAAATTGTATCCAGCCGGTATCCCGCTGGGAGAGGGAGTCGGATTGGTCCGACCAGATGTTCCAGGGAATAGAAGGCCGGCCGACATTACAAACCACCATGGGCAGGCGGAAGTGAGCGATGGCCTGCAGGACCTCATGGGCATAGAACAGGCCCTGGCCTGCCGTTGCCGTGAAGACGCGCTCTCCGCCGATAGCGGCGCCCATCGCCGCGGCAAAGACGGAGTGCTCGCTGTCCATATTGATATAGGTGGCATCGAGCTTGCCTTCAGAGACCAATTCCGAAAGGCGCTCCACGATGGTGGTTTGAGGCGTGATGGGGTAGGCCGGAATGAAGCCTGCCCGGCACAGGCGGGCGGCCTCGGCGGCAGCATAATTGCCCTTCATCACTACCTGTATATGGCGTGGATATTTGCCGGAACTCTCCTCTAGAGGCGCTTCCAGCGTAATTCCGTTCTGGCTATGTTCCTTTTTCATAATACTGCTTCTGTTAGTTGAAACTGCATGGCTGAACAGGGGCATTCCTGGACGCAAATACCGCATCCTTTACAGTAGTCGTAATCGATACGCAGTCGGCCTTCTTCATCGACATGGATAGCTGCATCCGGACAGAAATTAATACAGTTGCCGCAGTTGAAGCACTCTCCGCAGTGGAGGCAGCGCGCCGTTTCAGCTACCACTTCCTGCTCATCCAGGCCTCTGGCCACTTCATTGAAATCGCCGGTGAGGTTTCTGGGATGGTGCAGTTTGTTGTAGTGCCGCGCCATGGGCAGATAGTAAGCGTAATTGATGTCTTTGGGCAACACAACCTCCGGCAACGTTTCTTCTTCGCCATAGGGCTTGCCGCGCAGGTAGGCGTCTACCTCTTCCGCCACCTTATTGCCACTGCCGATGGCTTCTGCAACGGTGCCGCCCCAGGCCATATCGCCGGCGCAGAAAACGGAGGCGCCGTTCTCCAGCTCGATGTACCCCTGCTGGGGCTCTACCGGCTGCGGACCGAAAGCAAAGAGGTCGGAGCGTTGGCCGATGGCCTTAACCACCCGGCCGACCAGGATGGCTCTTTCTGAGCCGGGGACCGGTATGGGGCGCCGCCTGCCGGATTCGTCAGGCTCGCCCATTTTCATTTCGGTGAGCGTAAGCGCCACCTGGTTGGGGCCGGCCGGAGCCAGAGCCACCGGGGCGGTGAGAAACTCGATCTTCACCCCTTCCATAAGGGCTTCCTTCACCTCCTGGGCAATGGCGGGCATCTCCTTGATCGTCCGCCGGTAGTAAATGGTGGGGATGCCTCCCAGGCGGAGGACTGTCCGGGCCACGTCAACTGCCGTATTGCCGCCACCGATGATGGCTACTTCCTGGCCCTGGTGCAGGCCGTCGGCATCGTGGTCCAGCTTGAATTCCCGCAGGAAGTTGATGCCATCCCGGGCAAATTCTTCCCCTTCGATGCGCAGAGGGCTGCCGATATGGGAACCCGTTGCGGCAATGACCAGATCGAAGCGGCCGGACAGCTCGTCTACCGTCACCTTTTTATTGAGCTCGATTTTGACGCCCTTCTGTTCGATGCGGCGGATCTCCCGGTCGAGCACCTCATCCGGCAGGCGGAACCTCGGAATACCGGTGCGCATCATACCACCGGCCTGAGGAAGGGCTTCAAAGACGGTGGTGGAATATCCCTTTTCGCAGAGCCTCAGCGCAGCGGTAAGGCCGGCAGGGCCGGACCCGATAACCGCCACCCTCTCCTTGTGCCGAACCGGCGCTGGCTCCACTTCAGCTTCGGAAGCGCGGTCTCCCAGAAACCGCTCGATGGCGCCGATGTTGAGGCCACGGTCCAGTTCGTTCCGATTGCAGTTCTGCTCACAGAAATTTGGGCAGACGCGGCCGCAAATGGAAGGGAAGGGATTGTGGCGGCTGATCAGTTCGAGGGCTTCTTCAAACTTATGTTCAGCCGTAAGCCGGACGAAGCCCCGCACATCAGTACCCGCCGGGCAGTTCGTGTTGCAGGGCGCCGGCTTGTCCGAATAGGAAGGCGTGACCAACCTCCAGTTTCCGGTCTTGTTCTTCGATGAAGGTTCAGACCAGAAGGGGGCCTCCATTCCGTTAATTTCGAGAGGAATGTCAAAATTCAGGCCCTCGATCTTACGGTGTTTTTTTTGCGGCTGAGCATGCAGGGCCTCGATCAGGAACCGGTTACGGCCGTTGGCTCCAATGACGGAACGCAACGCCCGGGCGGCAGCTTCCATGTTCGCCTCGGGCTTGGCCGGCACATTGTCCCGGATAGCCTCCTGGACGAGTTCCAGGCTTACCTCGAAGATCCGGGCCAGCGCGCCGATCATGGCGGCATTGACGATGGGCAAAGACTTGCTGCCCAGGCCCAGGCCCAGAGAAATGCGAGTGGCGGGAACCGTGTAAACCACCCGGTCCGGAGCAGAAAAATCCGTCACCGGCCGCTCCGTATTGATCAGGACGGCGCCATCTTTCTGTAGCCCGTTGAAGACGGGAACCTGCTCCAGTAAACTTTCATCGAAAACGACAATGAGGTGTGGGTGGTAGATATTACTTCGGTTGAGGATCTCTTTTTTGGCTACCCGAAGAAAGGCTTGTATGGGCGCCCCGGTTCGCTCAACGCCGAAGGCGGGGAAAGCCTGGACCTGAAAATTGCCAAGCTTGCTGAATATTTTGGCCAATATCTCGAAGGCGGTAACCATCCCCTGGCCGCCTCTGGCATGGCCGCGAA
This sequence comes from uncultured Phaeodactylibacter sp., assembly GCA_964418125.1. Classification (GTDB taxonomy): domain Bacteria; phylum Bacteroidota; class Bacteroidia; order Chitinophagales; family Saprospiraceae; genus JACJXW01. Next base: position 21,754 of record CAYQKY010000032.1, read on the forward strand.
TTTCTAACATAGATCATGCATTTAGATTCGCGAAAATCTCAGATGCTCCCGGCGCCCCATCCTAATACGTTGTTTCTTCTTGAAGGCAGGTGAGAATGAGGTGACAGGAGCAGGTTCAAAGAGCGTTAGGCCTTCTGGCCTTAAGCGTTCTAATATTATGAGTTTTTAGAGAGCTTAGGAATGACAATTGTCTGTCCGGGCTTTGATCTTTGTCATCTCATTGTTAGAAGCTTCCGGTAGTGGTATCTTATCCTGGCGCGATGAAAAGGCTTTCCGGGATCAGGCCGGCGTATCTCCTGGCGTTCTTCTCCGGGGCGGGGAATATATACAGAGGCTACTGATAATTGGGGGATGGCAATAGCCATCCCGATCAGCAAGAGGAGTAAAGAGCGCATTCCTTTTTAGATCCAAAACTTCCGGATCACGAAGAAATTTTGAAGGCGGAGAAAATTAACTTTTGGCGGGCCAGGCGGTATAGCAGATCACAGATAACACGGGTGCTGCCGGCATGCGTGGATCTTCCTCCGATGCGCAAAACCGGCGCCCCGCATCATCTGTGTTCCCCTTCAGAATGGCGCTATCGTTGTATCAGCAAGCGTTCGACGAGCCTACCTGTCTCCGTTTGGACGGACAGGAAATACATTCCCTGGTTGAATTCCGACACCGGCAGGGGTATCTTGTTCCTCCCTGCCCCCAGGCTAACCGTTCCCAACGGGCGGGTTTGGCCCAGCTGGCTGGTAAGGAACAGCTCGGCATCCTGCTCTGCTGGGCTCTCGATAACGGCCGTTGCCCAGCCGTTTGCCGGGTTGGGCTGCAGGCTGAGTTGCATTTCCCGCAGTGAACCTACGGGCCGGGCGAAGGCGCCGGCCCCATCGAAAAGGCCGATGTTGTCCACCGCCATATCGCTCCGCACCCCGGTTATAGTTCCGGAAAAACGCAGCCGGATGGCCTGTCCGATATAATTGTTCAGGCCGACATGAGCTTTGAGCCACCTTCGGCTCTGCTCACCCGACCTCGACCAGATGGTTTCCCAGGTGGCGCCGGCATCGGTACTGATTTCCAGCCTGAGCGTTCCCATCTGGTTACCGAACATATGATAGTCAAAGCCGAAAACAGGCATGGCTGCTGAGGAAAGGTCAAAACAGGGGCCTTCCAGGTAAGCAGTACTGTTGTTGTTGGAGGTTGACTCCGTGAAAACGTAATACATGCCGTCGGAGGCGCCGCCCGGCCCGGTGTTGTTGGATTGGGTGCCACCGGAATGGCGCTCCCAATTGAAATCTCCGTCCCCCGGCCCCCACAGCCCGAATCCTTCTTCGAAGCTTTCGGAATAGGGCAAGGCAGCTATCGGCCCGCAGGACGGAGGCATGGTAACCATGGCGCTGCCCGTCTGGTTGCAGCCCTTAGCGTCGGTTACCGTCACCGTATAAGTTCCCTGTGACAGGCCGCTGATATTTTGGGAGGCCGCCCCTGTCGACCAGCGGTAAGTATAGCCGGAAGTACCGCCCGTTACGGAGAGGGCGATCGCACCGTCATCGGCGCCGGAAGCCGATACGTTGGTTACATCGAAGGATAATACCATTTCTTCTGGCTCGCCAACTATCGCCGTGGCGGTGGCAGAACAGCCGTTGTTATCAGTTACCGTTACTTCGTAACTGCCGGCACTGAGCCCCACCGCCGTTTGGGTCGGGGCGCCATTGGGCCAGGCATAGGTGTAAGGGCTGACACCCATGCTGGGGTACACCGTTGTTGTACCGTCCGAACCGCCAAAACAGCTGGTGGGAGTTGAGGAAACCGAAAGAGTAGGGGCATTGCAGGGGATGGGGTCGCCGTTAACGGTGATGCCATCGATGGCGATGTCTCCTCTCTGTCCGCCTCCTGCCGAACCGATGATCCTGACATTGGTGTATGTAGAGCCGAAACCGGCTAAAGATACTGTTGTAGACTGCCAGCCGGCATCCTGGCTCCCCGAGCGCATCCATAAGGTCGTCCAGTTGTTGCCGTTGTCGGAGCTGGCCTGAACGGAAAGTTCTCCAATATTGGAGCCATACATGCTGTAGGATAAAGTTACCCGGGGATTGAGCAGGTTGCTGACGTCCAGGCAGGGGCTTTGCAGTATGGCCAGGCCACCGGAATAGTTGGACGATTCGATGTACAGGTAATAATTGCCCTCGGCGGCTCCGCCGGGCCCGGTACGGTTGGTGGGCGTTGGGCCCGACCAGCGGGTCCAGTTGAAATCATCGGTAGTGACCTGTTTCCACATTCCGGTATTGGCCTCGAACCCTTCGGTATAGGGAAAACTGCCGGCCAGGTTGTCACAGCCATCGGAGGTAACGGTGGCTAAAGCCGTTCGTTTGCAGCCCTTGTTGTCTGTCAAAGTGACGGTGTAGGTGCCGCCCTCCAGGCCATAGAGGTCCTGAGTCTGTGCTCCGGTAGACCATTCATAGGTGTAGGGAGGGGTGCCCCCGCCAGGTGTCAGGTCGATGGAACCATTACCGGCGCCGGGAGTGGCTTCCGGGATTACATCAATGGACAGCATGATAGCAGGAGGCTGGCTGATCGTCACCGATTCAATGGCCAGGCACCCCGTGGCGTCCGTTACGGATACCGAATAAGCGCCGGCCGGGACGCCCGTGATGGCGGCGGAGGTTGCGCCGTTCGACCATTTGTAAGAATAGGGGGTGGAGCCTCCGCTTGCGGATGCCGTCGCTGAGCCGGTTGAAGCCCCCGGGCAATCCACCGGCGTAGTGCTTACGTTTACCGTTTGTTCGCAGGTGCTGCAGGTGGAAAGGCAGGAGGCGTTGCCGACCTCGAAACGGATCTTATCCCCGGGCAAGGGCCCAAAGCCGTTGTTCATATTGATACCGACACCACCTACCAGATGGCAGTAGCTCATGATCGTCCCTCCGTTGGAAGGCAGCGGGCCGGTGGAGCAGCTGCCGTTACCGGCATAGCCGGCGGCCTCGCCGCATCCATCGATGGCCTCAGCTGCCGTCCCGTCCCCGTCTACGTCCCAGGAGCAATCGTGCGTATGCCAGCAGCCCAGGTTGTGGCCCATTTCATGGGTGATCACATTGACGGACCAGGAGTACGCCGGCAGCTCGTTATACGTGCTGTAGATGTAGCTGTAGGCATAACTGTAGGAAGTACAGAGGGCATCCACCCAGGCCACGCCACCACCGGCAGGAGCGCCCCGCGACACCAGGTGCGCCAGGTCTCCGTTGAAGCTGGAGCGGGCCAGGCGGAAAGACTTCAGGGCATCTACCGTGGAAGTGGTAGCATAGCTGTCAGGAGATTGCCATACGAAGATCTCGGATACCACGGCATTTACCCCTTCGTTCTGATAGATTGTTGCCACCATGTTGAACAACCCCGCCATGTAATCTACGGTATTTTGTACCGACCCCTTTTCGCGGAACATGTCGTAATCACATTCCAGATACACCCGGACACAATTTCCGGCCCTGGCCTTGGGGGCTGCTTCCAGGTGTTCGTTAAGGCTGCCGAGACTGTTGGTGGCGTCTTCCAGCCCGGGAGCGCCGCATTCGAATACCGGAGGGCCGGCTACGTCATCGGTACGGTAAAGAATGTAACGGCCACGGGGGTCGCCATCGAGGGCGCCCAGGGACATATTGCCTTTTTCGGCGGTTTCAATAACGGCCATCACCTTATCTTCAAAAATGGCCACCGCTGCTATGGAACGGGAAGAACCGGCAACGACGCCCCGGTAGAACCGGCCGGGGCGGTATTCAACGGCTTCCCCCTCCTTGCCGTTGCTCACCACCCTGAAATCGTCGGTGAACAGGTCGTATCGGGCCAGTTTCAGGTTGAGGGTGTTCTTTTCCCCGGTTGGGATCTGCAGGGTGATGGCGGCGGCATTTTCCTCGTAGGCCTGTTTAAGGGCCTGCCCATCCAGTTGCATTAGGTGGCCCTTGGTAACGATATGTTGCTTGTCGGCTCCCACTTCGCCGTCCCATCGGAAGATCGGGAAGGATTTCATGGTTTTGCCGCTTAGCTGGCGGAACTGGATCTCTCGTTGAAGAGGGGATTGGGTTTGTGCGTGGCTGCAAACGGAAAGGACAGCCAGAAGAAGCGTGATCTGGACAAATCTCATTTTTGGGATGTTTATGATTCGATAATTGCTATTCTCAAAAATTCCGGGTGATGGCCAGGTTAAAACCGTAAATACCTCCGGCATCAATTGACAGCAGCTTTAATCAGCGGCTGGCAACTAGCTGATGCACAGGATGAACTGTCCATTTACCCTAAAAAAATCGTCTGAAACTTGTCTAGGCCGTCCTGAGATTAATAAGTGCCCGCCAGGGCAGAAGCATGATTTGTTGACTAAAACCGGAAACTGGAAGAATGGAGTTTAGCTGGGAGCATGGCGCAAATATAGAAAAATGTCGTATTGAAAAAACCTTCCTGATGGTTTTTTTAATCATTTCTGATTTGGCAGCCGGGCTGAAAAATTTTGGCACTCTCCTTTTTTTAAAACACCCCGCCACAAGGGCCTGATTATCTGTTTACAAGGATTTAGTATATTTTTAAATAAGAGTGGCAGAGGCATATTTTTCAATTTTCCGGGCGCTTCATTCACCCGGCGGCCTCCTGCCGAAAATACTGCATGGTACCCGGCAGGAGCGTGAGAATGAGAATAGCCACGCCCAGCAAACCATAAATGGTTTGCAGGAAATGCCCGCCGCCGATAAAAGCGATCTGCACATCGATCCAGATGATGAGCATCAGGCCGAGGTAAAGACTGAATGCCCAGGCCCAATGATAATGACGGTAAACATTCAGTTTATCGGCCCAGGCCCAGCCGGGGCGCCGCCACAGGCCGATGAGCACAATAAGAGGAAACAACCCGAGCAGGATGCCCAGGATGGCCCCGGGCGCCAGATAATTATTGAAAGGCGTCCCTTCCAGAAATTCTGAGGCGGGCATTTGCAGGCTGTTGCCCGAAGGGTCCGCGATCAGGCTGAAGCCGCCCAGCAGGCCGCTGCCACACTGAAAAAGGACGAGAAAGGCGAGAAGGTACAGGGAGAAAGGGCGATTTTTTTTCATCCTGGAAGTTTTAGCGGAAGTATAAAAATTATGGAAGAAAAAGGCACTGACCTTTGTCACCGGGAAAGGTATCCCGGTAACCGGTAATAGATTTCACTTTTGAAAATGTTACTTATATTAAGAGTATGTTTGGATCAGGATTATACTGTTGCCCTCTCCGGATCAACCGGGAAAGCCATAATCCAAAAAACTCACGCCACTATGAAGATCATTTTCATCTCCGACACCCACGGTAAACACCGCAAAGCGGAAATTCCGGATGGCGACGTCCTCATTCACGGCGGGGATGTGACCAACGGGAGGGAAGCGCAGATGCTGGATTTCCTGAACTGGCTGGCGGAACTGCCCCATACCTATAAGATATTTATCGGTGGCAACATGGACCGCATGCTGGAGGTAGATTCAGTAAAGTACCACAATATGCTGCCCGAGAATACCTTCTACCTGGAGAATGAGAGCCTGGACCTGGAGGGGTTGCACATCTGGGGCTCTCCCATGATCCCAAGATTCGTCGGCGCCTTCAACCGCAAGCGGGGCGAGGCGCTGAGGGCATACTGGGAAAAGATACCCGGTGACGTAGATATCCTGATCACTCATACCCCTCCGGCAGGTATTCTGGACCGCACCTCCATGGGGTTTTCGGTAGGGTGTAAAGACCTGCGCCAGCGGGTGAATGAGCTGGGGCCCAGGCTGCACCTCTTCGGGCACGTCCATGAATCCTATGGCAGAGAAGAACACAACGGCAGCATCTTCGTCAACGGCAGCTTCGTACGTGGCTTCTTTCAGCATTTCAATCCTCCCTTCGAACTCGAAATATAAGGCGTGGGAAAACCACAACAACCAAAACTTCGAAAGCTGAGCCATGGATCGTATCTTCGCGGCAAAATCAATTGCCAATCCCGATGATGGACCTCAAACAGATCATAGAAGAAGCCTGGGAAGACCACAGCCGGCTGTCCCACAAACCTGTTCAGGAAGCCGTTTTTCACGTAATGGAACTGCTCGACCAGGGGAAAGTGCGGGTAGCTGAACCTACGGATGACGGCGAATGGAAAGTCAACGAATGGGTCAAAAAAGCCGTTGTGCTCTACTTCCCGCTTCAGCAGATGGAAACTATCGAAGTGGGCCCTTTTGAATTCCACGACAAGATACCGTTGAAGAAAGATTACGCCACCCTGGGGGTTCGGGTTGTCCCCCATGCCATTGCCCGTTTCGGGGCCTACCTGGAGAAAGGCGTTATCATGATGCCCAGCTACGTCAACCTGGGCGCCTGGGTAGGCAGCGGCACCATGGTCGACACCTGGGCCACGGTAGGCTCCTGTGCCCAGATCGGCCGCAATGTACACCTGAGCGGAGGCGTGGGCATCGGCGGAGTGCTGGAACCCCCACAGGCCGCCCCTACCATCATTGAAGATGATTGTTTCATCGGCTCCCGCAGCATCGTCGTCGAAGGCGTGCGGGTGGAAAAAGAAGCCGTGCTGGGCGCCAATGTCGTCCTTACCCAATCTACCCGCATCATCGATGTTACCGGGCCAGAACCCATTACCTACAAGGGGCGGGTGCCGGCGCGCTCGGTTGTCATTCCCGGATCTTACGCCAAGGAGTTTCCCGCCGGAACCTATCAGGTCGCCTGCGCGTTGATCATCGGGCAGCGGCAGGAGAGCACCAACAAGAAAGTGTCGCTCAACCAAGCGCTGAGGGAGTATAAGGTGGCGGTGTAGAATTGTCGTGTAAAGGTGTAAATGTGTAGGTGTGTAGGTGTGTAAATGTGCCGTCCCCAAATTGCACCTGCCCTTTTACACATTTACACCTTCGCACATTTACACATCGAAAATGTCCTGGCTGAGCAAACTATTCCGAAAACGAGAAAAGAAAGAAGCGGACCCAATGAAATACCTGATCGTTGGCCTGGGAAATATAGGCGCCAAATACGAAAACACCCGCCACAATATCGGTTTTGAAGTGGCGGACACCCTGGCCCGCGAATTCAACGCGGAGTGGAAAACCGATACCCTGGGTGATATCGCCTCTTTCCGGCACAAGGGGCGCACCTTCGTCCTGCTCAAACCCTCTACCTACATGAACCGCAGCGGCAAGGCCGTCCGCTACTGGATGCAGAAAGAAAAGGTGGACAAAAACCGCCTGCTCGCCGTCGTTGACGACTTCAACCTGCCTTTCGGCAAGCTGAGGCTCAGAGGGAAGGGCAGCGACGGGGGCCATAACGGGCTGAAGGACATAGACCAGGTTACCGGCGGCAATAACTATGCCCGCCTGCGCGTCGGCATCGGCAACGAATTCAGCAAGGGCCGGCAGGTAGACTACGTACTGGGGGAATGGTCGGCAGAAGAGGCCGATCAGTTGCCGGAGATCCTTGAAAAGGCAGCCGGAGCCGCCAAGGCCTTCGGCACCATCGGCCTGCAGAATGCGATGAATCAATTCAACAGTTAATTGGCCACAATTACTTATTTTCGCCAAAAAGATTCCCTATGCAAAGATCCAGACGCACCTTCCTCCGCGATTCCGGCCTTATCCTCGCCGGCGTTTCCCTCTATGGGCTGTCCGCCTGTCAAAGTGACAATAAAAGCACCGTCGAAAATGTCGAAATACCTGAAGGCCTTTTCTTCAAGATCTCCCTCGCCCAATGGTCCCTGCACAAAGCCCTGCAGAGCGGCAAAATGGATAACCTGGACTTTGCCGCCAGAGCAAAAAACGATTTTGGCATTGATGCGGTAGAGTATGTTTCACAGTTCTTCCAGGACAAGGCCAAGGACAAAGCCTACCTGGCGGAGATGAAAAAGCGCGCCGACGACAATGGGGTCAAAAGCCTGCTCATCATGATCGATGGGGAAGGCGACCTGGGAAGTACAGATGAGACTGCCCGCACCGAGGCCGTTACCAACCACTACAAGTGGCTCGACGCAGCGAAAACCCTGGGGTGCCATTCCATCCGCGTAAATGCTGCGGGGCAGGGAAACCCCGGCGATGTGGCCCAGGCCGCCCTCCGAAGCCTGCAGCAACTCAGCGATTATGCCGCCCAGTTGCAACTGAATGTTCTGGTGGAGAACCACGGCGGATACTCTTCAGACGGGCGCTGGTTATCCTTCATCATGAAGGCGCTGAACCGGCCCAATATCGGTACGCTGCCCGACTTCGGCAACTTCTGCATCGAACGGGGTGAGGACGGAGAATGCATCAATGAATACAACCGCTACGACGGGATGCACGACCTGCTGCCCTACGCCAAAGGGGTGAGCGCCAAATCCTATGCCTTCAACGAGCAGGGCGAGGAAACAACCATCGACTACGGCCGCATCCTGAAGCTGGTCAAAGATTCCGGGTACACCGGGCATATCGGCATCGAGTTTGAAGGCGATGGCAGTGAAGCGGATGGCATCCTCCTCACTAAAAAACTGCTGGTAGAAGAGGGCAGGAAGTTGTCTTAAGCCGTTCAGGCGGTTGGCGCTTCGTGATTTGGTATTCGCTTTACCGAATCACAAATCACGAAACAGCCCTCCCTTGCCCTCACAGTACCTTCACCTTAATGATCCTGGCGGGGCAATTCTGCGCGGCGCGGAGGCTGGCTTCGTATTCTACTATGGGTAGGTTGCGGATGTAAAAATCGCCATGCCGCCGCCCTTTGCGGAGGTAGCTCTTACCGTCTACTTCCGACATCACCCATTGCTCCGGAGCGGCTTCCACACAGGCATTACATCCGATACATTTATTCCTCTGAAACGCGATCTGGATCATGTTCTATTTTGTACAGTTTATCGGAGGGGCGTACCTTTCTGGCTACCGGCATAGAGAAATGGACACCGCGGCGGAAAATGCCCTCCACCGGTACGTTGTTGAGATGCAGGTTCGTGACCCGGGCCCGGAGCAGCCCGGTCGTCGGCCCGGTGATGAGCACCTCATCGCCGATCTTGATGTTGCCGGCCTGCAATTTGAATTCTCCCACCTTGAGCTTGCTGAAATACTTGACCCCTGAGCCAATAAGCACTTTGTGTTCCCTGGCTTTGGAGCCCGGCGCATCCGTCCATTCCCCTAGTTTCTGCCCCAGGTAGTAACCGCCCCAGAACCCCCGGTTGTAAACACGGCCCAGGCGCTGCATCCATCCCTCCACCTTTTCCGGCCCGTAACTGCCATCGGCAATAGCCGCCAGGGCTTCCCGATAACAGCTAACCGTCTCGTAAACGTAATCCGGCCCCTTGCTGCGCCCTTCGATCTTGAGTATACCGATTCCCGTATCCACCAGCTTGTCGAGAAACCCGATGGTGGCCAGGTCTTTGGGCGACATGATGTATTCGTTTTCAATGAGCAGTTCATTGCCCTCCTCGTCCTTTACCGTATAACTGCGGCGGCAGTTCTGCTTGCAGGCGCCGCGGTTAGCAGAGGCATTATGGGTATGAAGGCTGAGGTAGCATTTACCCGAAATGGCCATGCACAAAGCGCCATGGGCAAATACTTCGATCCGCACTTCCTTCCCGCCGGGGCCGGTGATCCCCTTCTCCCGGATCTGCCGGCAGGCCCGGGCTACCTGCCCCATGGTCAGTTCCCGCGACAGCACCATCACTTCCGCATAGGGGGCGTAGAACTGTACGGCTTCAATATTGGTTATGTTGGCCTGTGTGGAAATGTGCACCGGCACTTCCTTCTCGCGCGCATAAGCCAGGACTGCCGGGTCCGCAGCGATGATAGCGTCAATGCCGGCATCCCTGGCAGCATCGACGGTTCGCCGCATCAGGGGCAGGTCGTGGTCGTAGAGGATGGTATTGAGGGCCAGGTAGGTGCGCAGGCCCCTGCGCGAACAGAGGCGCTGAATACCGGGCAGGTCAGGTATCACGAAATTATTTGCCGAACGGGCTCGCATATTGAGCTGTTCCAGCCCAAAGTACACCGAATCTGCACCGGCATCGACTGCGGCCCTCAAAGACTCGAATGAGCCGACAGGAGCCAGCAATTCTACATTTTTCATGGCGTAGGGGCTTTTTACTGCTGCAAAGGTCCAACCTGTGGTACAAAAGCCCAATGATATTGGTCAATTTAACTCTTCCTTCACGGAATTGGCCTGCCTTTAAGCGTTAGTACCAGCACAGGGCCTTATATTTGCAGATTCTATTTCAAATAAAATGCTGAGAAAAATAAACTTGCATACTGCTCATTTTTTCCTAAACTTGTCAGAACACCGCCGGCGAAGGGGATGGGTTATAGCTCTGGCAACGGGTTTCGCCCTGCTTTGGGCCGGCTGTAAGAACGAAGTGGAAGACGTCGATGCCCTTGTTTCCCGGTTTAACACCCAGGTGGAAACGGCCAAGGATGTGGAGATACTTTACAGCGACTCCGCTCAGGTACGGGTGCGCATCACCGGCCCTACCATGCTGTACCACCTCGACCGCAGGGAACCCCGACAGGAATTCCCCGACGGGGTGTCCGTTGATTTCTTCGGGCCGGAAGGAGCGATAACGAGCCAGCTCGACGCACGCTACGGCCTGCGGCTGGAGAATAAGAACGAAGTGATCGTCCGCGATAGCGTCGTCTGGCAAAGTGTCGAAGGAGAGAAGATCGAGACCGAGGAGCTGATCTGGGATGAACGCAAGAGAAAGATCTATACCAATAAATTCGTGGTGATCACCCGCCCCGATGAGATCATTTACGGGCATGGATTTGAAGCCGATCAGGACTTTAGCTATTCCCGGATCAACGCCATCGAAGGGCGCCTGAAAGTTGAAGATTTGGAAAAGGAACTGGAATAATGCTGATTGCCCTGATCATATTTTTCCTGATGCTGTCCGCCCTGTTCTCCGGCACGGAGATCGCCTACATCTCTGCCAATAAGCTGCGGGTTGAACTCAAGAAGAAAAAGGGCACCCAGCGGGGGCAGGTGCTTGCCGGTTTTTATGACGACCCCGCCGGCTTCCTCGGCACCATGCTCGTTGGCAACAACATCGCCCTGGTGGTTTTCACCTTCCTGCTGACCCAACTGGTCGAACCCCACCTGCTTCAGATCACCTGGTTTCAGTCGCCGCTTATCCTGCTGCTGGTTGAGACCATTCTGGCAACCATCATTGTATTGTTGTTCGGGGAATTCCTGCCCAAAACCCTGTTTCGGCTCTATGCCGACGATGTCCTCTACTTCTTTGCCTATCCTCTGAAATTGCTGCAATGGCTGTTGCTCATCCCATCCTGGGTGATGACCCGCCTGTCCAACCTCCTGCTCCGCGCCCTGCGCACCCCCATCGAAGAAGTGGATAATGCCTTCACCCGCCTCGACCTGGAGAACTTCATCAATGATACCCATACCGATACCGAGGAAGACATCGACCGCGAGCTTTTCGGCAAGGCCCTCAACCTGCGGGACGTACGTGTACGGGAGTGTATGGTGCCCCGCCCGGAGATCGAGAACATCGACCTCAGCTCCAGCGTGAATGACCTGGAACAGCTCTTCCGGGAGACCAAGCTCTCGCGCATCATTGTCACCAAGGATGACATCGACAACGTGCTGGGGTACGTCCACCATCAGCAATTGCTCAAGCAGCCGAAATCCATCAGCAAACTGATCATGGACCTGCCCTTCATCCCCGAGGCCATGCGCGTGACTGACCTGCTCAACCAGTTCATCCGCGACCGCATCAATATCGCCATCGTAGTAGATGAATACGGAGGGGTTTCCGGCCTGATCACCCTGGAAGACATCCTGGAGGAGATCTTCGGTGAGATCGAAGACGAACACGACCAGGAAGAGTATGTAGAGACGGTCGTCCGCCCGGGCGAAGAATTTATTTTTTCCGGGCGCCTGGAAATTGATTATCTTAACGAGAAATACCACCTGGGCCTGCCGGAAGGCGACTACCACACGCTCTCGGGTTACCTGGTGATGACCCACGGCGCCATTCCCGAAAGGGGAGATGTGCTGGAGCTGAACGGCTACCGTTTCTTCCTGGAACTGGTGAGCGATACCAAGATCGAGACCCTCCGGGTAGTCCGGATGGAACCCACAACCACCTGAAATTTTATTGACATGAAAACTAACGCTCTACTCTTTGCTTTTTTCACCTTGTCGTTCCTTCCTTTCGGCCTGTTTGCTCAAAACAGCCTGGGCGCTCAGGGCGCCCTCTGGCGAACTCAACCCCTGGAGCACGACGCTCTACACGGCTATCAGGGCGGGCTGAGTTACTCCGCCGGAGTGAACTATTTCCACCAGCTTCCTGCCACACGCTGGCAGCTTTTCGCCGGCCTCAGTTTCAGCAACCAGGAACACCGCTACGAGCTAAGACAAAGGTACACCTCAGGACAACCTTTCTTTCCAAATATCTCAAGTGGCTTGATAACGCCTCTGGTAATTAACAATAACCAGAATCCGCTGACAGAGGCCCCGTCCTTCAATTTCGGCCCCGCCGAAAGCTATCACGGCCGGCAGTTCAATAGCCGGTACCTGGGCCTGCAGTTTGGCGCCCGCTTCTCCGTTACAGACGGCCCATTGCGCCTTTTTCTGCAGCCCTACGGTGCGGCTAATGTCTATCTGAATACCCGATACCGGCAACCGGTGCTGGTTTTTTACGGCCCTTCCGGAAGTGGTTTTCAACCAAACAGCCAGGATGTCATCTGGACAACAGGGAAACTAGACGGCTACCGGCGCCTGAGCCTGTCCGCCGGCCTGGGCATCGGAGTGGAACGGTTGCTGGCGCCAGGCATATATGCTTTCGCCATACCTGCCGCTGAGTATTCCATCACCAGCCCGATGAAGGATAGCCCCGACAGGAATTTCCTCCATCTGGGCGGCGCCCTGGGGCTACGGTTTGAGTATTGAAAAAAAAATTAAAAAAAATCTGCTTTTCCGCTAACCCTTCTTCTTTCCTTACCGATAGTACAGGTAAAAGCGGAAACCAATGCCATACGGAACCAACAGCACAGACGGAGAGTTGCGGCGCGGTTGCCTGAAGGGCGACCGCCGCGCGCAGCAGGCCCTGTACCGGCGGTACTATGGCAAATTGCTCGGCATCCCCATGCGCTATACGAGCAACCGGGAGGAAGCCAACGCCCTGCTCAACCAAGCTTTCTTCCAGATCTTCAAAAGCCTGGAAAACTACAAAGAGGCGGGCAGCTTCTCCGGATGGATGTCCACCATCACTTTTCGGGTAACGATGGACCACCTCCGCATGGAGCAGCGCTACCGCGAGCGCTACAGCCTGGAAACCGCAGAAGCCCGGCCGGTGTACAACCATGCTGAGAGCAAACTGCAGGCGGAAGACATCTTCCGTCATATACAAAGACTCCCGGATTATCTGCGGGCGGTTTTCAGCCTGTACGTCATCGACGGTTACAAGCATGAGGAGATCGCCGCCATGATCGGCATTACGGTAAGCGCCAGCAAATGGCGCCTCGCCAAAGCCCGGGAGTTGCTGCAAGCGGCCCTGGAACCTTATTACAATAACGATAAAGAACAATCGGCATGAGCCAGGAGGCCAACAAATGGGAAGCGGATGTCCGACAGGCCGTCGAAACGCACGAGTTCGGCTACGACCCGGAAGCCTGGGCGGCCATGGAGGGTTTGCTCGACGGTGCGGGCGGTGGCGTAGCCGGCGCATCTCCAGGCGCCGGTATGCCTGGCCTGGCCTGGGGTTGGAAAGTGCTGATCCTTTTATTGCTCGGCGCAGGCGGGCTGCTGTTGTGGTGGTACTGGCCGGCAGAACAGGCGCCTCCACAGCCACCAACCCGGACAGAAAGGCCGGCCTTGCCGGATATCTCCCGGCAACCCATAGAACCTTCTATACCGGAAGAGGGCCGGTTAAAGCCCGGCCCCGATACGCGGTTGCTGCCCGACAGCAGGTTGTCGCCGGAGCATGGCGCATCATTCCCTCTGCCGGCATTGCCGGAAAAGGAAACGCCCTTCCTCCCTCTTCCGTTACGGGAGGAACAGTTAAGGAGGCCGTGGGCCGTGCCGCCGGCACTTCCCACCCGGGCGCCTGCTGAGCTCGAAATACCTGGCCCGCTGCCGCCGGACTTGCAACAGCTCCTTCCCGAGCCCGTGAAACAGCGGCGCGACCGAAAAACGCTATTTCCTGACGTAATCGAAAAATACTAATCAAGCCATGAAAGTAAGATCATTCCTGACTACAGCCGCGTGGCTGTTGCTGCTCCCCTTTTGCCTGCACGCACAGGCCTCAGGCCCTGACAGCCGCTGGGTGGCCGGCATAGGATTCGGGTTCTCCATGTATCCTTATACCCAGCAAAGCCTGCAGGGAGAAAGAGACGCCAACCTCATTCCAGTGGAAACTACTGTGGAATACCGGCTTTCGCGCTGGTTTTCCCTCACAGCCCACTTCTCTTTCGGGCAACTGCATACCTCAAGAGTCCAATCGGAATTTGTCGGCAATAATATCTACCCTTTCCTGTTGTCCTATAAAGTGAAGACGGTAGCCGCATATGCCGCTCCCCGGGCACAACTCCGCATCTGGCAGGGAGACCTGGGGGTATCCCTGGGCCTGGGCCGTTACCGGCAGTGGTTTGATCAGAACAGTTACACCGTAAACGGCCGGCAATACCTCATAAAATACCGGGGCGTCGACAATGATTTTATTGTCTTTCGTACCGACTATACCTACTGGCCGCAGAGGCGTTTTGGAATAGCCATTGGATTTGAGGCAACCGAATCCTTCGGAGGGCCGGGTAAAAGTGCCTTCCCGGAACCCCGGCAGCCGTTGCCCGGCAACCTGGGCCCTGTGGGAATATTTGACGCACTGCAGCCCAGAATCAGAGGGTACAGTACAACAACGATCTGGGCAGGGTTTCGCTATCGTTTTTAATCACCAACTAAAAGTACGGCCATGAAATATTTACCATTCCTTTTTGCTGCTTTTTCTTTCTGTAGTGTTTTGACAGCTAACGGCCAGGGCTTCCAGGCCGGGATAAGCGCCGGTTATCTAATGCACCTGCAACCAGAACCTGATGGGCCGGGCGCCGGAGTACAGGCCGCGGCCTGGGGCAGTTGGGCCCTTTCCCCTCAAAGCCA
Source organism: uncultured Phaeodactylibacter sp. (assembly GCA_964418125.1). Lineage (GTDB taxonomy): Bacteria > Bacteroidota > Bacteroidia > Chitinophagales > Saprospiraceae > JACJXW01. Next base: position 36,827 of record CAYQKY010000032.1, read on the forward strand.
GCTGCAATTTTCCGTCGGCCACCGCCGCCTGGGCGGCTTCAAACGGCTGAGCCTGAACACCGAAGAAGTAATCACTTCCACTGAAACCCGGCGAACAGTCTCCGCTATACAGCTTTCCGCACTTCACTTCGTCGATGCGGAGCTGGGCTGGGCCACGCAGTTCAAACCGGAGAGTTCCTGGTCGTATTACGCCGCAGCGTACTATGCCCGGCTGGTGGACTGGCAGGATTTCGGCCGCGGCATCACCTCCATAGAGGAGTCCGGCCGCAGGTTCGGGGAAGGATCTGACCCCAACTGGCCGGTTCGCGATGAACTGCGGAGCAACGACTTTGGCCTGTGCCTGGGCGTTTCTTTCCAAATGCTGGAGGGCCTGTCGGCCCAGCTGCGTATTCGGAGAGGCTTCACTGACCTGGTGCCGGGCGCCAGGTTTACGGATAGCCCAAAGGATCACCTGGCTGCTTTCTCGTTTGGGCTTTCTGCCCGCTTGCGGTAAATAACAGCCCTGAGGATAAGGAATTCGATTCTGTCCTGCACGCAAACTGAATACTGGAGTGGAGATGTGTGAGGTGAGCAGGGCCGGCAGTGTATATGCTCCCATGTTTACTGCAATGCCTGCTTGCCTTACCCCTTCCAATCCTCCCCTTTTTTTACTAACTTGTTGCAGATCAAGAATACCCATAACCAAACCGGCTACCCGTCTAACGCTGGACAAGGGTTGCAGGGCTGTGTACAGTGGATGAAGCCCTGCCTGGCTGTCCAACCTTGGAATGATAGCCGCCAAACCTAAAACCATGTCATCCGCTCCTTCTTTTTGGGCTACCTTGTCCCTGGCCCTCCTTCTCTTTTCCGCTTGCAGGCAGGATGCCGCTCCTTCTGAAGAAAAAGCAGAAAAAGCAGCCCCGGAAAAAGAGGAGGTGCAACTGGCCTCTTCCGACCCGTTGGATGAAGTCATCGGCCTCAACGAACGCTGGGCCGGCGGGTGGGAAGGCATCCTGGCCCGGCGCCGCATCCGGGCCCTGGTCCCCTACAGCCCAACGAGCTACTACATCAATGGCACGGAGCGCAGCGGCATCGCCTATGAGGCCATGTCTCATTTTGAAAAGGAGCTCCACAGCCGGCTGGGAGGAAAGGAGAAAATGCATATCGTTTTCATTCCCCTGTCCCGCGGACAGCTTATCCCGGCCCTGCTGGAAGGCTACGGGGATATTGTTGTGGCCGGCCTCACGATCACTCCGGAACGACAGAAACTGGTCGATTTTTCAGCGCCGGTTTTTACCGGCGCCCGGGAGGTGCTGGCTACCGGGCCGGGCGCTCCGCCGGTGAAAAACTTTGATCAATTAAAGGGGAAGACGGTTTACATCCGCCGGTCGAGCAGTTTCTATGAGCACCTGCAAGCCATCAATGATTCTCTGCGGCAGGCCGGCCAGCCGGAAATAGGGACCGCTCTGGTGGAAGAGCAGCTCGAGGATGAAGACATACTGGAGATGGTGAATTCCGGCCTTTTCCCAATGACGATCATTGATCAGGAGAAGGGGCGCTTCTGGAGGCAGGTGTTCGACAGCCTTACCATACACCAGGATATTGCCGTCTATGAAGGAGGGAAGATCGCCTGGGCCATTCGTAAGGACAGCCCTGAATTCAAGGCGGTAGTCGATGATTTCGTCCGCCGCAACCGGAAGGGGACCCTGCTGGGCAATATGATCTTCAACCGCTACCTCAGCAAGGCCGATTATGTAGAAAAAGCCTTTTCGGCGAAAGACCGGCAGCGCTTCCGCGCAACGCGCGAATATTTCATGAAATACGGAAAACAATACGAACTCGACTGGCTGTTGCTCGCCGCCCAGGGCTTTCAGGAGTCCCGCCTCAACCCTGAACTCGTCAGCCCTGCCGGAGCAGTGGGTATCATGCAGGTAAAACCCAGCACGGCAAAAGGCCCCGATATCGGGATTCAGGATGTGCATAGCCTGGAGGGCAACATCGAGGCGGGCGCCAAATACCTCCGTTTCCTTATCGACAAATATTTTGTCAGCCCGGATATCGATTCCCTCAATGCCGGCCTGTTCGCAGTGGCGGCCTACAACGCCGGCCCTGCCCGCATCCGGAAACTGCAGAAGAAGGCCGGCGACCGGGGGCTTGACCCTACCGTCTGGTTCGACAATGTCGAGGTGATCGCCGCCCGGGAGATCGGCCAGGAAACAGTGGAGTATGTGAGCAACATTTATAAGTACTACACATCCTACCGGTCATTGGCCCGCTATGTGGCGCAGACGGGGAAGGACCCGTTTGAGGGGTGGTGACCAGAAAGTGGGGCGAGGTGCAAGCGGCACCCCAAAGTCAGAAAGCGGAAGTTTACCCGGCTGAGAGACGAGGACGGGTGCGAAGGCGGAACAATGTCTGGTTATGGGCGGCAGAAAGGGGGCGAAAGGCGGAACTTCTCCTGGCTGAGAGCAGTGAACAAAAGGGCCCGGCACCTTAAGAAGTGGTGTTTCTTTATCTTGTTTGGAGGCTTCCTGGTTTTCAGCGGCCCGCGAATAGCGAATACCGATTCCCGGGCCGCCGCGCTATCGGGCGGCGTTCAGCACCTCCCCCATACCCCGCACCAGGCGCTCATCCACCTCCTGCCAGCGAAATTCGTCCTGGACGGCTTCATCGCCCATATTCACCGCTCCGGTGTACGCCATCCGGCTCCGGACTTCCATCCGGGCGGCGGAGTGGAATTCCGTCAGCCCCTCTATATCCAACAGGGCGCCGATATTGTCCGGAAGGAGTTCGCCGCAGGCCATGATGGTGATCCGCCCGCCAGCATATTGCACAAATTTTTCGAGGTTTGCCTTGCCTTCCTTTGCGGTAGGCTGCTGGCCGGAGGTAAGGATACGTTTTACCCCCAATTCCGCCAGGGTATCTATGGCCGCCAGCGGATCTTTACACATGTCAAAGGCGCGGTGGAAGGTAAAGGGCAGAGGGCGGGCTGTTTCCACCATCATTCGGGTGCGCTCCTTATCAACCGTTCCATCGGCATTCAATGCTCCGGAGACGATGCCGTCGGCCCCCATCGCTTTTGCCTGGCGTATATCCTCCAGCATGATCTCAAACTCGAGATCCGTATACAGGAAATCCGCCTTGCGGGGCCGGATCAATACGAATACCGGAATGGACAGCCGGGCTTTCGCAAATTTGATCTTGGCAGCGCTGGGCGTCACCCCGCCCTGGGCAAGGTTTTCGCAAAGCTCAATGCGGCCGGCGCCGCCCTGCCCGGCAGCAATGGCCGATGCGACGGAATCGCAGCAGATCTCGAGGGTATGAGGCATGTTGTCGTTTTATTTTTTTCACAGATCTTTCCTACTGCTGAAAACAATAGCACCGCTTCCCACATAATTCAGTAATGCCACAGGCCATTTTTCCAGCTCATGTACGGCTTTCACTACAGCTGCCTAGTGGCCAGTCGACTTCAAGTCGCCTGGCCACTAGGCGGTGTGGGGCGACAGATGAGCCCGAGGCAAAGTTACTGCTTTCGCAGGAGAAAAAACAGGACAGAAAGCAGGCTAAAATCCAGGGGCGCTTTCTAGGAAAACCACACAAAAAAATCGGTAAGTGCCTGGCTGTCAAAAAGTAAAACAATACGCCCAGTCCTGAATATTCACTTTTGCCACTTCGAGCTTCCCGGTTTGGCAATATTCACCCCTCAACCTGGCCGCTTATTTCCATAAATTGAAAGATAAACGCTTTCCTTTCATGAAAACGCTACTGTCATTTCTATTCGTGCTCACGGTATTCTGCCCCTATGCCCAGCCCCTGGCCATTCTCAATGCCCGGGTAGTGGATGTCAAACAGGGGCGCCTCATGGAGGGCAGCAAAGACATCCTCATCATCAACGACCGCATCGCACGGGTTGCACCCGCTGGTTCCCTTCCGGTTGAAGATATTACCTTTATTGACGCTACCGGACACTACATCATCCCTGGCTTGTGGGATATGCACACCCACCCCGACGACCCGGAAGTGTGGTGGATGAAACCCATCCCTGCGCATCGCGACCAGCTGATGCCGCTGTTTGTCCTCTATGGGGTTACCGGAACCAGGGATATGGCAGGAAGCCTGGAAGTGGTCAATGACTGGCGCCGCCGCATCCGGCAGGGCGCCCTGCTGGGCCCGGAGATCATAGCTGCCGGCCCCCTGCTCGACGGCCCCAACGCCATGTGGGACGGCTCGGTATCTATAGCCGACGCCAGACGGGTGAAACCCGTAGTGGACAGCCTGATCGAGGAGGGCATCGATTTTCTGAAAGTTTACTCCGGGCTGCCACGCGAAGTGTTTTTTGCACTTATGGAGTACGCCAATAAGATCGGCTTCCCGGTAGTGGGGCACATTCCCACAGAAGTTACCACCGCTGAAGGCGCCCGCACCGGTATGGCCTGCCAGGAACACCTGCTCGATATCCTTACCGACTGCTCGAGGGAGGGCGAGCGCATACGCCGGGGAGAGGTGGAATTCGAACAGGCCAAAGATGGCCTTCAGCGCTATTTTCTGCGCAATAAACTCATTATGGACACCTATGATGAGAAAAAAGCGGAGGCCCTGTTCCGGGAGTTTGCCAGGCACAATACCTGGCATACCCCCACTTTGAGCATGTGGTACAAAAATGCCTACTACGAAGAGGAAGCCGTAAAAGACAGCGCTTACTGGAAATACCTGCCGCCTTACCTGAAGGAATACTGGGGGCCGGAAACGAACGTGCATCTCAAATACCGCCAGCCGGAAGTGCTGGCCACCAAACGCCGCCAATTGGAATTCTACCTCAGAATAACCGGCGAAATGCACCGCGCGGGGGTTAAACTCCTGGCGGGAACGGACACCGGGGCCAACCCCCTGTGCTGGCCCGGCATCGGCCTGCACAACGAACTGGAACTCTTAGTACACGCCGGGCTGTCCCCAGCCGAAGCCCTGAAGACTGCCACCATCAACCCCGCTGAATTCCTGGGCCTGACAAGCGACTTCGGTACAGTAACCCCCGGCAAAGTAGCCGACCTGGTGATCCTGAACGGTAACCCGCTGGAAGATATCCGGGCCGTGCGCGATATCGAGGCAGTAGTAAGGCGGGGGAAGCTGTATGATAATAAAGCCCGGGAGGCAATACTGGTAGAGATTTCCACCACCAATTGACCACCCTGTTATTCGGCCTTACCCAGCTTCCCCGGCTTTCCCGGTGCGCTTGGCCTATTGTTCTGAAGATTCACCCGCGGGCATAGCTTCCACCTCCACCCAGGGTACCAGCGCGGAAGGGTAATAATCTATCCCCATGGCTTCGAACCTCGCCTTATGATGGCCCAACCGAACTTTATACTCCTCCCAGTTCCTTTCCGAAGCCGGCGTCCAGCCGATTTCGGCATGGCCCGCCAGGCGGGGGAATACCATATATTCTATTTCATCCATATTGGTGATTGTCTCCGACCATAGCGGTGATTCAATACCAAGGATATCCTCTTTGGATACTCCTTTTACGAAAGTAGCAGGGTCCCAGATATAGGCGCTGTCCACCTCAATGTAAGCCGCCCAGTGCAGGCCCAGGGTAGTAGTGGAATCGTACTGCATATCGAGGTAGGTCTTCGTAGCCGGCGACATGATGACCTTCACCCCTTGTTCGACTGCAGCTTTGGCGTGTTCGGCGTTCGCCCAGAACTGGGCTACTGAGCCTTCCTCCAATTCAGCCAGCGTGATCTCATCCCATCCAACCATCTGCTTGCCGTGGGCCTGTACGATATCCTGCACCCGGTTGATGAAAAAGATGTAATCATCCTTTTCGGTAACGTGCGACTCGTCGCCGCCGATATGGAAATAAGGGCCGGGGGTAAGCGCCGCCAGTTCCCGGACTACATCGTCCACAAACTGGTAGGTAACCTCCTTGTCGGTGCACAGCGTGCTGAAGCCCACCTCTATTCCGGTATACAATTCTCTGGCCTTGCCGTCGCAGTTGAGTTCCGGGTAAGAGGCCAGGGCCGCATTGGTATGGCCGGGCATGTCGATTTCCGGAACGATGGTGATGTAGTGATCCTGTGCGTGCTGCACAATTTCGGCATAGTCTTCCTGGGTGAAATATCCGCCCTGGCCACCGCCTACCTGCGTACTGCCGCCATGGGTGGTGAGTTTGGGCCAGGACTTGATCTCAATGCGCCAGCCCTGGTCATCGGTGAGGTGCAGGTGCAGGACGTTCAATTTGTAAAGGGCGATCTGTTCGATGAACCGCTTTACATCCTCCACACTGAAGAAGTGACGGGCTACATCTAGCATGGCGCCGCGATAAGCATAGCTGGGAAAATCGCGAATGGTGCCGGTGGCGATTTCCCACGGCCCCGGTTGCACTTCATTCTTTTCAATAGCTGCCGGCAACAACTGGCGTATGGTTTGCAGGCCGCGGAACAGGCCTTCAGGAGCATTGGCCGACAACTTTACCAATTCTTCTGTAATAACCAGCTCGTAGCCTTCCTCGCCCAGTTCGGCATCGCCCTCGCTTAGCAACAGGTAAATGCTTCCCTCCGGGGGAGCATTGTCCACATTTTGCACCGGTAAACCAAAACCGGTGGCAGGCCTCAATTTTCCGGCCAGGTATTCGCCAACCTGCCGAACCTCATCGGCCTGGGCCGGCGGGCTTTGCACATAGACGCCGGTGGCCTCCGTCAACCGAAAGGAACTGCCGGTAGCAAGCACCTCAACCGGTTTGGGAATGAGGTGCTCCTTGGAGAGGTCTTTGGGAGTCGGGGGCTCGGCAGTGCAGGAAAAAAGAGCCATAAAAATGGAAACGTGGAGTACGGCCCAGCCTGTACCCCGGAATGCGCTGTTCAAATTGAAGGGAATCATATTTAGTTTATTTAGTTAGAAATTTTTGGGCGAAGGTGTTCTGAAAAGGAAATCGTCCAGCTTTGAAAATAGCTCCTGGGCGCAGGCACGAAGGGCATGGTTTAACGAAGCAACCGAAGGGTAACAAAACCCTATAAATTATCATGCCGGAGCAGTAAAAATATTTCAAATGTCTGAGAAATTCATAATTTCCCTATTTTACTCTTCGTACCAAAACCCGAAAAAATGAAGCTCATATACTTCCTGCTCCTGACGGCCGTCCTGCTTACTTACTGTGGCCAGCCGTCTACGTCCTCCGGGAGTATTAGTGAAGCGGCGGAGCAGGCTGCCCCCGACATCGAAAACAGGCTCGAGGAATTAGGCATCGAGCTGCCGGAAGCAGCCTCGCCGGTGGCCAACTACGTCAACGCCGTGCGTAGTGGCAACCTCCTCTTCCTGGCTGGCAAAGGGCCCAATAAACCGGAAGGTGGCTACATCACCGGCAAGCTGGGAGAAGGCCTCTCCATCGAAGAGGGTTATCAGGCCGCCCGCCTCACGGGCATCAGCCAGCTGGCCGTCCTGAAGGCAGAATTAGGAAACCTGAACAGGGTGAAGCGAGTCGTAAAAGTAACCGGCATGGTCAACGCTACCGCCGATTTTACCAACCATCCCGAAGTCATCAATGGCTTTTCCGACCTGATGGTGGAAGTGTTCGGGGAAAAGGGCAAGCATGCACGGGCAGCGGTCGGCATGGCCTCCCTTCCCCGGGGTATTGCGGTAGAGATCGAGATGATCGTGGAGGTAGAATAAATCAACAGGAAAAATTTCAGGCTGTTATTCACTTCTCTTCCAGCCCTGCCCAAATTATATTTTTTGTCGTATCCATTCTAAAGTAATATCTTAGGCCGCAATAAAATCCGGATTAGTATGAAAAGAAAGTTATCCCTGGCTCTTTTAATGTGCCTCTCTGCCTATCCATTGCTGACTGCCCAACAATACGATGTACGGATCGCGCCTACCCGCCTGCCCGTTGAAAGTGTAGACCGGGCCATTATGCCTGCCCTGGACAACGAAGCTCTCCTGCAGGCCGAACTCGAGCGGCGGCAGCCGGGTGTCGCGCCCCGCTTTGCCAAACATATCGAAGTGGACATCAGCCCGGAGGACAGGGGCTCCTGGGAAACGCTCCCCAACGGGAAGTCCGTCTGGCGCCTCCGCGTCCTGTCCGGCGGCGCCCACTCCATCAACCTGGGGTTTACCCGCTATGTCATGCCCGAAGGGGGCACGCTCATTCTATACTCCCCAGATAAAAAGCGGGTCATGGGCCCCTTTACGCCGGCCGACAACGAAGAGCATGAACAGCTGTGGACACCTGTATTCGAAGGGGATGAGCTGGTCATCGAGGTACAACTGCCCACGGCCAAGCGAAGCGAACTACAGCTGCGCCTCTCTTCCGTCAACCATGATTTCCTGGGGTTTGCCGAGGTGGTTTCCGGCTCCTGCAACCTGGATGTCGTCTGCGGAGGAGCAGATGGCTGGGAGATTGTCGACCGCTACCGGGACATCATACAGTCTGTCGCTGTGATCGGCCTCGACGGGGGCACTTTCTGCACCGGCTTTCTGATCAATAATGCCCGAAATGATTGTGCGCCTCTTTTCATGACAGCCGCTCACTGTGGTATCGGCCCGAACAACGCCGCCTCTCTGGTGGCCTACTGGAACTTTCAGAACAGTTCCTGCCGGCAGCCCAACTCCCCGCAGAGCGGCAGCGCCGGCAACGGAACACTCAACGACTTCAATACCGGCGCCAAACACCTGGCCAGTTACAGCCCTTCAGATTTTACCTTAGTGGAATTTGACGACCCGGTCTCGGAAACGGCTAATGCCTTCTTTGCCGGCTGGGTAGTCGATGACACTCCCCCTCAGGATACGGTCATCTGTGTGCACCACCCGAGTACCGATGAAAAACGGATCAGCTTCGAATTCGGCCCCACCCACATCGGCGACTGGGGCAGCGGCGGCGATGTAGTACCCGGCGGCGACCACGTCATTGTGCCCGACTGGGATATCGGCACTACCGAGGGAGGCTCCTCCGGGTCGCCCCTGTTCGACCGGGAAGGGCATGTAGTGGGCCAGCTCCACGGAGGGGGAGCAGCCTGCGGGAATAACGATTACGATTCCTATGGCTGGTTTTATACCTCCTGGGAAGGAGGAGGGACGCCAGGTACCCGGCTCAAAGACTGGCTCGACCCCGACGATACCGGCATTACCCGCCTTGAAGGCCATTCGCAGATGGCCTGCAGCTTTTTCGTGGCGCCGGCCCTCCCGGCTCAGGTAGCCTGTGCACCGGATTCGGTGGTTTACGACCTCGTTATCAGTGAAAATTTCATGGGTGAAGTAGCCATCAGCCTCGACACCATCCCTGCCGGCGCCGAAGCGCTATTCAGCAGCAACCCGGCCTTACCGGGAGATACGATACAGCTCATTCTTTACAATACCGCCACTCTGCCTACCGGAGCCTATTCGATCACCATCATCGGCACGGACCAGGTAGAAACGAGCGAAAACCCGATCCAGCTGACCGTCTTTTCCGGTATCCCGGATACAGTTCAGCTCTCCACTCCCGCTGAGGGCGCGGAAGACTGGACGATCTTCCCCACCTTCCAGTGGGAGGAACAGGCAGACGCTATTTCCTACGAGTTTCAACTGGCTACCAGCCCCGATTTTGATGACATCCTGGTTGAAGTCGGAGGATTAACCATAAATGACGTCACCGGCCTTCAATTAGATCCCCAGACGGACTATTACTGGCGCGTCCGGGCAGTCAATACCTGTGGTACAGGAGAATGGGCGGCAGCCTCTTCTTTTACCACGGCCGCCATCATCTGCTCCCCGGAACTGTCAACAGATGTCCCGGTTGTAATTTCTGAATCAGGAACCCCTACCATCACTTCCACCATCGAGGTGAACCTGCCCGGAGAGATCATCGAAGTACAGGTACTCAACCTCGACATTTCTCATACCTGGGTAGGTGACCTGAGGGCTACGCTGATTTCCCCTACGGGTACGGAGGTAGTCCTCTTTGACCGCCCCGGTGTCCCGACATCCTCATTCGGCTGCGACGGGGATAACCTATTGCTCAACATTTTCGAAACTGCGCCCAATTCTAATCAGGACCTCGATAACTCCTGCGGCAACCTGCCCGCCATCTCGGGTAGTTTTCAACCCGCCCAATCTCTCAGCAACTTCGGAGGGGAGCCCATTAGCGGAACATGGACCCTCTCAATCACTGATAATGCTTCCTTTGACGGCGGTAGCCTCAACGGCTGGGAACTCAATTTCTGCGCCGCCCTTCCCGGCGATGTGAGCATAACGCCCCTGGAAGATCAGCATACCTTCTGCACCACCGAGGATTATTCTTTCGATATCCTTTTAGGAACCGGTTTTGACGAAGGCGGCGTACATTTGTCCGCTACCGGCCTGCCTGCCGGGGCAAGCGCTTCCTTCAGCGACACCCTGGCCGCCCCGGGTACTTTCGTAACGGTAACCCTCAGCGGAATAACCGATCCGGGAACATACACCATTACCCTGGAAGGCGCCGACAGCACCAGCGTGGGAAGCGCCGACATAGGCCTCGCCGTCCTGGGAGTACCGGGCCCCTTCCCGCTTCTGCTACCAGCAGACGGCGCTACCGATGTGCCGCTCAATCCTCTGCTGAGCTGGGAGGCCAGCCCGAACGCCAGCAGCTATACAGTGGAAGTGGCCACCGATCCCGATTTCACCGATATCCTCGTGGCCAATACCCAGGAAAGCAATGTCTTCAACCTCGATGGGCTATTGAACGGGGCCACCTACTACTGGAGGGTAGCGGCCACTAATGAATGCGGGACGCTGGAGGCCTCAACCGCCTTCAGTTTTATAACCCTGCCGGACCTTAGCTTCCTGATCAGCCCCCAGTCCGTGGAGGCCTGCCCCTCCGAAACCGCCTCCTTTGAGTTGGTAATCGGCGCTGGTTTTGAGAACCCTTCCAGCCTGAGCTTCACTTCAGGCCCAGCTGCGGAGTTCTCGGCAACCTACTCCGCCGGGCCGGATGGCATCGAGCCCCCGGCAACCGTTGCCGTCAACTTCGATGCCCTGGGCAATGTAGCTCCCGGAAGTTATACGATCACCTTTACCATCGAGGATGGCGCCAACTCGGGAACAGTCCAGGCCGGCTTGCAGATCCAGCCGCTTCCCGCCGCCCCCGAACTGGCCGGCCCGGCAAATGGCGCGGCATTGATGGACGTCATGCCCACCCTCACCTGGGAGCAGGCGGCTAACACAGGCTCGTATCTCGTGCAGGTGAGTACCGATGAAGACTTCTTTAACATCGTTGACGAAGCCGATGTTACCGGCACTACCGCCTACACGGTGGATGTAATGCTGGATGCCGGCCTGTACTACTGGCGGGTAGCGGCCGAGAACGAATGCGGCGCCGCCTCTTCAGCCATACGTACCTTCACCGTACAGCCCAGCAGTACGGCCGAATTGAACGGACAAACGGTTCGCTTTGCGCCCAACCCCACAAACGGAGATTTCCACATCCTTTTCTCCGGCCCGCTGCCGGAAGAACTAACGGTGGAAGTATTTTCAATGGACGGGCGGCGGTTGTTGGAGCAGCGGCCGGAGGCCGGCTCAACTGCCGTTACCGTCAGCCTGGCGGCTTATCCAGCCGGCGCCTACCTGGTCCGGTTGACGAATGAGGAGGCAGTGCTCGTCAGGAGGGTGGCTGTGCAGAAGTAAAGTCCTGCAAGTTTTTGTAATGGTGATATCAGGGGATAGTTGAATACGAAAGGATCTCCTATCCCCTGATTTTTCAAAAAACCTCGCTTAAAACTTGACACCTACCTACAGGTATGTACATATTTGTATCCATGAAAGACACTCGCCGGCAAATACTGGAGCAGAACTACAAAGCCATGCACGAACACGGCTTCCAGGGGCTGCGCACCGACCAGGTGATCAAAGAGCTGGGCATTACCAAGGGAGCTTTTTACCATTACTTTTCCGGAAAGCAGGAACTGGGCTATTGTGTCGTCGATGAAGTTATCGCTCCGCAATACCTCGACCACTGGAACCAATTGTACAGCTACGTTGGCCATCCGGTAGAAGGCATCATCGAGCGCCTGATGGCGCTGCGCAGGGACATTCCCGGGGAGAATATCAGGCTAGGATGCCCGCTCAACAACCTGATCCAGGAAATGGCGCCACTGGACGAAGGCTTCCGGCAACGGCTCAACCGCATCGCCCGGGGCATGCACCTGGCCATTCACGATTCCCTGGCAAGAGGGCAGAAGGCCAGGCTCGTAGACCCGGACGTAGACCCGGAAAAGGCCGCCTTTTTTGTGCTTTCTTCCCTGGAGGGCGCCTTCGGCATCGCCAAATCCTTCCAGAACCGCAAACCGTTTGACGTTACCATAGAACTATTGATCAATTACCTTCGGACGCTGAAGAACAGTAACTGAAAAGGGAAAATTTTTTGCCAGTAATACATACCAGCCAGTATGTACTTTGTGAAATAAGATGCATGCGGCCAGGATGCTCGCCGCACAAATCTGAATTTTTTATCTAAAAAAGCAACTATCAGCATCATAGTGAATAGTTACCTGAAAACCATTAATACATACGGCATCTTCGGGGCAACCGGCACCCCTACTCCAGCCCCACTTCTGCCAGCACCGGCAGGTGGTCGGAAGGAAAACGGCCGCTCCAGGAATCGGAAAGGATGGCGTGCTTATATACCTTTACTTTGTCATTAACGAAGATGTAGTCGATCCGCCGGCCCGGCATGCCGGGAAACTGAAATCCGGACCAGGTGCTCAGCGGGCCATGATGGGGCATTCCCGACAGGAATATAGCGTCTGCCAAACCACTTCCTTTCGCCGTCAGGATGCGGTAAGGCTCATCGGTAGGCACGCAGTTGAAATCACCGGTCAGGATGGCCGGGCTTTCCGGAGCGATTTGGCTGATGCGTTCCACCAGCAGCCGGGCGCTTTCCGCCCGGGCCCGTTCACCCCGGTGGTCAAAGTGCGTATTGAAATGGAAGAACTCCTTTCCGGACTGTTTATCTCCCATTTTCACCCAACTGGTAATGCGTGGCAAAGCGGCATCCCACCCTTTACTGCCTACCTCCTCCGGTTTTTCCGATAACCAGAAGGTTGCGCTGTCCAGTAACTCGAACCGGCCCCGGTGATAGAGGATGGCGGAGAATTCGTTGTCCGGCTCAGGATCCACCGACCCGTCCGTCCGGCACAGGCCGTACCAGGCATAGCCGGGCAGCAGTTCCTCCAGGTCGTCCAGTTGAGAACGCATGGCTTCCTGCAGGCCTATGATATCCGCCCCGTTAAAACGGATCATGCTGGCCACCATCTCCTTGCGGTTGGGCCAGTAGTCTACACCGTCCTGCGGGTTGGCAAAACGAATGTTGAAGGACATCACCCTTATGTCATTCTGCGCCATTCCGAATGATACTACCAACAAGAAGGCTAAAGTAAAACCTAGAAGGGCTTTCCTGAACATATTCTCGCATTTTAAAATGTATTGAACAATTGTCTGATTTTTTATTAGCTTTAAAGGCAGCATTTTTTTGCCAGTACAAACATCGGCCGAAAAAATGCTGAGAACAATAATACGAAAACCAGCTTAATCCGGCCATGGACTTCAGGCGCCTTTTTGACATTCTTCCCTATCAGCTGGCCCGCTTTCCAAATAAAACAGCGCTGGCCACTAAAGACGGCATTGAGTGGAAAAGGTATTCTACTTCGGCCTGCATTGAAGAGGCCAACCGCGTCAGTACCGGCCTGATGTCCCTGGGCCTGCGGCGGGGAGACAAAGTCGCGATACTCACTTACAGAGGCAGCCCCCGGTGGGTTTTCCTCGACTTCGGTATGCAGCAGGCAGGTATCATTCCGGTGCCCATCCACGCTACCTGCAGCCGGGAGGAGCTGATCTTTATCCTGAACGACGCTTCCGTTGTATATTGTGTGGCCGAGAACCGGGAGTTGCTGGAAAAAGTAAAAGCCCTGCAGCCCGAGGCTCCCGGCCTGAGAGGTATCTACACCCTGCAGCAGCTGCCCGACGCTCCCGGCTGGAACGACCTCGTTATCGAACCTACTGCCAAGCACCTGGAAGCGCTTCAGGGGCTGCGGGCTGCCATCCATGAAGACGACCTGTCCACCATTATATACACTTCCGGCACAACGGGAGAGCCCAAGGGCGTCATGCTTTCCCACAAGAACATCGTCAGCAACATCAAGGCCACCATCACGCTTATTCCGGCCGACTACACCAAGCGGGCCGTCAGCTTCCTGCCGGTAAGCCACATTTTCGAACGCATGGTCACCCTGACTTATATGGCTGTGGGCACCTCCGTTTACTACCTCAACCAGCAGGAAAATGTGCTGGATTTTATCCGGGAAGTGAGGCCGCACTATTTCACTGCCGTGCCCCGTTTTCTGGAAAAGGCCTACGATGGTATACTGGAACAGGCCAGCCAGCGCCCCTTCCTGTTGAAGCGCCTCATCCTGTGGGCCATTGTGGTAGGAGAAAAGTACAAGGTGCGCGGCCAGTTTCGGCCGTTCTACTGGCTCAAGCTCCGGCTGGCCGGTATTCTGGTGTTCCGGTACTGGCGGCGGCAGCTGGGCGGCAGGATAGAAGGCATCATCGTTGGCGCCGCCGCCCTGCAGCCCCGCCTGGCGCGGCTTTTCACCGCCGCAGGCATTCCCGTTCGCGAAGGATACGGCATGACAGAGACCTCGCCGGTGATCGCCTTCAACCGCTTTTCCCCGGGGGGCACCCGTTTTGGAACCGTCGGTATTCCCATCCCGGGGCTGGAGCTCCGCGTCGACGCCCCCGAGGGGGAAGAGGAGGGAGAAATACTCGTCAAAGGGCCCAATATCATGATGGGATATTACAACCGCCCCCGGGAGACCGCCGCCGCTTTTACCGAAGACGGCTGGTTGCGTACCGGAGACATCGGGAAGATCACGCACAAGCGTTTCCTGCAGATCACCGGCAGGAGGAAGGACATCTTCAAAACTTCAGGGGGGAAATACATCGCCCCTCAGGAGCTGGAAAATACGCTTCGGTCGTCCCCATATATCGAGGAGTGCATGGTAATGGGTTTTCAGCGCCCCTTCGCAACAGCGCTGATCCTGCCCAATTTCACCCTGCTTCAAAGCTGGTGTGAAGAAAATGACATCCATTGGACAGCCCCTCAGTTTATGATCCACAACCACAAAGTCGAACAATTTATGGCCGAAGAGGTCGAAAAGGCCAATCAGGCGCTACCCGGCTATAAGCGCATCCGCAATTTTCACCTGCTCCACGAGCCCTGGTCGGCCGAAACAGGCGAGCTGACCCCGACGCTGAAAGCCAGGAGGGATGCCATTCTTAAAAAATTCAGTAAAGAAGTAGAGGAACTTTACGAACAAGGTTCCCGGATTTGATATTAGTATTGTATTTTGTTACTATTCACAATATTCCTATTCCTAACCAGACACCCTATTGAGTTATGGAACCCAAACGGCTTTTTGACTTTATCCACTACCAGCAGGAGATATACCCGCTTCAGGAGGCTTTCGGCAGCCGCCGCGATGGGGAGTGGAAATACTACAGTACCGCCGAGACCATCGAGATGGCTAATAAGGCCAGCCGCGGCCTGATCAGAATGGGCGTAGAGCCTGGCGACAAGATCGCCGTGGCCGTTTACCAGAACCGCCCCGAATGGGTGATACTCGATATTGCTATTCAACAGATCGGCGCGGTCAACGTTCCGGTCTATCCCACCATCAGCCCGGGAGAATACGAATATATCTTCAACGATTCCCAGGCACAGTACTGCTTTGTGGGAAAAGACGACCTTTACGATAAGGTCCGCGAAGCCCAGAAAAATGTGCCTTCTCTGAAGGAGGTCTATACCTTTGACCGCCACATGGGCCGCCCTTTCTGGGAAGACATTTTCTCCGACGAAGGGCAGGATGAGGTGGAAAAGCGGAAGGCCGCTGTCCGCCCGGAAGAAATGGCCACCCTGATCTACACTTCCGGTACGACCGGCGCTCCGAAGGGGGTGATGCTTTCCCACAACAATATCGTCAGCAACGTACTGGCGGTAAAAAAGATCTTTCCCATTCAGGCCGGCGATACGGCCCTTAGCTTCCTTCCGTTATGCCACATTTTTGAACGCACCGCCCTTTACGTGTATACGTTCAAGGGCCTGCGGATCGCCTTCACCGGAACGGACAACCTCGGCGGCGAGGAGGGAGACCTGAGAGCCGTGCGGCCGCATTTCTTCACCACGGTTCCCCGCCTACTGGAAAAAGTGTACGAAAAGATATACAACAAGGGCCTGGAGCTGTCCGGCCTGGCCCGCAACCTGTTCTTCTGGGCGCTGAACCTGACGGAGGGTTACGAATACGACAAGGCGTACAGCGGGCTGGCAGCTGCAAAAATAAAGATCGCCGACAGGCTCATCTTCAGCAAGTGGCGGGAAGCACTGGGCGGCCGCGTAAAAGGTATTGTCACCGGCGCTGCGCCCTGCCCGGTGAAGATGGCGCGCGTATTCTCCGCTGCCGGTATCCCCATTCGGGAGGGCTACGGCCTGACGGAGACCTCGCCGGGGCTGGCCGTAGGCCGTTTCGAGCCGGGAGGCGCCATGCTGGGCACCATCGGCCCGTCTATCGATAAGGTTGAACTGATGATCGACACTTCTTCCGGCCTTTACCGGGATGGAGAAGGAGAGATCCTGGCAAAAGGGCCAAACATCATGATGGGGTATTACAATAAGCCCGAGGCCACTGCTGAGGTCATGAAAGAGATCGATGGGGAGCAATGGTTCTGTACCGGCGACGTAGGCCGGATGGTGGAAGGCAAGGGCGGCCGGCAGTTCCTGCAGATCACCGACCGAAAGAAAGAATTGCTGAAAACCTCAGGAGGCAAATACGTCGCTCCGGCCCCGATCGAAAACAAGCTCAAAGAAGACTTCCTCATCGAACAGGCCATGGTTGTCGGGGAAAGCCGCAAGTTCGTCTCCGCCCTGATCCTGCCGGCAACAGAAGCGCTGCAGGACTGGTGTGAGCACAAAGGCATTGCCTGGACTTCCCTGGAGGAGGCCATTCAGCATCCGGAAGTGATCCGGAAATATCAGAGGATCATAGACGCCTACAACCCCTTGTTCAGCAAGGTGGAACAGATCAAGAAGTTTAAGCTGTTGAGTGGAACGTGGGAACCTGTAAAATCGGATGGGACGGAAGCAGAGCTTACGCCTACAATGAAGCTTAAAAGGCGCGTGATCAGAGACAAATACAACGACGCCATCGAGTCAATCTATATAGATGCCTGAATTCCGGGCAATTCTTAAATGAGGCCCGGGTTGATTCCCGGGAAGGGCTTTTCTTCAAAAAGAAAGTTCCTTCCCGGGATCAATCGCGTTACCTTATAGGAATTTGAAATTCCACTGATAGACAGCTACTACCAGAATGATGAACAATAACAGGGCGATGAAAAAATACATCAGGCAGTAGCCTTTTCTTCCAGCATTTTTTATTTCAGACATTCCTAATGTTATTTTGGTAGTGATAAAAAAATAAGTTCTCCTTTTATAGATCTAGAAAAATGACTTGCCTTCAGCCAATATTGGCTTCCAGGCCAGTCATTTTTCAAGATCGTCGAACTTATTTTTTAAGTTAACTGGGTTACTTAATTCCATTTCAGGATCAATAGAAGCGGGACCGGTTGTCTTCGATGTCCGCGTTCTTTTTCATAGCCTGGATCAACTGGCCCG
Source organism: uncultured Phaeodactylibacter sp. (assembly GCA_964418125.1). GTDB lineage: Bacteria > Bacteroidota > Bacteroidia > Chitinophagales > Saprospiraceae > JACJXW01. The sequence continues at coordinate 54,474 of CAYQKY010000032.1, forward strand.
GCACCTGGCTGCGGATCGGAGCAGAGATGTTCCGGCGCAACTGCGGAATATTGGTGGCCTGCCCGGGTGTAGGCTTGCGGATCACGTTGACGACATAAACGCCACTTTTACCGATGATCGGCTCGGAAGTCTGCCCCTGATCCATGATAAAGGCTTGGCCCACCACCTTCGGCTCTACCCCCAGGTTGGGAATAAAGGTAGCATTGAAGGTGACATTCCGGGCGGTATCCACCTGGGTGCTGAAACTCGAGGCAATCGCCTGCAGGCCGTCGCCCTGTATGCGTTGAGCGATTACCTCTCCCTTTTTCTCATTGATCACCAGTTGCTCGATCTCCTCTTTGATGTTGTCAACGGAAGGCAGCCCGGCAGACTGTACGCTTTTCAGCCCGGTGATTACATACTTGTTGGTGTAGTAGTCGACAGGGTCCTGGAAAGCATAGATCTCCGGTGAAACTTCTCCTTCGTTGGCATTGAATGCCCAGCGCACCATATCGCGGGATGCCTGGCCGGCGCCAAGTGTTCCAACGGTAAAGTCGTTCTTCTTCAGTCCACTGGAAGTTTCCACTTCCAGCCCTTCTTCATCGGCTGCCTGGCGCATTTCTTCCAGGCTGCGGTTTTGCCCGACAAAGGCCAGCGCCCGCTCGTAGACGTCATTCTGTGTATCTTCAGACGGCACAATACGTTCATCGAGATAAGCAGTTTTAACACGTTCGGTGGTGCTGGCGCTTCGGCCCAGCACCTCGATCAGATGCCACCCAAAACCGGAGCGCACCTTGTACAGTTTTCCGGCCTCGCCGGTAACGAAAAGCACCTCATTATATTCGGGAACGAACTGGTTGGGCGTGACATCTTCATATTTCCCGCCATCGCTGGCGCTGCCGGGGTCCTGGCTGAATTTGATGGCCAGAGAGTCAAAAGTGGCAGCTCCGGTGAGCAGCAGGTTCTCGAGGCTATCTATGGTCTTCCTGGCAGCGGTAAAGCTCTGAGGAGTATCGGCGCTGATCAGGATGTGGCGGGTATCGGCAGAATCGGCCATGGATATGCGCGCCAGCACCTTCATCGCCTTGTAGCTACCCTGGTCTATATAAGGGCCGTAAACGGAGCCCACCGGAATGCTGAAGGCGGTGTCGGCAACCGCCGGGCTGAGGTCTTCTTTGGTCAGATAAACCCCCTGGATAGTGCCGTAGTTGCGTTCGACAAAGGAAGAATCGTTTTCGGCCGCTTCAAATTCCGGAATGAGGCCGGCGATCTTTTCTCTAAGGCCCGCCGAGTCCTTCGCGGTAGGAAGAACGTCAAATACAGTATATTCCAGTTTGCGGGTCTCTTCGTCCTGATAATAACGGGCCTCGTTGCGCTCCAGGTAAGCCCGGTAGTCCTCATCGCTGAGCGTAACCTCGGTATTATCGAGTTCATCAAAAGGAACTTTGACATAGGCGAAATCGATAGACACGTTCTGTTCTTCATGGCCCATTTCAGCCATCCAGGTTGGCGTGTAGACGGCCTTGGAGACCATATTGCTGAGCTTGCTCTGCAGGCGGTCTTTGATGATCTCCTTCTCCTGATGAGACCAGTAGGCCCTCATCTGAGGGTCCGTGAACGTGCCATTCTCGATGGCCGTTTTGATCGAATTCAGTTGCTGGAAATTGATCTGCCGCGTCTGAGGGTCCATGAACCGCTGGCGAATGACCGGGCTGGGGTTGGGGCCGAACTGAAGGTCCAGCAACTCGGCCTTGCTGACGCCCAGGCCCAGGGCTTCCGCTTCTTCTTTCAGAATGGCCTCCTCCACGAAATAATCCCACAGCTGCTTGCGGCGGCTAAAGACTTCTCCGCCGGAATTGCCATACAATACCTGCTCCACCCTGTTGAACTGGTTCCAGTCCAGCTTCTGCCCGTCAATTTCACCCACCGTAAACTGGGTGCTTCCAAAAACACTCTGCTGCCCGGAGGTCATATCCATGATGATAAACCCGGCAAGGCCAAGGCCAATCAGCACTACCAGAACCCAGGAGTTCTTCCGAATTTTGCTTATCAACGCCATCTCGTCGTCTGATGTTTTATAAATTCAATTATCGATACGTTCATTTCTGTCACCCTGTAGCAGGGGCAGAAGTTGCTTCAACGAATACCATTTTCGCTAAAGAGTCGCAAAGATAAGATTACATTTGAAAAAATCCATGCAAAAGGATGTGGATTGACGGCTAAATCCAAAATTCACAACCAGTTAGGGAGAGTGGGAGAAAGGAAGCAGGCGCCTCACAGGAAAAGGAAGGTGAGCTTTTCCTTGGTAAATATTGGTTTGCACTGTCAGCTGACAATCCGAAATGTACGGCCTTCAACTCCGGGAAGTACGGCCAAGCCCAAAGACAGCCCGAAGTTGCCATTTGACGTGCGCCCGTGATATAGATATAATGTTGGGGATTCGCTTTTGGAGTGAACGCCGCCAAATTTTGTTCTGAACAAGGCGCGCCCCCAACTGTTTCCCAAGCGTACTGCTCCTTTTTTGAGAAATCGTACCCGGTATCCCGAAAGGCCCGGTATGATTTCTCAAAGAACATTATCTTTGCACCCGTGAATAGTAATCTTGAACAGCTCCTGCAGCTGTACCGTGAAGAGGAGCGCACCCAGCGCATCGTGCAGG
>CAYQKY010000033.1:0-56102 GCA_964418125.1 uncultured Phaeodactylibacter sp.
GTGCTCAAAAGAAAATGGCTGGCATAAAAATATCCACCGCAGGGCTTTTTTAGGGGATCAGGACAAGGCTGTGGACTATGGCATACGGGATATTAAAAACCGGATTGGCCATGCTGATAGCCGCTTCGTTGTCCCCATTGATGCAGGTATTGGGTTAGAGGAAAAAGTCCGGGATGCGGTCAAAAAGTATGAGTTGGAGAATGCCTTTGATGGTATTATTTTGGACATCATCCATGTGCTGGAATACGTTTGGGCAGCCGCCACTGCTGTTTTTGGCGAGCAGTCCAAGTCACGTACACCTTGGGTTAGAGATATGCTCACGGACTTGCTCAACAGTAAAACGCAAAAAGTCATTGACGATTTAGTGGCTATCCGGGATAAGACAAAATTATCCAAAAGTAAAAGGAAACAGGTGAACACGGCCATTACCTATTTTTCCAACCATCACCATAAGATGGGCTACCTGGCTTTCATTGAGAAAGGGTACCCTATAAGTTCGGCTATGGCCGAATCCACTTGTGGGCATTTGGTCAAAGAACGTATGGAACAAAGCGGAATGCGGTGGAGTAGCAGCGGCGCCCAAAAAGTGATGGATTTAAGAGCTGTAAAATTAAATGCCGACATGGAGGATTTTATGCGGTTTGTCATTGGATCAGAGCGCAAAATCGGTCTCCGGAAAATGGCGGCATAACGGATGCCCCGCTTTTTTGTCACGCACTCCAATGAATTGAAGTGAAATGGAGAGAAAAAAGAGAGGTCGGGAGCGGATTGGCTGCGCCCATCCAAAATGGGGGGCGCTTCAACCCTCTTCACAAGCCTGGCCTGCGGCCTGGCTTTGTGCGTCCAGGAAGCTTACGAAAGCCTGCTTTCGACGCTTCCTGGACGCACAAAGCCCCTCCGCTTCAGCGGAGAGGCTTTGTAGAGGGTTGAGGTCGGGAGCGGATTCGAACCGCCGTACGAGGTTTTGCAGACCTCTGCCTAGCCACTCGGCCACCCGACCTTTTTAAGATTGTCTGTTTTATAAACTATAGCAACTGGTTTTGTGCATCATCGCGCGGACTTCCCCTTTAGGGGATCGAGGGGCGGGGAAGGCAATGCACGAAAACAGTTGCGATATAATTCTTTTTCTTTTCTTCAACCGCTTAGGCTCGTTCTTTAACGGCCATTTCGCCAGCGGAATGCAAATATACAGGTTTTTTCCGTTCGTCGCACCTTTGTAACCAAAAAAAGCGGCGGAGAGTTTACTGCCGCCGCTTTTTTGGTTGATTGGGTTGACTGGTTGATCGGGTTGATTGCCAATGGGAGCCATAATCCGGCCCACCCAATCAACGAAGCAACGACACCTCCCCACTCTCCTCGATCACCTTCCCGTTGCCCTGCTCGATGCGGATGAAGTAGGCGTACAGCCCTACCGGCACGGCTTTGCCGCGGCTGGTGCCGTCCCAGCCTTCGTTGATGCTGGTGCTTTCGAAGAGCAGGCCGCCGTAGCGGTCGTAGATGGCCAGGGTGTAGGCGGCCGGGGTTCCGAACTGCAGGAAGGGGCGGAACTCATCGTTGCGGCCGTCCTCGTTGGGGGAGAAGGCGTTGGGGATGTAGATGCGGGCCTCCTGCTCAGCGCAGGCGGTATTGGAGCGGGAGGCCACCTCCACGACGGTGGAATCGCTGAGGGTGACTTCCGCCCGGGCCTCCACCAGGTAGCAGGCGCGCGCCTGTTCGGGGTCCGACAGGTCGATGTCGTTGTCGGTGGCTTCCAGGGTGTTGGGGCCGTGATCCGACAGCAGGACGGGCACGCCGCCCTCGATGCGGTACAGGCTGTAGCCCTGCAGGGCGCCGACGGCGTTGAGGTAGGGCGTCCAGCGCAGGACATTGACGCCCGACTGGGCGCTGGCGCGCAGGAAGACCGTACTCACGATGTTGGAGGACACCTTCTCGCCGCAGCCGTCGGTGGTTTGCACCTGGTAGAAGGAGGCGCCCCCGGAGGGGTTGGCGCCACTGTCCAGATAGGTGTTACTGGCGGTAAGGGGCGTTGGGGGCGCGCCGCTTTCGATGGTGCTGAAGTTGTTGTTGTCCGACGAGCGGAGGATGGCATAGCCGCTGATCTCGGCGTTGGGGTTCCACACCCATGACAGCTGCACCTCCTCATTTTCGGTAACAGTGGCGTTGGTGATGACGAGTTCCCGGACCGCCTGCACCACATCCAGGGTGATGCAGGCCTGGCTGGAGGCCGCCTCCACCCCGGTATTGCGCTCTATGGCGCGCACCGTAAAGCAGTACTCCACGGCATCGTCGGCATTCTGGAAGGTGTAGGACGAGGCGTTGCCGTCGAGGGTGGCCGCCAGTTCGGGGGCGCCGCCGTTGCGGGATACCCATACCTCCTGGTTGCCGGCGCCCTGCTGCCAGCCCTCGTAGCGGTTCCAGCTCAGGCCGATGCTGCGCTCGCAGGGGTCAGAGCCCTCGGTGGCCAGCAGGATGGTCGAGTGGGGGTCGGCGATCAGGCTCTTGTTGCCGCAGGCGTCGATGGCCTCGATGAAGTAGGTTTCCGAGCGCTCGGTGGGGTTGCCTTCGGTATCCAGAAATGAGGTATCCCCGAAGATGGTATCCAGCACCACATTACCCTGCCCGGGCACTGAGCGGTACAGGATGTAGGCCACCACCTCGGGCGAGGGGCTGGGTTCCCAGCTCACATCCACCGTTGTCCCGCTGACGGAAACGGCCCGCAGGCGAGGCGTCTCGGGGATGCGGTTGTCGAGCGTGTCCGACTGCAGCGCCGGCTGGCCGGGGCAGTCGTAATCGCTTTCAAGATAGTAATACCACACGCCCATGCCGGCATTCTGGTGGATGTAGAAATCCTGGTTGGCATCGGTGACCGCGGCCAGCTGGGTGTACGGGCCGGCCTCGTTCTGGCTGGCGTAAATAACGTAGGCGATGAACGGCCCGCAGGTATTGTCCGGAGTTTCCCAGAACAGGGTGTCGTTGTTGACACAGAGGAATGTGGGGGGAGTTACTTGCCCGCACAGTGTCCATCCGAGCACGGTTCCGAAAATGAGAGTAAGTGCAAGTTGCTTCATTCCTTTTCGTTGTTTTTTAATAACTGCTTATTGTATTTCTCTTCCAGCCGGCTCATGGGGTATCGTTTTTCCAGGCGGTAGGCCCACTGCAGATCGCCGGCCACCTTTTTTTCGTAGTATACCAGGCCGATGCCTTCAGCGTACACCTCCCGGCCGCTGTACTGGTGTTCGAAAACGCCTTCCTTGTCGTATTCCACCAGTTCCTGAATGTTGAAAATCACGGCGTCCCGTTCGCTTCCGTCATACTGCACGACGGTGTCCTTCATATAACGCCGGTTCTTGATGAGGGTTAGGATAGCTTCCGGGTCGGCAACCGGATGCCACTGTATCTTGTAAAGAAAAACGCCGGTGGAGTCGCTCACCACAAAGGGGAAGGCGCTACCGGACAGGACTTCCACAGGGATCTTCTCTTGTTTTCCGGCAGAATCCTTTTCGTACAGGCGGATGTCCGCCAGGAGCATGCCGTTGCTCACCACCTCTTCGCGGGAGAACTGCAGGGGTTCCAGTTCGTGTTCATAATAGGTCTTGGTGAGGAAAATTCCGTCATCTGTGATAAAGGAGCGGTAGTACCAGTAGGCCGGCGTGAGGGAATCCGGGCGAACCGGCTGGTATTCGTACACCAGGCCGTCCTGCAGTTCGCGCAGGGGAAAGTAGTAGTTTCGGATATCTTTGGAGCCGCCCCCCCGACAGGATGTCAGGGCAAGCAACAAAAATGCGCCATAAAACGTAATGGATATGTCCGGGAACCTCAACATTTTTCTGTTTTTGGGCTAGAAATAAAAACGAGTTTATCAACCTGTAATTATTTCATCCTGTTTATTTTATATTACCACTCCGGCAAACGGGCTTCATTGTACTAACAAGCGGGGCCGAATAAAGGTGGAGCGAACGGCCGGTTACCGGCAGCATGTTAAGGCCCGGCCAGGGGCGCCGCTTATTTTTCTTTCCGGGGCCTGCCTGCCTTGGCTTTCAGCACAAGGGTAAGGGCCCGCCCGGTATGCCATTGTGGCATAAAATATAACTGGTACAAAATGTGTGCAACATGAATTCGCCCGCAAATATATTTATCTTTGTGGGATCAAGTTTAGATAACATTGGAAATTTTTTTATATGTTGAGAAGTATCACAGATTCGTTAAAAAAAGTCTTTGGCACCAAGCAGCAGAAAGACATTAGCCTTTACAATCCGCTGGTTGAAGAGGTAAATGAGCAATTCGGGCAGCTACAGGGCCTTTCCAACGACGAGCTACGCAATAAGACCAAAGAATTCAGGGCGCGCATTGCCAAGCACCTGGAGGGCATTGATAAAGATATCCAGGAAATCCATGAAGAAGCCAATAAAATGGAGGATTTCCACAAGAAGGAAGAGCTTTTCCGTGAGATGGACAAGTTGCAGGAAGAGCGCGACAAGCACCTTGAGGATATTCTAAAGGAACTCCTGCCGGAAGCTTTCGCCGTGGTCAAGGAAACGGCGCGCCGCTTCAAGGAAAACCCGGTGCTGGAAGTCACCTCTACCGACCACGACCACGGCCTGGCGGCCACGCCCGGCAAGTCGTACGTAACTATAGAAGGCAACAAGGCGCTGTGGAAAAACCAGTGGGTGGCCGCCGGGGGCGACATCACCTGGGATATGGTGCACTACGACGTGCAGCTCATCGGCGGTATGGTGCTCCACGACGGAAAGATCGCCGAGATGGCCACCGGCGAGGGTAAGACCCTGGTGGCCACCCTGCCGGCCTACCTCAACGGCCTGTCCGGCCAGGGCGTACACATCGTCACCGTCAACGACTATCTGGCCCGCCGGGACTCGGAATGGGTCGGCCCCATCTTTGAATTCCTGCTCCTGACGGTCGATTGCATCGACAAATACAAACCGCATTCCGAGGAACGGAAAAAGGCGTATGAATGTGACATTACCTACGGTACTAACAATGAGTTTGGCTTCGATTACCTGAGGGACAATATGGTCCATTCCACCGAAGACATGGTTCAGCGCAAGCACCACTATGCCATGGTGGATGAGGTCGATTCCGTTCTGGTCGACGATGCGCGGACGCCGCTGATCATTTCCGGGCCGGTTTCCAAAGATAATGAAGACCAGGATTACAAAGACCTGAAGCCTCAGATAGAGAGGCTGTATAAGACTCAGAAAGAACTCACGGCCACCTACCTGAGACAGGCTAAAAAGCTGTTTGAAGAGGGGCAAACGGGCTACCAGGAAGGGCAGGCGGGTTTCGCCCTGCTGCGGGCCTACCGGGGCCTTCCCAAGAACCGCCGCCTGATCAAGTTCCTCAGCGAAGAAGGGGTGAAGGTGGAGCTGCAGAAAGCAGAGAACTTCTACATGCAGGAGCAAAACAAGCACATGCACCTGGTGGATGAGGACCTCTACTTCATCATCGACGAAAAGAACCGCAGTGTGGAACTGACGGAGAAAGGAGCGGAATACCTCAGCCAGGGGCAGGAGGATGATCATTTCTTCATCATGCCGGACATTACTACCGAAATGGTGGAGATCGAGAAAATGTTTGGTGAATTTTACACCGAAAAGATCGGAAGCCTGGATGAAAAGTGGATCGAACCGGCAAGAGCTCTCCTGGAGGAAGGCCTGATCGCAGAAGAGGGCGAGGAGCTGAAAAAGGCTACATTGCCGAAGGCGGAGGCCATCGAAAAGTACGGCGCCGGGGAACCCCTCTTGACGCTCCTTACCAGGCAGGGCCTGATCAAACTAAAAGAAGCGGAAAACGGTGAGCCGGTTTATGAACTGGCTGACGCCCACCTCATCTATCCCATATTGGAAGCCAGGCAGGAATGGATCTATAATGAGAAAAAGGCGGAAGCAAAACAGGGTTCCGGGCAGGACCAGCTCAAACTGGAGCTGGAAAAGCTGGAAAAGCAATGGCAGGACGCCAGGGTGAAAACGGAAGCAAAAAAAGAAGAAGCAAAACGCAAGCTCACGCAGGATTTTGCCGTCAAATCAAAGCGCTTGCATTCCGTCAGCCAGTTACTTAAAGCCTATACGCTTTTTGAGCGCGATGAAGACTATGTCGTTATAGAAGGCCAGGTCAAGATCGTCGATGAACAAACCGGCCGCATGATGGAGGGCCGCCGTTACTCCGACGGCCTGCACCAGGCGCTGGAGGCCAAGGAAGAAGTGGAGGTCGGCAATATCACCCAGACCTATGCCACGGTAACCCTGCAGAATTACTTCCGCATGTACCACAAGCTGGCAGGTATGACCGGTACGGCCGAAACGGAAGCCAGTGAATTCTGGGAGATCTACAAACTGGATGTCGTAGTGATCCCCACCAACCGCCCCATTATCCGGGACGACCGGGAAGATCTCGTCTATAAGACTACGCTGGAGAAATTCAATGCGGTCATTCAGGATATCCAGAAGCTGAGTGAAGCCGGCAGGCCGGTACTGGTGGGCACCACCTCGGTGGATATCTCAGAGAAGCTTTCCCGGTTACTGGATAGGTCAGACATTGGCATTAGCCACAATGTGCTCAACGCCAAGCAGCACCAGCGGGAGGCTGAGATCGTAGCAGAGGCAGGCCAGCCTGGAAAGGTGACCATCGCCACCAACATGGCGGGCCGTGGTACGGACATCAAGCTGGCGCCGGAAACGATCTACAGGGTGGTCGATGTCAAAAAAGACTCCTCTGCCAAGGGAGGATACTTTTATACCATCCGCCAGGGAAAAACGGACAAGGAAATCACCCTGGACGAAAACCACGAGCTGTGGCCCTCCTTTCAGCTGGACCCTGAAATGTATACGCTGGTTCGGAAGAAAGACCCCTCGGAGAAAGAAAAGAAAAAGCTGTTGGTTGGCGGCCTGGCCATCATCGGCACCGAGCGGCATGACTCCAGGCGGGTAGACCGCCAGTTGCGGGGGCGTGCCGGCCGGCAGGGTGACCCTGGTAGCTCGCAGTTCTATGTCTCCCTGGAAGACAACCTCATGCGCCTCTTCCAGTCGGAGCGTATCGCCAAACTGATGGACCGCATGGGCCACCAGGAAGGCGAGGTGATCCAGCACTCCATGGTCACCAAATCCATCGAACGGGCCCAGAAGAAGGTGGAAGAGAACAACTTCGGTATCCGGAAGCGGCTGCTCGAGTACGATGATGTGATGAATATCCAGCGGGAGGCGATTTACAAAAAGCGGAAGAATACGCTAGACAAGGAAAGGCTTTCCGTTGACCTTAATAACATGTTCACTTCCCTGATCAGGTCCAACGTCGAAGACTGTAAGGAAGAGGACGACTACCTCAGCCTGAAGATCTTCATTGAGAAACTGGGTATTCCCATAAACGTCGATGAGAAAACTTTTAAGTCCACTTCTGTCAAAGGCCTTATCGAAAGCCTGACGAGCCATGTATTGGGCCATTATACCGGACGGTACAATAAACTGGCCGAAGAATGGTATCCGATCATCAGGAACTTTTTGAACAACGTGGTGCCGAAAGGGGGGGAAGAGTTGGAGGAAAAACCCAGGCTGGGTATTCCGTTCAAGATCGACGCCCATAATATCTTCCCTGTCATCTTCAAGACCAAAGACCTGCTGGATAAAGACGGGGACGCAATACGTTCGGACATTGAGAAGGTTATCAGCCTGCAGATCATCGACCAGGAGTGGAAAGAGCACCTGCGAACTATGGACGAGCTCAAGGATTCCTCCCAGGCGGCTTCATTTGAGCAAAAAGACCCGTTGCTGGTTTATAAGATGGAGGCCTTCAATCTATTCGAGCGCCTCATCTATAAGATCAACGACAGAGTCGTTTCTGCTTTATTCCAGGGTACGCTCGGATTTGATGATGACGGAACATTCAGAGAAGCCAAGGAATTGAAAGTGGACTTCAGTAAGATGTCAACCAACCGCGTGCCGGGCGAAAGCTCCAACCGGCGTAGCAGAAGCAGAAGCAATAAGCCCAAGCACAGGCGGCGCCCTACGCATCAGCCGATCACTGTTCAAGAGAGTTTCGGACGTAACGAAAGGGTTACAGTGCAGTACAAAGATGGGAGAAAGAAAGAAGATAAATACAAGCGGCTGGAAAGAGATATACTGAGTGGCAAGTGTGTAATTGTCGGGAGCCAGAAAGCAAATTAGTACTGCATCAATTAAGCTTTGAATATAAACGAAAGCGTTGCTCCTGATTCGACCATTTTGATCGAATGTATTCACAGAGGTAAACCGCTAAGCAAGTCATGGTTGGATCAATATGATCACTGCAATGCTCAGCGTTTGAGCTTGTTTGGCAGCCAACCTTTGAACCGGCGGCAATTCCCTATTTAATTTGAAACCGGCATTCGGTTAGGGGCTACCCTTTTTTATACTTTTACGGATCAGGGCCGGGGAGCCATTACTATCGGCATGCGGTCATGGCTCAAGCCAAAGAACCTTCCCGAAAAACCGCCCAGCGAGTGAGAATAGGGCGAAGGGCTGCTGTTTTGGCTTTTGCTTAGAGTTTGTTCAAATTTCGATGATGAGGCGAAAGCGAGCAAATTTTGTTTCAGGAAAGGCAAATTTTGTCCCGCTCAACTTAAGCGGGAGATGCGGCTCCCGCTATTCAGCGGGAGCGAAAAAATTAACAGTCTACCCCGTACACATAGTGTCGGGGCCGCCTGGAATAAAATTTGCCGATTGGAGCCCATTAATTAAATTTTGAACAAACTCTTATCAAGCTCAGGTTCATTTCACCAACAACCAGGCCGGCCAGGAAATACCTACCACCAAGGCCAAGTAGAAATTGGCCGAATTCTTCCGCTCGCTCCAGGGCGCACGCCTATATGCACGTATTATTTTACTAATTTTATTATATTGCATTTGCTGTAAGTATTCCTATTGTTTTAAAAACCTAACCCATGCCCGTTAAGGAGTTTTTGAGATCCTTATTTCAATGGCAAAAAAAAACGATCTCTCAAAAGGAGGCAGTCAAACGCTATAGCCCTGTGATAGATGAGATCAATGAGATCCAGAGGAAAGACCTTTGCCTGGTTTCCAATAATGAATTGAGGGAATACTCACAGAAGTTCAAGGATGAAATTCGCCGGGAATTGGCAAAAATAGATTTGGAAGCCGATGAGGCAAAAAGGCAGATCAAACATCTTGAGAACGCATTCAGCATTCCTGACGCGCTCAGGATGTATAAAGAACTGGAGGAGCTGCAAAAAAAGCGGCGGGAAGAGTTGCAGAAGGTACTCGACCGGCTGTTGCCCCGGGCGTTTGCCGTGTTGAAAGAGGCCACCCGGCGGTTTAAGGAAAATGATTTTCTGATCACCCAGGCTCTTCCCGGAGACCTGAAGTTATCCGAACGCCTGAATAAGCCAGATTTTCTGCGCATTGAAGGCAATAAAGCGATATGGCATACCAGTTGGATGGCTGCCGGAGGTAATATAAACTGGGGCATGGAACCCTATGACGTACAGCTGATAGGGGCTGTTGCGCTTTATCATGGAAATGTGATAGAAATGGCTAATGGCGAAGGAAAAACCTTGGCCGCAATCTTTCCCGCCTATTTGTATGCGCTTAGCGAAGAAAATGTTCATATTGTCACCGCCAATGACTACCTGTCAAGGAGAGACTCCCAATGGATGGCGCCGGTCCTCGAGTTTCTGAATATGCGCGTCGATTGCATCGACCTGCACCGGCCCCATGCGGTGAGCAGAAAGGAAGCGTATCGGGCGGACATAACGTATGGCTCCATCAATGAATTCGGGTTTGACTATCTCCGGGATAATATGGTAAGGCATAAGGAGGATGCCGTTCAGCGGGGGCATTATTACGCCATTATCGACGAAGCGGATTTTCTGTTGATCGACGAAGCGAGAATTCCCCTCATCATTTCAGGCCCCAAATCCGATTCCACTGGTATTCAGGGGTATAATGAACTGAAACCCTTTGTAGAACGGCTGGTATCCCTTCAGCGGCAGTTGGTCCAGAACACGGTCGTTGAGTTAAAGTCCTTCCTGCAGGAACGGCGCCATGATTTGGCCTGGCTGTATAAAAAACTTTTGGTGGTGCATTTCGGCCTTCCTGATTACCGGCCTTTTCTGAAACTGTTGAATGATTTCAACCTCTACAGCAAACTGGACGATGCCAAGGGAGCCTACCACAACCCTCTGCTTTGGCAAAATGAAGACATGGACAACCTGCTGTTTTTCCTCTTCAATCCAAATGATAGAAAAGTGACCCTTACCGGGCTGGGAGAATCTAAGTTGTCTGAACTCATGAATGATTCAGAGTTTTTCGAGTTGCCGAGGATCATGGACCAGCTCGCAGAATTAGAAAAAACCTACCTGCCGGGGGATAAAAATATTTTCCTGGATAAAAAGGAAGAATATCTGAATGTCTACAAAGAGAAAGCCTTCAAAATAGATATCATCAATAACCTGATCAAGGCCTATATCTGTTTCGAAGAAAACAGGGAGTATGTCGTTCAGGACGGCCAGGTCAAGATTGTTGATGAGCATACCGGCCGCATCCTGGAAGGGCGGCGTTATTCCGATGGATTGCACCAGGCTCTGGAGGCAAAAGAAATGGTCATGGTGGGTGAACTTACCGAACAATACGCCACCATCTCTACCCAATGGTATTTCCGGCGTTACTACCGCCTGGCGGGCATGACGGCGACCGCCGAAACCGAAGCCGCTGAATTGAAGGACATTTACAACCTGAATGTGGTGGTCGTTCCGACCAACCGCCCCATTGTCCGGGAAGACCATGAAGACCTGGTCTATAAAACCACCCGGGAGAAGTTTAACGCCATTGTTGAGGAGATCGGAGGATTAATCCGCCAGGGCCGCCCTGTACTGGTAGGCACCACCTCAGTGGAAATTTCTGAAAAACTGAGCCGCCTACTTCGCCTGCATGGTATTGAACACAATGTGCTCAACGCCAAATACCATCAGTATGAAGCGGCAGTCATTGCCGAGGCCGGTAAGCCGGGGAAAGTGACCATCGCCACCAATATGGCCGGGCGGGGTACGGATATCAAGATAAGCAATGTGGTGAGGAGGGCCGGAGGCCTGGCTATCATCGGTACGGAAAGGCATGATTCCCGGCGGATTGATCGTCAGCTCCGAGGCCGGTCAGGCCGCCAGGGAGACCCGGGGAGTTCCCAGTTTTTTGTCTCTCTGGAAGACAACCTCATGCGCCTTTTTCAGTCGGAGCGCATTGCCAACCTGATGGACCAAATGGGCCACGAGGAGGGAGAGGCGATCCAGCATTCTATGGTAACGAAGTCCATCGAACGCGCCCAGAAGAAAGTGGAGGAAAATAATTACGAAAAGAGAAAACGGCTGTACGAATACGACAGCCTCCTCAATACCCACAGAGAGTACATCTATAAAAAAAGGAAAGATGTGTTGAATGAGGTAAAATTGCCTCTGGATATCCTGAACATTTTCTATGACACCTGTGAGTTGGTGGTCAAGTCGCATACTAATGATTATGAAAAGTTCAGAACGCATGTCGCCTTTCAGTTCGGGGTTGAAACCACCATTTCTCAAAGCGATCACAACAAATTATCTCAACCTGAATTGACAACAAAGTTGTACCAGGAGGTTTATAACGAGCACTATCTGACAAAAATGGAAAGAGTAATCAAGGTGCTGTTTCCTCACATATTTAGCATTTACAACAACCCTGATCAAAGCCATTACAAGAAAATATTGGTGCCATTCTCCCAGCCTGGCAACTCCGGAAAGGCCATTCCTATAACCGTTGAAATCGCTAAAGCGGTCGATACTAACGGCAGCCATATACGGCTGGGTATTGAGAAAGCTACATTGCTGGACATTATCGATAAAATGTGGAGGCAGCACCTGCATGAAATGGAGGAATTAAAAGACTCTCTGAACAACACCAGCGGACAAGTGCAAAAGCAGGATCCACTATTGCAATACAACCTGGAGGGATTCGACCTTTTTGAGCGCCTTATTCTCAGGATCAATGAAGAGGTTACCTCTTATCTTTCCAAAGGAACTCTGGTTTTTGGGGACGGCCGCACCCTAGAGGAAATGGATGAAGGCAAGCCGTTCCACCGCCGGTCCAGGTTTGCTGATGGAGAGAGCCCATCCTACCCTGTTGAAAGGCGGGTTGGACGAAATGACCCGTGCCCGTGCGGCAGCGGGAAAAAATACAAGCATTGCCATGGAATGGTAGAGACTGGGGGGGAAGAGGAGGAATAATAATTATTGGGCGTCCTTTTCCAGGTTTTTATACTGTTCGATGAGGTCGTTGGAGCGTTTTTTCAGAGCAGGCTCAACCCCTGAGGAGGTATCAATCTGATGGATCACCTCATCCATCTCTTTGTTTATTGCGTTCAGCTTTTCCTGTATCACCTCAATTTTAGCCCGGCTTCCACTATTCCTGATCCCCTGATAAATGAAATATACAGCGCTGCCCAGGAATAAAAGCAGGATGGCGGCAAATAAGATGAGCCTTCTTTCAACAAGTGACCGGTTTTTTTTCAGAATGTTTTTCCAGTAGTACATAGCAGTTTTTCGCTGGACGATCCTGCGGGTGAGCCTCAATTTTTCCTCCTCATAATCAGAAAGCTTCCGCGCTTCACTGAATTCGCGCGCCAGTTCCTCGCGTTTGCTTTTTTCCTCTCTCTCTTTGATGGCCTTCTCGACGCGCTCCGCGTTCAACCTTCTTTGCTTTGCCTCTAATATGGGCCGTACAAAGGTATCGTGGCTCAATTCGTAATAAAAACCGCTGGTGTATTTTTCCCTCCGTATCAACCGCAGGTCAACAAGGCTCTTCAGCAGGCCTGCCGAAACGTCAAAATCTTCGAAGATCTGCCCTTCGTACAGCGGTATCCTTCGTTCTTCTTTTTCGAAGATCAACCCTTCTTCCAACAACACACGGGCTGTCCGTTGCTGTTCAGCTGGAAGGCTTTGGATCTTGTTCATATAATAATTCTCATAGACTTTCCTGATGTCTCCCAGCTCAGTTTTCTTCAAGGTGATCTTTTCAAGCAGGCGATTCTGGTTTTTCAGGAAGATCTCTTTAAATTCTATAGCTTTTTGTTCCGCATATTCGCAGATGATCTGCAACTGAAAAGACTCTATGTTCTGCCGTCCGTCATCAGACAGGAATTTGATAATATAGTCCAGGGCTACTTCCTCAAATTCCATGTATGGCGAAAGAAAGCCACCGTCTTTCATGCCTGGTTCCTGTATCGCCAAACGCGCCTGCTCATTATTCAGCGCTTCCAGTTCATAGTTGTTGCGCAGGATATCGGGGAAAAAGCCAGCTAGTTTATTTAGCAGGTTCAAGCGGTCGGTCCGGATGGCGAAAACGGCCCTGATCTTTATCGGGTCGTATATTACCTCCAGCTCTTCTTCAGTGAAAAGCCTCGAATTCCTTTGCATCACCTCCCTCAGGTTACGCCTCATTTCCTGATTGAGGCTGACGTTCATCACTTCCGATAATTCTCTGAGGAATTCCTGTGCGTCCTCTTCCGGGTGAGTGAAAAATTCCTCGAACTGGTCAAAAATGACAATGAAATGGAGGTTGCCGGCCTTTTCAAATTGTATCCTTTTAAAATGGTACAAAAGAGAGTCGGAGGGCGCGATGAGCCGCTCAAATTTTGAGGGGCGGCCGCCGTTGAGCCGGGGAAAGTTTTTCAAAAAGGCGTTTTTCAGAGAATCCGTGCCCTTATCGATATAGCCTCCCAGGCGCAAATAAACAGGAACATGTTCCTCTTCTTTTTCTAGTTTGGGAATGATGCCCGCCTTGATCAGGGAGGTTTTGCCGATCCCCGATTTGCCAAAGAGTACAGTGATCCGCTCAAGGGTAATGACTTGCGACAGCTTTGCTATTTCAGCGTCTCTTCCGAAGAAGAGTTGTTGGTCCTCTGTTTCAAACGGTTTGGTACCCGGATACCGATATCCTTCTGACATTAGGCTCATTGTACTCTGTTTGTTAATGAAATCAATGTTTCTGTGATCCGGTGTACAATTATCCTATAATCTTCGTAGGTTATTTTCTCTCTAACGTGATCTTCCTTGGCGGTGTGAAACCGCACTTTCAGCAATAATATCTCATCACTGAATTCACTGTCAGCTGTTGCCTGTGCGTAAGCCATAAGTTGCTCAATCGCTTCCTCCAGCCGGTTATTTTCGATCAGGCCCCTGACCTCCTCCCGAAAGGCTCTGATCTCACCCGCCATGCCGTTCTCTACCCAATTTTTGACCTGATCTACCAGCCCCATGGCCTCTTCCGGAATGGCGCCATATTCGGAAATGTTCTGGCTGCGTAGCAGGGATTGTTGGCCCCCCCCACACTCCTGAAAAAGCGTGTCAATGAATTCCTTCGCATCGTACTCCAGAAATTCAATCCGGAAATGGTCGACATAAAAGGCCCTGTCTGCCGGAGTAACGCTTACTTTCTGACTGTAGGTGATCTTCCTTCCACTGTGGATCTCCAGTATTCTCATCAGCAATTTGAGATACCATTTATCGAATCTAAAACCAAGGAGAAGGAAACAATTGGCCTGAAGCGCAGTGCGTACTTCGTGGGGCAACGGATATTTACTCAGTATGGATTCAAAAAACTCAAAAAGGTCATTATAGGTAAAGATCAGGGATTCCTCTTCCTGGATGGAACCCAGCAAATTGTAAATTATTGGCGATTCTTTTCTGGCCTCTTCAAGTTCGTCTGTGATGTTGTTGCCTTTCCAGTAGGTTCCAAACTGATGGCGAAACCCTTTGTGCTCAAAAGTCTTTTTCAGGATCAGGTCCGGAGAAAGCGAAATAATGGCGTGGAAAGGAATATCTGCAATCTTGCTGTAGATCTCGTCGGGTTTGAGTTCCTTATAAAACTCAATGATCTCAAAGTAGGTGTCGTCCTTTTGAGGTAAGCCGGAGAAAGAAAAAAGCTCATCTTCTACGTAGTATTTCAACTTCTCATTATCGGTATCATCTATTTCAAGATACCTTCTAAGCGCCTCTTGTCGTGTTTCCCCACTTCCCAGAAAAGGGACTTCCGGCCCCAATATGAGCACACACTTTTCTCGCTTTATTTTTTCAATGATAGATTTTAGATTCATTTCCGACCATGTTGTTAGGCGCGTTTTTGCTCGCAAAGATAAGCAAAAAAGAATAATGGTAAATAAGCTTCCAAAAGGCATTTTTGCACTATATTGCGGCGATTTCGCGCAAGCAGCATATCACCAAAAAACTAAACCCGGCCCTGAGGATGAACCTGGCTAGTTATATTGACCTCAACATCCTGAAGCCCGATTGCCGGCTTCAGGACATTGAGCAGGCGTGCAAAGAAGCCGCCCTGCATGGATTTACGGCAGTGTGTGTCCCCCCTTTTTACGTTAAGCAGGCTGCCGGCCTGCTCGAAGGGCAGAAAGTAAAAGTGTCTACGGTCGTAGGCTTCCCGATGGGGTACCATCCTACCCCCGCCAAGGTCGAAGAGATCAAGAGGGCCATCGACGACGGGGCCGAAGAAGTGGAAGCGGTCGTCAACCTCTGCGCCGTCAAGAACAACAACTGGAACTTCGTGGCCAATGATATCGACAGCATGGCCACCGCCGCCCACCTCAAGGGAAAATCCATCAAGATCATCCTGGAAACAGGCCTGCTCAACGAAGAGGAGATAAAAAAGCTGTGCCAGATCGCCATAGACTCTCAGGTGGAGTACCTGAAAGCCGCCACCGGCTATAATGGCCAGGACGACACCATCGAAGCGGTGAAACTGCTGAAAAGCATCGTCGGCGACAAGGCCCGGATCAAAGCTTCCGGCGGCGTCCGGTCGAAGTGGGACGCCGAGCGCTTCATCGAGGCCGGCGCCCAGCGGGTCGGCGTTGCCGCCGGATCGGCCATCTTTTCGTAACTCCCCACCTGTTTCCCTTTTCCTGCAAAGCAGCCAACACCATAAGTGCCTGGCATCTTGCGTTAGTGTTTGTTCAAATTTCGTTTCGGGAGATGAAAACGGTTCATTTTTTGCTTAGAGCATGTTTTCAGCCCAGAGTATGAAATTTGAACAAACTCTTAAATGTAGTATATTTGCGGCATACAGGCCGCTCTGCCGGGCGCAGGGAGTGCCTGCCGGAAAAAAGGCCTTCAAAAAAGACATTATGGCTCGCTTTTTACTATTAGGGTTGATCCTGCTTTTTGCCAGCCTGGCTGCCGAGGCGCAAAAGAATGTATTTGTTGAAGAAGACCCCCCGATCGGGAAAATGATGGACCGCTTTGCCGAGGCCAACCAGGCCCGGGAGTATGTGGACGGCTGGCGGGTGCAGATCCTGGCCACGCCCGACCGGCAGCGGCTGGAGAGCGTCAAGCAGTCTTTCCAGTACCGGTACCCGTCGGTGCCGGTCGACTGGGTGCACTCGGCGCCCTATTACAAGCTGCGCGCCGGCGCCTTTGCGAGTAAGCTGGAGGCCCTGCGCCTGAAGTATATCCTGGAGCAGGACTATCCCGGCATCTACCTCGTCCGGGACGACAATATCCGGCCGCGGGAACTGATCGGGAATTATTAAAGATCAAAGAAGGAAGAGAAAGAATATATGCGGAGAAGAAGGGCATCGGGGCGAGAGGGGGCCAGCCCCATACTTGGGCACATCGACCTGATCACATTCAGCCTTTTCCTGGCGCTGGCCGTCGTGGGCTGGCTGATGGTGTTTTCGGTAGGTTTCGAAGAATTCCAGAACACAGGCGTTAGCTTCCTGAGCACTTCAGCCGGGAAGCAGGCGATATGGATCGGCATTTGTACGCTGATCTTTGCCTTTATCATGCTGTTCGACTGGAAATTCTGGCAAACTTTCGCTTATCCCATCTACGCCATTTCAATCGGGCTCTTGGTGCTGGTGCTCTTCCTGGGCAGCAATATCAAGGGCGCCACTTCCTGGTTCACCTTCGGGGGGTTCTCCTTTCAACCATCGGAGATCGCCAAATTCGGCACCGCCCTGGCCCTTTCCGGTTTTCTCAGTTCTTACAGTACGGACCTTAAAAAGGCCCGTTCCCAGCTCATCTCCCTGCTGATCATAATAGCGCCGATCCTGCTGATCCTGGCACAGCCCGACGCCGGCTCCGCTCTGGTCTTCCTGTCCTTTTTCCTGGTACTTTTCCGGGAAGGGCTCAACCCCGGTTATTATATCGCGGCCGGGGTAATGGGCGCCCTGCTCGTTGCCGGCCTGGTCTATGAACCGGAAAACATCACCCTGGCCCTGCTCCTGCTCGCCCTGCTGGCCATGACGTACAACCTGAGAAGCAAGCAGCGCCCCTACTGGATGCTGGGCGCCCTGCTTGTTGCCGGGGCATCGTATTATCTCGTTCAGTTGGAATACATGCCCTATGTGCTGGGCGGCAGCCTGTTGCTGTTCCTGGTATTGAGCTATGTGCTCTACCGGCAGCGCAACGGCCGCCTTGCCGCCATCCTCTTCTTCTTCCTGATCGCCGGCTCCGGGCTGGCCTTTGCCGCCAACTACGGCTTCAACAACGTCCTGAAACCACACCAGCAGGACCGCATCAACGTCTGGCTTCAACCCGATAAATGCGACGAACGGGGCTCGCTGTACAACCTGGTCCAGTCCAAAACGGCGATCGGGTCGGGAGGGCTGCAGGGCAAGGGCTTCCTCAAGGGAACCATGACCAAGGGGAACTTCGTTCCGGAACAGTCAACCGACTTCATCTTCTGCACCATAGGGGAAGAACAGGGTTTCATCGGCTCCTTTGGCATCATCGCCCTGTTCCTGCTGCTGCTCTTCCGCATCACCATGATCGCCGAACGGCAACGGACCAGCTTTTCCCGCATTTACGCTTACTGTGTGGCAGGGATCATCTTCCTGCATTTTTTCATCAACATCGGCATGACCATGGGCCTGACGCCCATCATCGGCATTCCGCTGCCCTTCATCAGCAAGGGAGGCTCTTCCCTGATGGGTTTCACCATTATGATCGCCGTCATGCTCAAACTGGATAAACACCGTTACCGGATCTAAAAACTCACTGGCGTTGCTTCAATTTTCAATCATTCATAACGACCCCCATTCTTCCGCCCGCTGCGGACAGATCACCACCGATCACGGCGTTATTCAGACGCCTATTTTCATGCCGGTAGGTACTCTGGGCAGTGTAAAGGGAGTACAGCAACGCGACCTGGAAAGCGAGGTCGGCGCGC
The DNA here is from genome assembly GCA_964418125.1 of uncultured Phaeodactylibacter sp. Lineage (GTDB taxonomy): Bacteria > Bacteroidota > Bacteroidia > Chitinophagales > Saprospiraceae > JACJXW01. The sequence continues at coordinate 18,207 of CAYQKY010000033.1, forward strand.
AGATCATCCTGGGCAATACCTACCACCTCTACCTGCGGCCGGGCGCCGACATACTGCAGAAAGCCGGCGGCCTGCACCGCTTCAACGGCTGGAACCACCCTATACTTACCGACAGCGGCGGTTATCAGGTCTATTCGCTGAGCCACCGCCGGAAGATCAAGGAGGAAGGCGTCACCTTTCAATCGCACATCGACGGGTCCACTCATTTTTTCAGCCCGGAAGGGGTAATGGATATTCAGCGGGCCATAGGGGCCGATATCATTATGGCCTTTGACGAATGTACGCCTTACCCCTGTGATTACAATTACGCCAAAACGTCGATGGAACTGACCCACCGCTGGCTGGAACGCTGCTGCCGGCATTTCGACAGCACCGGGCCGCTGTACGGCTACCACCAGGCCCTCTTCCCCATCGTACAGGGAAGCACCTACAAGGACCTCCGGCGGATCTCGGCGGAAACCGTCGCCTCTTTCGATCGGGAGGCCAATGCCATCGGCGGCCTGTCGGTAGGAGAGCCGGCGGAGGAAATGTATGAGATGACGGAGCTGGTGTGCGGAATCCTGCCCAAAGACAAACCGCGCTACCTCATGGGGGTGGGAACGCCCGAAAATATCCTGGAGTGCATCGCCCTGGGCGTCGATATGTTCGACTGCGTATTGCCCACCCGCAACGCCCGCCACGGGTTGCTGTATACCGCCAAAGGCATCATCAACATCAAAAATGCCAGGTGGAAGGAGGATTTCAGCCCCATCGACGAAGACGGCCCCTGCCACGCCAGCCGTTTCTACAGCAAGGCCTACCTCCGCCACCTGGTTCACAGCAAGGAACTGCTGGGCGCACAAATCTCCAGCCTGCACAACCTCAGCTTTTACCTCTGGCTGGTAAGGGAAGCCCGCCGCCATATCGAGGCCGGCGATTTCGTCAGCTGGAAAAACCAAATGGTAAAGGATGTGCAAAGAAGGTTGTAATTTTGTTAATTCCGGGTATTTCAACCACCTTTCAGCCGCCCGAAACGTTACTTTCCCAGAGACGGAAAAAGGATTATGCTAAAGAAGCTCGATCAATATATCATCAGGAAATTCCTGAGTACGTTCTTCTTCACGGTGCTCATCTTCACGATGATCTCAGGGATCATCGATTTCAGTGAAAAGGTCGAGAAGTTCATCGAAGAGCCCATCACCAAGAAGGAGATCTACATCGACTATTACCCCAACTTCCTGTTGTACATCGACGGGCTGCTCTGGCCGTTGTTTACGCTGATCGCCGTGATCTTCTTCACTTCCCGCATGGCGTATAACTCAGAGATCATCTCCATTTTCAATGCGGGAGTGAGTTTTCCCCGCCTGATGCGCCCTTACCTGGCCGCCGCTACCCTTATCGCCGGCCTCCACTTTGTCGGCAACCACTACTTCATTCCCAAAGGGAATAAGACCCGCCTCGATATCGTACATACATATATATGGAGAGATAACGACAAGGGAAAGACCCAGGACGTGCACATGTTCCTGTCTCCTGACACGAAAGTGTACATCAACTACTACCGCAAACGGGACAGTACTGCCCGCAAGTTCCGCCTGGAGAAGTTTGACGGCAACGAGCTGGCCTACCTGCTGAAGGCCAACACCGCCGAATGGATAGGCCCGCCCAACCGGTGGAAACTGCGCAACTACGAGATCCGTACCTTCGATGGCATGGAGGAAGAACTCATCGTCGGCAACGGCAAGGAGATCGACACCACCCTGGCCCTGACCCCCGCTGACTTTGTCGACTACAAGGAACAACATACCATGATGACGTCGGCCGAACTAAGGGAGTACATCAGCAACCAGAAAGCCCGGGGCGTCGGCAATACCCAGAAGTATGAGATTGAACTCCACCGGCGGAGCGCCGAACCTTTTACCATATATATACTCACCATCATCGGTATGGCTATCGCCGCCCGGAAAGTAAGAGGCGGTATCGGCCTTCACCTGGCCATGGGCATAGGTATCGGAGCCCTCTATATTTTCTTTTCCCGCTTTGCCATCGTTTTTGCCACCGGCCAGGCCATTCCCATCCTGCTGGGCATCTGGCTGCCCAACATCATCTTCAGCGCCGTAGCGGCACTCCTGGTTAAGAACGCACAGAAGTAACTGGAAATCAATGACTTGATTCCTTTGTGAAAAGTTAAACAAACTTTGCTTTAACTGGCCTTTCCCTGCGCCCGAAGCAGGTGAAAACGCTAAAAAAGTATAAATTCTTGAATTCACACTTCCACAAAAAACCCATAATTTCATTAATTACTGAAAGTTAAAAAAATATTTTCTCTTCTTTATTTTAACATAAAATACTGATAATCAAAACTTTGAATCTAAAGCGACTGGTTTGTGACAATAAAAACCTTAGGCGGTGGAAGAAAATAAGTATACAAAGTTGCATTTTGTTTAACAATTACGTACCTTTGATTCAACAGAAGAAAGAGATTCCTCAGCAAAGTTAAACAAAGCAGCCATGTCCACCACAGAATTCAATAGCCGATTCGATCAGATGTCAACGCTTCTCCACTCCTTTGCGTATAACTTAACCAAGAACACAGAGGATGCTAAGGACTTATTCCAGGAGACGGCGTACCGTGCAATGACCAACAGAGACAAGTTTCGCCCGGGCACCAATTTCAAGGCCTGGCTCTTTACGATCATGAAGAACATCTTCATCAACAACTATCGCAAGAAGACGAAGGCGAACACCATAATGGATTCTACAGAGAATCTTTTTTACCTCAACTCGGGTAGTGTAGTGATTTCCAACCAAGCCGAATCCAATATCATGATGAAGGAACTGACCAAGATGATCGAAGGGCTGGACGACAGCATTAAGATCCCCTTCCTGATGCACTATCATGGCTATAAGTATCAGGAGATCGCCGACCATCTGGACCTGCCCCTGGGTACGGTAAAGAGCCGGATTTTCTTTGCCCGCAAGGAGCTCAAGGACCTCATTGGCAAGCGCTATTCCAACATGCAGGAACTGCGCGAACGGGCCGGAGTGAGATAAACGGGAGACTCCTCCCAATAGCAAGCCACAAGTGGAACATATCCTGAGGACTGCTCCACCTGGCTCGCTGAGAAGTATACAATGGAAATTAGAGGCGGCGGCAGGCCATACTGCCGCCGCCTTTTTTTTCGGGCGGGCCACTTGAAAGTGGCTTGTAATAAAAGCTCTTTTTACCTTTGTCCCGCTATGCAAAAAAACAGGAAAAAATATTTTCGGGATCAGCTCATGGCATGGTTTGCCCGAAACCACCGCCCTCTGCCCTGGAAAGGGGAAAAGGACCCTTATCTGGTATGGCTCTCGGAGGTCATCCTTCAGCAAACCCGGGTAGAACAGGGCCTTCCCTATTTCGAGCGCTTCCGGCAGCGGTACCCTACCGTACAACAGCTGGCGGAAGCTCCTGAGGACGAGGTCATGAAGCTTTGGGAAGGGCTGGGATATTATTCCCGTGCCCGCAACCTGCACGCTGCCGCCCGCCATATCGCCCGGAAGCTGGGCGGCCGCTTTCCCGACACCTATGAAGGTATCCGCCAGCTTAAAGGGGTGGGCCCGTATACCGCCGCCGCTATTGCCTCCTTTGCCTTCGGCCTGCCCTACGCCGTATTGGATGGCAATGTTTTTCGGGTGCTTTCCCGCTTCTTTGGAATAGAAACCCCGGTAGACACCACCTCCGGCAGGAAAGCATTTGCCGAACTGGCCCAGGAGTTGCTGGATACCACGCGGCCAGGCCCTTACAACCAGGCTATTATGGACTTCGGGGCCACCCAGTGTACCCCCAGGCCGCCGGCCTGCTCTTCCTGCCCCTTGCATAATGCCTGTATTGCTTATCGCGAAGAAAAAGTGAATGCCCTGCCCGCCAAGTCGAAAAAGGCCCCAAAGCGTGAACGCTTTTTTCACTACCTGGTCGTCCGCCATCAGGGGAAGGCGCTGCTCAACAAACGTACGGAGAAAGGCATCTGGCAAAACCTCTATGAATTCCCCCTGCTGGAATTGCCTCACTATTCCCGCAAAGAAGCAGATATACGGAACAGCGAGCTGTGGCGGCGGCTCTTCGACGGGCAGGAGGCGATTATCCTCCGCATTTCCCGGCCTTATCAGCAACTGCTGACCCACCAGAAGATCCTGGCCTCTTTCTGGGAGGTCGGCCTTCCGGCAGAGGCCGCTCTGAATTCCGGCTCCTTCCTGGCCGTTGATCAAAAAAAACTGTATAAATTTGCGTTTCCAATGGTCATTAACCGATACCTCAACGAGACCCAGCTCACTCTTTTTTGACTTTACCGGAAATAGAGCGGCAACATTACAGATGACATCAGAATTTCTTTCTGCCGCCATCTATTAATTACCTTTGCTCTTTGGCTAAAGCTTATTATTCGCTATATTTATACTTTGGCATAAAAAATTTTTCCAGAACTAAATCAAGAGATGGTAAACCGTGTAATATTAATTGGCAACCTGGGGCGTGACCCGGAAGTACGCCGGTTGGAAAATGGAGCAGTGGTCGCCAAATTTCCCATAGCTACCAATGAGAACTACAAGGATAAGAATGGTGAATGGCAGAGCCAAACCGAATGGCACGACATCGTCGTCTGGCGCACCCTGGCAGAAAGAGCGGAAAGCACGCTCAAAAAAGGCATGGGCGTGTATGTCGAAGGCAAACTGACGCATCGCAGCTGGCAGGACCAGGACGGCAACACCCGTTATACCACGGAAGTAGTAGCCAATTATTTCCGGATCATCAGTGGAGGGCGGCGCGATGAATCTTCCGGCAGTTCCGGCGGATACTTCCCGGCGCCGGAGGATGAAAGCCACTCCGCTTCGCCCAGTACGAATAACGGCGATTCCTCCGCCTCAATGCCCGAGGAACCCGGCAACACAGCGGATGACGACCTGCCGTTTTAGAATATATCCCGGGGCCCCGCCCCGGGCCACCTGAGCAGGCCCAATATTGGTGTAACTAACCCCTTGATTTTTGGAACCTGAACCTGATAGTCCGGCGTATTGTTTTTCACCGGCATTGCTTTTACTGGTTTCTCCTTCGCTGGAGGCCTTCCTCGGTATTTCAGGCATCATCCTTTTGTTGATCTGCTCCGCCCTGATCTCGGGTTCGGAGGTTGCCTTCTTTTCTCTGACCCCCAACGACTTCGACCGGCTGGAGCAGGAGAACGGCCTGAACAGCCAGCGCATTCTGGCACTCAAGGACAAACCGCGCCGGCTGCTGGCCACCATTCTCATCAGCAACAATTTCATCAACATCGCCATTGTCATCCTTTCGGAATTCGTGTTGATGAAGCTCATTCCCCCCGATACTTTCAGCCGTTGGGCCGCTTCCATTACCGGCCTGTGGGGCGGGCCCGGCCCGGAGCGGGTGGAATACTGGTCCTGGCTGATCGGTTTCCTGATCACAGTGGTTGGCGTGACTTTCCTGCTCGTCCTCTTCGGAGAGGTCGCGCCGAAAGTTTACGCCAAGATCAATAACGTCCGCCTTGCCCGGTTCATGGCCGGGCCGATCACTTTCCTGCTCAGGGCGCTGGGGCCGCTGAGCAATACCCTGGTCAATTCCACCCGCATCATTGAGCGCCGGCTGGCCACTACCACCCCGGGAGGAAGCCTCGCCAGCCGCGAAGATATCGATGAGGCCATCGAACTGACGGTGAGCCAGGAAAAAGACGCCGGCCAGGATGTCGACATCCTGAAGAGTATCGTCAAGTTCGGAGAAGTCACCGTAAAACAGATCATGAGTTCCCGCGTGGATGTGGTTGCCGTCGATTTTCGCATCAGCTATCACGACCTGCTGAAGGTCGTCCGGGAATCCGGCTATTCCCGCATCCCGGTTTATGAGAATGATTTTGACCACGTGACCGGCATCCTATATGTCAAGGACCTGCTCGGCCACCTCAACGAGGGCAATGACTTCGAATGGCAGGAATTGATCCATACCGATGTCTACTACGTGCCCGAGGCCAAAAAGATCAATGACCTGTTAAAGGAGTTTCAGCAGGAACACCTCCACCTGGCCATTGTGGTCGACGAATACGGGGGTAGTTCGGGTATTGTTACTCTGGAAGACATTATGGAAGAGGTGATCGGAGAGATCAAGGATGAATTTGACGATGAGGTGGAAGTCGTTTTCAAAAAGATCGACGATTACAATTACCTCTTCGAAGGCAAAACCCTGCTCAACGATGTATGCCGGATCATTGGCATCGACACCAACTCCTTCGACGAAGCCAAAGGCGAAGCCGACTCTCTGGCCGGCCTCATACTGGAGCTCACCGGCATCATTCCGAAGGTAGACACCGAAATCCCCTACAATCAATTTCGCTTTAAGATCGTTTCTGTAAACAGGCGGCGGATCGAGCAGATCCTGCTTACCCTGCCAAAGCCCTAATACGCTGAGCCTGCCAGGTTTTCCCGGCAGGGGGCAGGCTGTAAACCGGGCAGGTTTTCTTACAAATTAACTGACATTGAATGATGAACCGCAGCTTACCGCTTCTGATATTTATATCTCTCGCCCTCATTGTTGCTTCCTGCGGCGAAGAGCCTGCCTATACGCCCAAACCCCGGGCATACCCGAAAGTGAACTACCCCGAACGGAGCTATCAGCAGTTCAGTGAAGGCTACTGCAATTTTACCTTTGAATATCCGGCTTATGCCCAGGTACAACAGGATACGCTTTTCTTTGATGAAAAGCCGGCCCATCCCTGCTGGTTTGACCTGTTCATGCCGGCCTTTGACAGCCGCCTCCACTGCAGCTACTACCCAATAAACCGGGAAAACTCCTTTGAAAGGCTGAAAAACGATGCCTTCGAATTGGTGCAATGGCACAATAAAAAGGCCAACTATATACAGGAAGTACCCATAAAAAAAGAAGGGGGCGTCAATGGATTTGCCTTTATCATAGAAGGGCCCGCTGCTTCGCCTTTTCAGTTTTACCTCACCGACAGCACCGACAATTTTTTACGGGCCGCCCTGTATTTCAATACCCAGGCACGCCCCGATTCCCTGCAACCGGCTTATGAATTCGTAGAGGAAGACATACTGCACATGATCGAGACGTTCAGGTGGGAGGGAGGTAATAAGGAGTGAAGGAATGAAGGAGTGAATACAATTCCACACATTAGTCCTACAGAAAGGCTTCAATATATGGAATTCGAATTCAGTCCTCCAGTCATTCATTCCTTTGGAAGGGCTTTCCAGGGCGCCCCCAGCATATATTAAGGCTTGGCCTCTTCCTTTTCGTCTTTCTTGGCCTTGCCGTTTTTCTTGGCGTCATCTTCCAGGGGAAGCCCCAGGATCTTGGCCTTTATCTTTTTCTCGATCTCGACGGCCACTTCCGGGTTATCCATCAGGAATTGCTTGGCCGCTTCGCGGCCCTGTGCGATCTTGGCGTCTTCGTAGCTGTACCAGGCCCCGCTTTTCTGGATGATGTCGTGGTCAACACCGAGGTCAACGATCTCTCCGGTTTTGGATATGCCTTCGCCGAACATGATGTCAAACTCGGCGACGCGGAAGGGAGGCGCCAGTTTGTTCTTCACCACTTTAACCTTTACGTGGTTGCCGACAACGTTGCCCTCTTTGTCTTTGATGGCGGAGCCGGAGCGGCGGATATCCAGGCGCATGGAAGCGTAGAATTTCAGGGCGTTACCCCCGGTTGTCGTTTCCGGGTTGCCGAACATCACGCCGATCTTTTCCCGGAGCTGGTTGATAAAGATGCAGCAGCAGCCCGTCCGCCCGATAGTGCCTGTCAGCTTGCGCATAGCCTGAGACATCAGGCGGGCCTGCAGGCCCATCTTGGAGTCTCCCATTTCGCCTTCGATCTCGGAGCGGGGTACCAGGGCGGCCACCGAGTCAATGACGATGATGTCTATGGCGCCGGAGCGGATCAGGTTTTCGGCGATCTCCAGGGCCTGCTCACCATTATCGGGCTGGGAGATGAGCAGGTTTTCCGTATCCACGCCCAGCGCTTTGGCATAGGTGCGGTCAAAAGCATGCTCGGCATCGATAAAGGCGGCGATGCCTCCCTGCTTCTGGCATTCGGCAAGCGCATGGATGGCCAGGGTGGTCTTTCCTGAAGATTCCGGCCCGTAGATCTCCACTACCCTCCCCCGGGGAAGGCCGTTGACGCCCAGGGCGATATCGAGGCTCAGGGAACCTGTCGGAATAGAATCTACCTCGACCACGCTGTCATCTCCCAGGCGCATGATGGTGCCTTTTCCATAGGTTTTCTCCAGCCGGTCGACGGTCAGTTGAAGCGCTTTCAGTTTCGCTTCCCGGTCTTGCTTGTTGATCTCGGACATTTGAGGTATTATTTATTCAACTTTTTGTTTCATTAATTCACAAATCTAAATAAATTGTTGAACTAAAGCAAGGCTTAAGCCGCAATTTGTCGAGTTTGGAGTAAAATACGCAAAAAGAAAGCCCCTGACAAAGCTTTTTGCCAGGGGCTTTTCGAAAAGCACGTTTTTGGTCAGGCGTGCTTTTCCAGGGCAGTTTTTTCGCTGTATTTCAGAATGCGCTGGATGGTGTGCGAGGTAGGCCGGAAAGTAACTTTGGGCAACTGCCGGCAGGCATCCCGCAGGCCCTCATATTCTTCCCTGAGCCCGAGGTCGTTGTACAGCGCCTCGTCCATCGCCAGGCGTTCTGTAGCGCTAACCTCATTGTAGAGGTATTGAATGAAATCGTTTGGTGTAAACTTTTGCTTCATACAGTGGATTTTAGTAATTGAATTACCTTGAAAATTCACCTATAAAACTTTAAAGGCGGGGATGTTATTGCCTCCGCCCCTTAAAAATTTTTTGCCGGATCTCCAAATGGATTTTGGTTGATTGGGTTGATTGGCTGCAAGGGGCCATCGAAGTTAATGGGGTTATTGGGTTATTGGGTTGATTAGGTGAGCTGGCGCCGGGCTTTTCCGGCAATCAACCAATCAACCCTACCGGCTCCTCTACAGCCAATCAACCAATCAACCAACCACCCGCCCTCTAATTCACCCGATACCACGTCTGCGTCCGGTACAGCCCGGTCCAGTGTTTGCCGCGGACCTTCAGTTCGTCCGCATTGCCGTCCTCGAACCAGATGCTGCAGCCGTATTCATTGCCGTTCTCCGGGTCCATGATGGTTCCGCTTTTCCAGTAATCCTTATGGGGCTCCAGGCCTTCGATGACGTTCATCCCCATCAGGGGTTTGCCCTTTTTCTTTCCGGGGCACTCCTCACAAATTTTATCCGGAGAAGATTTCAGCAACTTGACGATCTTTCCGTAGAGCTTGCCGCCCTTTTCGTAGATCTCTACATGGGATTTGGCCTCTCCGGTATTGTCGTCGATGGTCTTCCATACGCCGATGGGAGAGGCCTGGCCCGGAGATGCGGTTGCAAAGGCCATCATGGCCACAAAAGGGATAATGATCTTCATTTTCATTCTATTGAGTTAGGTTATGCTAAATTGTATTAATCACTCACGCCTTCCTTCATTCCTTCATTCCTTCAAACTCCCACTCCTCCCCCAGCCCCTCGGCCGGATGCCAGAAGAGCTCGTCGAACGCCTTCACCCGGTTGTCCTCAATCACTACCCCTTCCTGTTCCAGCATTTCCTGCATCATGGTAGGGGTGGGCCAGTGGTTGCGCCCGCTAAGTTCCCCTTTGCGGTTGACCACCCGGTGAGCGGGCACGCCCTCGCTGCTGAAGCTCTTGTTCAGGGCCCAGCCCACCATGCGGGCGGAGCCGAGGGCAAGGTAGTCCGCTATGGCGCCGTAGGTGCTCACCCTGCCCCGAGGGATGTGCCGAACGACGGCATAAACGAGGTCGTAATATGTGGGTTCCGGCATTTTATTCTTTACTTTTGTGAGGTTTGTAAAATAGGACAATTCAGCGCAACATTTGGTTTATGCTCAAGACAAAAGTAAAGGCCAGTTCGGTGGCCAACCTGACCGACGCCCGTTATTTTGCCGCCTGGGAGATCGAATGGCTGGGCTTCAATTTCGACCCCGGCTCAGATACTTACATTCAGCCGCAGGTGATGAAAGCCATCAAAGAGTGGGTAGACGGGGTAAAGATCGTGGGGGAGTTTCCCCTGCAGCCTGCCGGAGATGTCCTCGAGGCGGCCGATATGCTGGAGCTGGAGGCCGTTCAGCTGAGCATGTTCACCGACGTGGAAACGCTGAGAAAGCTGCAGGCGCAGGAAGTCCCGGTTTTGCTGGAAATCATTGTCGAAAGCCCGGAGGGGCTGGCCGGCGCCTACAACCGCATGGAAGAGCAGGCGCCATTCGTAGAAGCTTTCCTGCTCAACTTCGACAAAAACGGCATCGGATGGGGCGCCCTGAATGAAGAACACCGCCAACAACTCCACACCCTCTGCCGGGATTTCCGCATCATCCTGAGTATGGACTTCAGGGCCGGCGCCCTGGAAGAGGCGCTCGAACGCCTGCAGCCTTACGGCATCAACGTCCGCGGCGGAGTAGAAGAACGGGTAGGATTCAAATCCTTTGATGAACTGGATGAACTGTTCGAAGCACTGGAAACTTATGAATAACAGATGGTAAACATCAGTCTGTCGCAAACTGTCCAAACCTTTTTTACCGGAAGAATGAACCGAAAAGCCGAAAACCGTACTTTCGGCAAAAACAAGATAGTATGAAAAAATACTTTTACGGACTAGCAGCGTTCCTCCTCCTGAGCGCCCCGGCCATGGGCCAGGCTCAGGATTTTCTCAATGACATTTTCCGGGAGGAGGGCGAACCCCTGAAGATACAGCACCTGGAAGCCGCCTTCGACAACTGGGCCGCTCAGAAAGCCCTTTCTGAGGAGAAGGGCTGGAAATGGTACGCCCGCTGGCTGCATGAACAGGCTGTGCGGGCAGGAGGGGACGGCAGCTTCGGCAACCAGGAGCCATTGTTCCGGGCGGCGGCGGAAAAGGTAGCTATGGAACAGAACCGCGTCGCTGTCCGCAGCCCCAACTGGATGCCCGCCGGGCCCGAGGATTACGCCACCATTGTCACCAGCTACATCATTCGCGGGATGGGGCGTATCAACTGCATCACCTTCCATCCTACGGATCCCAACACCTTCTGGGTGGGCGTCGCCCAGGGCGGTATCTGGAAGACCACCAATGGCGGGCAAAGCTGGCTCCCTCTCGACAACGGACTGCCCATCCTCCGCATCAGCGACATCGCGCTCAACCCCAATAACCCGGATGAGATGTACGCTTCCGTCGGCGATTACGCCTACCTCGGCGTCGCTCTCGACCTCGATGACCGCAAACGCCATACCCACTATGGCATGGGCGTCTATAAGACCACCGACGGCGGGCAGAACTGGGAACCCACCGGCCTTACGTTCGACCAGGCAGGAAGGGACGGCTCTCTAACCCGCCGGGTATTCGTCCATCCGGATAACGGCCAGCGCCTCCTCGCCGCCGGCTTGTTCGGCATCCGCACTTCGGAAGACGGAGGCGGCACCTGGAGCACCGTCACCGAAGAGATGATCTGGGACATCGAGCAGCACCCCGCCGACCCCAATACACTGTACGCCTCCACCGCCTACGTCCGCAACCTGGACGCCGGTACGGCAGGCATCTGGAAGTCCACTGATTTCGGACAAACCTGGGCAGAACTGGATACGGGTGTCCCGCCCACGAATGCCGTACAGCGCATCGAGCTGGCCATCTCTCCTTCCAACCCCGATTATGTGTATGCGCTTACCTGCGGCATGGACCGCGGCTTTTACGGCCTGTTCCGAACTGCGGACGGAGGAGAGAACTGGGAACTGCGCTCCACCAGCCCGAACGTACTGCACTGGTACGGCGGCAACAGCAGCGGCGGGCAGGGAACCTACGACCTCACGATCGTCGTCCATCCCGAAGACCCGGAGCGCATTTATACCGGCGGCATCAACATCTGGGGCTCTGAAGACGGCGGGCTGAACTGGCGTATCGCTTCCTACTGGGTGGGAGGCAACGACCGGCAGAGTATCCACGCCGACCATCATTTCCTCGCCTACAACCCTCTGGATAATAAATTCTACGCCTGCAATGACGGCGGGGTTTCCCGCACCGGCGAGATCATCCTCGGCGATGAGAACGCCGCCCAGAACCTGAACAATTACAGGTTTGAAACGGAATGGGAAGACATCGCCGGCGGCATGCAGGTCTCCTCCTTTTACCGCCTCGGCCTGAGCCAGGCCAACCCGGGCGACCTCATCGCAGGCACTCAGGACAATTCCACCTGGCTGAAGAAAAACGGCAACTGGACCGGCATTATCGGCGGTGACGGCATGGAAGGCCTGATCCATCCCGAAAACCCCGACATCCTCTACGGGTCTTCTCAGTATGGAAATATCGTCGGTTCCTTTGACGGCGGGAACAGCTTCTTTCCCGTGAGCAATAATATCCCCACTGTTGGTGGGGAAGAAGGCGCCTGGACGACTCCCTTCATGCTGGAGCCCGGCAACCCCGACGCCCTGTACATAGCTTACACCAACCTGTACAAATCCGTCGACGGAGGCTCTTCCTTTACGAGGTTGTCGGATTTCCCCATCGCCGGCCAGCCGGCGTCCGGCTTCGCCATATCGCCCGCCAATACGAATTACATCTACCTGGCGCACCGCATCTACCACTCTCTGGGCCAGCCCAGCTATATGTGGCGCACGCAGGATGGCGGGGACAGCTGGGATAATGTGACGGAAGGGCTGCCGGACAGCCTCTTTTTCACCTACGTCGCCGCCGATCAGGACGACCCCAACCGGGTATGGGTAACGGCGGGCGGCTTCGCCGGCGGCCTCAAAGTCTTTCAATCCTATGACGGCGGGGACAACTGGCAGAACATCTCCTACAACCTGCCCAACATACCGGTGAATTGCATTGTGCAGGACCCCACGTCCCCGCTCAATACCGTATACATCGGCACCGATATCGGCGTGTACTACAGCAACGACGAGATGGAAGAGTGGGAACTCTACAGCGACGGCCTGCCCAATGTGATCGTCAGCGAGCTGGAGATCCTGGCCAGCGAAGGCAAGATCTACGCCGCCACCTTCGGCCGCGGCATCTGGGAGGGCAATACGCTCGATGAAACCGTCAGTACCGAAAACCCGGCCTTCGAAGTGCTCAACGCTCAGGTAACGCCCAACCCCAATAAAGGGGCATTCCAACTGGAAGTGGAGGGGCTGCCTTCAACCGGAGAGTTTACTGTGGAAATAGTGGATATTACCGGCCGGCAGGTGCTGCAGCGGCAGGAATTGGCCGGCAGCAGCCACTTTACGGGCCAGTATGCCCTGGAGCTGCCCTACGGCATGTACTTCCTGCGGGTGTCGGTGGGCAAACAACGGAAAGTCGTAAAATTCATCGTGGAATAAGTTCCAACAGATGCTGTGGATGCTGCATTTCTGCCCGGCCGGGCAGAAATGCAGCATCCACAGCATCCACAGCATCAATAGCCTCCCCTTACCGTTCCCTCCCCAGGTGCGCCATTCCTTATAAACTGTGAATCGGCCTTCCTCTCCTCGATTTTCTTTCTTATCTTAGACGGCTTAAGCATTACCGTAATATTCATATTAAAAAAATTATAACTCATGAAACACCACTACTCACGGCCTAACAGCGGCGGGGCAGGCATATTGCTGCGCTTCCTCGGTTTTATCTTTGCAATGATCCTGATTATTGGCATGTTGGATAAAGCCGGCATGAAGATCAGCTTTGAGGGCGGAGAAGGGGCGGATACAGGCCGTCGCTATAATGATGCTTCCCTCGGCGAGGCCAATGGCAATGAAGGACAAGGTTCGGAGACCATTTATATTTCTCCGGACAGGCCGGAGAAAGGCTATCCGCAGGAATACCAGCCGCGGCCCTACAGTGAGTATTCCCGGGAAGCGCCTTCCCGTAGTGCCCGGGCTGCCGTTTCCGCTGAAGATTTCATTGGGCGTTTCGCTGAGACGGCTACCGTTCAGGCCCTCAACAGAGGAGTTCCGGCCGGCGTGTCCCTCGCTCTGGGTGTTACCAAACTGAAACAGGGAGAACGGATCGACAACTGGCAGGATTTCATGGACAAGGTGGTCCTGCCACTGGCCCGCATCAAGGAGAACGCGCCCCGGACCGGCCTGCAGGCCTATTTCAAGTATTCGGCCAACAGCGGCCGCTGGCTGGAGGGGCTAAGCCGGCAGGGGGATTATTCCTACAACGCTCTGCGCGAGGCCATGCAGCAATACGAGCTGGGCCGGTACGACGAGGAAGTGCGCACTGCCCTGGTGGAAGGCACCCGCGTAGCTCCGGAAATGGAACGCAAAGCCAGTTATGTGGCCGATGAAGTCAACTCCAACCTGGTCCGCCAGCGGATCGCCCGCGAGCGTGAGGGGCGGAATAATAACAGCCATTCTCCCAATGTAGAACAATGGAAAAACGATTACGACGAGGCCGTCGGCAGGGAAGTCGCCAAAGAAATTGCCCGCCGCAAACTGAAAACCGGCCAGTACATCACCGATGACGACATGGCGCGCCTCATTGATGAAGCCAATATTGAAACGGAAAAAGTATTGAAGAACAACCTCTCTTTCCTGGGCCGGGACATCAACCGGGCCCATCCCGATGCCCCGGAGATACTGGATATCACCAAACCCGGCAATGCCCAGGCCCGCCAGGAACTGTACCAGAAAAAACTCCGGGAGCGGGAGTATGCGGGGAATCAGTAAAAAAGTTGAAAACAGAGGTGAGATTCCATACTTTTTTTGAAGTCACAAAGTAGAATTAATACAAAACTTTAACACAATTCTTCTGAAAACAAGGGCTCCGCAGGATTACAAATATGATAAAAATATTATATTTGCGGTGTAACTTCGTTGGCGGCCTAAGCTGAACACCCTGTTTTCAAGCGAAAAACCTCGAAAAGGCTGCCTGGTATTGCCCACACACTTCTACAGCAGTATCCTTATGGGATAGGCAACATGCCTGCTTGAACTCCTCATTATCGGTTCGTGTAGCAATAATAACCAGTGCTATCACATTATTAAGCATTATGAAGCAGTTACTGACAATTACCTCATTTTTCCTGGCATTAGCCGTTCAGCTGAACGGGCAATCAGAAATTCTCGAAGGGCTTTTCGGCAAAGAAGACCCCGAATTCCATGCCTCCTTTACCCCCGCTCAAGAGGAGGGAGTGATGCAAATGGATTTCTACTTCACTCACCCCAATACCGACGAGCTGGAAATTTCTTTCTGGATCAAAGACCTGGGTACTAACCTGATGGGAGGCGGAGAAAAAAAATTGGTGCAGGGCCTTCAGGAATTCGGCAACCGCCAGCAGGCCACCATCCGCATAGAAGGGTTAAAGAACCGGCATTTTTATTCCATCGGCCTCGATTACCGGGGAGGCAATGCCATTTCCCGTAAATTCGCTTCCAAAGTACTGGAGGAAAGCTACCGTTATGAATACCGGGAGGAGCCCCCCCCCGCCCGCCCTGCAGCGCCGCCAACGGCACAGCAAAGGAAGTCTCCGGAGCCCTCCCCCCAGCCCTGCGAGCAGCCTGACCTTTTTGTGAAGGTTGACCCCGCCGGTTACTGTGGCGGCGCCAACCGGCCGGCCGTGCTCATTCAATGCGACAATTGCCAGGGCCGGCCCTGGGAGTTCAGTGTTGAAGCACGGACCGAATTCGGGCCTTGGGAGCCCCTGCGGGCAGACGGCAAACGACAGCAGGCGCTGGGCGTCGCTACCCGTACAGAACCGCTCTGCACCCTGGCCCCCGGCGCTTACTATTTCCGGGTGGTGGCCTGGGGCAATAACTGCAGCAGCCCGTCCATACAGACGGTCGGCACTGCCATCCGGATACCGGGCGACGAGCCGGCGCCTGCATTGTTGCCGGACAGCCAGCCGAAAGCAGCGCCGCCCGCCATTGCCGCCAACCTGCCGGATACCTGCATCATAGAAAGTGAAGCCGTCCTGGAAGGGAACCTGATCTCCGGGGTCATCGAGCTGAGCGCTTCTTCCCCCTGTTCTGCCTACAACCCCTTTGCCAAAGTCCGCTATGTGCACCCCGGTTATCGCGATATTACCATCGGCCAGGTAGCGCTGGTACCCGGTGAAGATGTCGGTTTCAAGGTACAGTTGGACAGCCGGGACCTCAGCCGCGGCATCCACCCCCTACAGGTAGTAGTCTGCATCCGGCCCAAAGGAAGCACCCGGGACATTCCGGTCAGTTCTTTCTGGATCAGAGCGGAACCTCCCGGGCCCTACCAGGCGCCCGCTCATTCGATGCGGGAGCGCGCCGTACCCGAAGAAGAGGGCGGATTCCTCGCCCAGTGGCAACAGGAGCAGGGCGCAACCCCCGAGGGCAGGCAGGAATACCGCAACACTTCGGTTGAAAGGGAAGTCTTCGCTCCCACCAATATTAATGACGGCATCCCCGAATGCAGTGAGATCGAAGGCCTTCAGCTGATCTATGTTCCGGAACGCCCCGGCCAGCCCCTTTATATATCCTGGGCCAACCCCAGTTGCTGCCGGGAAGAAGGTTGCGAATATACGGTTTGGGCAGGGCCAACTCCTTCTCAGCTCACGATGCTGGTCAAAGGCCAAAAGCCGGGCGAGACCGTCCGGGAACTGATACAGGGTGCGGAAACAGGCACTGCTTATTATGAAATCGCGGTCCGCACGCCCGGCGGCATACGTAAAGCCGCCTACGTGACGGGGCAGGGCCCCTTATACGGCGCCGGAGCGGTGGAGAGCTACCTCAGCCAGCTTGAGCCTGAACCGGAAGATATGTTCATTGCCGCCAGCGAAAGCAGTCCGGGAGGTGGTATTCAGCTGAGTGGCGGACTGGCAGCCAGGGCGGGTGGCATGGTTATCCCCTCTTCCGGCAATCACCGGCAGCCGGCAGTGGCCCTTGATGATTATGCTCCCTGCCGCATATTCCGGGAGACCCATATCATCGCCGACAAACCCATTCAGGAAGGCGACCGGGTCACCATAGAATACGATTATAACGACAAAGCATACTTATACAGCTTATACCACCTGCCGGAAGGAGCATCGGGCTGGGTGGTCGCTCCCGGCACCCGGGAATTTCAGGAATCCCCTTCCTTCGAGATCCAGGCCCAGGCCCACCATACGGGTAAATATCTGATCCTGGCCATCAAAAAGGACAAGAGCTGGGGGTGCTTGTCGGCCCCGATCAGCGAACCGATAGAAATTCAGGTAATGAAATAGCCCGTTTTTCAAATGCCGGGCCGGCATTTGAAAAACCAGAAAACTATTCTATGAGAAAACAATTACCCCTTCAACTGTGGTTGACGCTGGCAGCGCTTGCCCTGAGCTCCGCCCTCCTTTCCGCCCAGGAATTGCTGGTTCGCGGCAAAGTGACGGGCGCCGATACCGGCAAGCCCCTGGCAGAAGTAACTGTAACGGCTAAAGGAACAGATAACAAAACGCTGACCGGCAAAGAGGGCAGCTTCGAGATCAGGGTACAGCAGGGCTTTTATACGCCGGCGCCGCGGCCTGTGCTGGCCTTCTCTGCATCCGGCTACGAATCGCTGGAGCTGGAAGTGCTGGGCCTGAGCAAGGTCGAGGTAGCCCTCACTCCCAGGCCATCCAAACTCTCTGACAACATCATTACCGGAACGGCGGCAGGCCAGTCACAGGCGGCTATGAGCTACTCCTCAGCGGCCGTCGATGAAGAAATGATCAGCCTGGCGGCTCCGCCCTACCTCGCCGGCAGCCTGCAGGGCAAGGTGGCAGGCCTGCTCGCCAATCCGGTGGGAGGCCAGCCCGGGCAGGACGCCTACCTCCAGCTGCGTTCCGCCACTTCACTGGCCAACGGCCAAAACCCCCTCATTATCGTGGATGGGATCTACATGAACGCCGGCGACGCCCTGGTGGACATCAACCCCGATGACATCGAGAAGGTGGAGGTGCTCAAGGGCGCCACGGCAGCCTCATTCTACGGCTCCCAGGGCGCCAACGGTGTTATTCAGGTGTTCACCCGGCGGGGCCGCGGGCTGAAGGTAGGCGACACCCGCGTCACCTACCGCGGTGAGGTCGGCTATACCGATATTCCGTCCTCCTACCCCGTCAATACCGCCACCAACCGGGAAATTCTGGACCCCGGCGGCCCGCAACCGGTACTCGGCGGACTTACTCCCGATGAGGAATACGACACCTCATTGCCCAACCGGCAGGATTATCAGGACGGCATCCTCTTTCGCAAAGGAGCGTACCAGTCCAACTACCTTTCGGTGCAGGGGCGGGCCGAATCAACCAACTTCATGGTTTCCGCCCACCGGTTGCAGGACGAGGGCGCCATTCAGGGCTTCGAGGGATACACCCGCAACAGCTTCCGCGCCAACCTGGAGCACCAGCTTAGCAACCGCTTCAGCCTGCAGATGAGCTCGATGTACACTTCCTCCCGGCAGGAGTTGCTGGAGCCCGCCTCCAACGGCGCCGGCAGCTTCCTGGCCAACAGCCTTTTACTCACCCCCATGTTCGGCCTGGATGCCGGAAATGAAGAGGACGACACCGATTTCGACTGGGATATCGACAATACCGGTATGGACATCACCAACCCGCTCTACTGGCGGGAGAACTCCCAGGAGATGCGCCACCGCCGCCGCCTGATGGGCAGCGCAGGCGCCAGCTACCGCCCCTGGAAGTGGCTGGCGCTCAGCTATGCCGCCTCCCTTAACCGTTCTTCCCAGGACTATGAACACTTCGTAAAAAAGGGCTTTCTGAGCACTACCGCCCCCGGGCTGTTCGGCCCCCGGGTAACCGCCGGGGTGGAAGGCAGCAACGGAGGGGGCATCCTGCAGTCGCAACGGGTAGACAGTTATTTCACCTCCATGGCCGACGCCACCCTGCAAAAGGCCTTTTCCGGCTTCAACCTGGCCATGCGGGGCGGCTTCCTGTACGAAGACTTCACCCGGGAATACGCCGAGGGCAGGGGAGAAAGCCTGGCATTCGAGGGCGTCCGTTCTCTGGATAATGCCCAGGCCAACATCCGGGCGTCTTCGCTGATGGAAGAGGCTGTAGCCTACAGCAGCTTCCTGGTTGCCGATGCCGATTACAAGAAAAAATACATCTTCAGCGGGCTCTTCCGCCGGGAGGAATCCTCCCTCTTCGGGCCCGAGGAACGCTGGCACAGCTTTTACCGGGTGGCCGGCGCTTACCGCCTTACCGAAGACATCCGGATGAAGTTCTTCCAGGAGCTCAAACTGAGGGCAGCTATGGGAACTGCCGGCAACCGCCCCGCTTTCGGCCAGCGCTTCGAATCCTTTGAGCTGATCAATGGGGTAGTGGCTAAGAACACCCTGGGCAATGACTTCCTCATGCCTTCCCACACTACGGAAATGGAGATCGGGGTAGACGCCGCTTTCCTGAAGGGCTTTACACTGGAATTCAATTATGTAAAGTCAACGACGGAAGATCTTATCCTGCTGATGCCACTCTCAGGCGCGTCCAGCTTTACCGGGCAGTGGCAGAATGCCGGCACGGTGGAGGCCACCATTTACGAAGGAGCGCTGCATACTGATTTTGCCCGCCTTTTCAAGGTGAGGAGCAAGGACTTCCGCTGGGGCCTTAACACTACCTTCAGCCGGATGGAACCAATCGTTACCCAACTTGGACTGCCCCCTTACACCACCGGGCCGGGCCTGGAGCATTCCGGCCTGTTCCGGGTAGAAGAAGGCCTGGCGCCGGGCGCCATGGCAGGGGAAGTGTTTGCCACCGATCTTACTCAACTGGTAGAACAGGCAGATGTCGACCCCAACGAATACACGGCCAACGGCCTGGGCTACATCGTCCGCAAAGACCAGCTGGGCACGCCGGAAGAACGCCCCTACCGGCTGATGGATGAAGACGGCAACCCTGTCATTGCCCCCATCGGAGACATCAACCCCGATTTCCGCATGGGCTTTGCCAACATCCTGGCCTACAAAGGCCTGAAATTATATACCCTGTTCGACTGGAAAAAGGGCGGTTCGGTATACAACCTCACCCGCCAGTATATGTACGGCGCCGGCCGCCACGGAGAAGTGAGCGCTTATCCGGGAGTGGCCGCCGGCTTTTTCGAAGGAGAGGGGCTCTACAACAACGGACGCCCCAACAACCACTTTGTGGAAGACGGCAGCTTTTTCATGCTCCGCGAAGCCTCCCTTTCCTATACCCTGGAAAGCCGGCAGCTGCAAAACTTCCTGGGCGGTTTTGTGGAAAGCATACAGTTCAGCCTCATCGGCAGGAACCTGTTCACCAAAACGGAATACTCCGGCTTCCATCCCGATGTGGCTGCGGCGCCGGCACTGGATTACAACCTGTCCAACCGCTTTGCCGGGCAGCCGGGCAGCGATGTACGTACGCCACAGGGGGACCCGGCGCTGTTTCTGACAGACGCTTTCAATTATCCCCTGCGGCGGTCCTTTAGTTTCAGCCTGCAGGCAACTTTTTGAACCTCCTCCATCTGAAGGAAGCGGAAAAGCTCCGATTGGAGGTAAGATGGGAAAAGAAAAAAATTGGTTTATGAAAATGACAATCCGTTATACACTATCGATCGTCCTGGCTCTTTTTCTGGCAGTTGGCTGTAAAGACATCGACACGCTCAACCTGAACAACCCCGGCCGGGGCGACGTACTGGCTACCGGCAGCGACCTGTTCCGGGTGCTGGACGCCGGCTATGCCGCCTGGTGGCAGGGGGTTCACGGCCCGGAGCCGGCCATTGCCCTGTCCGTTACCGCCGATGCCCTCAGCCTGGGCAGGGAAGATTTCGGCGCCATCCGGATGGGCAGGGAGCCTCGGGCGGCCTACAACAACCGGCTTACTGAAAGCGAAACCTACCGGCGGATCGCCGAAGATCCGTGGTACGGGTGCCTTTCGGCGGCGGCGAGCGCCAATGATGTGATAGCGGCGATGAAGGAGGGCGTATCCATTGATAAGGGCGGGCCGCAGGATGAGTCGGTACTGGCCGCCGCCCATCTTCTGCGGGGCGCCAGCTGGGGTTACCTGGGCCTCATCTTCGACCGCGGGTTGATGGTGGATGAAAATGACGCCCCGGAGGAGAAGGCCCCGTTTTCCAGCTACCGCGAAATGGTTGGCGCTGCCGTTGAAGAACTGGAAGAAGCCATTTCCATCGCCGAAGCGCTGGGCCCCGATTTCATCCACACCTCCTTTAACGGCCTGACGCTGGATGCCGGTCAGTTCGCCCGGCTCTGCCACGCCTACGCTGCGCGTTTCCTGGCGCAATGGCCCCGAACAGAAGAAGAAAACCAGGAAGTAGACTGGGCGGCCGTACAGGCCCATGCCGAAGCGGGAATTGAGGAGGACTTTGCCCCTCTGGCCGATGGCCGGCTGTGGCAGAGCTACCAGCAATATGCCTTCGCCGAAACCGGCAAGGGGCCTTTCTGGGCCCGCGTCGACCAGCGGCTGGTGGCCGCCCTCGACCGCAGCCAGCCGCCGCGTTACCCCGAAGTGGAAACGCTGGGGGAGGCCCCGCTGCCCAACCCCGCCGCTCAGTCGAACGACCAGCGGCTGGCCTCCGATTTCGTTTATGTACCTTTCAACAGCTTTCCCGTCGATGCCGGCGAGTGGCACTTCTCTCATTACAAACACAACCGGAACCAGTCGGCCCCCGATTTTGCCGGCGATGGCCATTCTTCCGGCCCCATGCCGGTGTTTCTTGCCGCCGATAACGAACTGTTACTGGCAGAAGCCCTGCTCTGGCAAAACGACAGGAGCGGCGCCATCGCCCTGCTCAACGCCGGATCGCGGGTAGCCAGGGGCGGCCTGCCGCCACTCGCGGGCAGCGCTTCTGAGGAAGAAGTGCTGCAGGCCATCCGTTACGAGCGCGCCATCGAGTTGCTGAATACGGCTCCTATGGGCCTCTGGTTCGACCGGCGGCGCCTGGCGCCCCGCCTCGACTATACCGAACTGGACGCCCTGGGAGGGCTGCAGTACGGCGCCCCCGCTCAACTGCCGGTGCCCGCCCGCGAACTGCAGGTGCACGGCGAAGAGCCCTATAATTTCGGCGGGGAGAAGGACCCGGAAGGTATCGTTGCAGTGTATTAATTGCCGGTTTTCCATCAGATTTTCCAGATCTTCGGAGATCTGGAAAATCTACCTCCTTTTTTATCAAGCCCCGGATAAAATAACTCCTCCGTTTTTTTCAAAAAAAAGCCCGATAAGCTCCCCCGCACACGCATATTTATTATTTTTAAGCGACACCTAAAAATTGAGAAATCAACTAAGCCCAGATCTATGAACCGTTTTTTCGATTTTCACCTCCACCCTTCATTCAAGCCATTCCTGACCAGCCCCGACCCCGATAAGCGCGTAGACTGCTGGGAGTACCTGGAAAGCCCTATAGGCATCATCCGCTCCCAAAGCTGCCTCGACCAGATGGAGAAAGGGCAGATCGGCGTCGCCGTCTCCACCATTTACGCCATGGAACGGCCGATGACTTCCAGCTTCCTCATCGAGCAGATTGCGCCCAAGCTGACTTTCATGCACGGTGAAATGCTGGACCACCCCTGTTATTCGAACTACCTCGGATACGTCTTTGAGGAGATCGAGCACCTCAAGAAGTCCCAGGGTTTCAATGGCCGGGCCTTCAATATCATCAATAGTATTGACGAGGTGGAGGAAGACAAGATGAACCTCATTCTGGCCCTGGAAGGAGGGCACGTACTGGAGCAGTTCAACACCAGTATCCTGGACAACCTGCGCACCCTCAAGCAGGGCCCGCACCGGTTCCTTTACCTCACCTTCGTCCACATGACACAATATCCGCTGGCCTGCCATGCCTACGGCATGAAGCTCATCAAGCGCAACGACCAGTTCAAACCCAACGGTTTCGGCATTTCGGATATCGGTAAAGAGGTGATCGACCTGGCATACGACGACAGCCAGGGGCGCCGCATACTCATCGACCTCAAGCACATGAGCCTGGTATCCCGCCATAAATTCTACCAGTACCGCAAAGAAAAGGGGTACGACAAGATCCCCCTTATCGGGACCCATATGGGCTTTACGGGTATCAGCAAGGACCCGCGGGAGATCGTCAAGTACTTCAGCAAGCCGGCGCGCCGAAGAGGCAACTTTATCGAAGTGGATTACGACCGCCCCAAGGGTATTGGCAAGGGGCTGTTCAACAAAACCTATTTCAACCCCTGGTCGATCAACCTTTACGATGAAGACATCAACGAGATCCTGGATTCCGGCGGGCTGATCGGCCTGAGCCTCGACCAGCGCATCATGGGGTCACAGGAGGTACAGGGAGAGTTCTTCAGCGCAAAGGAGTTCAATTACATCCTTTCCGGGTATAAGGACGAAACGCACGAAGAACCTGTGGCCGAGGGAGAGTTTTCCGACGAAGAAGAGCGCGGCCGGGAGCTCAACGAACGCAAACACCTGCGCCACCTGTGCAACAACATCCTCCATGCCGTCAAAGTGGGCGGCGAGCGGGCCTGGAAACACATGTGCATGGGCTCCGACTTCGACGGCCTGATCGACCCGCTCAACAACTGCACCAGCGCCGAAGAATATCCCAAACTGGAAAAAGGCCTCATCGATGAGCTGCCCCAGATGATGAAAGAGGATAAGAAGCACAATTACGACGAGAGCAACATCGAAGGCAAGGTGCGGGACATCATGTACAATAACGCCATCGATTTCCTGAAGAAACACTTCAAGTGAAATATGGAACGCGGACACCGCGGATATGTGCTCTATTGGGGGCCATACTCGTGTATATCCGCCGTGATCCGCCTCATCCGTGTTCTATCATCCGGAAGCCGCTCAGCTCCCCACCGGGCAGCTTTCCGATCACCTTATGGAAGAATAACTTGACGGAACTGCCGCCTTCCGCTTCCTGAATGCCGTCCCCTCCAATAACTCCGGGCGTCGGTTCGGGAAGCTGAGTGATGAGGATGTCTCCCTTCTCATCGGTGTGGCCGATGGGGAAGTATTGCTTTTTGCGGGCATCGTAGCCGAAGGGCAGAATGGCCTCACCCTTCTCCAAAGGATGGCCGGGCGTCAACCGCAGCGGGTTGGCCTCATCCGGCAGCCCTCTGATATCTGCCATTTCCAGGATGCTGATGTGGTGGTCGGGCCGCGTCGCCGGGCTGCGGAAGAAAACGGCCTCGCTGCCCTCTGTGCCCGCCCAGAGGTGGCCGGGTGGAAGAAATATCCGCTGGTCGAGCCCGGGATCCGTTTTCAGCAATTGATCCACTCTGCGGCGGGCGCTGGCCCGGTTGGTAAGCTGACAGGTAGCGGAAAAACCGGAAGGCGACAGGATCTCTATACCGCCAACCATCTTGCTGCTTCCCGAAGAAATGACGACGAGTTCGATGGGCCGAATGATGTGTACGGGGATCTTGACGGTGAACCAGTCATCCATATTCACCCCTTCATCTTCGAAGGCCGGCCCCCTGGTGATATCCAGAGGGATGGGATCCTGCTTGTACTGCTCCAGGTTGAAACGCTGCCGGGCGATGTAGAGAATGATGTAATCCGTAGTCTCGGTGATGCCGAAATTGTGGTACCGGGCATCCATGGAAAGAGGGATGGCGTCGAAGGTTTTCCCCCGGAACTGAAACTTCATATCCACCTGATACAGCTCATTGTCCTCCCCGATCTGCTCCACGGGCATATACTCATGGGTGATGCCGAACTGATTGTCCAGATAGAGGGCGCCCACCCAGTAGCTGTCGAAGTCTGAATTGTGGATGACGCTTAATTTCATAGCGGGCTGGACCGGCCTGCCGTCGGCTTTTTTATACGTCACCTCAATAGCATCGGGGTCTTTGAGCAATGCCTCATACCGGCCCGGAGCAATCTGGTTGAATGTCCGAAGGCTGAAAGCTGCGCCCTCCAGTTTTTTCACTTCCACGATGATGTCTTCCCGGGGTATTTGCGTATCCGGGTTGCTCATCCTCAGGACGCTTTCCCACTTGCCCACCTTTTCCAGGTCGGAGAGGAAATTGCGGGCCGACTCGCTGCGCAGGAACAAGGGGATCTCGCTGGCGGGTCGGGTGAGGATGTAGCTTTGAACGCCCTGCGGATCCGTGATTGCCCGGATCTCATATTCGGCCACGTCCTTCCCTTTTGCCAGGCGGACGTAATTGGGCGGGTTTTTCTCCAGGGCATCTTCGAATGCCTTCTTCATGCGGCCTGGCAAGCTTGCATGGAAGCCAACCGCAATTTTCGGAAAAGGCATTTCGTGGGCCGCCGCCCGCAGCAGGAGGTTTTCTTTGTCCGCCTCCGTCCAGCCGGCATCCTCCAGAATGGATTCCGTAGAACGCACTTCTTTGGCCTTGACAGCCCTCCCGCTGCCATCTGTCAATTTGAAAACGGGGAAGGCATCTCCAGTAGGAGGAGTAATACCCTGAATGATGCCGGCGTTGAGGTGCCATTCCGGCCGGCCGTTTTTTACCCGGTATCCCACTTCGTATTCACGCCTGGGCGGAGCGAACTCGTTGCGCAGGAAGAGCTGGTTGTCATCCCGGGCCTGCGACATTCCCAGGATGGGGATCTGGTTGTCGATATTGCTGCGCACTTCCATCTCCACGCGGCGGATCAGTTCGGCGTAGCTGATCCTGCTGCCGCTCTGTTCCAGGGTTCTCAGCAGGCTATAGGTAAAAATACCGTGTTTCTTTTTCCGGAGGCCGCCCTGTTCTTCCACCACCTCGAGGGTTTTCTCGTGAGACTTCTCCGAGTCCCGCGCGGCAGAGAGGTTGACATAACGGCCGTGGGAGAGCCCTCCGGGTTCCACCCGCTTTTGGCCTTCTTTGAATTTAACGTAAAATTCATTGCCCACCGTAGTGAAGCCCAGGATGCTGTTCCCGTCGGCCACCGGCACGCCCGTCTCTTCCATGCGCACCCTGATGTTCTGCTCGTCACTGCGGGTATTGCTTCCCGAGAAGCAGCAATCCATAATGGAAAGGAAGTGCACTCCCGGCGGGCCGCCCTCCTCTCTTTCGAAGAAGGCCTTGCCTTGCAGGGTTTTGGCGATCAGGTAGCCCAGTTCTTTATCCAGCAGGTCGTGTTGCCCGGACTCCCGGTTGTTGTAGCAGACCATTGTCTGTATGACGCCCTGGGGAGAAATATCGGCGTACATGTCCGGGGCTTCAATAAAAGAGCCGTGCCCGCTGTAATAGAGCAAGGCGAAATCTCCCCGCTCGGGGCTGGCTTCCTCATAGTGGCCAAAAGCAGCAATGATATTATCCCGGGTTGGCTCCTGATACCGGATATTGCGCTCTTTCAGCATACCGGCTTCGGCTTCATCGAGCGGAGCAAGAAGGTAGAGCGGTTTAAAAGCGACGGGCTGCCCTCCGTCTTCTTCCGCCTGGGCCAGGCAGAGCCGCTCAAAGTAATCACTTACGGCAAGCACGTCATTGATGCAGCCTTCCAGGGGGCTGCGCTGATAGGCATTGATACCGATGAGGACAGCGTAAAGGGACCGGTTATGCATGTGGGGTGGGTTTTAAGCAGCTAAGTAGCTGTTTGAATTTAACACTTCGGTTTTGTTATGACTCTTTTTGCGCTGCTTTTCGTTGCCGAAATCCTCCCCGCAATACTGCGGGGCAGGCTATTTAGCGCCACTAAACTCCGGTTTCGGCGCCTCAATCAGCACAAAAACACCTCATAACAAACTCCAAAAGCCAAATTCAAACAGCTTCTAAAAACTCTGGCCTAAATTAAAAAATTCCAGGCAACTATTCCCCTCCGCCCAGCCCCAGATAGCCGATCCATCCGAAATTTTCCAGTGTGATCCAGGCGATGAAAACGATATAGAGGAAAAGCAACAGCCAGCATTCCGCCTTACTCAGCACCAGCTGGGTGCGCAGGGTGGTGAAAAGGACGATGGTGGCCAGGGTGAGAAAGCCCATGAGCGGGATGGCCACGGCAAAGTCCAGCGAGGCGCTGCCGGCGATCAGGATGCCGGCCGGAACGGCGATGAGCAGGTCGAAGATATTGCTGCCCAGCACGTTCGACAAGCTGACCACCCCCTCCCCTTTTCTCGCCAGCCGGATGCTGACAAAGGCGTCGGGCAGGCTGGTGACCGCGGCGATCACCGTGATGCCCCATACAAAACTCGGCGTGTGGAAAAACTCGCCCAGGAACAATGCAGAACGCACCAGCCCTTCCACCCCGGCGACGATAAGCGCCAGGCTCAGCAACAGCCACAACCACTGCTTCCAGGCCACCACCTCAGCAGCCCTTTTGTTTTTCGAGCGGTTGTCGGCCCATTCCTGGTGCTGCAGGAATATATACAGCCCATACAACAAGACCGGGATGAGGGCAATGGGGCGGGTCATTATTCCTTCGGTACGGCTGTCACCAATGGGGTTGTAGATCACCGCAAAGGAAAAGGCCAGCAGCAACACGGCCACGGATATCAGATAAAACTGGGCGTCTTTGAATACCAGCTCCTTGTCTCCCCGCAAAGGTTTATCCGAAAAGATGCCCGACAGGCCGGGAATGACCAGTATGTTAAAGATGGCGGACCCGACCACTACGGAAAGGCCCAGGTCGAACTCTCCGTGCAGCAGGGTGGACAAAACGGTACTCGACAACTCGGGAAAACTGGAGCCAATGGCCACCACTACAGCTCCGTGGACGACCGGGGGCAGCCCATAATAGCGGGAAAGTTGCTCCGCAGCATCATCCAGGACCTGGCTTCCTTTCCAAACCAGGACAGAAGAAATGAGGATCACGAAGATGTAAGCTATAAGAGCAGCCATGGATTGCGTGGGGTTGATTTATACCTGGTTACCGTTGATGCCGAGGACAGTATAGAGCATGCTTTCTAGCATTAGGTTGGGTTTTGGGTAGCCGGGTTCATATCGGGCCGGCTCTGTTTTTTATTCGAAGGCTTAATTTAACAAAAAAGACAATGATCTGAATTCCTTAAAGGTAGATGGATACGGGCTCAGCCGTAAGGCTGCTGCGCGGTTTTGAACAAGGGCTGTTCATTTTCGGACACTTTTTTTAAATATTTTCAGCTAAATGAATAGTTTTCAATACCTTATTTCCTGGCATGACTCTTGGGGCTACCCGGATAGCGCCCCCTTCCTACCAGGGGCCAAAACACCATATCAAAACAAATATGATAAGGAATTACCTCAAACTTGCCTACCGAAACCTGCTTGCCAACAAAGTAGTATCCGCCATTAATATTCTGGGGTTGTCTATTGCTACGGGTTGCAGCATCGTCGTATTCCTTTTTCTTCAGAATTACTGGACGATGGACAACTTCCACCGCAATGGCGAGCGGATCTTCATGGTGGAATATACCGTGGATAAGAACGGGGAACAGGAGATCAGGGGAACATCCCCAATGCCTTTGGGGCCGGCACTGGCCGCCGATTTTCCGCAGGTGGAGCAGGTAGTGCGCGTCGAGTTGCAGGGGTGCAAGGTCTACTTTGGGGAAAACGCTTTTGAAGAACTGGTTTACTTTGCCGACCCGGGCTATTTCAATATGTTCACTTTCCCTCTGAAGTCGGGCAGCCCCGAGGCGCTGAATGACCCCAACGCCGTCATTCTGAGCGCTGCTGCGGCAGAAAAGTATTTCAAAGGCGAACAGGCGGCCGGTAAGGAACTCACCATCGTTTTTGACAACCAGGTGAGGAAAGTGCTCACTGTTGGGGCTGTCGCGGAGGCTTTTCCGGAAAACACGGGCTTTCGGTTTGACCTGCTCACCGGCTTCCAAACCCTCAGATCCATTGGTGCGGAAGGTTTGGCGGATTGGGGCGCCCACGTCCAGAGCACTTTTGTGATGGCCCGTCAGCCGGAAGACATCGACATCCTGGCGGAAAGGATGGATAAATATGTGGCGTTGCACAACACCGCCAACCAGGATCTTCGGATACAGTCCTTCCGTTTTGACAACCTTCGCCATCCCAATCCTGGCGCCTACAAGGTGATCAACCGCCCGGCCGAGGCGGCCCACCCGGCGGTCGCCCTGATGTTTTCCCTGATGGCGTTGCTGATGATGGCGCTTTCCTGTTTCAATTACATCAATATTTCGTTGGGTTTTGTAGGAAGGCGGCTCAAGGAAATAGGGGTGAGGAAGGCGATCGGCGGCCGGCGCCTGCAACTGGCGGGGCAGTTCATGTCCGAGAACCTGCTGATCTGTTTTCTGTCGCTGTTGCTGGGCCTGGGCCTGGCGCAGGGCGTTTTTGCCCCCTTGCTGAATTCCGTCATGGTGATGCAGGTCTCCATTTCCCCCGGAGGCAACCCCCGGCTATGGGCTTTCCTGTCCGGGCTTTTGGTTTTCACCGGAATTGCATCGGGCGCTTATCCTTCATTATACATCAGTTCCTTTCAGCCGGTGTCCATTTTCTCCGGCAGGCAAAAGCTGGGAAGTAAAAAAGGGCTGGCCCAGGCCCTTTTAGGCACGCAATACGTGCTGGCCTTCAGCACGGTCATCATTGCTATGCTGCTCCTGGCTGCCGGAAAGCAATGGGTATCTATGCCGTGGGGGTATCAACCCGGCCAGGCCCTGGTGGTGCGCCTCGACAACGCCGGGCAGTACCCGTTTCTGAAAAACGAGGCAGAGCGCAGTCCGCGCGTACTTGCCGTTGCCGGTTCGGCGAACCATATCGGGGAGTCCCAGTCGATTGAAACCCTTTTGATCGGCGGCGAAGAACATGATGTGGTGCGTTACGATGTGGGGGCGGGTTATTTTGAGGCGCTGGGGCTTCGGCTCAAAGAGGGGCGGTTTTTTGACCCTCTTCTTCCCAGCGAGGACGCCTCGGCCGTTGTCGTCAACGAAACATTCGTAAAGGAGCACCAGCTGGGAAGCCCGGCGGTTGGGCAGGAGGCCTGGTCGGACGGGAAGCCCTTCCGGATCGTGGGGGTTGCGGAAGATTTCAAGATAATGGGCTCGGGCGCAATGCATCCGGTGGTTTTTCGCCGGGCGGAGGATAGTGCCTTTGCCTATATGGCCATCCGGCACGAGAGCGGGATGGGCGGTGTTGCCGAAGATCTGATGAGGAATGCCTGGCGGCGCCTTTACCCGGAGGCGCCTTTCAATTACTTTCACCAGGAGGCTGTTTTCGAAAGTTTTTATCAGAGTTTCGGGGATGTCGCCGCTCTTTTTGGCTATGTGGCCGGCCTCGCCTTGCTCATTGCCTGCCTGGGCCTTTTCGGGTTGGCCACTCAGAATTTTGCCAGCATTCTCAAGGAGGCGAGTATCCGGAAGGTACTGGGAGCTACCACTTCCAGCATCATTCTGCTTGCCAACCGGAGTTTTCTGCTGACGCTGCTTGTCGCCTGCCTGATTGCCACGGCCGTTTGTTACCTGGGTTTCACCGTCCTGGTGAATGCCATGGAGGAGTATACGGGAGAGTTAAACTTTGGGATTACCCCTTACCTGCTGGCCTACCTGCTGGTTTTTCTTGCCGCCGGCATTGCCGCCGGAGGGCAGTCGTACCGGCTGGCGAGAATGTCGCCGGCAGAGGCGTTGAAAAATGAATAGGAACCGGGAGGGAAGGGTTCTCATGAGGGCAAAGCCGGAAAAAGGTTTGACAAGTTTAGTGGAAGACTGCCGGGAGAAAAACTTGTCAAGTCTACTGGGCCACAGCCCGGGTGAATACAAAAAATTTGCGAATTGCAAGTTACCGGACAAAGATATATCTTTATAGGTGAGTCCGGGGCACTGTTCAAACCATCCTATTAATAAAGAAAACTCACCCGGCAATGTTCGACCGCGACAAATGGCAGGAGATCCTGATTACGATCCGGCAGAATAAATGGCGGACGCTGGCCACTGCCTTTGGCGTCTTCTGGGGCATTCTCATGCTGGTGCTCCTGCTGGGCGCCGGCCAGGGTATGCAGAACGGCGTGGTCAGCAGCATGATCCTCGACGCCACCAACAGCATCTGGTTCTTTACCAGCCGCACCTCCCTCCCCTATAAAGGACTTCCCCCCGGCAGAATGATAGAATTTACGGAAGAAGACCTGCAGTACATAGGAAATAATGTAGAGGGCGTAGAATACATCGCCCCCGAAAACTGGCTGATGGGCAACTTCAATATTGTCCACGGCGCCAAATCCTCGCCTTTTATGGTGCTGGGCGCCGGCAAGGATTATTTCAAGATCAAGATATACCAGGACTATCTGGCCGGGCGCAAGCTCAACTTCAACGACAACCTGGAGGCCCGGAAGGTTTGCGTGATCGGCGACCGGGTGGCCGACGTGCTCTTCGAAGCGGGAGAAAGCCCGATCGGGAAGGAGATCCTCATAAAGGGAAGTGTCTTTACCGTCATCGGCCTGTTTCACGACGAAGGCTGGGGCGGGCAGTTTTCAGAACGGATCTACATACCCTTCAGCACCTTTCAGCGCACTTACAACCCGGAGCGCAGCGTGCGCCTCTTTGCTGTAACTACCCGGGAAGGCTATTCCGGCAAGGAGCTGGAGAACCGCATCCTGACGATACTCAAGCAGCGCCACGTCGTTCATCCGGATGACAACCAGGCCTTCTGGGCGCACAACCAGGAGGAAAACTACCGGTCGATAATGGGCCTGTTCGCCGGCATAAAGACCTTTGTCTGGCTGGTGGGCATGGGTACGCTGATCGCCGGCATTGTCGGCGTGAGCAACATCATGATGATCGTGGTGAAAGACCGCACCCGGGAGATCGGCATCCGCAAGGCGGTGGGCGCTACGCCCTGGTCCATCATCACCATGATCCTCCAGGAATCCATACTGATAACGGGAGTAGCCGGCTATCTGGGCATCGTGGCGGGTGTAGGGCTGCTGTATGGCCTCAACCGCATCATGGCCCTGGCCAATGCCGATATCGAGTATTTTCAAAACCCCGCTGTCAATCTGCAGGTGATCTTCGCGGCTTTGCTGGTGCTGGTCATCTCCGGCGCCCTGGCCGGGCTGATACCGGCAAGGCGGGCGGCGCTGATCCCGCCGGTGGAGGCGCTAAGGGATGGGGGGTGAGGATTTTTGATATGGGATTTTTGATGTGGGATTTTTGATGTGGGATTTTTGATGTGTGGGGGCTATCGCAAAGCGGCCACGTCCGATGCAGCTTGTGCCTGGCACATTAAAAATCAAGAATCAAAAATATAATTTCATGTTCGACATCGACCGCTGGCAGGAGATCTATCACAGCATCCGCAAGCACCGCCTGCGGACATTGCTCACCGCCTTTGGCGTATTCTGGGGCATTTTCATGCTGGCCGTGCTGATGGGGGCGGGTAGCGGACTGGAGAATGGCGTGACCCGCAATTTTGACGTGGCGAAGAACGCCGTTTTTATCTGGACGCAGCGCACCAGCGTTCCGTATAAGGGCCTGCAGCCCGGGCGTTTCATCCAGCTGAATAACGACGACCTCAGAGCCATCCGGGAGCAGGTCCCCGAGCTGGGCGCCCTCAATCCGCGGCTCATGATACCGGGAAGCTACACTATAGAACGGGGGGATGAGAGCGCTTCTTTTTCCGTCAACGGCGATACGCCGGAGCTTTTCGCCATCCGCCCCCAGCTGATGCTGTCCGGGCGTTTCCTCAATGAATCGGATATAGAAGACAAGCGCAAGGTGGCGGTCATCGGCGACCGGGTGCGGGAGGTCTTGTTCAAGGACGGCACAGACCCCATCGGGCAATTCATACAGATCAAGGGCATCCCTTTCCAGGTAGTAGGTACTTTCGGCAGTAAGATCGAAAACGAACAAGCCATCGAGAACCTGCAGACGATCCACATCCCAATTTCCACCCTGCAGGTCACCTTCAACCGGGCCAATGAGATCGACTACTTTGCCTGCGTGCCCAAAGACGGCGTGCAGGCGGCGGTGCTGGAGAAAAAGATGCTGGCCGTGCTCAAGCAACGCCATATAGTGGCGCCGGAAGACCAGCGCGCCTTCGGCGCCGAGAACGTCGAGCAGGAATATCGGGAAATACAGAACCTCTTCACCGGCATCCGCGGTTTCAGCTGGCTGGTGGCCATCGGCACCATCATCGCCGGGGCGGTTGGCGTGGGCAACATCATGGCGATCATCGTCAAGGAACGCACCAAGGAGATCGGCATCCGCAAGTCGCTGGGCGCTACGCCCTGGTCGATCGTCAGCATGATCCTGCAGGAGGCGCTGGTAATCACCGGCATCGCCGGCTACGCGGGCCTGGCGGCCGGTTGCGCCCTCATCGCCGGGCTCAGCTACGCTCTAAAGCAGCTGGGGATGGAATCCGATTTCTTCGCCAACCCGGAGATCAACCTGCGAACAGCCGTCGTGGCCATCGTCGTCCTCACCCTGACGGGCCTGGTGGCCGGGCTGATCCCGGGGCTGCGGGCCGCTTCGGTAAACCCGGTGGTGGCGCTGAGGGATGAGTGATATTGGGCTTCGGGTGAACTGAGGTTTAAGTGGGAAATCGGAAGTCGGAAGTCGGAAGGCCTGTAGGTGCAAGCGGCGCCCT
The DNA here is from genome assembly GCA_964418125.1 of uncultured Phaeodactylibacter sp. GTDB lineage: Bacteria > Bacteroidota > Bacteroidia > Chitinophagales > Saprospiraceae > JACJXW01. The sequence goes on from CAYQKY010000033.1 coordinate 51,611, forward strand.
AAAGTCGGACACGAGCGAAGCGACTGACGGAGTAATTCGGAAATGCGACACGAGCGAAGCGACTGACGGAGTAAGTCGGAATTTTTCCAGGGAGTGCTGCCGGGATGGGGCTGGAGATGCCCCCACCATAAAAAATGGGGCTTCCTTAACAAAAGGAAGTTTGAAGGTGGAACGGTATACGGCTAGATTTCATACCATTCCGTTAGAAGTATAGGTTATATTAACCGAAATCACCGTTCCGACTTAAGAAATTTTCCGATACAGATACGTCGCGCTCCCCAGGTTCAGCAGGCGCAGGCCGATCCGGCCGAATACGAAAGCCTGCCCCCAGAAGAACAACAGGGCGATCCCGCTCTGGAAAAGGGTGCCCACCCACCAGTAAATGGCGAAGAGGATCAGCAAAGAAGCAATATTCAGCAGGTACAGAAAGTAAAAGGAGCCGAAATTCCGCACGGCCAGCCGGAAGGCCTGCCCGATGGTGCGGAACAACCCGGCCTGCTCGTTCTGAACGAGATGGACCTTGGCGTAATCCTGCGCCATAAAAAAAGCTGCCGCCACCGGCAGGTAGACGGGCAGGAGGACATACAACGGCCGCACCAGTTCCAGCTCGGTCTCCATCCCGAAGATGTCCAGGCCATTGGTGGCCCCAAGGTATATTGCTCCGAAAATGCCCAGAACGACGGCGTGAATGAGCAGAAAAACAACCGTAAGGCCGAGCAGCCGCCAGAAAAACCGGGTGCAACCCCGCCAGAAAACACTCCACTGGAAAGGTTCGTAAAACCCTCGGAATACCACCAGGATGCCGCCCATCAGGGCGACGGAGAACAGCAGGTACAGGGCCACAAAGCCCAGCGACGCGTCGAGGATGGGCGACAACCCCTGGCCGTACTCCCGCAGAAAGCCCTCGAGGAAGGTGTAGTTGAACCCGCTCAGGCTGCGCTCTAACGCCAGCGACTGCCCTACCGTCCGGCCCAGGTACCCGGAAAAGGGAACGGCCGCCAGCAGAGCAAACAGGATGTTGAACAGATACAGCCCCAGCCACATCCTGCCGTTGCGGAACACCGCTTTCCATCCTTCGGTATAGGCGCTGGTTGCTTTCATGTGATAATGATTGAAGGCCCGCCTTCGCCAGGGCTACGGGCGGGTAAAATTGAGGGAATGAAGGAATGATTAGGGGGCGCAGGCTCAAGGGCGATCATTCATTCCTTCATTAATTCATTCCTTATACCAACACGCTCACGCTCTGCATCACATTTTGCATCCACAACACAAAGCGGGCGAAGTAGTTGCGCCCCCCCGCCGGCTGCGGCTGCACGGTGAGGCTGTTGTTGATAAAATTCTTATCCAGGTAGACCTTTCGCTCCGGGTCCACTTCGGCGGCGGCGACGCGCCCCCTGCCTTCGTATACGAACTCCCGGCTGCGCGCCCTGCCGTCCCATTGCTCTTTGATAACGCTCCCATCCTCAAAGGTAACGGCCACCTCCACCGGAAAGTACAGGCCCTCCAGGCGGTGGACGATCACGGTGGCGCGGATGTCCGGCTCCCCTTCCCCTTTCTGCTGGATGCAGTCGTCCTTCCCTTCGAAAATACCCGCCGCCGGCAGGATGGGCGCATTGGCGATGGAAGCCACCGCATAATCGCAAAGTTCCGTACTGTAGAGCACCTGGTTGAAAAACCAGTCCAGGCTCTCCCCATTCTTTTCCTGCGCCACCTCATTGGCCACGCTGATGAAATCACGCCCGCAAGGATGCCGGAATTTCCACCGTTGGAAGTAGGTGCGCACGATCTCATCCAGCGTTTCCGTGCCCAGCAGCCCTTCCAGGGTGCGCAGCCAGAGGGTGGTCTTGCTGTAGGAAATGGGGTGGGAGCTGTCTTCCGGGAACTGCCAGCTGAAGCGGTCGTAATCGGCGATTTTGGGGTTTTCCATTCCGAAGTAGGCTCCCCGGTTGGATTCCATATTGCCGAAGCGGAAGCCCAGCCAGTCTACCGTGGAGGACTGGGCGCCGAACAGCTCGTCCATGATGCGGGCTTCGTAGTAGTTGGTGAGGCCCTCGTCGAGCCAGGGCTCTTCCTGCTCGTTGCTGGCCACCATCTGCATGAAGTACTGGTGAACGAACTCGTGGGCCAGGAGGAGCTCGGAGGTCCGGACGCTCGCAGGCAGAAAACACAGATTGGCCGTAGAAATGAGCGTCGGGTATTCCATGGCCGAAGAGAACATACCGTGGAAGGGCGGGTCGATGATGGTGAGCGTTGGGTAGGGGTATTTTCCGAACCGGGCTTCGCAGAAGTCAATGGCAAATTCAATAACCCTGAAATAACGCTCCGCCAGGTGCTCGTGGTAGGGGTAGGCCAGCAGGCGCAGCTCAATGCCGTTATAGTTTTTCTTTATCTCTTTGAAGTGGGGCGAAGCCGCCCAGGTGAAGTCGATCACGTCCTCCGCCCGAAAAGACCAGGTTTTTTCTCCTTTTTGTTCATTAACGCTTTGCAGTACCCCACTTGCCCCTACCGTAAAGCCTTCCGGGGTTGTTATATCCACCTCATAAACCCCGAAATCGGAATAGTATTCCCCCTGAGCGTGGTACTGGTGGCAGTTCCACTGCCCCTCTTCCGCGAAGCGCATGCCCGCCGGCTCGTACACGCCCACCTTGGGGAACCACTGCGCCAGGAAGTAGTAGTCCCGGTTGTAGCCGGTGCGGATGGCGGCGCGGGGGATCTTCGTCACCCATTCCATCTCCACCCGGATGGCGCCGCCGGGCAGTACCGGCCGGGGCAGGGGTACTCGGAGGACGGTGCGGTCGTCCGGGTTGCCGTCATCCGGGGCGATGTATTCCATCTGCCGGGCCAGGTCATTGCCGTATTCGTCCTGTATGCTTTGCACTTCCACCCAGCTCCAGCCGCAGCTTTCCTTCAGGCCTTCGAGCACGAAGCCGAAGTTGTCCGCCTCCTGCATAAAGGTGGACTCCGTATTGCGGAAGGCGTTGAGGTAGAGGTGGTACTGCAATTCGCGGATGGTGTCGGCGGAGGGGTTGTTCCAGTGCAGCACCTGTGTGCCGTAGAGTTTTTTTTCGGCGGTGTCGAGGCGCACCTGTATGTCGTAACTGGCGGTGCGGGGGGAGAGGGCATTGCGCTGAGCGGAGCCGAAGTGAATGCCCGAAAGGATCAGCAAAAAAAGGAGTAATATTTTTTGGTGCATAGCTGGCGGTTTCTGCTTTTGCGGCTGGGGGTAAGATACGGAGAAAGGGGGAAATAAAGAGAGTCGGATGAAACAGTTCCCGAAGGTCCGGTGCAATGCGGGTTTTGCTTAAACGATGGTACGTGTATGATTTGAGGGGGAGTAGATAAACGTCAATTTGGGCTATTAGGGGAGTTGACGTATGTAAAGATGTTCTGCACAATTGTGTTGAGAATAAAATATTAATATGTGTATAAATATTTGTTAATCAAGGTGTAGTAACTTCTTTTTGAAGAATGTCTAAAAAGCATTAAATTGTATCAAGCAACTTAGCCCAATCCGGGTTGTTGAATAAATGATAAAAAGTAGATACTGTGTTATAAATACCATAGTATCTGTTTAGAAAAAAAACTAAATAATGTCATGAGCGTACAAATATCAGAAGATATTTTAAGTCAAGTCAATATGACCGAAAGTGAATTTCTAATTGAGATAGCAGTTCATTTTTATGACCTTGGGAAGATGACAATGGGACAAGCAAGAAATTTTGCAGGGATTGACCAAATAACATTTCAAAAAGAAATGGCCAAAAGAAATGTTTACATCAAATACGATATTGAAGATTTAGAAGAAGACCTAAAGACAATAGAAGAGCTAGATAGATTGCAATCCAAATAAATTTAGTTTATAAAGATGGTAGTAATAAGTGATACAACGGCAATAACCAATTTGTATCAAGTCAAGTTATTATTAATTGTAAAGGAATTATACGGACAAATAATAATACCTGAAGGAGTCTATGAAGAATTATCAAGGCTTTCGAATCAAAAAAGAATAATCGATCAAGCAGATTGGATAACAATTCAAAAGATTAGGAACAAAGAATTGCTGCAGGAGTTATTGAAAGAATTAGATCAAGGAGAAGCAGAGGCAATAACACTAGCAATAGAAATAAAATCGGATTTATTGGTTATTGATGAGCAAAAAGGAAGAAAAGTTTCAAGGCGATATGGATTGAGAATAATAGGAGTATTGGGTATTCTCATTAATGCAAAGAAACGAGGAATAATTTCAAACGTAAAACCCTATATGGACGATTTAAGAGAAAAAGCAGGATTTCATATTAGCGAAAAACTTTATGGCGAAATCCTGAAAAGAGTAGATGAAGAAGAATAAACGGAAATAATATGTGCAGAACAATGCATAAAACGATCAGCCTTCCCATACGGTCAGGCCGCCGTTTATGCCGGACGTTGAACAAAACCATCCTATTTTCCACCCATAAAGTTCTGTTTTTCAGTGCATTGCATTTGGTTTTCT
>CAYQKY010000034.1:0-55114 GCA_964418125.1 uncultured Phaeodactylibacter sp.
GCTCCCCTGGTCATCGTCGGGGTCGCCGGGGTGATCAACCAGCTGATCGGCATACCCATGCTCAAAGAGCTGGCCTCTGACGACCTTGCCTACAACAAGCGCATGATGGGCATCTACAGCGCCGCCTCCAAGCTGGCGGTGCTGATGAACCTGTTCACCCAGGCGTTCAACTACGCCGCCGAGCCTTTCTTTTTTAAAAATGCGGACAGGCCCGATAAGGACAAGGTATACGCCCAGGTGGGGCAGGCCTTCGCCCTGGTGGGCAGCGTCGTCTTTCTGGGCATCATGCTGTACCTGGATATCATTCAATATTTCATCGGCAAGGACTTCCGGGAGGGGCTGGACGTAGTGCCTCTTCTCCTGCTGGCCTATCTGTTCCTGGGCCTGTACTACAACTTTTCCATCTGGTACAAACTGGCCGACCGCACCATGATCGGCGGCTATATCGCCCTCGGCGGGTCGGTGATCACCATCGCCCTCAACTTCTGGCTCATTCCCGATTACGGCTACTACGGCCCGGGCTGGGCGGCGCTGGCCTGTTACCTCTTCATGGCCGGGGCCAGCTACTGGACGGGGCAGCGGTATTATCCGATCCATTATCCGGTGGGGCGGATGGCCGTTTATATCCTGCTTGCCGTAGGCTTTTATGGGGTGAGCGAAGCGTTAAAGGAGGTGATCGGCGGCCGGATCCGGATCAGCCTGCTCGTCAATACCGGTTTGATGGTGGGGTACCTGGTGATTTTGTACATCCTGGAGCGGCGGCAGGTTAACCGGATATTGAAGATTGGAAAGAAGGCAGTTAAATAGTGCCGATATTGTTCTCTCACTGCTTGGGCGAACTTTGAAAGAGCACTACGTGCATCATCAAAAGTTTCGTCGTTAAAGGAACCGTTTCGTCAAGCTCATCGATAATTACCCAGTCCCGGGGGTCGCCCTCAAAGCTGGTATACATCTCGAAGTGGCCGGCGGAGCTGTTGCGCACCGTCCACTCATCCCAGATATTGCCAAATCGGCTGGCCAGGGTCAGCGTATGTTTTCCATCCGTAATGCGCCACTCGCGGAAGTTGCCGCGCCATACGGTGCGGGCGCTGGCGATGTGGTTATCGCCCCGGGCTTCCCATTCGTTGAGGTCTTCCCGCCATTTGAGCTTGATGGTTCCAATCGATTCTCCGAGGCGGTACTGCCACTCCGTCCAGTCGTCCGTCATGGCCCAGCGGAGGCGCAGTTCGCCTTCCAGTTCTTCCTCGCCGGCATAGGCATAGATTATCCATTCGGAAAAGCTGTCGTTCCAACGAGTGGCTACGCCGGTGAGCACCTGGGCGGGGAGGGCGGTGACAGAACAAAATATTGCGAATACTATGGCCTGGGATATCTTCATGCTAATAGAACGCCATAAGGGGCCGGCCGGCCTAAATGGATGGATGGTTTGATGGTTTGATGGCTGGATTGTTAGTGCCTCTCCCACTTGCATCGAAGGCTTTGCAACAAAATAACCATCCAGCAATATAGCCCAGGCTTCAGAACAGGAACCTTTACGATCCGCTACCGAATTACGAGGCTCAGAACTACCATCACTCCGCCTCAAAACGGCAGGTCATCATCGGCAGCATCCGAGGCCGGCTCATTCTCGGCAGAAGGGAAGAAACCGCCGCCGCTGTCGGCCGCCGGAGGGGGAGGCGCGGATTCGGCGCTCACCTTTTCCAGGCGCCAGGCATTGAGGTTGGTGAAATACTTACCCTGCCACTCGCGGCCGCGCAGGTCGAAATGGACTTTCATTTCCTCTCCCTCGTCGAAAGGGTCGAGCAGAGCGCAGCGGTCCTGAACGAGCTGGAACTTTACATACTGGGGGTAATTGCCGCTTTCCACCAGGAGGACGAATTCCCGGGCCTGGAAGGAGTCCGTCTTATTTTCGGTCTCGTATTTTTTGTGGAGTTTTCCTTCTACTTCAAAAGACATAATCCTTGTTGTTGATTTAAAAAATAAGTTCGCCCAAAAGACGCGAACTTATTTTTTAAAGTTTCTCGACTGTTGTTTTAAAAGGATTTCAAAAGTACAAAAAAGGCCAGGAATTGGGAAATATTCCTGTACCTAATGCTGCACGTAGATGATATACTTTTCCTGGTAATATTCCTCCTCAAAAAAATCGGACAGGGCGTATACCTCTGTGTAGGCGCTCCGGGGCAGAGCTTTGATCTCCGCTTCGATGCCGCCTCCTTTCAGGGTGATCAGCCCGTTGGGCAGGGCGTGCTGCTGTTTGGCCTTGATGCGGGGAAAGCTCCACTCCACCAGCTTGTCGAGGCTGGCCACGGCGCGGCTGGCCACGAAGTCGAATTTTTGTTTCAACTCCTCCGCCCGGATGTGGTGCGGCCTGACGTTGGTAAGCCCGAGCGCATTTACCGCCTCTTCCACCACCATAATCTTCTTGCGGGTGCCGTCGATGAGGGTGAACTTCACCTGGGGGAAAAAGATGGCCAGCGGGATGCCCGGAAAACCGCCGCCGGTGCCCAGGTCAAGGACCTCCGCCCCCGGAGCGAAATGGATCAGGCGGGCAATGGCCAGGCTGTGCAGGATGTGGTGGGCGTACAGGTTGTCTATATCCTTACGGGAAATGACGTTGATCTTCTGGTTCCACTCCCGGTAGAACGGGCCGAGCTGGGCCAGTTGATGCTGTTGCTGCTCAGAAAGCTTTGGAAAGTATTTCAGGAGGAGTTCGATATCTTTACTCATAATCAGTATTGATGAAGAGGAGGATATTGTTTGTGAAAATCAGTGGGCTTAGGTGGCGGGTAGAGGGTGGACGGTAGACGGGGGACGGTAGATGGGGGACGGGGGACATCTGCCGAAGGGCTTTTCCAGGGATTTCTGTGCAATTCCTCATTTCATTCAAGGTATTTGTCGTTAGCTATTTTACATACTAATGCAGTATTTCCTGAAAGGCCTGCCATACGGCATCACCCTCCGGCAGGGGCGCCACCACTTCCTCCACTTCGCCGGAAACGGGATGCCGGAAGCGCAGCTTCCAGGCATGCAGGTGGATGGAGCGGTCGCGGTTACCGCGCCGGGCGCCGTACTTGACATCTCCTTTGATCGGGCAGCCGACGGCGGCCAGTTGTGCGCGTATCTGATGGTGGCGGCCCGTGTTGAGCGTGATCTCCAGCAGGTGATAATGCTCGGTGCCGCCCAGGTAACGATACGAAAGCTCCGCCTTTTTGCTGCCCGGCTGTTCTTTTTCGAAGGCCTGAGTGCGGTTGTTGTGGGGGTTCTTTTTCAGGAAGTGAATGAGCCTGCCTTCCTCTTTCGGCGGTTTCTCCTGGACGGCCGCCAGGTATATTTTTTCGACCTTACGTTCCCGGAATTGCTCGTTGAGGCTGGCCAGGGCCCCGTCCGTTTTGGCGAACAGGGCCACCCCGCTGGCGGGGCGGTCGAGGCGGTGGATGAGGCTGAGCTTCGACTTGGTGTAGATCTCCGCCAGGTTGATCAGAGCTTTGTCTCCAGTCTTGTCTTCCTGTACCGGGATGCCGGCAGGCTTGTTGAAAGCGATGAGCTGGTTGTTCTTATACAGGACCAACGCTCCGATATTGAATTCTTCCGCCATATCAATCGACCTCTTCATAGTCTATATATTCGCCTTCTTCATCGGCGGCCGGCTGCTGCCGGGGCGGTGGTTCGGGGTCGATGTTTCGCCTCTCCGCTTCACCTTTTCCGCTTCCCAGCGCGTTGGGCCCGAAGAAAAATTTGTAGAGTGCATAAATGATAAGGCCGGTAAATAGCCATTTGAGTAACATGTGGATCGTTTTTCAGATGAATTGCGTGAATATGCAATGATAAAGGCTTTTTGCTAGAATTTTCCCATACCATTTGTCAAAAGGAGTATAATCTTTCGAACAAAAGAGCACAGAAAAGCGGGCGGCCTGCGGGCAGTAGCAATAATTTTTTACTTTTGCAGTTCAATAAATTAAACCCACCGCACGATTGATACACAGAGCTTTGTAAGTAAACAAGAATTGCCGTGGGATAGATTAAACAACAGGAATACTCAATGGGATCAATGAAACGTCTACACACCGCTGCCGGCTGGCTGGTTTTTGCCATCGCAATGACGGTATACTTCTTTTCTGCAGAGCGCACCGGCAGCTTATGGGATTGTGGCGAGTTTATTCTGGGCGCCTACAAGCTGCAGGTCGTCCACCCTCCGGGAGCCCCCCTATTCATGATCGTCGGCCGCATGTTCACCTGGATAGCCGAGATCTTTTCGGATGACCCTGCCGACATAGCTTTTGCGGTCAACCTGATGTCCGGCATCTGTACGGCCTTTGCCGCCATGTTCATCTGTTGGGTTACCATTATCTTTGGCCGCCTGGCCCTGGCTGGCCGGGATGGAGAGCTGGATGCCGGGCAAACCATCGCCCTTGCCGGCGGAGGTATTGTGGCCGGCCTGGCTACCGCTTTTGCCACCTCTGTATGGTTTTCGGCAGTTGAGGGCGAGGTATACGCCATGTCCACCTTCTTTACGACCCTCACCCTGTGGTCGATGATGAAATGGTACAGCCTGCCCGACAGCCAGTCGGCCGACCGCTGGCTGCTGTTTACCGTATACGCCGCCGGCTTGTCCATCGGGGTTCACCTGCTGAGTATCCTGACCTTTCCGGCCCTGGCGCTTTTCTACTATTACAAAAAATACGAGAACCACAACTGGAAGGGCATCCTGCTTGCCGCCGCCGCCGGCGTGGCAGGCATTGTATTTATCCAATCGCTGGTAATCGTGGGCATCCCGAAATTGTGGGGCGCCATGGAGCTTATAACAGTCAACAGCCTGGGCCTGCCTTTTCATTCCGGCCTCGTTCCCACGATCCTGATCATCGGCGCGGCCATCGTTCTCGGCCTGCGTTACGCCCATCAGAAGCGCAACCTGGCTCTGCAGCAACTCATCGTCGGAGCTACGCTGGTGATCATCGGCTTTTCCACGATCGGCGTTATCGTAGTACGCGCCAACGCCAACCCGCCGATCGACATGAACCACCCCAGCGACGCCATGCGGCTCATCCCCTACCTCAACCGCGAGCAATACGGTGAGCGCGCCCTGCTGTACGGGCCGCACTTCGACGCCCGCCCCGTACAATCGGAAACCAAGGACCGCTACGGGCAGGTTGGCGATCGTTATGAGATTGTAGACCAGAAGATCTCCTACGTTTACCGGGATGCCGATAAGATGCTGTTCCCCCGGATGGGAGACTATACCCAGGGGCGCCCTGCACTCTACAAACGCTGGATGGGGCTCGACCCCAATGCTCCTCTGCCCCCCGGCCGCCCAAATCAGGCCGACAATATCCAGTTCATGTTCAATTATCAGCTGGGCTGGATGTACTGGCGCTATTTCATGTGGAATTTCGCCGGCCGCCAGAACGGAGAACAGGGGTTCTATCCGTGGGATAAATCCAGCGGGCACTGGATCTCGGGCATTTCCTTCCTGGACAGCTGGCGGCTGTACAACCAAAGCCAGTTGCCCGAAGCGATCGAAAACGAACAGGCCCGGAATAAGTATTATCTGCTGCCCTTCATCTTCGGCATCATTGGCCTGTTCTTCCACTTCAAGGAAAGGAATAACGAAGCCCTGGGCCTGCTGGCCATGTTCATCATTACCGGTATAGGCATCATCATATACTCCAACCAGCCGCCAAATGAGCCCCGGGAAAGGGACTATGTTCTGGTAGGTTCCATCTTTACCTATTGCATCTGGATCGGCATGGCGGTGCCGGCCCTGTTCCAGCAACTTCGGGAACGGCTGGGCCAAAGCGGGCCGGTATCGGCAGTGCTGGCATCGGTTATCGTGCTGAGCGCCCCGGTACTGATGGGCGCCCAGAACTTCGATGACCACAGCCGCCTCCACCATACCGGCGCCCGGGATTATGCGTCCAACTTCCTGAACAGTTGTGAAGAGAATGCCATTATCTTCACTTACGGTGACAACGATACCTATCCGCTGTGGTACGCGCAGGAAGTAGAAGGCATCCGCACCGATGTCCGGGTGGTCAACCTCAGCCTCATTGCCGTCGACTGGTACATCGACCTGCTGCGCCGTAAGGTCAATGAATCGCCGGCGATCAAGATGTCCATCCCGCAGGAAGCCCTGCGCGGTAAAAAACGAAACCAGGTATTCTACTACAACCCCAGCGGGCAGGACCCACCCCAGCGCCTCGAAGACTTCCTCCGCTTCATCGGGGAAGACCATCCGCTGCCCACCCAGTCGGGCAGGGAGATCGAAAGCCATTTCCGGACCCGGAACGTCTACATCCCGGTCAACCGGGAGGAAGTGCTGGCCAGCGGGGTGGTAGGCATTGAAGATACGGCCGAGATCGTCTCCAGCATTCCACTCAAGCTGCAGGGCAAAGACTACCTCATCAAAGATGAGATCGCCATAATGGACATTATTTCCTCGAACCTGTGGGACCGGCCCATCTATTTTGCCGTGACCTGCCGCCAGGAGAAACTTTTCGGCCTGGATGATTACCTGGAACTTGAGGGGCTGGCCCTGCGCATCGTCCCCAAACGCTCTCAGAGTGAACCGCAGTACGGCATTATCGGCAGCGGCGGGGTGAATACGGACGCTGTTTATGAGAACGTCATGGAGAAGTTCCGTTGGGGCAACTTCGACAAATACAAAATGTTCGTCGACCGCTCTTACGCCCCCAGCGTGCAAAGCCATCAGCTGAGCATTCGGCGGGCGGCCCTTCAGATGCTGGAGGAAGGCAAGCGCGAGGAGGGCATCGCTCTGGTCGATAAGTATTTCGAAGCTTTCCCCGATATGAATTTCCCGTACGACTACCGGGCCTATTACATGATCAGCGTCTATCTGACGGCTAATGCATATGATAAGGCCAAACCGCATATGGAGATCCTGGCAGGCCGGTTGGCCGACCAGTTGTACTTCTACAACTCCATCGACCCGGCCGTCCTGAGTTCGAGCTTTGAAACGGACTACCTGCTGGCCATGCGCACCAAAGATGACCTCCTGAGGGACGCCAGCCAAAACCATGACACGGAGTTTACCCAGGAACTTCAGGAGTTGTTCAAGGACTTTCAAATGCAGGGGGTAGAAAACTTCCCCCAACCGGGTGGAAATCAATAAACGATGAAAAAAACAATCGCCTTCGGCTGCGACCATGCGGGTTATCCTTACAAGAGAAGCGTAGTGAGCTTACTGCGCTCCAAAGGCATTGAGGTGCTCGACTTCGGGACCGACTCGGCGGAATCGGTTGATTACCCCGACTTCGCACACCCGGTCGCGGAAGAAGTAGAATCGGGGAAAGCCCCGATAGGTATCGTCATGTGCGGCAGCGGCAACGGGATCGCCATGACGGTGAACAAACACCCGGGCGTCCGCGCCGCTATATGCTGGAACGAAGAGCTGGCCCGCCTGGCCCGACAGCACAATGATGCGAACATTCTATCCATTCCGGTCCGCTTCGTCTCCGAAGAGACGGCGCTGGCCATGGTGGAAGCCTTCCTGGAAACGGATTTTGAAGGCGGCCGCCATGCCCGAAGGGTGGAAAAGATCGCCATAAAAAAGTGAAAGTTGTTCGCCAGGCAATCATAGAACAAATTCCAGCGTTCATAATTTATCATCCATCCTGAACAAAGGATTATCTTCGATCGCCGGCCCATGAGACAAGGGCCGGCGATCGTCGTTCCACCACCAACCAAGCTGACATGAAAAAACTAGTGCTCTGTAACATAAGTTTGATCGAAGAATTTAGAGTCTATTTTGACCCTGATCAAGGCGCGCCGAAGGAGCATAACGGGGGTTCTGTGACTGAGGCGCAACGCCGAGCAGGGGTAAAAAAAGCCGAAATTGTCGATAGGAATTTATGTTACAGAGCACTAGTAGCCGTTCTATTTCTTGCCCTTTGCCATCAGGGGTTCAGCCAGTATCAGCCTGCTTCGGAACAGATGATTGAAACCCCCGAATTTCTGGGGGCGACGATCCGCAGTGAAGGCCTGGAGGAACACCTGTCTGTCCTTGCCTCCGACGAATTTGAAGGCAGGGAGACCGGCCAGCCCGGCCAGCGCAAAGCTGCCGAGTACATCGCCGGGGTATTCGAAAGCTACGGCCTGCCAAAAGTGGTGGGCGACAGTTCCTACTTTCAGAAAATAGCCTTCATCTCCGAAAGCTGGAACCGCATCGCCCTGTCGGTGAACGGCCAGGCCTACCGCCATCTTTGGGATTACTACGCTCACCCTTCCACCAATGCAACGCTTCCGGAGGCGAGCTTCGAAGAGGTGTTGTTCCTGGGCTATGGTATCGAGTCGGAGCAGTACAATGACTACCGGGATGTGGACGTCAGCGGCAAGGCCATTCTCATCTATGACGGGGAACCCGTGAATGGCTCAGGTACTTCCATGGTCACCGGCACGAAAGAGCTGTCGGAATGGGCTACCGGCTGGCGCCGAAAGATGCGCCTGGCCCGGGAAAAAGGCGCCGCCCTGGTGCTCGTCATCGACGGCAATTTCAAACAGAACGTAGCGGACGTCCGCCGGGCCATTTTCAGCACCGGCCTGCAATACGGGGAAGGGGAAAACCCGGAAGAGAACTACGCCAACAATTGTTTCATCACCACCAAAGTGGCGAAGGATATTTTTGGCAGCGAATACAAGAAAGTGATCCGGGCGCGGAAGAACATGCAGAAAAAAGGAAGATCCAAAGCAGTGCCGCTGAAATGCAACCTCACCGTCCTTCAGGACAAATTCAAACGGCAGGTGGTGGGCGAGAATGTCCTGGGCTATGTAGAAGGAACCGATGAGAAGCTGAAAGAAGAACTGCTCGTCGTTACCGCCCATTACGACCACCTGGGAAAGCGCGGATCGGCAATTTATAACGGCGCCGATGACAACGGATCCGGCACTTCCACAGTTATGGAGGTTGCCGAGGCCTTTGCCAAAGCCGGAGAACAGGGCATCGGGCCCCGCCGCAGCGTGCTGTTCATGCTGGTAGCCGGCGAAGAAAAAGGCCTGCTGGGCTCCCAGTACTATGTCGAACACCCGGTTTTCCCGCTGGAAAATACCATCGCTAACATCAACGTCGATATGGTAGGGCGGGTGGATGAAAAACACAAGGATACCCCGGAGTATATCTACGTCATCGGCTCCGACCGCCTGAGCACCGAACTTCATCAGATCAACGAACAGGCCAACGCTACCTATACCAAACTGGAGCTGGATTATACCTACAACGCCGACGATGACCCCAACCGCTACTACTACCGGTCCGATCATTACAACTTCGCTCAGCAGGGCATCCCCGCCATCTTCTACTTCAATGGCACCCATGCGGATTACCACCGCACTTCCGATACCGTAGAAAAGATTCAGTTCGACAAAATGGCCAAGATCGGGCAGCTGGTCTTTTATACGGCCTGGGAACTGGCCAACCGGGAGGAGCGCATCAGGGTGGATGTGAAGTAAATACTTATTCGCATTCTCAAAAACCACCATGACGGGGGAGTATTCCTGCTGAAAATTGAATATATTCATGCCTGCATAAACCGACAAAACAATGAAACGAAGAATATTCCTCCAGCAGGCATCCACCGCAGCCGCCGGCATGGGCCTTGCCGGCATATTGCCCATCGAACTTATTGCCGCCAACCGAAAGAAGATATCCCCCAATGAAAAGCTGGGAGTGGCCGTCATCGGCTGCAAAGGCATGGGGTGGTCCAATATGAGCCGCCACTTTATGGTTGACGGAGTGGAATGTGTAGCCCTGTGTGATGTAGATAAACGGGTGCTGGACGAGCGGGCGGCTGATGCAGCAAAAATACAGGGCAAAACTCCAAAGCTCTACAGTGACTACCGGAAACTCCTGGAGAATAAAGATGTGGACGCCGTCATCATCGGCACGCCCGACCACTGGCACTGCCTGATGATGGTGGATGCAGTACAGGCAGGCAAGCACGTGTACGTAGAAAAGCCGATCGCCAATTCCATAAAGGAATGCCGCATCATGATGGCGGCGGGAAAGAAGTACGGCAAGATCGTACAGGTAGGACAATGGCAGCGCAGCGGCTCCCATTATGAAGACGCCATCGCCTACGTGCGCTCCGGCAAGCTGGGTAAGATCCGCCTGGTAAAAACATGGGCATACCAGGGCTGGATGAAGCCCGTGCCCGTCCTGCCCGACAGCGAGCCTCCGGAAGGGGTAGATTACACCATGTGGCTCGGCCCCGCCCCGAAACGCCCCTTCAACCCCAACCGCTTCCATTTCAACTTCCGCTGGTTCTGGGATTACGCCGGCGGCCTGATGACCGACTGGGGGGTGCACGAGATCGATATCGCCCTGTACGCCATGCAGGCCAAGGCGCCCAAGTCGGTAATGGCATCCGGCGGCAAGCTCGCCTATCCGAACGACGCCTCCGAGACGCCCGACACCCTGCAGGCCATCTTTGAATACGACGACTTCACCATGCTCTGGGAGCACGCCACCGGCATCGACAACGGCAACTACGGCCGCACGGAAGGCATCGCCTTTATCGGCAACCACGCCACCCTGGTGCTCAACCGACAGGGCTGGGAAGTCATTCCCGAGACACAGAACGAGGACGGCATGAAGAAGTACGAAGTGGAGGCCATTCCGAGGCAGGACAGAGGCGGGGATGCCGACTATGTTAAAGATCACGCCCAGAATTTCGTGGACGCCATCCGCGCCAATGATCCAGGTATGCTCAAATGCGGCATTGAAACCGGCGGCATCGCCGCCATCAACGCCCAGATGGGCAACATCGCCTTCAAAACCGGCCGCAAGATCTACTGGGATGACGCCATGGGCCTGTTCAAAAACGACAAAGAGGCCAGTGCGCTCATTTCCACAGAGTACCATAACGGCTGGGCGTTGCCGAAGTTGTAGCCTTCGTTAAGAGGCTGGATACCAATATAGCCTATGGCAAGGCATAGAAATGTAGTGGAAATGCACACTATGCATTGCCCTGGGCTGTGTTTTCCTCATTTCAATGCATATCTGCGCATTTCAGCGCTTGTTTGGAGGCCATACTTTGGCAAAAAGGCCCCTTTATCCTCCGGAAGATGTTCCTTTCTGAAAACGGCTGCCCCCGTCCGTGCCTCTCCTCTTTTCCACCCACCCATGCAACCTGAAGGCCAACATTTGGCTCAAACGGGCTACCCACCACGCTTGAATTAGGCTTAAATACTGTTTGATTAGCTATTCATCTAACCAAAATCAGCGGAACCATGAAAACAAGATCTTTATTCCTTTGGGGAACCGTTCCCCTTTTGGGCATGCTGTGTTTCTTCCAACCGCTTTGCGCCCAGGAAGAGGGCTTTTTCGCCGATCCTGTTGAGGTAAGCATTGAATTCGGTATCGACATTACCCCCACTGAAGCCAACCTGGCCCTTCCCACTTTGGTGGACATCGACGGCGATGGCGACCTCGATCTTTTCTACAGCAGCCGGGTGCTCAATACAGCCTCTTCCTGCTGGGAAAGCACTGCTTTTGATTATTACCAAAACCAGGGATCTGATGAATGCCCGGAGTTTGTAAAACTTCCGGGCGCTCCTTTCGGGCTGCCCGATGATATAGCCGTATCCCAGTTTGTAGATATCGATGCCGATGGCGACCTGGACCTGTATTCGAGTGACCATTGCTATTTCAGCACCATTTCTTACTATGAGAATACGGGCAGCGCCACAGCGCCGGCGTTCGGCAATACGCCCACAATCAGTTATCCTCTTGGAGGTATTCTCTTTGGGATGATAACCTTTGGAGACCTGGACAACGACGGCGATTATGACGGGCTCATCAATGGCATCCGGCCCGGTGTTTTTCTGTACCTCGAAAATACAGGAACGCCTACTCAGCCTCAATTTACCGTTCCGGAGGAGAACCCATTCGGCCTTGAGGTTCCTCCGCCGAACGGTTCGGAATGGTCACTCCTGGCCGACTGGGATTGTGACGGCGACCTGGATGTGCTCAACTCTCACCTCCTCCTGGGGTCAAGCCACAATACCTGGTTGCTTTACTATCACGAGAATGCCGGTACGCCCGAATCTCCCGGTTTTCTTCCTCCGGTTTTCACCGGCGACACCCTGGTGGCGGCCACCCTGGGGGACCTGGACGGCGACGGCGACCTGGACATCGTTTCTGATGAATATTTTTACAGGAACATCAGCCAGCCAAAGGGTTGCGTAACCGCACCCGTTGCGGGATTCACCTATGCGCCTGATCCACAAACCGATCTGACGGTTGTTTTTTCCAACCAGTCCACCGCCATCGCAACCGGGTGCCGGGAGGCCAAATGGATGTGGGATTTCGGTGATGGGTTCACGAGTGAGGAAGAAAACCCCGTACACACCTATTCATCGGCGGGGGCCTATACCGTCCGCCTGGTTGTAGCGGATGTTGCGGGCAGCGATACGCTCGAACAATTGTTAGATATCGTTTCCGGATTGCGGAACGAATCCATACAGAGCCACTTCCTTCTCTACCCGAACCCCGCCGTTGATTTCATTTACCTCGAACCAAAAAACGGTGGAACGTTTTCCGGTGGGATCATTGAGGTTTACGATATTCTCGGACGGAGGGTGCGTGGCCAGAATGTCAACCCCGGAGGGGACATTCGGATCGATGTCGAAGGCCTGTCTGCCGGCAACTATCTGTTGAAGGCGTTTTGGGAGGGCCGGTTGTTAACCGGGCATTTTGTAAAGGCAGGTATGCCATAGGCCGGATGATCGGTAAAGGCAAGAGAAGGCCATCCCGAATGAAAATAACGGGATGGCCTTCTGCTCTTAACGGGAAACGGCCTCTACTTAGGCCCGGCAGCCACAATACGCGGATGGACCCCCTCCTCGAACTTTTTGAAATTTTCCTGGAATAAGCCCACCAGTTTTTTCATTGTCTGGTCGTAGGCTGATTTATCCTCCCAGGTGTCTCTGGGCCGGAGTATCTCATCCGGCATATTGGGACAGGAAACCGGCACTTCCAAGCCGAAGTGGGGTTCTGTGAAAGTTTCCATCTCATCAAAATCACCGTTGTGGATTGCGTCGATGATGGCGCGGGTGTACTTTAGCTTGATCCTGGAGCCGACGCCAAAGCCCCCCCCGGTCCAGCCGGTATTGACGAGCCAGGCTTCAGCTTTGTGTTCCCGGATCTTTTCGGCCAGCAGTTCCGCATATTTATTGGGGTGCCAAAGCATAAAGGCGGCGCCGAAGCAGGCGGAGAAAGTTGCTTCCGGTTCGGTAACGCCCATTTCCGTGCCGGCCACTTTGGCCGTATAACCGGCAATGAAGTGGTAGCTGGCCTGTTCGGGGGTCAGCCTGCTGACCGGAGGCAGGACGCCAAAAGCATCGCAGGTCAGAAAGATAATATGGCTGGGATGCCCTGCTATGCAGGGAACCTGTACGTTGTCGATATAGTTGATGGGATAGGAAGCCCGGGTGTTTTGGGTAATAGAAGTGTCATGATAATCAACTACCCTCGTTTCCGGATCGTATACGACATTCTCCAGAACGGTTCCAAAACGTATGGCGTTGAATATGTCGGGTTCCTTTTCGGCGCTGAGGTCAATGGCTTTGGCGTAACACCCCCCTTCGATGTTAAAGATGCCGGTATCGGTCCAGCAATGTTCGTCATCGCCGATGAGTTTGCGCTTGGGGTCGGCGCTGAGGGTCGTTTTTCCGGTGCCGGAAAGGCCGAACAGGACGGAAACATCGCCTTTTTTCCCTACGTTGGCCGAACAGTGCATCGGCATTACATCCTGCAGGGGCATGAGGTAATTCATGATCGAAAAAATGCCTTTCTTCATCTCACCGGCATACTCCGTTCCCAGAATGACGACCTCCCTGCGCTCCAGGTCCAGGTCGATACTGGTGCGGGAGGTCATCTGGGAAGTATAGCGGTTGGCGGGGAAGGAGCCTCCATTAAAAATGGTATAATCCGGCTCACCGAAACCGGCCAGATCCTCTTTGGAAGGCATTATCAGCATATTCTGCATGAAGAGGGCATGGTAGGCTCTCGTGCAGATGACCCGGCACTTCAGGCGGTATTTTGGATCCCAGCCGGCGAAAGCATCCACTACGAATATGCGTTCCCGGGTATTGAGGTAGTCAATGGCGCGCTCGCGGTTGATCATAAAGGTATGCTTATCCAGGGGGATGTTGATCTCTCCCCAATCGATATTATGCTCGGAGGGTGGGGCGCTTACTATTCTTTTATCCTTCGGGCTGCGGCCGGTCTTCACACCGGAATAAACCAGCAAAGCGCCAACATCCGAAATGGCGGTTCCTTTCTCATCCCTGAGGGCTATTTCATACAATTCGGGAATGCTTTTGTTACGGTGAATTTCCTTAACAAAGATCTGATACTGATGAAGGTTAAAAGACACGGTGGTAATTTTTTAGCGTTTTAGTTGAAAATCAATCCGGCAGGGGATTTTGCCAAATATATAGCACTCTGTTTAATCTTACCCTCCCATCGAGCCGCTTTTCGGATAAAAAACAGGGCTTCGGCCACAAAGCAGTAGAATTATTCTTAATTTTATTGACATATTTCACTTTCGCCGGGGCCATACCAAACGAATGGCTTTGAGGAGGTAAATAGAAAAAACACGTATGAAAATGACCTTTTTGCGGGCCTTGGCCATCTGGGCAACACTCTCGCTCCCGATTTCCATACTGGCCCAGAGTTCTCATTCCAATGCGGATGCCGCTTACTATGACGGCCCCTACATTTTTTTCGAGGATGGGGAGGCTATTGCCCGATGGATAACGCCGGAGGGGCTCCGGGAAAAGGCTATTACTGCCGGGCAGCCTCTGGAGGCCGATGAAGAGGTGTCGGCCGCTTTTGACCCTTCTTACCTGAATCTTGAAGCTTCGTTCGAACCCTCACCGATCGTGGCTTTCAACGGTGTAGAACGCATTGCCGCCGTCAGTGACATTCACGGCCAGTACGAGCTGCTGCTTAGCCTGCTGCGCGCCCACGAGATTATCGACGAGGGCGGTAACTGGGCATTCGGGGAAGGCCACCTGGTAATACTGGGTGATATCTTCGACCGCGGAGATGAAGTCACAAGCCTGCTCTGGTTCGTACACAAGCTGGAGCAACAGGCCGAAAAGGCCAATGGAAAAGTGCACTACCTCCTCGGCAACCACGAAGTCATGGCCCTGCAGGGAGACCTCCGGTATATCAACCGGAAATACCGCTATACGATGGCCTATATGGGGATGCCTTACGACAAGCTGTTCGGCGAAAACACGTATCTCGGCCGGTGGCTGCGGTCTAAACCCGTCGCCATTTCCATTAACAAAACTGCTTTTGTACATGCCGGGTTCTCGAAGGCTCTCCTGGAGAAAAAACTCACTTTCGGAGAAATGAACCGCGCCTTCCAGAAAAAGATCATCGGCCAGCCGGAAGACAGCATTCTGGCTGATCCGGTATTGAGCCTTCTGTACAGCGAATACGGCCCGGTATGGTACAGAGGCTATTTTGAAGATGATTTCACCCGGTGGCAGGCAAAAGAGATCCTGAATAACATCAGGAAAAAGCATATCGTCGTCGGCCACACCTCTTTTTCCGAGATCGTGTCCTTATTCCACAATAAGGTCATCGGGATCGACTCGAGCATCAAGAATGGTAAAAACGGAGAGATACTGCTCATCCATAAAAAGAAATTTTACAGGGGTACTTTAAATGGGCAAACGATAAGATTGAAGTAAGTTTTTTATCTAAGAGATGTTTGGAGGCCACTTTTCATCTCCAAAAGTGGCCTCCAAACATGTTCTAAACCCTGGACAATGAAAAAAAGCCTTTTACATGTGGCAGCCACGGCCTGCCTGCTGTATACCTGTGCATTGCAGGCTCAGCATGCCGGAGCCGGCGAATCCGCTCCCCTGTCCCTTTTCGATTATTTTTATGAACAGCAGGGCCCTCTGCCTGTCCTGAAGCTGGAAACAGACTGGAAATTACTGGTCAGGAATAAACTCAGCGAAGAATACCAGCCTGGCATACTCAGTTTTCAGGGCCCGGATGGGCATCCTGTTGACCTGGAGATATTGGCCCGGGCACGGGGCAATACCCGAAAGGAAGTCTGCCTTTTCCCTCCTCTGAGGATCAAAGCGGCCAAAAGAGGCCTTAACAACCACAGATTTAACCCCGAAAGTAAGTTAAAGCTCGTCTTGCCCTGTGAGGATGGAAAATCGAATGCGGAATACCTGTTAAGAGAAGCCCTGGCCTATCGGCTGTTTGAGGCCGTCTACCCGATACATTACCGCACGAAGCTGGTAGAACTGTACGCATGGCAGGACGGCAGGGAAAAATACTCTTTCTACGCATTTCTGGTCGAGGAAGAAGATGAGTTTGCCGCCCGCCTAAACGGCAAAAGGGTTAAGAAGAGCCGGGTCAATACGATCGACCTGGAACGGGATGAATACGTAAAGATGTGCTTTTTTCAATACATGATCGCCAATACGGACTGGTCGGCGCCCAACGGCCATAACCTCGAACTATTGAAACTCCCCGATAGGGAAAAGCTGGTGGCCATCCCGTATGATTTCGATTATGCCGGGTTTGTCGACACGGATTATGCCATTCCCCGCTCTTCCATCCCCATTGAAAATGTCACGCAGCGTTACTTTTTGGGGAAATATGTCACCGAAGAAGAAGCCCTGGAATGTGCGCGGTACTATTTATCCAAAAAGGAAAAACTGCTGCAGATCTGCAGCAGTTTTGACCTGCTGCGGGATAAGGCCCGAGATTCCGCCATCGAATCCTTATCCGGCTTCTTTGAAATGCTGGAAGATGAAGAAATGGTGCGGCAGACATTTGTAACCATGCGGAGAGGAGTCACTCAAAACTAAACGGGCGTGGAGTATTCACCCGGTGGAAGAACAGCTACCACCAACACCTTATAAACTCAAGGACTATGAGAAATTTCAAATTCTTCCTATTGCTCTTTACGATAATACTGTGGGGGGTGGCACTGCCGTCTCAGGACGCCGGCCTTCCGGCGGAAGAGCCCACCGGTCTTTCTCTGTTTGAATTCTTCCACCGGCAGGAGGATTCCTTGCCTCTGCTTCGGCTGGATACGGACTGGAAGATGCTCGTCCGTAAAAAGATGAAGGAAGAGTACCAGCCTGCTATTCTAAGCTTCCGCCATGCTGACGGCAGCTCCGTGGAGATGGAAGTGAAGGTCAGGGCCAGGGGTAATGTCCGAAAAGAAATCTGCTACTTTCCCCCCATTAAGATCAAGATCAGGAAAAAACAATTGAAGGAGCTCGGCTTTAAACAGGCCAATGACCTTAAGCTGGTTTTGCCGTGTAAAGAAGGGAGCCGCTATGAGGAATCCATGGTTCGGGAAGCGCTCGCCTACCGCCTTTACGAAATCGTTCACCCCATTCACGTCAAAACGAAAATAATTAGGCTGGAAGGCCTGGAGAACGGAGAACCCGGGCGATTCTTTCATGCTTTTCTGGTAGAGGACGAAGAAGAGCTGTCCGCCCGGCTGGATGCAAAAGTCATTGAGCAGGGTGTGGTCCGGTCTTCCGTGCTTGACCGGGATTCCTATCTCAAGATGTGTTTCTTCCAGTATATGATCGCCAATGTGGATTGGTCGGTTGCCAATAAGCACAACCTGGAATTGCTTGCTGTTCCGGGTTTTGAAAGAATGGTTGTCATCCCCTACGATTTCGATTATGCTGGTTTTGTTGGCAATTATTATGCCGTACCGGCGCCCTCCCTGCCCATTGAAGACGTCAATGAAAGATATTTTTTAGGCCATAAGGTCACGGAAGAAGAAGCGATCAGCACCGCCAGGTTTTTCCTGTCAAAAAAAGAGGAGATCATACAGCAATGTTTGGCGGCTGAACTGTTGGATGAAAAAAGGGTTGCGGCGGCCTGCCGGTACTTAACCAAGTTCTTTGACCTGCTGGAGGATGAAAAAGCCGTAGTCCGAACCTTTGTCAACGACTATTAGCGCTGAAAGGCGAATAGAAATGGAGGCGGCAATTCAAACCAGAGAATAGAGGAGGCATTCTCTTTACTGTAAAGAAAACAAGAGATATCTATGAAAAACCAATACACAACAACTGTTTTCTCCCAAAGGGGCATCCTTTTGTTGCCAGGGTTCATCGCCCTGCTGTCATTTTTCCCTTGCCCTTTCACCGGCCTGAATGCACAGCCGGATAAAAGCCTTTTCGACTATCTGAGCGAAAATGGCCAGGTGATAGAGTTGGAGCTCAGAACCGATATGGATTCCCTGATCAATGAGCGAAGGCGGGAGGACTACCAGCCGGGGGAGCTTCACTTTACCAATGAGGACGGCGTGACGACGGAGTGGGAAGTTGGAGTGGTGCCGAGGGGAAATTACCGGCGCCGGATATGCGCCTTTCCTCCCATACGGCTGAATTTTCTGAAAGGGCAATTGGAGGATCGGGGGCTGAATCCCGAATACGACAAGATGAAAGTAGTGGCCCCCTGCCTGGAAAAGGAAAAAGGAGGTGAAGATTACCTTCTGAAAGAATATCTGGCATACAAGATATATAATCAGCTCACCCCAAATAGCTACCGCGTGCAACTGGCTCGTATTACCTACCAGGATACGGAAGGAAACTATGATAAAATGGGCCACTACGCCATCCTGATCGAAGAGACCGACGAACTGGCGGCCCGCCTGGGAGGAGTCGAATTTGAAGGCCTGAACCAACCCAAAGAAGCCTTTGCAGCCGAGGAGGAAAACCTCATGTCAGTGTTCCAGTACATGATCGGCAATGAAGACTGGGACCTGGTCATGCTGAGAAACCTGAAACTGATCCGGCCCGATGATGGGGGAAAGCTCATACCAGTCCCCTACGATTTCGACTTTTCCGGCTTTGTCAATGCTCCCTATGCCGTGCCCAACAGCAAGTACGGCCTGGCAAACGTAAGACAACGGGCATTTATGGGGATTCCTGCCGGGAAGGAGCAACTGCAGGAAACACTGAAGCATTTCCGCCTGTACCGCAATCACATCCGTGCCGTCATCAGAAGTTTCAAATTGCTTGGATTCTCCGAACGCATGAATGCCATAGATTACCTGGACTCCTTCTATAAGTATGATTTTGAACTCATCCGGGAAAACGAGCGGATGCTCAAAGAAAGTAAGGAAAAGGAAGGTAGCTCAGTGCAGAACCCGGATGGGGGGCAGTAGAAGGCTGTTCTGATAATGCCCGGCTGTTGGCGGCGATGTTCAGAGCGGTAGGAGAGGTTCGCTTCTTCTATGTAACTATTCATGGCGCCTGAAATGCTGAATGGGAACTTTGCTGCATTATGGCAACACCGCCACCGTCACCCCCGCGCCCCGGAAGGTGTCCATGGCCATCAGTTCCTTCACGGCTTCCTCCAGCCCCACCCGTTTGCCGATCATCTGCTCCGGGTGCAGCTTTCCGCCCTGTATCATCTGCAACATGCCGGGATACTGATGAGCCTGCATGCCATGGCTGCCCAGGATCTCTAACTCTCTGGCGATCACTACGTGCATGGGCACCCTCGGGTTGGCCTCCGGGCCGGCCATCAGGCCGATCTGTATGTGGCGCCCGCGCTTGCGGAGGCAAAGAATGGAATTCTGGCAGGTCTCCCGGCTGCCCAGAGCATCTACCGACAGGTGGGCGCCCCCCTGGGTTATTTCGCGAATAGCGGCAGGCACCCCCTCTACCGCCCGGGCATTGATGGTTGCCGCTGCCCCTATCTTGCGGGCAAAATCCAGTTTTTCTTCATCGATGTCTATGGCTACCACGCCGGCCCCCATGGCCACTGCGATCATGATGGCGGAAAGGCCCACTCCGCCACAACCATGCACCGCCACCCACTCGCCGCCCTGCAGCCGGCCCTGCGCCACCACCCCCCGGTAAGAGGTAATGAAACGGCAGCCCAGGACCGCCGCCGTATCGAATTTCATATCATCCGGCAGGCGCACCAGATTATGCTCCGCAAACGGTATCCGTACGAATTCCGCAAAGGAACCCCAGCCGGTAAACCCCGGCTGAAAATAATGGTCGCAAACCTGCTGCTGGCCTGCCTGGCACTGGGGGCAATGGCCACACCCGAGACAGAAGGGGACGGTCACTCTGTCTCCCTGTTTCCAGTTACGCACCTCCCGCCCCACTTCCTCGACTACTCCCGCCAGCTCATGGCCCGGCACATGGGGCAGGCGGACATCCGCATCGTGCCCCATCCAGCCGTGCCAGTCGCTGCGGCACAGCCCCGTGGCTTTCACCCGGACGATGACGTCGCCCGGCCCTGCCGCCGGGGCCACCACCTGCCGAACCTCGACAGGCCCCTGAAACTGCTCGTATATTGCTGCTTTCATAGCTCCGGTTTAATCCATCTCGCCTTTCTCAGAACACTGTCCTCCACCTCCCGGCGAAGCCTTTCGCGTGCATCGGCGTCCGGGCAGGCAAGCATAGCCTGGGCATTCTCCCAGACCTCCGCCCTCCATCTGCGGATCAGGGCCGCCAGAAAACGCTCATCCAGCCGGCCCAGCAAACGGTCTACGATGTCCATGGCCGGGTCATAGTGCTCCACCACTTCATCCTGCACCTGGTCGACCGTTTCAGCAATGATCTGATTGACCATCAGGTGGTCGTCCTGCCGCCGCCGCCGGCCTTCTTCGGAAAGCGAAGGCCATTCCTCTTTCAGTACATCGTACAGGGCCAGCACCAGGTCGTAGTTGATGTGGGCATTGACGCCCAGCAGCAAGTGCTGAAGCACATGCAGCGGCTGGTGGCGGGACATCTCATGCACCCGCCGCCATACCTCGGGCACTTCTACGTCGCCACAATCGAAACAGGACAGTGCATCAAAATAATAACCGGCGAAATGGCGGAGCAGTTTTCCCACCCATTCCTCATCCCGGAAACGCCCCGCTTCGATGGCTTTAAGCATATTTCCGGTCATTGTAGCATAACAACTGAGGAAAATGGCGCGGTGATCACCGGCCGTTTCCCACTGTTCCACCTGCCGCTGCATGCGGCCTACAACTTCTGTCTCTCTGTTCATATCGCCTGGGGCTGTTTTCAGGCTAATATAAGCCTTGTTTTCGGGCCGGCTAATTTTAAGAGGCCTCTCTTTAAAATTCCCCAAAATCCCCCATTATCCCCTACCTTTATCATTCCAAAAAAGACAAACATGAAACATAGGCTACATTTCCATCTCCCCTTAAATTTCAAGGTGTTTCTGTACTTCTTCTTCCTGACAATCCCCCTTGCCTCCGCCCAAACTCCTTTTCCTCCGCCGGGGGAGATCTACCGCGACGATGTCGTACCCCGTATCGACATCTTCCTCCCGCCCGACAGCCTGGCCATCATTCTGGCGCCGGGCAATGAAACCAGCGACTACCACTGGCATGCTACCTTCGTGTTCGACAACGGCGGCATCCGCGATACGGTGGAGAACATCGGCTTCCGCCTGCGGGGCAATACCTCCCGCTACGCCGCCAAGAAGTCGTTCAAGGTGTCCTTCAATACCTACGAATCCGGGCGGAAGTGGAACGGGGTGGAGAAGCTCAACCTCAACGGCGAGCACAACGACCCCAGCGTCGCCCGTTCCAAGATCTGCTGGGATATGCTGCGCGATATGGGCGTGCCCGCTCCCCGCGCCAACCACGTGCGCCTGTATGTCAACGGGGAGAATTACGGCCTGTACGCCAATGTGGAGCATATCGATGAGGAGTTCGCCGGCCTGCGTTTCGGCAATAAGGGCGGCAACCTCTACAAATGCCTCTGGCCCGCCGACCTGGTATACCTTGGCGACGACCCCGAACTTTATAAGTTTGAGCACAGCGGCCGGCGCGCCTACGAAATGCACATTAATGAAGAGGAGGACGACTACTCCGGCCTGGCCCATTTCATCGACGTGCTCAACAATACACCCCTTGAAGATCTGCCCTGCGAACTGGAGCAGGTGTTCAACGTCAATAGTTACCTCAAGGCCATTGCCTTTGATGTCCTTTCCGGCAATTGGGACGGCCCGATTTTCAACAAGAACAATTTTTACCTCTACCACAACCAGTCCACTGGCCGGTTTGAGTATATCCCCTACGACCTCGACAATACCTTTGGCATCGACTGGTTCAACATCGACTGGGCCACGCGCGGTATGTACAACTGGGCGCACCCCGACGAGCCGCGGCCCATCTACGAGCGGCTGATGCAAATACCGGAGTACCGCAACCGGTATTCCTACTATATGAGCCGCTTCGTGGAGGAAGTTTACACCGAAGAGGCCCTGTTCCCTTACTTCGAAGAGATCAAGGACAGGATTGCCTTCTACGTACAAACCGACCCCTACTACCCACTGGACTACGGCTTTTCCTTCAGCGATTTCCACAACGCTTTCGACGGTGAAACGGCCTATTTTCACACCAAGTCCGGGCTGGAACACTTCGTCACCGCCCGCCGGAACGCCACGCTGGAGCAACTGCAGCTGTCCGATATCGCGCCCATCCTCACCGGGCTGGAACACAACCTGCCCAATGAATGGCAGGAGCTCCTTTT
Organism: uncultured Phaeodactylibacter sp.; assembly: GCA_964418125.1. GTDB lineage: Bacteria > Bacteroidota > Bacteroidia > Chitinophagales > Saprospiraceae > JACJXW01. Next base: position 22,528 of record CAYQKY010000034.1, read on the forward strand.
CTCCGTGCAGGCCGAAGACGACCAACTGGTGGAAACCGTAGAGCTTTGCTACCAGCCGGACAGCCAGGGCATTACCTTTTGCGTGCCGCTGTACGACGACGGCGCCCATGAGGACGGCGCCGCCGGCGACGGCCGCTACGGGACAGCCATCCCCGCCCTGAACGCACCGGCCCTCGTCCATTACTACATTGTGGCTACCGATAATACCGGCCGGCAGAGCCGCCTACCGGTATGCGGAACCTACCAGCTTGCTGTGGGCAGCTCCGCAGCACCCCTTGCCATCAACGAGTTCATGGCCAGCAACGGCCAGATCGTAGCCGACGAGGCCGGCGAGTACGAAGACTGGGTGGAAATTTACAACTACGGAACGGAGGCCGTCTACCTGGGCAGCCGCTACCTTTCCGATAATCCGGACAACCCCGACAAGTGGCAGTTTCCGGACATCTGGATACAGCCCGGCGAATTCCTCCTCGTCTGGTGCGACGACGATGAAGATCAGGGGCCGCTGCATACCACCTACAAGCTGGATGCCGACGGCGAATACATCGGCATCTTCGACGAGGCCGCCAATAATTACGCCCTGATCGACGGCCTGGAATTCGGAGAGCAGGTGACCGACCAGGCCGTCGGCAGGCTACCCAATGGGACGGGAAACTTCCAGGTAGTACAGCCCACGCCCGGCGCTTCCAACCAGCCCCTCTCGGCAGTTGCGGATCGAAAGAGCGCCAACCGGTTTTTCACGGCCTTCCCCAACCCTTTCCGGGAGGTGGTATCGCTAAGGTTGAAAACTCCCGGCCCTTACCGGTTCCGGCTGGTTAATACCCGGGGGGAAACTTTGATGGAAGCAGAAAGCACGCAGCAGCCCACGACGGAACTGGGCCTTTCCGGCCTGCCGGCGGGAATTTACTTCCTCACTCTGCTGGCAGAAGGCCGGCCGCTGCAGGTGGAAAAACTGATCAAAGAGTAGGGAAAAGTGTTAAAAATCATTTCTTTTTTGTACTTTTCTCAATTCTATGAAGTTTAATGATGGGGGGTATGGAGAGAAACTACGGAGGCCTGCCCGAAAGGCCGGGAATGACGCGGGCTTCAGCTTTTCTGTTGCGCTCACGCGACAGGAGGAAGGGCTTTAAATAAGGCATTTTCGAGGCCCCAATCAATGCAACTTATTCGCCTCAGGTAATCAATCTTTCCATTCTTCCACCGTACACGCACTATATTGTTAACATGTGACCCTGTGGGCCGGCTATTTCGCCCCACAGCGTGATACCGGCAAGGGCGGATGCCTGGTACGGCCAGGCTCCGGAAAGCGCCGGTATATCCCAAAAATTAACAGGCATGTATTCTGTAGCCATTATCGATGACCAGCCGAACTCCCGAAAAGTACTGAAAAACCTGCTGGCTCAACTCTGCCCTGATGTGGAAATAGTAGGAGAAGCCGACGGCGTCGCCACCGGCGTTTCCCTGATCCGGCAAAAGCGGCCGGATGCCGTTTTTCTGGACATCCAGATGGAAGACGGGATGGGCTTCGACCTCATTAAATTCTTTCCTGCTCCCGAGTTTAGCATCATCTTCACTTCCGGATACAACAATTACGCCACCGAGGCTTTTCGCTGCAATGCCATCGACTACCTGCTCAAACCCATCAACCCGGAAGAGCTGGTCAAGGCCGTCGAAAAGCTCAGCTACCGGGACACCGACTGGAACCACCGCCTGTCCAGCATCATGGAAAGTTTCAAACCGCAGGAAGACAAGAAACTGCGCCTGCCTACCACCAAAGGATGGGCATTCTGGAAGCTGGAGGACATTGTCCGCCTCGAAGCCAATGACAGCATGACCTTCTTTTTCAACAACCGGGCGGAGCGCATTCTGGTGGCCAAGACCATCAGCGCCAACCAGGACGTACTGCCCACCAACCGCTTCTTCCGCTGCCACAAATCCCACATTGTCAATCGCGATTACATCAAAGAAGTGCTACGGGAAGACGGCAGCAGCTATGCCCTGCTGGAAGATGAGACGAAGGTGCCCATCTCCCGGCGCCGCCTGTCCAATTTTCTGGAATGGCTCAAGGGCAATTCGCTGTAACCTTTTACTTCCAGGCGCAAATGATGCCGCCCATCAATACGAAGGTTACGATCCAGTAGCCGGCGTTGATGGCGATATATTTGAACCCTTTCCGCTCAAACAGCGCATTGATCCCCAGAACAGGTAAGGCAAGCGTTATACCGGCGATCAGGCCATGCAATGCGCCGTGCTTGAACGTCCGGTAATTGTCTCCGTACTTCTCCATGAAATCGGCAATGAAAATTCCTATTTCTGAATTGGGGTCGTTAAAACCCGGTTCGGCGAGGAGGATGGAATAGATATGATTCTGGTGTATAACGATGGAGTTTAGCGCAGCGGCGGCAAAAAGGCTGAGAATGTAGGAAACCCCAAAAATGACGAGCATGTTGGCGCCCTCTATTTTCTCCTGGGTCATATCGGCAGCTTTCATCCAGGCATTGCCGAATACTTTTGGATTGTACCAGATGAACCCAACGGCCATGGGGATGAGGGCGGCGACGAGTACGGCGATAAAGTTGATCATAATAATAAGGTTTTACAGGTGGTGAATAGGAACAAAGCTGTAAAATACAAAATGTTTTGCATTTGTAAAATTAAAATAATTTGGTTTTTATGCAAACGATCTTGTTTTATTGCAGCAACCTCTTAAAACCTCACTGAGGCAGCAACTTATTGGTCAGCACCACTCTTTGCGCCAGAACGCGCGCCAGGTTTCGCCAGATGATCGCCCGGTCGGCGTCATCCTTCAGCGTGTTAATGGCCGACTCGCTGAACAGGACGACTTCGGTATCCGGGCTGGCCGCCACTACCTCTGCAGTACGTTTGGTGTGCAGAATGAAGGCGATCTCCCCAAAAATGTCTCCCTCTCCGAGCAGGACGACCGTCCGGTTCCCGATCACGACCCGGACCATTCCTTTGCGGACGAAGCCGAAGGCTTTTCCGCCGTCGTTTTCCGTGATCAGCACCTCATCTTCCCGGCAGTGGACCACTATGGCGCTTTTCAGAAATGCTTCACGCCCCTTTTCACTAAGCCCTTCGGTGATGGTGTGGTGGCTTTCAAAATCCTTTTCGTTCGGATAGTAAGCAGAGCCGGCCTGAAGAGCACTGTTTTCCCGCACCAGCTGATAATACCACTGGCATAAGGGTTGATAAACTTCAAAATCAACACCCCGCATCAGGGGTAGGATAGGAGAATGGATGATGGAGAGGTATTCCTGGTCGGGAAGGAAGATCATGGGAATCCGGAACAGCCCTTCCGCCGTTTTACTGAGCGGGCCCAGCGGGCGCATTCCCAGGCGTTTGTAGATAGAATAGTGTCCCGGGTCACAGGACATGACCACCGCCTGCCCGCCGGCTTTCAGTACTTCGATAAAACAATGGCTGAGCAACACCACAGGCGCCTGCGATTTCTGGTGGGCGGGGTGTATGGCAAGCTGGGAGAAAATGGCCAGGGTAGCCAGCCGTTCCTCATCGAAAAGGCCGAGCTGATACTGTTCTGCCCGCTCTTTGATAGCCTTCACCCGGAGAGCGTCAGCCAGGTGCAGGCTGGCGATGAGTTTCCCGTCCTTGGTATCCTGGCAAGCAGCCAGCTGCAAGGGCAGTGCGTCCGAATTGCCTTCTACCCAAAGCCCGTCTACCGCCCCTGCCTCCCGGGCAAGATGCAGGCACTCCCGGATATCCTCCCTGTTGGTGGGGAAGAAAGCCCGGTACTGTCCGATCCAAAGATCCCACTGTACGGAAATTGAGCCGATCAGGCTTGGCCTATCCAAGGTATCAAAATTTTAGGACGGTTGAAATTATCCATCGGCGGGTAATGTACAAAAAAAGGTGGGAAAACAGGGGTGAATCGGGTAGGAGAAGAGGCCGGCCCTGTAAAATCCGCAGCGCGAATTAATCCACGGGGCCGGCCCGCTTTGTTTCCATCTCCTTTTCATTACGGGCCAACAGAAAGTAGCCCGCCCGAAAATAAAAAAAGGGTAGAAGTTGCCTTCTACCCTGGTGTGAGATTGGGCCGGTTCTTACCCCCCAAAACGAACCAACCCGCTCACTCCTTCAGAACTCCGAAGAGTTCCTGAACCTTTTAAGCCTATTGCGCGAGCAACGCGCCAACTACCCCCCAGTGTCAGCAACGTTGCTCACAACAATAGATCATCCGGAGCTTTACGCTCCATATCTTTATGATACACTTACGACTGCCGTGGCGGGCGAGGTGCTTTTGTCAAAAGAGAATGCCATCCCGGTTTGAAAAAACACCATTCCGTACGGCATACGAAAGGCTGCATCAATCCCTGTCAAGAGATTTGGTATGTAGATAGGAATTCTGAGAAGTGTTCTTGTACCTCTGTGTAAGCTCTATGAAGGTGAACGGAACAATTGATAGGTTGTTTCGTTTTCAGGCACAAAATATATATTTCTTTAAAAATATTCAACAGCATGCCGAAAAAACTGAGAATTCAGACAATTCAGGCTTCCTGAAAGTATTTTCAATGCCAATTTGGCAGGTATATTCCCGTGGCATACAGTTTGAAGCGTGAATTTGCGCCAACATATCTAATCAAATCTACTGGGCTATGCAAAAAGGTAACATATCAGTTCAAACGGAGAATATATTTCCGATCATCAAGAAATTCCTCTATTCCGACCACGAGATCTTCCTGCGGGAACTCATCTCCAACGCTGTAGACGCCACTACCAAACTCAAGGCCCTGGCCGTCCGCGGAGAAGTCAAGGGAGATATAGGGGACATTACTATAGAAGTCCTTATAGAGGAGGACGCCAATAAGCTGATCATCCGGGACAGAGGGATCGGCATGACGGAGGAAGAAATTAAAAAATACCTCAATCAGGTGGCCTTTTCCAGCGCTCAGGAATTCCTGGAAAAATACAAGGACGAATCCAACATCATCGGCAATTTCGGCCTGGGTTTCTATTCCTCCTTTATGGTCGCTGATAAGGTAGAGGTCGTCACCCGCTCCTACCAGGAAGACGCCAAAGGGGTAACCTGGGCCTGCGAAGGCGACCCGGAATACACTCTTGCCGAAAATGACAAGGAAGCCCGGGGCACCGATGTGATCCTGTACATTAATGAAGAAAACAAGGAGTTCCTTCAGGAACACCGCATTGAACAACTCCTGGGCAAATACTGCAAGTTCCTCCCCATACCTATTAAATTTGGTACGAAGACGGAGAAAATAACCGAAGGAGAAGGCGAAGACGCCAAGGAAAAAGAGGTTGAGGTTGATAACATCATTAACAATACCGGCCCTACCTGGACAAAACAGCCAGCCGGGCTGTCGGATGATGATTATCTGTCCTTCTACCAGGAACTCTACCCCTTCAGCACGCCTCCGCTGTTCTGGATACACCTCAATATCGACTATCCGTTCCACCTAACTGGTATCCTGTATTTCCCGAAGCTGGGCAACAATTTCGAAATGCAGAAAAACAAGATCCAGCTCTACAGCAACCAGGTATATGTCACTGACGATGTGAAGGAAATTGTGCCGGAATTCCTGACCCTACTGCACGGTGTGATCGACTCACCGGATATTCCGCTGAACGTTTCCCGCAGCTACCTGCAGGCCGACAGCAATGTACGCAAGATCACCGGCTACATCACTAAAAAGGTAGCGGATAAGCTTGCCGAACTGTATAAGAGCGATAAAGAAGGCTTTGAGTCCAAGTGGAATGACCTTGGCGTTTTCGTGAAGTACGGCCTCATTTCGGATGAAAAGTTCTACGAGCGGGCCCTTCCTTTTACCCTCGTCAGAAACGTTGGCAAGGAGTACTTCACCATTGAAGAATATAAGGAAAAGGTTAAGGGCAACCAGACAGACAAGTATGACAAGATAGTACTGCTGTACACCAACAGCCCGGACAGCCACGATAGCTTCATACAGGCGGCGAAGGCCGAAGGGTACGATGTTCTGGTGATGGACAACGTGATCGACAACCACTTCATGCAGCAGCTGGAATACAAAATGCAGGGCATCACCTTCGTACGGGTGGATTCCGATACCGTAGACAACCTCGTCCAGAAGGATGAGAAAAAGGAATCAGTCCTGAGCGAAGAACAACAGGATAAAGTCAAGGAAATCTTCGAGAAAGCCGTTACCGAAACGGGAGGAACTATAGTGCTCAAAGCCCTTTCTCCTGAAAGCCAGCCGGTGACCATCACCCGGCCCGAGTTCCTGCGGCGCATGAAGGAAATGCAGGCCCTGCAGGGAAACCAGTTCGGTGATTTCCCCGATTCCTTCAATGTTGTCGTCAACAGCAACCACCCCTTAATTTCCGGCAAGCTCCTGAGGAAGAAAAGCGAAGAGGGCAAAGCGGAGCTGGCGGAATATCTTTACAAACTGGCTTTGCTGGACCAGGGCATGCTGCGGGGCGGCAACCTGACCGAATTCATCAAAAAGAGCCTCGATTTCCTGAAATAATCGTACCGGCACTTGAAAAACGACGGACGGGGTTGATGCGCTATTCCAATGTATCAGCCCCGTTTTTCATTCCATCACCTTCAGCACTTCCTCTGCTTTTTCCCGAAAAGGCGAAGTACTATCCGCCGCTATTTGTTCCAGTTTCTCCCTGGCCGGCCCTTTTTTGCCCTGCCGCAGATAGGCAAGGGCCAGATACCAGGATGCCTGCCTCCGGAACGCCTCCCCTTCTGCCTCCAGCCGGAGCAGGTATTGTTCGGCCCGGGTGGCCTGGCCCGACTGTAAGTGAGCATTGGCAGCCAGCATCAGGGCCTGCGGGTCATCCGGATTGCCTTCGAGGTAATTTTGAAAATGAGGGAGGCTCAGATCGAAGTCTTCAGCATCATAGAACTCCAGCGCCTGTTCCAACTCTTCGGAAACAGCAGGGGCCTCCGTATCGGCGCTTCGATAGGTGATATACGTATTGGGAGCAGGTTCGAAATAGGCGGTGAAGGCCCGCTCCGGCTGCGATTCCCCCCAGTAACGGATGGCGGCGTATACGGTGAGGAGTATCAGGGCTACGGCGGCAGCCCGGTTGAGCCACAACAGGCGCCGCGGGGAAGGGCTCCTGGCCGATGCTCTTACTTCTGAGCGGATGGACTGAATGTCCTCCTCAAAAAAAACGGCGTCCCGGCTCTGCGCATAGCTTTCTATAGCGGCGGAGCACAATTCACAATCCAGCAGGTGGTTCTCCACCTCATAGCGTTGTTCGTCGTCGAGTTCGCCGTTCAGATATTGCCACACTTCCCTCTGGGTGAGGCACCGGCGTTGTTTAAAAATGGATTTCATACTCCTGATTATGAGCTCTCTTCCAATTTTTGGGCAAGCACGATCCTCAGCCGCCGCTTTCCGTTCTGAAGGAAACTTTTCACCTGTTTTTCGCTGTAACCGGTGATGCCGGCAATTTCTTTGTACCGCTTCTTGTCGTAGAAGAACAGGCGTATACAGGTGCGTTGGCCTTCTTCCAGCTCGGAAACGGCCGCTTCGAGGATGCGGCTGGTGTTTGATTCGTTCGTTCTCTCATTAATTAGACGCAGGAACCCTTCGTTTTCCATAATTTTCGGTTCGTTTTTTTCGTACTTTTCCCATTCTTCCTGCTGGCGGCTGTTCCGCTGTCCATCCCTGAGGTTGGAAATACAATGGTTCTTGGCTGTAGAATAGAGCCATTTACTGAAGTGCTGGATCTCGGTAACCCCGGCCTTGGTGACCGTTTGTTCAAAGACGGCCATCACGGCATCTCGGCAATCTTCTCTGTTTTTAAGGTACTGGCGGCAGACGGCATAGACGAGGTGGACATACCGGTTGAACAGCTCGGCAGCCAGCTCCCGGTTGCCGGTTTGCCTGTAGGCCTGGAGCAATTCTTCATCCGATACCTGCTCCCAGCGTTCTTCCTGTGTGGATAGGCGGAGAAATTTTTTCATGTGGGGCCGCACTTATACGGGCAAAATAAAAAAAATATGGCAAGGCCGTTTCCCGCCCCGCCATATTTTGCGCAGCCCCAACATCCTCGCAGGTGCCCGCGGCACTAGAATTTAGCCGTCCGGATGATATGTTCAATATATTGCATCAGGTCTCTTTTGTCTTCTCCCGGAGCGTGCAGAAAACCGTCGACGAACAGCAATTCATTGGTATTGGGGTTGAGGATCAGATAACTTACGAATGCTCCGCCCATGTAATCATCCACGATTTCCCAGATACCCCTTGCTTCCAGCGTGTAATATCCGTTGATCTTGGTTACATCGGCCAGTACCGGCAGGTCGATGGCATTGGTCTGCATGTACGTGCCCGGCAGGGTGGAGGAAATGTATTGCCTGCCGATGGAATCCCGGATGGCAATAATGTTTTCCTTGCTGAGCTGTGAGCGGTCGGTGTAAGGGATCTTCTTCAGGATGATGTTGCTGCTGGTCTCGTCGGTTTCCCGGCGTATCCAGATGATCTCGTCGTCGTTAATAGCGAGAAAGTAATCGCTGGGAATGCGCAGGGATACCCCCATGTCTTCTTTCACCTCTTCCTCCAGCCTTTTGTTCTGGCCATTGAGGTAGACATAGGCTTCCACTTTTTTGTCATCGTGGGCATTCACCCGCTTGCGGATTGCCGGAAAGTTCTCCTTGAGGATATCCATCAGCTCATCTTCTGAATAGCCGAATTCGTATATGATCAGCTGGCCCTTGGCCCATTTGTCGCGGCCGATGGCGCTGTTGTAGTCTTCATCCTCTTTCGCTTTTCTGGCTTTCTCTTCACCAATATCACTAACGATCATCTTGGTGGCAGGAGAGTTCTCATCATTGAGGTTCCCCACCAGAAGGTAAGTGCGCAGTTCCTTTCGCAGAGGGTCTTTGTTGAGCTCCTGGGGTGTGAAATGCCGAAGGTCAAAAATGGGCTCCGGCTGGGGCAGCAGCGGATAGGCAGAGGAATAGTAGTAACGCAGGGTATCCCCTACAGGCCCGTCCCACATATCCGCATCCATGATAACGACGATCTCATTCAGGTTGCCAAATGCGGTGGGGATGGGCCGCAGGCCCCGCTGAGCTTCTTCACTGCAACCCTGTAACAGGAAGGCGATCACCACTGCGGCATACCATATGAATTGAAAAGGCTTTTTCATCGGAAGTATTGATTTTTGATCTAAAGTTAACGCTTTAAACACAATCACCCGCAATAGCAGAGCGAAAGGTGTAAAGCACCAGTAGTATTATGAACATTAAAAATTTTTAGAGAATCCGGTAAATAGGTGTGGTTCTTATTGAACAGATGCGGCAACATACCGTTTTGGCGTGTAATGGGCTCATTTTAGAAGAGCCAGGCAAAAACTGCCGGAGGAAGGAAAACTATTGTTTGAAAAGCAACAGCCAGCCAGGCAACAACCGAAAAAGAAGAGCCGGCTCAAGCCCTTCATTGTGGCCTGAACCGGCTCGGCAGGAAGTGGAATAAGTTTCTTATTGAAGAGAAGGCATGTCTTTCAGTGCCGCTTTCAGTTCATCGGGGTGCTGGGTACCGATAAACAATTGCTGCCCGTTTTTCAGGGCCAGGCTGAGGCCGGTCCTCCCCGAAACGCTGAACATGCGCTCCCAGGTGCCCAGCCGGACCGCCCACCCGCTCAACTCTGTCGAAGCAGGCGTATCAATGAACTCATAGCTTTCTATTTCTTCCCATTTCACCTTATGCTTCCGGTAATGCAGGGGAAAAAACTGGTACTGTATGCCGTCATTATCTATTTTCAGTATCAACCGGATGCTCCAAAGATAGGCCAGGGCGCCGGTAAGGGTCAATGCGATCAGGGTATACTGTAAGATTAGCACGCCCGGTTCATATTCACCGGATAGGTACAGTTCGATGAAATGGTAGGAAGTTCCAATCATCAGGAACAGCAGTAATGCGAAGATCTCCCACCTTCTGTACCGCTGCTCTTCTTTATATAGTTTCTTACTCATAGCAAGGTAGTTTACATTAAATTAACATTAAGTTAATGATGAATTAACAATAAAGCAACTTTCTAAAGGGAAATAAAGTTTCACTACCCCCAAAAAAAATCGGGTGAGCGGCTATTAAATCCGCTCACCCGATCCGGGGACATGAAAAAAGGCGCTCTAGAACAAGCTCTCGATAATGTTCTCTTCACTGATGCCCTCCGCCTCGGCTTTGTAATTGCGCACAATGCGGTGGCGCAGGACGTACTTGGCGATAGCCTGTACATCGGCGATGTCCGGTGAATATTTGCCGTGGATAGCGGCATGGCACTTGGCGCCCAGTACCAGATATTGGGATGCGCGTGGCCCGGCGCCCCAGGAGATGTAGTTGTTCACTTTTTCTGTAGCGCGGCCGGTATTGGGGCGGGTTTTGGTAGCCAGCGAAACGGCGTACTCCAGAACGTTATCGGCGATCGGCACTTTTCGGATCAGCTGCTGGAAATTTTTGATCTGGCTCCCAGTGAGTACGTGTTTCAATTCGTAGTTCAGGACAGACGTGGTTCCTTTAACCACTTCTATTTCTTCATCGTAGGAAGGATAGTCCAGCGGAATGTTAAACATAAAGCGGTCGAGCTGCGCCTCGGGAAGCGGATAGGTTCCCTCCTGTTCAATGGGGTTTTGAGTAGCCAGTACAAAGAAAGGAGAAGGCAGGGGGTGGCGTAATCCACCAACGGTAATGGAGCGCTCCTGCATGGCTTCGAGCAGGGCGGCCTGCGTCTTGGGAGGGGTCCGGTTGATCTCGTCCGCCAGAACGATATTGGAAAACAACGGGCCCCGGTTGAACTTGAACTGGCGGTCTTCTCCCAGGATCTCGGAGCCGGTAATATCGGAGGGCATGAGGTCAGGCGTAAACTGTATCCGCTTGAAGTCCAGGTCCAGCACTTCAGCGATGGTGCTAACCAGCAAGGTTTTCGCCAGCCCGGGAACACCGACCAGCAGGCTGTGGCCATTACTGAAGAGCGAGATGATCACTGCTCTGACGACTTCTTCCTGCCCGATGATGACTTTTCCTATTTCTTTTCGGAGTTCATCATAGGATTCGGCGAGCGTATCTATTGCCTGTACGTCGGATTGATATTCTGTTTGTGACATTTGTGAGTTATGATTTTTTGGCTACCCGTTTTTATAAGTACTCTACCCTTCGAAACGCGCAAATATAAGCTTTGTTGCTGGTTTTCTTTGGAATCGCGCTTTTTAATAACATTTCCATAACATGTCGGACAATTTGTAGCTTTTTCCCCGGAAGGAATAATGCCACCACTCGGTGCGAATGGGGCGGAACCCATGGCGGATCATGGTTTCCCGAAGCAGGGCCCGGTTAGCCAGTACCGTGTCAGGCAGGTTTTGGTAGGAAGGATGAGCCGCCGGGCCGAAGAAGTCATAGGGAGTGCCCATTTCCAGCTGCCTGCCGGTGCTGTCGGCCAGGGTGAGGTCTACAGCTGCTCCGCGGTTGTGCATCGACCCTTTTCGGGGGTCGGAAACATAGCGCCGGTCAGGCACCTTTTCCCACAGTTTCCATTGTATCGGCCGGGGACGATAGCAGTCCAGCATCTTGAGGGACAGGCCCTGCCGCCGGAATTCCCGGTGGGCGGCAACGACAGCCCGGGCGGCTTCAGGCCGCAGGAAGCAGCGGCCGCATTCATACAATTTTTCTCCTACGAAATTGTTTTCGGTAGCGTACCTCATATCGATAATGATTGTGGAGTCGAGCCGGGAAAGGTCAGCCCATTGCATTGTATCATAGTCCGGAGGGTTCCGGGGTAAGTTCTTTTCCGCCGGTGTGGGCAGGGCTGGCGTGTCAGGCTCCACGATGATGACAGCTGGCTCTTCATGCTGCTGTTCCTCTTCCTGTTTTTCCGGGCCGGGAGCGCAGGCCGGGATAAGCAACAGAAGAGCAATGAAAAACTTTTGTTGAACTGGCATCTTTCTAATCCTCTGTTTTCGTTTTTTCGATTTACTTTTCTGCTATATCGGCAGCGCCCCTTGCTCTTCCTAAAGGCATATAGGCCGTTCGTGCGGTACGGGTTTTACCGTCCGGGCAGATGGCCGTGTTATAAAAAGCTGTACTTTTGCAGCCGAAAAACAAAAAGCAGATTGAATATCCAAAGTTCTACATACCGGCCCTGGCTGTACATGGGAATACTGGCCCTGCTGGCCCCAGCCCTGTTGATCAACCTGGGCGAGCTGGCCTTCATAGACGATGAAGGGATCCGGGCCCTGGTAGCCCTGGAAATGAAGCTTTCCGGCAATTACATCACGCCGACGCTGCACGGAGAATACTACTACAACAAACCTCCTCTTTGGAACTGGATCCTCCTGCTATTCTTCGAGCTCACCGGCACGATCAATGAATTTACCGCCCGGGCGCCCACAGTGCTCTGCCTGCTGGGCTACGGGGCCACCATCTATTATTTCTTCCGCAAGCACTACAGCCCCAAGATAGCCTTTCTGAACGCTTTTTTCTTCATCACCTGCGGCCGCGTCCTGTTCTGGGATTCCCTGCTTGCCCTGATCGACATCTGCTTTTCCTGGATCACATTCACGGCATTTATGGTAATATACCATCAATTTCAGAAGGAAAACTGGCTGAAGCTGTTCCTCCTATCCTACCTGCTCACCGCAGCAGGCTTCATGATGAAGGGCCTGCCATCGGTGGTTTTCCAGGGTACGACCCTTCTGGTTTATTTTGCCTATCAGCGCCGGTTTTGGAAGTTATTTTCCTGGCAACACATGCTCGGAGGCATGGTGTTCCTGCTCATTGTCGGAGGTTATTACCTCATTTATCATCAATACAACAGCCTCGACAACGTGTTCACCACCTTGTTCCGGGAATCCTCCAAGCGCACTGTCGTCAACTACGGTATCTGGAACACGATCGGCCATTTTTTTCTGTTCCCCTTTGAAATGATCTACCACTTTCTGCCCTGGCCGCTGATGGCCCTCTATTTTCTGAGGCGGGATGTGCTGGCCCGGTTGCGGGCCGACAGCTTCATCACCTTCAACCTCATTGCCTTTCTGGCCAATATCCTGATCTACTGGACTTCTCCCGAAGTTTACCCCCGCTACCTGCTGATGCTGGCTCCCCTGATCTTCTCTGCCTACATTTACCTTCACCCCATCCACAAGAAAGACAACACCTGGCAATACCGGCTCATCAACGGGCTTTTTCTGTTGTTCTGCATCAGCGCTTCTCTCATGGCTTTCGCCCCTCTTTTTATAGAACGGCCCGAGGGCGTACCCAATCGGTATGTGATGAGCCTGGCCGTCGGGCTCACCCTTTGCGGCCTTACTTACCTGTACTGGCGCCGTCGGGAGGAGCGCCTGCTGGTAATGATCGCCGTCCTGATCACCTTCCGCATCGGGTTCAACTGGTTTGTGCTGCCCGACCGGAACAACAACGATTTCGGAGATCTCTGCCGGCAGACTTCCATCGAAGCGGGAGAACGGTTCAGGGACAGGGAAATGGCCATCTACAAGCAAACCCTCATGCAACCGACCAACTCCTTTTACCTGACCAATGCACGGGGAAAGATCATTCCCCGCAAAAACGATAACTTTGACAAAGATGTTCTCTACATTATCGACCCCCACGCTTACCGGGAGCTGGAGTACCACAAAGTGGACGAGATAAAAGTGCGCCACGGAAAGGTGACGTACGATATTGGCATATTGAAATAAACAGGATGGAGAGAAAGGAGGCCATTGCTGGATGGCTGGATTGTTGAATGGTTATATTGCCGGATCGTTATATGGCTGGATTGTTATTTGGCCTTTTCTTGCCAACGCCCCCCTGACAATACAACAATACAACAATATAGCAATATAGCAATCCAACCATTTAACAATCCCCCTCCCCAGGCCTCCCTCCGAAAACAGCAATCCCTATGGCTTTAAAATTATCAGTAGTCGTAACCGTATATAACGAAGAACTTAACATCAAACCCCTTATCGAGCGCATCACTGCTGCTCTCGACGGGCTGGAATATGAAATGGTTTACGTAGACGACGGGTCGGCCGACAACACCCTCGCAGAGTTGTACAGCATACAACACCCCCGCCTCAAAGTGGTGGAGTTCCGCAAAAACTACGGACAGAGCCTTGCCCTCATGGCCGGCATCGAACAGGCCAGGGGCGAGTACATCGCTACCATGGACGGCGACCTGCAAAACGACCCTGCCGACATTCCCATGATGCTACAGCTGGCCGAAGAGGGCAACTTCGACATGGTGGCCGGAGAGCGTGCCAACCGCAAGGACGGCATGTTCCTCCGCAAGATCCCGAGTAAGATCGCCAATTTCATCATCCGCAATGCCTCCGGCGTGAACCTGAGAGACTACGGCTGCGCCCTGCGCGTATTCCGTGCCGAAATTGCCAAGGATATGGGCATCTACGGCGAGTTGCACCGCTTCATCCCGGTATTGGCCCACCTGGAGGGAGCACGCATCACTCAGGTGCCCGTCCGGCATCATGCCCGCGAGCATGGCCAGTCGAAATACGGCCTCAACCGCACCTTCAAGGTGATCAGCGACCTGCTGCTCATGCTCTTCCTCAAGAAGTACATGCAGCGCCCCATGCACCTGTTCGGCAACACCGGCCTTTTCCTCTTTGCCATTGGCGCCCTGATCAACCTGTATCTCATCGTGCTCAAGATCCTGGGGCAGGACATATGGGGAAAGCCCCTGCTCATCCTGGGGCTGATGCTGGTCATCGCCGGCATTCAGCTGGTGACGATCGGCATCGTCATCGAGATACAGATGCGCACCTATTTCGAGTCGCAGCAGAAGCGGCCCTACAAGATCCGCAAGGTGGTGAAGGGAGGAGTACCGGAAAAAGCAAAAGCCGGGTAGGCAGGCACCGGCAAATGCCCGGTGGTGAACTGAAGAAAAAGTAAATCTTTATAGGTTTTTACGACGCGCCGGCGAATAGTGGGCAAATTGAGCATTATTTCACCCACTAAATTTTTCTTCAGCTATGAAAAGCAGTTTACTCGCCTTCGGCCTTTTACTATTCAGTACCCTATGCATTGCACAGGAGCAAAAGTTCGAAATTTATGTCAGCGACGCCGGCGGTTTCAACGTTGGCAACCCACCCTGGAGAATATATAAGTTTGACGAAAACGGCGAAAACGGGGCGGTATTTATTGAAGAGCAACTGGCCTGGCCTCAGGACATCGTTTTTCTGGATCACAGAAATTCCCTCATCGTTTCCAACCTGAATACAAACAAAATAACCGAATACGATGCGGAAACGGGCGATTACCTCGGCGACTTCGCCACCGGCATCGGCGGCCCCACCAGAATGAAAATTGGCCCGGAAGGCATGCTGTATGTCCTTCAGTGGGGAGGCGACGGCAAAGTACTTCGGTACGACCTGGACGGCAATCTGGTGGATCGGTTCACCGACCTGGGCGTTACAAACAGCATCGGCCTGGACTGGGATAGCGAAGGCAACCTGTATGTATCTTCCTATGACGGCAGATATGTCCAGCATTTCAGCCCCACAGGAGAAAGCATGGGCCGGTATATCAACTCCAATCTCAACGGGCCTACAAATATCTGGTTCGATGAGGAGGGCAACCTCATTGTAGCAGACTGGACCGCAGGGGCTGTCAAAAAATTTGACGCTTCGGGTAATTATGAAGGCGTATTCATCAGCGGCATCGGAAGAGTTGAGGGCATCGCTGTTTTCCCTAATGGGAACCTCTTACTGGGCGATGGCCAGGACGGCTCGGTCAACCTTTACGACAGCGACGGCAATTTTATCGAGGAGCTCATCCCCGCCGGAACGCTGGGGCTGGCCACCCCCAATGCGGTGGTGCTCCGGGAGGTAGTCATGTCGTCTGTAAGGGAAACTCCTGAGCAGGTGAATTTTATAACCCCAACCATTGGCGGTGAATTCAGTATTTACGCAACGCCGTCTGCCGGTGGCATTATCGATGCTTTTGAAATTTACGACGTGCAGGGCCGCCTGGTAAGCAGGGCGCCCTATGCCGGAAGTGCGCCCTTCTGGAATGCTTCCACTCAGGCGGAGGGTGTGTACCTGATCATCGCCAGGCTGGCAGATGGTACGGCCTGGAGCCAGAAGGTGATCGTTAAAAAATAGGCCCGGGCCATGTCTGGGATTTTCGGTAGTTCGGTATTCGAGGTTCGCTCGTCCGTGGATGGCTCCCAAACGTGCGAATACCGAATTTTGCCCGGCTCGAAAGAGCCAGGCCCGAACACCGAATCCCAGTTAATTCAGGCCATCCGGATCCCGTCCCTCTTTTCCCTCTTCTGTTTTTGTCGAAATCCGCTTTGGAATAGTATATTTATTTCGGAAATTGATCCATACCAGCAGATATTCCGGCAATTCCGAAACCTCGCTACTCACCGAAGCTATGGTCAGAAGCCTACTCCTTCACGGGTGGAAATCCCAGGTGCGCTCTGTGTTCTGGCAACGCAGCCTGGCCGTCAATATCCTTCTGGGAATCTTTGCCCTTTACCTTATGCTCAACTTTCTGGTATTGGGCTTTTTCCTGGATGTAATTTTGATAGAAGCTTTTCCTGAAGAAGATCCTCTGACTCTGTTCAATGGTTTTCTTTTGTACACCATTCTGGCAGGGCTGGCCTTCCGGTTTATGATGCAGAATTTTCCGGTGATGGATATTCACCATTACCTTTTACTGCCCGTTCCCAAAAGGAAGCTTTACCACTATCTGCTGGTGAAGTCGGCCTTTAATGTGGTGAACCTGATGCCGCTGCTCTTCATCGTTCCCTTTGCCGGTAAAGTCGTTTTTCCGCAGGTTGGCCCTTCCTCCGGCTGGGCGTGGGTGGCGCTGTTGTTAGCTATTGTACTGTTCAACAACTTCCTGGGATTTTACCTAAAACGGCAGTTTACGGCCCGCCCGATGGCGGTGCTCGGCAGCCTGGCAGGCCTGGCCGTTCTGGCCATTTTGGATGGAAAAGGAGCCCTACCGCTTTCTGAATATTTCGCCGGGGCCGTACAATATATCACTGATCATCCGGCCTGGGCGGGCCTTGCCTTGTTTCCCGTCCTGGCCGCTTACTTCCTGGTATACAACTTTCTCTGCCGCTATACCTACCTGGACGCCATAGAAGAGGGCAAACAGGCGGCGCGAAGCACACAGGGTTTTGCGGTATTGGATCGTTTTGGCAAAGTGGGCGCTTACCTGCAACTGGAATTGAAGCAGATCTGGCGCAACAGGAGGCCCAAAACCATGCTGGCCATGAGCATTTTCATCCTGTTTTACCCCCTCCTTGCCCTGGACGATTTCGTTCGGGGAGAAGGGATAGGCATGTTGCTGTTAATGTTTTTCCTGGCCATTGTTTTTCCGATGGCCAGCTACGGGCAGTTCCTGATCTCCTGGGACAGCCACTACTTCAGCCTTATCCTGGCGCGAAAGGTATCTTTCCGGGAATACCTGGAGGGCAAATATTTTCTTTTCGTATTATTCACCAGCATAACCACTTTGCTGTGCCTGCTGTATGGTTTTATCAACCTGATAGCAGTTCCGATAGTCCTGGCGTGTAGTTTGTTTACCCTGGGCATCACCATTTATTTTGTCCTTTATCTGGCGACTTATAATACCAGGGCGGTCGATCCTGCTAAGAGCGCCATGATGAACTGGGAAGGCGTCGGCGCCTCTCAGTTTATTCTGCTCATTCCGGTATTTCTCATTCCCTGGGGAGTGTTCATGACCTGCAGCCTGTTTACGGGCACGCTGGGAGCATTGGCCGTTCTGGGAATTTTAGGTTTAACGGGCATCGTGCTTAAAAACCGGATGCTGTCCCTTATTCAAGGCCAATTCGAAAGCCGAAGATACATCCTGGCAAGCAGTTATAAACAAAAGTAAAGCATGATAAAAGCGCTCAACCTCACAAAAAAATACGGGAATACTGTAGTGCTCGATATTCCTGAACTGGAGATAAAGAAAGGCGAACGCTTCGGCCTGGTCGGCAACAACGGCGCCGGCAAGACCACCTTGTTCAGCCTTTTTCTGGATCTGATCCGGGCGGCTAGCGGAACGGTACATTCCAGGGAATTCGATGTTGCCCGTTCGGAGGAATGGAAAGCCTACACGGGGTCCTTCCTCGATGAAACCTTCCTCATCGGATTTCTCACCCCGGAAGAGTACTTCCGCTTTGTCGGGAAGCTGTACAATATGAATGCGAGCGATGTCTTCGCATTCCTCCAACATTTCGAAGAGCTCTTTAACGGAGAGATCCTCGGGCGGGATAAATATGTGCGCGACATGTCGAAGGGCAACCAGAAAAAGATCGGCATTGCCGCCGCCCTGCTCGGCAACCCCGAAGTCGTCATCCTCGACGAGCCCTTCGCCAACCTCGACCCCAGCTCGCAGATCCGCCTCAAAAAGCTCATCCGTGAACTGGAGCGGGACAAGACGATCATCATTTCCAGCCACGACCTGGCCCACGTCACCGAGGTATGCGAACGCATCGTGGTGCTGGAAAAAGGGAAGATCATCCGCGATATCCGCGCCAGCCAGGATACCTTGCGGGAACTGGAGGCCTATTTTTCCGCCTGATCTTCTTCCCCTACCCGTTCCACTTCAGCGGCGTACAGGCCCAGTTTATCCTCTCTGATAACGAACCGCACCTTATCTCCCTTGTACACCGGAGCCTTCAGGTGGCGCCGCTGTACATAAAACTCCTCCCGGGTTTCTGGCACGCGAATGTAGCCATACCCCTTTCGTTCTAAAAAAAACTGGACAATTCCTACCGGCATGGACAAATGCTATTCTTTTACCCGCCAAGTTAGGGCGTTACTTTTAAACTTCAATTGACATTTTATTCCGGGAAAATGCCCTAAAACTCTACCTTTGAGCCCAGCACAATAAATACAGCTCATAATGCAGTTCTCAAATCCTATCCCGGTTAAGGAAATAGCCGAAAAGATCGGCGCCCGCATCATTGGAGACGACAGCCTGATGGCCACCGGCATCAACGAGATCCACCAGGTACAAAAAGGAGACATTACCTTCGTGGACGTAAAAAAGTACTTCGATAAATCCCTGAAGTCGGATGCTTCCATTATCATCCTCAACGAAAAAGTGAAGTGCCCAAAAGGGAAAGCTCTGCTGCTTTGCGATAACCCCTTCGAAGCCTACAACAGCATTGTGCTGGAACACCGCCCTTTCCGCCCCCTTACCCAACACATCAGCGAAACGGCCGTGATACACCCCTCGGCCATCATCGAGCCCAATGTCGTGATCGGACACCATGCCCGAATAGGCAAAAACACCTATATCCAATCTAACGTCACCATAGGAGAATATACCATCATCGGGAATAACGTGACCATACAGGCAGGGTCCGTCATCGGAACGGACGCTTTCTATTTCAAGCGGACAGAGGAGGGCTATATCCCCTGGCGCTCCGGCGGGCGGGCCATCATCGAGGATGGAGTAGGGATCGGCCCCGGCTGTACCGTCAACAAAGGCGTTTCCGGAGATACCATCATTGGTGCAGGAACAAAGCTCGACGGCCAGGTCCACATCGGCCACGATGTAGTGGTAGGAAAGAATTGCCTTTTCGCGGCTCAGGTGGGGGTGGCAGGAAATACCACCATTGGAGATGAGGTAGTGCTCTACGGGCAGGTAGGGATCGCTCAAAACCTTAAAATAGGGGACAAAGTAGTCGTACTCGCCAAATCAGGCGTTTCCAAGAACCTGGAAGAGGGGAAAGCATACTTCGGTTATCCGGCCAATGAAGCGAGGACAGCGTATAAAGAACTGGCGGCTCTCCGGCACTTACCTACTTTTCTTGCACACTTTTATGAAAAATAAGAAGGCAGTTCGCCTTCGTCACCGCTTATTCACGCGTTGGGTAGTGATGATCTGATTGTCGGAATTGAGCAGTTGAATGAGGTACATGCCCCGAGGAAGGTCCCCGACGTAATACTTCTCCCCGTCGACGGCTTCAAAGCTCTTCATCTGCCGGCCGACAAGGTTAAATACCATTATTTTATCCACCACATCATTCTTGGTTACACCGATGTAATCGGTAGCGGGGTTCGGAAAGATCTGCAGGTCAACTTTTTCCTTGCTGCTTACAGGCTTAATGGAGAGCCGGTCACTAAAATTCGTTTGAGAATAGGCAACAGTGAGGCTGAATGAGAATAAAAACAGAAAGAGTAAAGCTTGCTTCATATAACCGGAGTTTTGTAAGGACTTTATCTTCGGGCAAAATACACAGATAAATCTAACAATACAAGAAACACATTAACACTTTAAAAAAAGTTTAACATGATTTTTATACTAAACTATGTATACCGGCGATAAGTTTAGTTTTTCCCGGTGAAAAAGTGTCGCACCCGAAGGCCGCCTGGAGGCAAGCAACACTTTTCCACCGGGCACGAGCAGCCAGAGTTAATCCAGTTGGCCCTGAAAATACTCAGCGAATTCAGCCGCCGTCATGGTTCCGATGTCTCCGTCGCCCTGGCGGCGCACTGAAACGGTGCCGCTTTCCTCTTCTTTTTCTCCGACAATCAGCATGAACGGCACTTTTTTCAATTCTGTATCGCGGATCTTACGCC
This sequence comes from uncultured Phaeodactylibacter sp., assembly GCA_964418125.1. GTDB lineage: Bacteria > Bacteroidota > Bacteroidia > Chitinophagales > Saprospiraceae > JACJXW01. Next base: position 43,082 of record CAYQKY010000034.1, read on the forward strand.
CGATCTTTTCGCTGCGGTCGTCAATATATCCGTGAATATCATGGATGCCCAGTTCCTTTTCAATCCTGGCGGCGTAATCGTTGAACCGGTCGCTGATGGGCAGCACGGCGAACTGGTCGGGCGCCAGCCAGAGCGGAAATTTCCCGCCGGTATGCTCGATCAGGATGCTGATGAAGCGCTCCATAGAACCAAATGGCGCGCGGTGGATCATCACGGGGCGGTGCGGCTGGTTGTCGGCGCCGATGTATTCCAGCTCGAAGCGGTCGGGCAGGTTGTAGTCCACCTGTATGGTTCCGAGCTGCCAGGAGCGCCCCAGGGCGTCCTTGACCATGAAGTCGAGCTTGGGGCCATAGAAGGCGGCCTCTCCCAGTTCGGTCGTGGTTTTCAGCCCTGCTTCTTTAGTAGCCTCGATGATGGCCCGTTCGGCATTTTCCCAGTTCTCATCGGTGCCGATGTATTTTTCCGGCGTATCCGGGCCGCGCAGGGAGATCTGGGCGGTGAAATTCTCGAAGCCCATTTTGGAGAGCACTACCTTGGTCAGGTCCAGCACATTGAGGAATTCCTCCTTGACCTGCTCGGGGGTGCAGAAGATGTGGGCGTCGTCCTGCGTAAAGCCACGCACGCGCGACAGGCCGTGGAGCTCGCCGCTCTGCTCGTAGCGGTAGACCGTGCCGAACTCTGCAATGCGCAGCGGCAGGTCCCGGTAGGAGTGCGGCCGGTGGGCGTAGATCTCGCAGTGGTGAGGGCAGTTCATCGGCTTGAGCATAAACTCCTCTCCTTCCTTTGGCGTACTGATAGGGTGGAAACTATCCTCCCCGTATTTTTCCCAGTGTCCGGAGGTGACGTACAGTTCCTTTTTGCCAAGGTGAGGCGTGATGACCAGTTTATAGCCGCGCTTCTCCTGTTCCCGGCGCAGGAAGTTCATCAGGCGGTCGCGCAACTGAAAGCCCTTGGGCAGCCACATGGGCAGGCCCTGGCCCACCCGGTCGGAGAACATGAACAGCTCCAGCTCGGCGCCCAGCTTGCGGTGGTCTCGCTTTTTTGCTTCTTCGATCATGACGAGGTATTCGTCCAGCTCTTTCTGCTTGGGAAAGGAGATGCCGTACACGCGCGTCATCTGCTGGCGGTTCTCGTCGCCCTGCCAGTAGGCGCCGGCCACGTTGGTCAGCTTCACCGCCTTGATGTAGCTGGTATCGGGCACGTGCGGGCCCCGGCACAGGTCGATGAACCCGCCCTGCTGGTAAAGGGTTATATCGGCCTCTTCCTCCTTGCGCTTTTCGAGCAGTTCCAGCTTGTACTCGTCGCCCTTTTCCCTGAAAAACTCGACGGCATCCTCCAGGCTGATGGGCTTGCGCACGTACTCGTTCTTCTGTCGGGCCAGCTCCATCATCTTCTGCTCGATCTTCGGGAAGTCGTCGGAAGAGATGATGTGATCGCCCGGGTCTACGTCGTAGTAGAACCCACTTTCCGTCGCCGGGCCGGTGCCGAACTTGACGCCCGGGTAAATGGCTTCCAGGGCCTCCGCCATCAGGTGGGCGGAAGAGTGCCAGAAGGTCATTTTCCCGTCCTTGTCATCCCAGGTCAGCAATTGCAGGCGGGCGTCGTGGTCGATGGGGCGCGTGGCTTCCCACACCTCGCCGTTGACCTTGGCGGAAATGACTTTCTTGGCCAGCCCATGGCTGATGGACCGGGCGATCTCGAGCGCCGTGATTCCTTTTTCGTACTGGCGCACCTGGCCGTCGGGGAAAGTAATGTTGATCATGTTCTTCTTTTTTTACCATAGGACGGCTCGCCGAAGCCTGACGGATGCACTGCTGTTTCGGCGAGCCGCCCTATGGTATTGACTACGGCATAGCTGCCGGAAAAGTTCTTTAAAGGGCTGCAAAATTAGGTGATTTTTGGGTGGCATGGGAATTTTGGATAGGGAAAGTTCGGAGTGGAGGGAATGCAAAAAATTGCCTACTCTTTCCTCCCTCAGCCTCCCACCTGCTTTTCCTTCGAAGAAAAAGGGCCTACCGCTTGAACTCCTGCATGTTCGCCGACACCCCAAAATGGTTCAGCCCGCCGCCCAGGTAGAAAAGAAGGCCGAGTAGCCGTAGTCGGTCGATCCGGAAGATGGCAGGAATGATTTTGAATCTACTTCCCGATACAAAACCTCGAAAAAATATTCCCCAACAGGTCATCCGTACTGATCTCCCCCGTAATCTCCCCCAGGTAGTGCAGCGCCGCCCGGATATCCATCGCCACAAAGTCGGAGGTCACCCCCTCTTCCAGTCCCCCCATCACCCTGTCTAAACTCTCGTGCGCCTTCCGCAGCGCCTCGTAGTGCCGCGCGTTCGCTACGATCGTGCCCTCCAGGTTGAGCTGTTTGGAGATGACGGTTTCGTAGAGCTTCTCCTTGAGGTACCCGATGTTCATGTTGTTGATGGCGGAGATGGGCACCCAGGCCAGGTCGGAAGTGCGAAGTCGGAAGTCGGAAGTTGGAAGTGCGAAATCGGAAGTGGGGGACGGCGTTTCCGACTTCCGACTTCCGACTTCCGACTTGGGAAAATAGTCTTCAAACTTCGTATACGGATTCAAATCCATCTTATTCGCCACCACGATCACCTGAATATTCTCGTGGATCAGCTTGGCCAGGTCGGTATGCACCTCTTCCGGCTGGGTTTGGATCACGTCGAAAACGTAGACCAGCAGGGCGCTCTGTTGTACTTTCTGCATCGTCTTCTCCACGCCCATAGCCTCGATGGTGTCTTCCGCGTCGCGGATGCCGGCGGTGTCGATGATGCGGAACTGCACGCCGTTGATGTTGAGCACCTCCTCGATGGTGTCGCGGGTGGTGCCGGCGATCTCGCTGACGATGGCGCGCTCTTCGTTGAGCAGGGCGTTGAGCAGGGTCGACTTGCCGGCGTTGGGGCGCCCGGCGATGACGGTGTTGACGCCGTGCTTGAGGACGTTGCCCAGTTTGAAGGATTGAATTAATGAGTGAATGATGGATTGAATTTTGGCTACCAGCTCGCGCAGCTTGTCGCGGTTGGCAAACTCGACGTCCTCCTCGGCGAAGTCGAGCTCCAGCTCGATGAGGCTGGCGAAGTCGACCAGCTCCTGGCGCAGCCTTTTGATCTCGTCGCTGAAGCCGCCGCGCATCTGCTGCATGGCGATGGCGTGGGAAGACCTTGAGGAGGAGGCGATCAGGTCGGCGACGGCCTCGGCCTGGCTGAGGTCCATCCGGCCGTTGAGGAAGGCGCGCAGGGTAAACTCGCCGGGCTGCGCCAGGCGCGCCCCCTTCTCGATAAAGAGCTGTATGACTTCCTGTATGATGTAATCGGAACCGTGGCAGGAAACTTCCACTACGTTCTCTCCAGTATAGGATTTCGGTTCAATGAAAAGGGAAACCACCACCTCGTCCAGGATGCGCCCGCTGTCGTCCCGGATAGTGCCGAAGTGGATGGTGTGGGTAGGTTGCTTTTCCAGGTCCTTCCCGTGAAACACCCCGTTGACAATGCGGACTGCCTCCTTGCCCGACAGGCGGACCACGCCGATGGCGCCCACTCCGGATGGCGTGGCCAGGGCTACAATGGTGTCGGTGAGGTTGTGTGATGCGTATGCCATTTATTTATTTTGGAAGTAAAAAGGTGGCCTGCGGGGATTTTTGCCACAAAAACACGAAGAGCACGAAATCCCACTAATTATTTTGGTGCGGGTTTGGTGTTTTTTGTGTCTTCATGGCAGGAAATGCGATAAACATCCTGAAGCCCCTTTGAAAATCAATATACTGCCTTTACTTGTTATGAGAAAAACGATAACTTAGGAAAAAGTTTGCTTATGCAGGCCACTCGGAAGAAAAAAGAAGCGCAAGGGAGAAGCCAGGAAATTCCGGACTACCTCATTTACGAGGTGCTGGAAGGAAAGCCTGTTTACTACAAAGGCTACAAAGAAGTACTGGCCAAGAACAAAACCCTTGAGGATATTATGGGTAGTAGTGGTTTACAAGCGGAAATTATAAGCTATCTGCTGAAGATCTGTTATCTGGCAATAGATACCCGCCTGTTCAGGATATTTACCAATGAGGTAGGCAGCCATATCGACAAAAGAAATAACCTTTCCAATGACATAGCCATATTCGATAAAAAGATCTTGCCCGCCGAAAAGATTTCAAGGCATTATCCGGATGTACCCGCCAGGATTATTTTCGAAGTCGACCTCGACGGTGAACTAGGAAAGGAAGAAGCCTTTACCGAAAATGAATACATCCACACCAAAGTCCAGAAAATGCTGGACTTCGGGGTAGAGCTAGTTTTCTGGATCACCACCAAAACGCAAAAAGTCCTGGTGGCCACTCCCGGCGAGAACTGGCAGATCATCGACTGGAACAAGGACATCGAACTGTACGGCGGCCATACCTTCAACATCGGAGCTCACCTGAAGGAAGAAGGGATCAACCCCGAATGATTCCGAAATACGTAAAGTTATTTACTCTTCACTTGCAGCGACTCACTTCCGGCTTCAAACCAAACTTGCTTTTATTAAGGAAGCTCCATTTCTTATAGTGGAAGCATCTTCAGCCCCATCGTGGCAGCACTCAGCCCGAAAAATTCCGACTTCCGCGTTCCGGCTTCCGACTTGCCGACCTCCTACCCCTTAAACGCCCCCGCATAATCCCTTGCAAAGTCCTCCAGGCTGTGCCCCGGGCGCCCCAGTACTGTGGACACATCCTCCGAAGGTGGCTGTTCGCCCACCTGCCGGCCCCACTGGCTGAGCGTGACGAGGTCGTCGGCCAGCCATTCCGGGAAGCCGGCGCCCATCAGGCCTTGTCTGGCCGCTTGATCCGGGACGTTGACAAAGTGTACCTCCTTGCCGATGGCTCTACCAATAGCCCCGGCAACCTCCTGGTAAGAAACCGCCGCCGGGCCGGTGAGGGTATAGGCCTTCCCATCATGCCCTTCTTCCGTGAGGGCTGCGGCGGCCACCGCGCCAATGTCGCGGGCATCGATCAATGGGACCCTGGCCTCGCCATGGTTGGAATACATCGCCCCCTGGCCCTGAATGGTGGGAATATTGCCCAGCAGGTTCTGCATGAAGCTGTGGGGCCGCAGGATGGTGTAGGCGATGCCCGACTGCATGAGGTAATCCTCCACTTCCGCATGCATGCGCGCCAGGCGAAGGGGTGCATCATGGCCGGCGCCGATAACCGATACTTTGACGATCTTTTTGACGCCTGCCTTTTTGGCGGCATCGATAAAGGCCTTTTCGTGATGCGGGATCTGCAGGGAAGGCGTATGGACGAGGAAGGCCCGTTCTACGCCGGCCAGGGCTTTGTCGAGGGAAGCAGGGTCGCTGTAATCGGCAATGACGGCAGAAATTCCCTCTTTTTCCAGGGCTGTCGCTTTTTCCGCCGCACGGGTCATCGCCCGCAGATCAAATCCTTTTCCTTTTAAATACTGAAGAGTTGCCGAACCGGTATTGCCGGTGGCGCCGGTGATGAGAATGGTTTTCATAAGGGGTATTGTTTATTGAACCAATGAAAAGTAACTTAAGTGCTTGTTTGGTCAGATCCTTCCGGCAGAAATATCCTCATGCAAAAAGGCATTATAGTACATCATCAGCACATCAAAGGCCTCTTTCAGCGAATGGCCAAACGTGAAAATGCCTTCCTGATGGCCCTCCATCACAAATATCTTCAGTTCTTCCAGCCTTGTCTCCCGCATCAGCTGAATTATGGAATCCACCATCTCCGGTGAGCCGTAGCGGGCTTTTTTGGCCGTAGTGGGCGCCTTATGGAGCAGGGAGGCCCAAAGGCCCGCGTGGTGCACGTGGATCACGCCGTGCACCCAGGGGCACTCCCGGTAAATGGCGGCATGGCTCATCGCTTCGGAGGAAGCGGCCACCGGGCCCTCGCCCCAGATCCTGTTTTGCCTGGCTTCCACTTTGGTAACCAGCGCATAGTGTTTTGCCGTAAGTTCTTCCAGGTTGCCGGTCGCGGAGCCGGAAATGATGAATTGCCCGGAATCGCCGTAACGCCGGCTGATATTTCCGTATCCTATACCGTTATCATAGGCTCCGATGAGGCCCTGCTCATAAAGGCGCTGGCGGTAAGTGTTGAGTTCGGCAATTTCCGCCTCCGGCAGGGGAGGGGCCTTTTTCCAGTGGGAATCAAATTTGATGTATCCTTCGTCCATGAGGGGAGGGTTAAATTGCTGAATTGTTTGATGGCCTGATGGCTGGATAGCTTTTCGCCCAACAGCCTGGCACTACTTTGTTACCTCCGAAAAGCCGCGTAGCGGCGATAGCCAGGAAGCCAAGGGGTAGACAACAATATAACAATTTAACCTGATAACAAGGCAACAGCAGGGCCCTTTTACATCATACCCCGAAACATCAGAAAGACGCCGAAAACAACCAGGGCAGTGCCGGAAACCCTTCGCATGGCCAGCAGGTAGCTGTACTTCATCCAGTTCTGGATACGCTTGGCGAGAAGGACCTTCAGCAGGTCGGTAATGATGATGATCCCGATGATGCTGCCGAAGAAAACGGCGGCGTCGAAGGCGGGGAGGGGCCCGTCGGCGGAAACGGTAGTGATCACGCCGATCCAGAAAAAGGCGGTAAATGGATTGAAGGTATTGACCAGAAACCCCTGCATCCAGTAGCCGGCCCAGTTGTGGCTTACCACCTGATCGTTCTGCCAGGCCTTCCGGGCAGGGCGGGCCAGAAGCGTAGTGGCGCCAATGATGATCAGGATGAGGCCTCCGGCAAAGCTGGCCCACAATTTAAACCCCTGCCACTGGGTGAGCTGCAGCAGATAGGAAATACCGAGATAAGCGCTGAGCACATAAAGAGTGTCGCTGGCCCACACGCCAAAACCGGCGGTGGCGCCGGCCCGGAAGCCCTTCTCGATGCCCAGTTGCATCAGGATGAACAACATCGGGCCGGCCAGTATACTCAGAGAGAGGCCCAGGAGGGCTCCCTGCCATAGTAAGTTCATAAAAGGTCATTTTTTGGACTCAACGAACGTTTCCCATTCGGCCAGCTGTTCTCCTCTCATAACCCTGGGAAATTTGCTCTGTCCGTTCATCTTTCCGTGATGGCGTTGCCAATCATAGAAAAGCCTGGTATCAATGACATTGACCTGCGGAGGGCGCAGCATAGCGGATCGCTCGGCAGCATAGTCGTCATTGACGGCCATAAGCTGCTCATCCAGTACTTTAGACAGGGTGTCCGGGTTGGTTTTAGGCTCGCAGCCAATATACCAGAGGTGAGCAAAGTGTGTATCTGCTTTAACACCTGAGGCCGTAAATTCGTTGATCTTCACGTTTAGAAGATCCTCCGTGCGGCGTATGGCCTGGTTCATGTTATCCACCGACAGGTGCTCTCCGCAAATACTGAGGAAATGCTTGGTCCGGCCGGTGATCAGTATCTCCGAGCGGCCTTTGTCCGCAAAACGTATGGTGTCGCCGATCAGATAACGCCAGGCTCCGGCGCAGGTACTCATGAGCAGGGCATAATCCTGCCGTTCTTCCACTTCTTCAATGGTGAGGGCCCGGGCGGAGGGGCGTAGCCGCCCTTCTTCATCGAAGTTGTCTTCATTGAAGGGGACAAACTCGAAAAAGATGCCGTTGTTCAGCTGCAGGCGCATAGCGCTCGTTCCGGGGCGGGACTGGAAAGCGACGAACCCTTCGCTGGCCAGGTAGGAATCCATGTAAATGAGGGGGTGGGCCAGCAGTTCTTCGAAGCTCTTGCGGTAAGGCGCAAAAGCAATACCCCCCGAGACAAAGATCCGCAGGTTGGGCCACAGTTCATGAATGTGGTTCAAACCGTGATATTCGATGATGCGTTCCAGGGTGAGCTGTACCCAGCTGGGCAGGCCGGTAAGGACGCCTACATCCCACTGTGGCGCCATTTTGGCGATGGCCTCGGTACGCTCATCCCAATCGGAGATCCTGGCGATGCGGGTCCCTGGGCGGTAATAGCGCCGTATCCATACCGGCGGCTTGCTGGCGTTGATGCCGCTGAGGTCGCCGGCGTAACAGTGCCCGAGGTCCTGCAGAGAAGCGCTGCCTCCGATCATCAGCCACTCCTTGGTATAGAAACTGGGCGGCAGGTTATACTTCGGCAGGCAGGAGAACATCCGAAAGGCTGCCTGCCGCATGCTCTTCTGCATATCGGCAGTGACTGGAATATATTTGCTGGCCGCCTCTGAAGTGCCGGAGCTCAGGGCAAAATACTTCACCGGCCCGCGCCAGCTCACGTCGGCTTCTCCTGACAGGGAGCGGCGCCACCAATTGTCGAACATCCGGTTATAGTCGTGCATAGGGACCTGCCCCTGAAAGGCAGCCTCCGGGTTGGCGGCATTGGAAAGCCGTCCAAATCCATAGTGCTGGCCGAAAGCAGTTTTCTCCGCCCGCTTCAGCAGGCTCAGCAGCGCCCGCCGCTGTAGCTGTGCAGGGGTAGGCCGCCGCTGTTCAAGTTGTTGTACAAACGAAATCCCTTTTTTTACAAGGTTGCTGGCAACAGTCATAATCGTTTAACCGTGTTAATGGAATGGACAAATAAGGCTTATCGGCGGAAACTTCATTACAAGCTGCCGCCACTGCGTTCAACCGCCCCGCAAAAATATTCGCATTACAACTGTTTTTCAATGCCTTCCTTCCTTTTTCGGCCAACAGATTGCCGAAAGCGCCAGTTTATTCAGAATAAATTCAGATTCCTGTCCGTAGCTTTGGCCACCACAGTCCGGAAACGGCAATGCAGCCACAATGATATTTCCTCCCATTTGATTTTTACAGTGCCGTTTCTTATATTGAACTGCATTTTTTACAAATCTTCAGTTTTTTTTCAGATTTGATTTTTTAAATTGCCGCATCATTTTTAAACCCAACAAACAGTTAGCAATGTCAAATACTGTTGTGAGGTATTCTGATGGAGAATTAGCTGAGTTCAAAGCGCTGATCGAGAAAAAGCTCGCCAACGCTCAGGAGCAGCTGGACTCCCTTCAGGAGCAAATCCTGGAGATCACAGAGAATACCAGTGACGAACACGGAGGGGATTGGATGGATGACAGCAGCATCAATAATGATGTGGAGATGCTGAACAATATGGCCATCCGCCAGCGAAGGTACATCAAAGACCTCGAAAATGCCCTGGTCCGGATCAGGAATAAAACCTATGGCATCTGTACCATCACCGGTGAGCTAATCGATAAAAAACGCTTGCTTGCCGTGCCTACGACCACAAAAAGCCTATTGGCAAAAACCCAGGAACAAAACCCGGCGACAGAGAGAAGGTCCAGTTCCATCGAGCGGCCTACGCCAAAACCTACAGGCGAAAAAAAGGTAATCACCAAAATCATCCGCAAATCCCCAACCAAACCGGCGCCACCCAAGCCCGCCGACTTTGATGAAGACGATGATGACGACTTCAACCTCGGAGAATTCTACGATGACACCGATGATGAACTCGATAAGTCCATCGTCAACCTGGATGAATTTGCCGATGATACCGATGACGAAGATGTCAACCTCGATGTCGACACCGGAGGCATGGATGACGACGACGAAGATGATGACCTGGGCCTGTAGGCCGGTTATTGGCCAATCTTAAAAAAAAACGCCGGAATAAGCCCCCTGCTATTCCGGCGTTTTTGCTTTAAGCTTATATTTACAGGATTGTTGGCTTTCTAGTTTCCAAATGAATGAACTACGCAGAAATCCTGATCAATATCCGCAAAATATCCAGGGCGGTAAACCTGGAAAGCAAAAGGCTGGAAAAGGAATACGGCATCAGCATTCCTCAGCTTTTGGCGTTGAGCTTTCTCAGAGACCAGGATAATTACCAGGCCTCACACAAAGCCATTAAAGACTTTCTCAAACTCAACGCCAGTACCGTCACCGGTATCATTGCCCGCCTGGAAAAAAAAGGCATGGTCGCCAAACTCCCCCGCCTTAACGACAAACGCGTAAGCCTGATCACCCTCACTGCCAAAGGAGCCGAGTTACTGGAGGCCACCCCTCACCCTCTTCACCAGCAGATCTCTCAAAAACTTCAGTCCTTATCCCCGGAGCAGCTGGATAAGCTCAATGCAGCCTTTCAGTCAATCAACGATATACTGAAGATAGATATCGCCAATGGCGGCCAGGAGGCTACCCTGTAAAATTCCTCCCTCTCCCCATTGATATCCTGCCCGATGAACGGCTGGAAAACACCGGTCGTTTGTGTAGAAAATATTTCTTATATTCCCTGCCTAACCCTGAAACAGGTGCTTAATGTTTTTTGGCAAAGTTCAACAGCTTTGGAGGGGCCAGGTTGTGCCGGCCTTACCCCTAACAGGCACTATACCTGCCCGTTCCAGGGCTTTTGAAGGCGTTCCGCCCATAAGAGCTTGTTTCGGGGATACAACTCAGCAATAAAAACCCGTGTTTTAATTACAGGCAGACCTTTTGATTCCTGTAGAAACCAATACATTATCAGTGGCCTTTTGCCTCCGATAGAGAAGGGTGGTTAGTCGGCCCGATGCCTATTCCCGGCCCCTCTCCAAAAAATATAGTTAACCTTTAAATTCAAAAAAAATGAAAGAATATCGATCGTATACCCTCCGAAACTTTCGTGAGATCCCTCAGGTGAAAAGCTACCTCAGTGAAGAAGAAATTTTTGATATTGAAGTAGTCGGCAATGTACTGCCCTTTAAAGCCAATAATTACGTCGTCAATCAGTTGATCGACTGGGACAACTATCAGGAAGACCCCATATTTATACTGACTTTTCCCCAGAAAGACATGTTGCGGCCCCAGCACTACGAAGAAATGGCACGCGCTCTGAAGAGCGGCGCCCGAAAACCGGAGCTTAAGCTGGTGGCCAACAAGATCAGAATGGAGCTCAACCCGCACCCCGCCGGGCAACTTGCCCACAATGTACCTATGATCGAAGATGTGAAGCTTACCGGCGTGCAGCACAAATACCGGGAAACCATGCTCTTTTTCCCCAGCCAGGGCCAGACCTGCCACGCGTACTGTACCTTTTGCTTCCGCTGGCCGCAGTTTGTGGGAATGAACGAACTGAAATTCGCCATGCGCGACACGGAGCTGATCATTAAATACCTCAGGGCTAACCCCCGAGTAACGGACATACTCTTTACCGGAGGAGACCCGCTCATCATGAAGACAAAAATATTGCAGCAGTACATTGATGCCCTCATCGATGCCGACATTCCCAACCTGAAAACCATCCGCCTCGGCACCAAAGCCCTGAGCTACTGGCCTCAGCGGTTTGTTACCGATAAAGATGCCGGCGAGTTGCTGGCTCTCTTTGAGCGGGCCAGAGAAGCGGGCATACATATCGCCTTTATGGCGCACTTTAACCACCCTAAGGAGTTGTCCACAAAAATCGTCGCGCAGGCCATCCGGAGAATAAGAAACACCGGCGCCGTCATCCGGACACAGTCTCCCATTATGCGCAATATCAACGACAACGCCCGGGCTTGGGCCGCCATGTGGCAGAAACAGGTAGAGCTGGGCTGCATCCCCTACTACATGTTTATCGCCCGGGATACCGGGGCACAACACTATTTTGCGGTTGAACTGGAGCGGGCATGGCGCATTTTCCGGCAGGCCTACCAACAGGTAAGTGGAGTTGCCCGCACGGTCCGCGGCCCATCCATGTCGGCCGGGCCGGGAAAAGTCCAGGTGCTGGGTGTCAGCGAGATCGGGAACGAAAAGGTTTTCACCCTTCAATTCCTGCAGGGGAGAAACCCGGATTGGGTTTCCCGGCCTTTCTTTGCCAAATACGACCCCAAAGCTATATGGCTGGACGGCCTGTACCCCGCCTTCGGCAAGAAACGATTTTTCTTCGAAGATGAATATCCGTTAGAACGCAAGGCCAGGCCCCGTTCCCGCCCGGCATATACACGAGCGCTCGAACAAAGTGAAATCGATTTCTAAGCGCTTTAAATTTTGCCTGGTTTTTAATAAATTGGTTTTCATTACTTAACCTAACGTGAGGTTTGAGGGTAATACGTTGTAAATGAAACTTCTATAACGAAAATAA